>JBBROS010000011.1:0-92390 GCA_038229135.1 Acetobacterales bacterium
GAAGCCCGGCGACCATATCGAGTTGTATGTCGAGCGTTACGAGGACCGCGACGGCGCCATCGTGCTGTCGCGCGAAAAGGCGCGGCGCGAGGAATCCTGGACCAACCTGGAAAAGGCGTTCGAGGGCAACCAGCGCGTCAACGGCACCATCTACGGCCGCGTCAAGGGCGGCTTCACGGTCGATCTGGGCGGCGCGGTGGCGTTCCTGCCCGGTTCGCAGGTGGATATCCGGCCCGTGCGCGACGTAGGCCCGCTCATGGGCACCCCGCAGCCGTTCCAGATCCTCAAGATGGACCGCGCGCGCGGCAACATCGTGGTCTCGCGCCGTGCGGTGCTGGAGGAGACGCGCGCCGAGCAGCGCAGCGAGCTGATCCAGGGCCTCAAGGAGGGGATGATCCTCGATGGCGTGGTCAAGAACATCACCGATTACGGCGCCTTCGTGGACCTGGGCGGCGTGGACGGCCTGCTGCACGTGACGGACATCGCCTGGCGCCGGATCAACCACCCGAGCGAGGCGTTGCAGATCGGCCAGCCCGTGCGCGTGCAGGTGATCCGCTTCAACAGCGAGACGCAGCGCATCAGCCTGGGCATGAAGCAGCTCGAGGCGGACCCGTGGGAGGGTGTGGCGGCGAAGTATCCGCCGGGCGCCAAGTATTCGGGCCGCGTGACCAACATCACCGACTACGGCGCCTTCGTGGAGCTGGAGCCGGGGGTGGAGGGCCTCGTGCACGTGTCCGAGATGAGCTGGACCAAGAAGAACGTGCACCCCGGCAAGATCGTGGCGACCAGCCAGGAAGTGGACGTGCTGGTGCTGGACGTGGACAGCAGCAAGCGGCGGATCAGCCTGGGCCTGAAGCAGGTGCAGCGGAACCCGTGGGAGCAGTTCCAGGACGAGCACCCCGTGGGCAGCACGGTCGAGGGCGAGATCCGGAACATCACCGAGTTCGGGCTGTTCGTCGGTGTCGCGCCGGATGTGGACGGCATGGTGCACCTTTCGGACCTGTCGTGGGACGAGTCGGGCGAGCTTGCGGTGACGAAGTTCGAGAAGGGCCAGGTCGTGAAGGCCAAGGTGCTCGACATCGACGCCGAGAAGGAGCGCATCAGCCTGGGCGTCAAGCAGCTCCAGGACGACCCGGCGGCCGACGTGCTGAGCCGCGTCAAGAAGAACGACGTGGTGACGTGCGTTGTGACGGCGGTGCAGGCCAACGGCATCGAGGTGAAGGTCGACGACGTGCTGACCGGCTTCATCCGCCGGGCCGAGCTGGCGCGCGAAAAGAGCGAGCAGCGGCCGGACCGGTTCGCGGTTGGTGAGAAGGTGGATGCGAAGGTGACGGCGATCGACCGCGCCGCGCGTAAGCTGAGCCTGACCATCAAGGGCCGGGAGATGGAAGAGGACAAGCAGGCCATCCAGGATTTCGGGACCGCCGACAGCGGCGCCAGCCTGGGCGACATCCTGGGTGCCGCAATCCGTCGCCGCAACCAGACGAGCGAGTAGCTTGGAGGCCGATGCGCTTCTGGACAGGCGGCGCCTCAAGCGCCGCCTGACCTTCTGGCGGGTGCTGGCGGTCGTGGCCTTCGTGGCGGCCGCGCTGGCGCTTGTGCGGCCGGGCGGGCGGGGCGGCATCGGGCCGCAGCTCGTCCGGATCAACGTCACCGGTGTCATCACCGAAAACCGGAAGCTGATCGAGGCGGTGGACGCGCTCGCGCGGGACCGGTCGGTGCCGGCCGTGATCGTGAGCATCGACAGCCCGGTCGGCTCGGTTGCAGGCGGCGAGAGCCTGCGGGCGGCGCTGATCCGGGTGGCGGCCGTGAAGCCGGTGGTGGCCGTGATGCGCGGCACGGCGGCGAGTGCGGGCTACATGGTGGCGTTGCCGGCGGCCCGGGTGTTCGCACGGGACGCGACGCTCACGGGCTCGATCGGGGTGATATTGCAGACCGGCGAGGTGTCTGGCCTGCTCGACAGGCTCGGCGTGCGGGCGGACGCGATCGTGTCCGGGCCGCTGAAGGACCAGCCGAGTTTCACGAGGCCGCTGACGGAGCCGGGCCGGGCCTACCTCCAGGAGCTGGTGGGCGACATGTATGACCAGTTCGTCGGCATGGTGGCGGAG
This sequence comes from Acetobacterales bacterium, assembly GCA_038229135.1. Classification (GTDB taxonomy): domain Bacteria; phylum Pseudomonadota; class Alphaproteobacteria; order Acetobacterales; family Acetobacteraceae; genus JBBROS01. The sequence goes on from JBBROS010000011.1 coordinate 2,109, forward strand.
GCCCGCAAGATGGAGCCGGCCCGCGTGCGGGAGCTGGCGGACGGCCGGGCCTACACGGGGCGCCAGGCGCTGAAGCTCGGCCTGTTGGACCAGATCGGCGGCGAGATCGAGGCGCGGGCGTGGTTGGCGGCCGAGAAGAAGGTGCCGGAGAGCGTGGGGGTGCGCGACCTGAAGGTCGGGACCGTGTGGGAGCGGGCGGCGGGGGATGCCGCGACCGGGGTGATGGGCGTGCTCGGGTGGCCGCAACCGGGGGCGAGCGCCTGGGCGGTGTGGCAGGGCGGGTCGGCGCAGTAGGTCGCTCGGGCGGTTCAGGCCCGTGCGTGTGGTCGATCTTACCCCCTAGCCCGGTCCTGGGTTGGGAGTGGGAGCACGGTTCGACCTTCGCGTTGACGAACGCATCGCTACAAGGGCATGGTCCGGTGCCGGACCGGGCAATTCGTTTTGGGGCAGCAAAGACCTATCATGACCAAGTCGGAGCTGATCGCGGACCTCGCCGGCGCGAACCCGCACCTAACGAGCCGGGACGTGGAGCTGATCGTGGCAACGATCTTCGACGAGATCACGGCCGCACTCGCCCGTGGGTCTCGCGTGGAGCTGCGAGGGTTCGGCGCGTTCACCGTGAAGCGGCGGGATGCCCGGACCGGGCGCAACCCACGGACGGGCGAGAGCGTGCCGGTGCTGGAGAAGGCGGTGCCATTCTTCAAGGCCGGCAAGGAGTTGCGGGAGCGGGTGAACCGCGGGCCGATGAAGGCCACGCGCGCGCCGCGGGCCGAGCGGGCCAGCGCCTGAGCGCGCCCGCCTGAGACGAGGAACGAGATGCGAATATTGATTGTCATCCCGCTGCTGATCATCCTGGTCGCATTCGCGCTGTCGAACCAGCAGGTGGTCCGGGTGGGGCTTTGGCCCACGGACCTGTTGATCGACCTGCCGCTCTCGCTGGCGGTGTTGGCAGCGGCGGGGCTGACGTTCGTGGTGGGCGCATTCATCACCTGGGGCGGGGCGCTGCAACTGCGGGCGCGGGCGCGCCGGGCGGAGGCGAACGTGCGGCGTCTCGAGGCTCAGGTTCAGGCCCTGCGCGCGGCCCCAGGGACGACCGGGTCGACGGGGCCGGCGCCGCCGGGGCAGGCGGTTGCGATGGGGCCGCGGCAGGGTGTGCTGTCGCCCCCCGGCTGAGGCGCCCACGCTGATGCCGGTCGAGGTCAAGGTCTGCGGCGTGACGACGCAGGATGCCATGGACGCGGTGAATGCGGCCGGGGCGGACTACTTGGGCTACATGTTCTATGCCAAATCGCCGCGAGCCATCACGCCGGCGCAGGCGGGTGTGCTCGTGCGGGGTGCTGCGCGGCCGGTGGGGCTGTTCGTTGATCCGGGCGACGCCGAGGTGGCGGCGGCGCTCGCGGCGGTCCCGCTCGCGGCGCTGCAGATCTATGCACCACTCGCCCGCGCACAGGCGCTGCGCGCGCGCTTCGGCGTGCCGGTCTGGTGGGCGGTGGGCGTGGGCGGGCGTGACGACCTGCCGGATGCGGCGCCTGGCGTGGACCGGCTGCTGCTGGACCGCAAGCCGGATCCCTCGGACACGCGCCCCGGCGGGAATGCGGCGGCGTTCGACTGGGGCGTGCTGCAGGGGTGGGAGGCGCCATTGCCCTGGGTGCTGGCGGGCGGGCTGACACCTGGGAACGTCGCTGCAGCCATCGAGGCGACGGGCGCGCGGGCGGTGGATGCGTCCTCCGGCATGGAGCGTGTGCGCGGGGTGAAGGATGCCGGGCTGGTGGCAGCGTTCGTTTCGGCGGCCAAGGGCGTCACCATCCGGTGAACGAGGCATCGCGCGGGGTGGCCCTGCGTTGCTTGAAGGACACCACCTTCGCAACGGAGTTCTCGCCATGCAGAAGCTTACGACCGCGGCCCTCGTCGCGACCGCCCTGGCCCTCGGGATCGCCCCGGCGTTGGCCGCCAATGCCCGGCAGCCGCACAGCAACGTCGACAAGCGCAACGACCGCGGCAACGACACGGGCGACAGCCAGGTGGAGCGGCTGAACCAGCAGCAGCTGGACAGCGTGCGGGGCATCAACGGCACGACGACGGCTCCGATGCCGGGCCTGGGTGCGCCCATGATGCAGCCGATGGCGCCGATGCCGGGTGCCCCGATGTCGTCGATGCCCATGTCGCCGATGCCCATGTCGCCGATGCCCATGTCGCCGATGCCCATGTCGCCGAGGCCGGGCGTGGCGCGATGATCCGGCTCACCGCGTCGGCCTGCCTGTTGGCTGCGGCTGCGCTGTGGACGGCACCGAGCGTGCTGGCCGCCAACGCGGAGCAGCCTTTCCAGAACGTGGACAAAAGCAACGACAAGGGCAACGACACCGGGGATCGCCGGGTGGAGGACCTGAACAAGGGTCAGCTCGACCAGAGGCCGGCCCTGGGTGCGGCGCCGGCCGCGGTGCCGCCCAGCGATGGGACGGTGAAGTAGAGCCGCTTTTCGCGACGTCGAATCAAGCGCGCGGTCAGCCCTCTCCCCTCCCGCACGGGAGGGGGCGGCGTCCACGCGGTTGAAACATAGCTCGTGAGCGGACATATCGCGGCTTGTCGCTGCACAGGAGCCGATATGAGCGAGACGGTCGACACCGAAGCGGGCCAGCCCGAGACGCATGCATTCAGCGCCGAGGTTGGACGGCTGCTCGACTTGGTCGTGCACTCGCTCTACTCGGACCGCGAGATCTTCCTGCGCGAACTGGTTGCGAATGCCGCCGACGCGACCGACCGGCGACGCTTCGAGGCGCTGACGGATGCGGCGCTGACGGCCCCGGAGGGGAGTGGGATCCGGATCGTGCCGGACGTCGCGGCACGCATGCTGACGATCGAGGACGATGGCGTCGGCATGTCCAAGGACGAGCTCGCGCAGAACCTGGGCACCATCGCACGGTCCGGCACAAGGGCGTTCGGCCAGGCCGCCCAGGCCTCCTCGCAGTCGAAGGATGGCGAGAAGCCCAGCCTGATCGGGCAGTTCGGCGTGGGGTTCTACTCGGCCTTCATGGTTGCGGACCGCGTGGTCGTGACGAGCCGGCGCGCCGGGACAGACGAGGCCTGGGCGTGGGCGAGCGATGGGGCCGGGGCCTACACGCTGGCGCCGGCGGAGCGGGAGGCGGCGGGCACGACGATCGTGCTGCACATGAAGGAGGATGCGGACGAGTTCCTGGAGCCGATCCGGCTGCGGACCATCATCCGGAAATGGGCCGACCACATCACGGTGCCGATCCTGCTGACCGAGGAGGGCGAGGCGCGGGCCGCAAACGAAGGCACGGCGCTGTGGCGCCGCCCGAAGGCGGAGATCACCGAGGAGCAGTACAAGGAGTTCTACCACCACGTCGCGCACGCCTATGACGCGCCGTGGGCCACGTTGCATTGGCGTGCGGAAGGGGCCATCGAGTTCACGGCGCTGTTGTTCATCCCCGGCATGCGGCCGTTCGAGCCGGTGGAGGGCAAGCGGGAAAGCCAGGTCAGGCTGCACGTGCGCCGCATGTTCATCACCGACGAGGCGGCGCTGCTGCCGCCCTGGGCGCGGTTCGTGCAGGGGGTGGTGGACACAGAGGACCTGCCGCTCAACGTCAGCCGCGAGATGCTGCAGGCGACGCCGGTGCTGGCGCGTATCCGCAAGGCGGTGACGAGCCGGGTGATGGGCGAGCTGAAGACCCGTGCGAAGGATGCGGAGGATTACGCGAAGCTGTGGGAGTCGTTCGGCCCGCTGCTGAAGGAGGGCGTCTACGAGGATGGCGAGCACCGGGCGGAGCTCGCCCCGCTGCTGCGCTTCCGCTCCACGGCCGTCGAGGGGCTGACGGGGCTGGCCGAGTATGTGGGCCGGATGAAGCCGGAGCAGGAGGCGATCTACTGGCTGGCCGGCGACGATGCGGACGCGCTGGCAGGGTCGCCGCAACTCGAGGGTTTCAAGGCGCGGGGGGTCGAGGTGCTGTTGCTGACGGACCCGGTGGATGCGTTCTGGCCCGAGCGGCTGGGCGAGTTCGAGGCAAGGAAGCTCCGCAGCGTGACACAGGGCGCGGCCGATCTGGACAAGCTGGGCGAGGCGGCGGTGGAGGGCGTGGCGGCGGATGTGACGAAGCTCGTCGAGGCCATGAAGGCGGCCCTCGGCGAGGCCGTGGGCGACGTGCGGGCGACGGACCGGCTGGTGGCGAGTGCTGTGGTGCTATCGGCGCCGTCGTTCGGGCCGGACCTGCAGATGCAGCGGATCCTGAAGCGGCATGGGCGGACGAGCTTCGCCATGCCGCCCACGCTCGAGCTGAACCCGCGGCACGGCCTTGTGCGGCGCCTGGCGGCGCAGGCAGAGGCCGGGGAGGACGTCGCCGACGCGGCCCGGCTGCTGCTGGACGTGGCGCGCGTGCAGGATGGAGAGCTGCCCTCGGACCCGGCCGCCTTCGCCCGGCGCGTGACCGACGCGCTGATGGGAGGTGCTGCGTGATGCGGCTTGCCGTGGGCGACATGACGTGCGGCCATTGCGTGCGGGCCGTGACGGAGGCGGTGCACCGGGTCGGTCCCGGCGCGCAGGTGAGCGTGGACCTGGCGGCGGGGCAGGTGACGGTGGCGGGAAGCGCCGGGCCGGAGGTGGTCATGCAGGCCATCGCCGGCGAGGGCTACTCGGCCGCGGTGGCTGGCGCATGATTGCCCGGCGCCTCGCGCTCGCGCTGGGCGGCACCGCGCTGCTTCGGCCCGGCCTCGGCCTTGCGGCGGATGGGGAGAGGCTGCGGGGCATCCCCGCGCTGCCGGGTGGCCGGTCCCAGGTGGCCGCAACCCTGCATGTGGGGGCAGCCGAGGCGGACGGAGTGCGCATCCTCGAGGTGGCGATGCTGCCGGCCGGAGGAAGCAAGCCGATCACCCGCTACGATGTCGAGCTGAGCAAGCAGCTGCACCTGATCGCGGTGAGCGAGGACCTGACGACGTTCCTGCACGAGCATGCGGAGCGGCCCGGTGCGGATGGCGTGTTCACGGTGCGGATGGCATTCCCGCGCGGCGGACTGTGGCACGTCTATGCCGATGCGGTGCCGACCGGGCTCGGGCAGCAGGTGGCGCGTTTCGGCGTACGGCTGGACGACACGGCCTCCGCAGCGCGGCCCGGCACCACGACGGCGCCCAGCGGCAGCGACGGGCGCTACGGCGCGCGGCTCGACCGGGTGCCGCTGAGGGCCGGGCAGGAGGCGGCGATCGGCTTGCACTTGCTGCGGGATGGCAGGCCGGCGCCGGACCTCGCGCCTTATCTCGGCGTCGCGGCCCATGCGGTGTTCGTGAGCGTTGCGGAGCTGACCTACGTGCACGCGCACGCCATGGCGGGCGGAGGCGGGGCGCATGGCGGGCATGGCATGGCGGGGCGGATGGCAACGGTTTCGCCCGACCTCGTGGTGCACATGACGCCGCCAAAGGCTGGGCTCTATGCCCTCTGGGTGCAGTTCATGGGCGGCGGCCAGGTGCGGACGGTGCCGTTCGTCGTGGAAGTGGGCTGACGGCGGCGCTGCACACAGCGCAGCTTGGTCGGCGCGCGAGCCGATCCTTCATCGAAGCGGTTCGATCCGGACCGCTTCCCAGGTGGTGTTCGGGCCGTAGGACTGGCCCGAGATCTGCCGCTCGACGGTCTTCAGCGTCATGCCGGTCGCCAGGTCCTTCCACTGCGTAATGACGGAATGGTAGGTGTTGCCCTCGATCCCTTCCCGCTCGTGCGCCAGGCGCAGCGCAGGGCGGGCGGTTCCGTCCACCGTCACGGTCTCGATCCCCTCGTTGATGAAGCTGTCGGTCCATTGCATGCCGGGGATGGAGCGGGTGATGAAGCTCGTCCGCGTGCCGACCGGCCCGTGGATGGCGGCGCGCAGGGCGGGGTAGGCCTGCCCGGCGCCGGGCCAGTCGGAGCGCCAGCCACCAAGGTAGAGTTCGCCCTCGCCGTCCGCCGTGCGGCGCATGCGGCAGAGCTCGGGAAGGCCGGGCACGGTGCCGAGATAGTCCACCACACCCCCGGCCGAGCGCACGACCCGGGCCGGGGTGGGTGGGCAGGCTGGAGGGGCCTGCGCAACCGCGAGGGCGGGCGTGAGGCCGACGAGGGTTGCTGTAAGCAATTTGACGAACATGGGGGTGCTCCATACCTGCGCGCGGGCCGAAGGCGGCCCGATGACGGCGAGAGTCAGCGGTTCGGCGCGGTTTCCGTCTTCGCGCGGTCGGAATCCGGGGTGCCTTTGGCCTCGCCGTGGTCCATCTCGTCCGGGATGCCGTGCGGGGTGGTGCCGGTGTCGGTGTCCGGGCTGGCGCCTTGGGATGGCGGGTCCTTGGGCTGCTGCGGCTGTGTCATGGCGTTCGAACGAGGTGGGCGCGGCAGGGTTTCACCCGATCGCGTGGGCCATGGCGGTGCAGACGCGGTCCACCTGGGCGTCGGAGAGGTCCGGGTGGATGGGCAGCGCCATGATGTGGGCGGAAAGATCCTCGCTGACGGGCATGGGGGTGCCGTCGTGGTGGTGGGCGTAGGCGGGTTGGTGGTGGAGGGGCCGGGGGTAGTAGATGGCGGTTGGGACGCCTTGGGCCTTGAGGGCGGCCTGGACCCGGGTGCGGGCGGCTTCGTTCTCGAGCAGGACGGCGTAGATGGCCCAGGCGCTGGTGCTGTCGGCCACGCGGGCGGGGATGGTGACGAGGTTGCCGAGACGACGGTCGTACTCCTGGGCGATCCGCTCGCGCGTGGCGAGCTCGCCGTCGAACGCCTCGAGCTTGGCGAGCAGCACGGCGGCCTGCAGCGTGTCGAGGCGGCCGTTCATGCCGGTGCGGAGCACCTCGTAGCGGGTGGTGCCTTCGCCGTGGGTGCGGAGGCTGCGGAACAGGGCGGCGCGGTCGTCGTCCTCGGTAAACAGGGCGCCGCCGTCGCCGTAGGCGCCGAGGGGCTTGCTGGGGAAGAAGCTGGTGGCGGTGGCCTGGGCGTGGGTGCCGAGCCGGGCGCCGTGGAGGGTGGCGCCGAAGGACTGGGCCAGGTCGTCGATGGTGAACAGGCCGTGCGCCTCGGCGATGCGCTGGAGGGCGGGCCAGTCGGCGGGTTGGCCGAACAGGTCCACGCCGATGAGCGCGCGGGGGCGGAGCCGGCCCTCGGCCTGCACCTGGGCGATGCGGGCCTCGAGGTGCGCGGGGTCCATCTGGAAGGTTGCCGGGTCGACGTCGACGAACACGGGGGTGGCGCCCAGCACGAGGGGGACTTCGGCGGTGGCGGTGTAGGTGAAGGCGGGGAGGAACACGGCGTCCCCCCGGCCGATGCCCTCGGCCATCATGGCGATCTGCAACGCGTCCGTGCCGCTGCTCACCCCCACGCAGTGCTTGGCGCCGCAATAGGCGGCGAGCGCCTGCTCGAGCTCGGCCACCTCGGGGCCCATGACGAATTGGCAATGGGCCATGACGGCGTCCACGCGCGGGCGGAGGCGGGGGGCGAGGCGGGCCTGCTGCGCCTTGAGGTCGAGGAAGGGGATCGGGTCCATCAGGGGGCCTCACGGGGTCGGGCGGTTTCGCCTGGAACGTGTTGGAACTCGGGCACGAGGCGGCCGAGCTGGCGCAGTGCCGAGCCGACCTGGCCCGCGCGGCAGAGGGCGGCGATCTCGTCGATGGCGCGGCCGACGATGGCCGGGTCGGCGGTGCGGGGGGCGGACATCAGCAGCCCGGGGTGCCCCGTGGGCTCGGGGGCCTCGGCGCCGTGGAACAGCTCCTCGAACAGTTTCTCCCCCGGGCGGAGGCCGGTGAAGCGGATGGCGATGGCCTCCGGGTCTGGCGCACCGTCCTGGGCCACACGGCGCCCGGCGAGGCGGATCATCTGGCGGGCGAGCTCCACGATGCGGACGGGCTCACCCATGTCGAGCACGAACACGCCACCCTGCTCGGCGGCGGGGAGGGCGAGGTTCCCCAGGGCGTCGGTGGTCCCGACGACGGTGGCCTGCAGCACGAGGCCGACGGCTTCGCGGACCGTCATGAAGTAGCGCTCCATGTCCGGATGCGTGACGGTCAGCGGGCCGCCATGCTCGAGCTGGCGGCGGAACAAGGGCACGACGCTGCCGGTGCTGCCGAGCACGTTGCCGAAGCGGACGGTGACGCAGCGCATCTGCCCCTCCAGCTGCCCCTCCTTCTGGCCGGCCCGGCGGGCGGAGCCGACATCGACGCGGCGTGCCGCGATGTCCAGCCCCTGCACATACATCTCGGCCAGCCGCTTGGAGGCGCCCATGACGGAGCTGGGATTGACCGCCTTGTCCGAGCTGATGAGCACCATGGCGCGGGCCTCCACGTGCCGCGCGGCGTCGGCCACGTGGCGGGTGCCGAGCGCATTGGTGAGCAGGCCTTCCTCGGGGTTGGCCTCCACCATGGGGACGTGCTTGAGGGCGGCGGCGTGGAACACGAGCTCGGGGCGGACGGCGTCGAAGATGGCGCGGATGCGGCCGCCGTCGCGGATGTCGGCGATGCGGGCCTCGCGGGGGAGGTCGGGGTGGCTCTCGGCAAGCTCGAGGTCGATCTGCCAGAGGGCGTATTCGCCGTTGTCGAGCAACACGAGGCGGGAGGGGCCGAGGGCCGCCACCTGGCGGGCGAGCTCGGAGCCGATGGTGCCGCCCGCGCCCGTGACGAGCACGCGGCGGCCGCGGACGAGGCGCGCCATGCCCTCGCGGTCGAGCGGGACCTGGGGGCGGTTCAGCAGGTCCTCGATGGCGACGGGGGCGAGCTCGAGTGCGGCAGGTGCCGCCTGGAGGGCAGTGGGCCGGGGGGCGCGGCGGACGGTGAGGCCGTGCGCGTCGGCGGCGGCGAGCAGGTCCGCGAGCTCTCGGCCGGCGAGGTCGTGGTCCGTCACGACCACCGCGTGCGGCAGGCGGTCCTGCGATTGGAGGCGGGCGAGCACGGCGGGGGCTTCGGCGATGGCGCCGAGGATGGGCTGGCGGTGGATGCGGCGCCCGGCCTGGCCCGGCGTGCGCGACAGGATGCCGACGACGCGGAACCGGTCCCGCCCGTCGCGGAACTCGAGCGCGCGGAGGAACAGGTCCACACCCTCGCCGCCGCCCGCGAGCAGCACGGCCTGGGCGGCGGAGCCGGCCCGGGCCCAACCTGAGCGGAAGAGGCCGGGGCGCAGCCGATACAGCACGCGGGGTGTGCCGAGGGCCACGATGAGCACGAGCGCGTGGACCACGGGGAAGGTGGGCGTGGGCAGCGGGAACCCGGCGCTCACGAGGAGGAGCGCGAACAGGATGGCGCTGGCGACGGATCCGCCGACCACGGCCAGCAGGTCCTCGATGCCGGAGAACCGCCAGTATTGCTGCGGCATCCGGAACGGCAGCCCGGCGATCAGCAGCGTGATGGCGCCCCCGGCCACAAACCAGAGCGGGCGCAGCAGACCGCCCCCCGGGTCCGCGATGTAGCGCGCGAGCGGCGTGGCAATGGCGGCCAGCGCACCGTCGAGCAGGACGTTGACGGCGATCCGGTTCAGCGAGCGGCGTTGCAGGGGCATCGTCGTTGACCCTATAGCGGCATCCCGCCCGCTTCGCACCCCTACTTGGACCGCTCCGGATTGACCCTGCTCGCGCTGCTCAAGCACCTGGTGTTCGCGGCGGGACTTGCAGGGCTGTCGGCGGCGGTGGTGCGGCGGATGGTGGCGCTGGGGCCGATGGACGTGCCCGGGGCGCGCAGCTCGCACCTGCGGCCGGTGCCGCGGGGCGGCGGCGTGGGCGTGGTGGCGGCGTTCCTGGCCGGGATCGTCGTGCTGTATGCCTTCGCCGAGTTCGGGCGGGTGGCGGACCGCTATTTCCTGGGGGTGATCCTGGCGGCCTGCGCCATTGCCTGGGTGTCGTGGCTGGACGACAAGCGGGACCTGTCGTTCCGCGTGAAGCTGGCCGCGCAGCTGGGGGCGGCGGCCGTGGCGGTCGGGACGGGGCTGTATGTGGATGCGCTCAACCTGCCGCTGGTGGGGACCGTGCAGCTCGGGTGGCTGGGGGCGGCCGGCACGCTGCTGTGGATCGTTGCGCTGACCAACGCGATGAACTTCATCGATGGGCTGAACGGGCTGGCCTCCGGCGTGTGCGCGCTGGCCTGTGCGGCGTTGGCAGTGGTGGCCGCGGCGCATGGCGGATGGTTCGTCTATTTCTGCGCGCTGATGCTGGGGGCCGGGCTGGTGGGGTTCCTGCCGTTCAACTTCCCCCGGGCACGCATTTTCCTGGGCGACGTGGGCAGCCAGTTCTGCGGTTTCGTGCTGGCGGTGCTGGCGGTGGCGGCAGGGCGGTTCCAGGGGGTGGAGCTTGGGCTGCTGCTGGTCCCGATGCTGCTGGCGGGCGTGCTGTTCGACGTGGCGGTGACGCTGGTGCGCCGGGGCCTGGCCGGGGAGCGGGTGACGCAAGGGCATCGCGGGCACCTGTATCAGGTGGCGCAGCGAAGCGGCATGCCGGCCTGGAGCGTGACCTTGGTGCATTGGGGGTTCGTGCTGTGGGGGGCGGGATGCGTGTGGGTGTTCCTGGGGGCGAGCGGGGTGGGGCGGGCGATGGCGCCGCTGCTGGTGCTGCCGCCGCAGCTGGCGTGGGCCTGGTATGTGGCGTGGCGGGCGCGGCGGCGGCCGGTGGGGCGGTGGTGAGTGGCTGTGCTGGGTTGCGGTGACGAAGTGGGCGCCCTTTACCTCCCCGACACGATCGCGATGACGACGACCAGCAGGAGGACCACCAGGACGCCGAGGGCCGTGAAGATGGACGGGTTAATGTTGAAGGTCGCCTTGGTCTGTTCGGCAACCCGCCCGAGCAGCTGGGGCCAGGTGAAGCTGACGAAGTCACCCTGGCTCAGAATGCTGACCAGCCGGCCTTCCTCGTCCACGACGGGCAGGTGACGAAATCGGTCGTTGGACATCTGCCGCAGCCAGTCCAGCAGGTCGTCTTCCTCCCGGGCGAGCTTGAGGTCCGTAGTCATGATCTCGGAGAGTGCCGTGGTTTTCGGGTCGCGCTCCTGGTTGAGCAGTCGGCGCATGAAGTCGCGCTCGGTGACAATCCCGATCGGTTTGCTGTCCGGGGAGACGATCACGGCGGCACCGTAATTCCGCTCGCTCATGGTCTGGACGGCGCTGAAAACGGAGTCGGTCGGCAGGAACGTGAGAACCTGGGACTTGCGCTTGTATTCGGGCCTATCTTTGATTCTCATGGTATCCCATCTCGGGTGGCGCTTGCGAACGGGCTAGCGCGCCACGGGATCGTAGCTTCCCGCATCCGCTCCGTCTCCCCATGGGGGATAGCACACCTGGGCCACGTGCGCGGAGAATGCATATAGGTTTCGGAGCCGGGAGGCGCATGCGCAGCCTCCGCGTCGCGGGCCGTTATGGGCGGTGCGTGACGCCGGCTTCATGCAACGAAGGGGACGATGTGCTCGACTGGGACGATCTGCGGTTCTTTTTGGCCGTTGCCCGCCATCGGTCGCTGGCGGCGGCGGCGCGGCATTTACGTGTCACACAGTCCACGGTCGGCCGCCGACTGGCGGCGCTGCAGACGAAGATGGGCGTCCAGCTGCTGCGACGCGTGGCGGACGGCTACGAGCTGACCTTGGCCGGGGAGAGCATCCATGCTGCCGTGCACCGGGTCGAGACCGAGATGCTCTTGATCGAACAGACGGTGGCCGGGCGCGATATCCGGGTCGAGGGTGTGGTCCGCGTCGCCGGCCCGCAGATGCTGACGAGCCATTTGCTCGCGCCAAGCTTCGCAACGCTGCACATGCACCAGCCGGGTATCCTGATCGAGGCGTTGCCGGACCTGCACGGCGAGCCGCTTGCGACCAACGAGGCGGAAATCGTCGTGCGGCTGCGCCGGTTCGAGCACCACGACATCGTCGTGCGCAGCATTGGGACGGTCGCCTTCGGCTTGTATGGCAGCGTCGACTACCTGGCCCGAAACGGCCATCCGGACCTTGGCGCCGGGTGCGCGGGGCATCGCCTAATCACCCTGCTGAACGACCAGGCCAGTTCGGCACAGGCGAGCTGGCTGGGTGCCCACGCCGGCCGTGCACACGTGGTGCTCCGGGCCGACAGCTATGAAACGCAGCACTGGTCGGTGTCTTGCGGCGGCGGCATTGCTCTCCTGCCACGGTTTCGGGCAGACCTTGAGCCGATGCTCCTCCGCATCGATTTGGCCGACCCGGCCATGCCGATTCCGCAGGCTGAGATCTGGCTCGGTGTCCATCGTGGCACTCGTGATAAGCCGCGGGTCCGCCTGGTGCTGGATTGCATCGCAGAAGCGGTTCGCAGCCGGCCGACGGTGCTCGCCCCCTGATCACGGCTGGTGCGATGCCGCTTTGCCCCGGCAGACACGCGCTAACTGTCCGGGCACGCGTGTGTCAAGGAAGCGATTACGCACGCTGATGCCACGAGATTGCGCCGGTCCAATTATCGGTAGGTGGCACACATACCCGTGACAAGGTCCGGCCTGTCTGCCGTCAATGCTCGGTGCTTGGCCGAACCGTTCACAATGCAACCCCTTGGAGATCAACGATGCTCAATCTTACGGTGCCACAATTCGATCTTGTCTATAATGCGTTCTCGTTCACCATTGCTGCGATGGGTGCGGCAACGGTGTTCTTCTTTGCCAGTCGGGGGCAGGTCTCGAAGGGCTACCGGACGGCCATCAGCATCACCGGCCTCGTGACGCTAATCGCCTGTTATCATTACTTCCGGATCTTCCAGAGCTGGGAGGCGGCCTACACGGTCGTCGGCGGGAAGATCACCGAGACTGGCGTCGCGTTCAACGACGGCTACCGGTATGTCGACTGGCTGCTGACGGTGCCGCTGCTGCTGATCGAACTGATCCTCGTGATGAAGCTTTCGCGCGCCGAGACGATCGCGAAGGCGACTCGCCTGGGCTTGCTGGCAGCCCTGATGGTGGTGCTTGGCTACCCTGGCGAAATCTCGCCCTCCTACAACACGCGTTGGCTGTTCTGGGCCTTGGCGATGATCCCGTTCCTCGTGATCGTGTATGACCTGTTCGCGGGGTTGCGCGCATCGATCGAGAAGCAGCCGGTCGAGGTGCGTGGCATGGTGAGCGCTGCCCGCTGGATCACGGTTCTCAGCTGGGCCTTCTACCCGGTCGTGTATGTGTTCCCCATGATCGGTTTCCAGGGCGGCGGCGCGACGACGGCTGTCCAGGTTGGCTACACGGTGGCCGACGTCATCTCGAAGGTCGCCTACGGACTGTTCATTTATTCGATCGCGGTGCGAAAGTCGGAAGCAGAGGAGTCGGGCAGCGTCGCCGGCGCCTATCCTTCGGGCCGCGTCGCTGCCGAGTAGGACGTGGTGGTTTCTCCCACCTGCCGGGCCAACGACGAGCGAGCGGGTCGTTGGCCCGGCACACCTGCCCAAGCGGCCGTGCTGGCCCCAACCATGGTGGCCCAAACCTTGGCCGTATTGGCCCGGCACGGCCGTACCTTTCGGCTGGCCGGGCGGTTGCTGCCGCATGATGCGCTGGCCGTAGCTGCCTCGCTCTACGCGTTCTGTCGCGCGGTCGATGACATGGCCGACGAGGGTGATGACCCGCAGGCCGCACGGGCCGGCTTGCTCGACCTGCGGCGGGCCGTGTTGGCTGGGGACAGGTCTCACGCCCTGGCTGCACAATTCCTGGCGTTGCGCGCGAGCGCGGGTGCTAGCACTGGTGCTGCTGTCGCGCTCATCGACACGGTAGTGTCGGACACCGGCCAGGTCCGGCTGGCAGACGAGGCGGAGCTGCTCCGGTATGCCTATGGGGCTGCGGGCACCGTGGGGCTCCAGATGTGCGCAGTGCTCGGCGTGAACCATCCGCAGGCAAGGCCGCACGCCATCGATCTGGGCGTGGCGATGCAGCTGACGAACATCGCACGCGACGTGGCCGAGGATGCGGCGCAGGGACGGTTGTATCTTCCGGCGGCGTGGTTGCCTCAGGGTTTTGGCCCGGCTGACGTGATGAACGCGCCGGACGCGGTTTTTGCCGCGGTCCGCTGCGTGCTGGCCCGTGCGGACCAGCGCTACCGCAGTGCGGCGCGGGGCTTTCACTACCTGCCGCCACGGATGCGTCCGGCCATACGGGCCGCCGGCCGGCTCTATGAAGAGATCGGCCTTCGGATTCTGCGCAAGGGGCCGGGCTACCTTCAGGCTGGGCGGTGCGTGGTGCCGATGTGGCGCAAGGTGGGCCTTTTGACGGGTTGCGTCGTGGGCAGCACGCGAGCCGGGCCGCACGACGGGTCGTTGCATGCCGACCTGCGCGGGCTTCCGGGCATCCAGGCATGAGCCGGGCCGATTACGACGTGGCGATCCTGGGGGCCGGCTTGGCGGGGCTGAGCCTCGCTGCCCGGCTGGCTGCGCCGTGTCATGCCGGGTTGCGCATACTGCTTGTGGAGCCGCGGACGACATACAGACGGGACCGTACCTGGTCATACTGGTCCGTGCAGCCGCATCCGTTCGAGGACGCGGTCGCGCACCGGTGGGAGCGGTGGGCCGTGGCCGATGGCCGGCGGGAGTTTGTTTGCGGTGCCGCGGGCCTGCACTACGCGACGATCCAGTCCGACGCGTTCTACCGTGTCGCTCTGGAGCGTGTGCGTGCAGCCTCGCACATCGAGCTACGGCTCGGCACCATGGCGGATGCGGTGGAGGACGGCGACGGCGTGCGTGTGCGGCTGCAGAGCGGAGTGGTGCGGGCCGCGCTGGCGTTCGACACGCGGCCGCCCCGAACCATCGGTCGGCATGGCCTGAGCCAGGCGTTCCTCGGGCAGGAGATCACGACCGAGGAGCCGGTGTTCGATCCTGGCGTGGCGACGATCATGGATTTCCGCTGCGGGCAGGGCGGGCGGCATGGCGGGGCGGCGCACTTCACCTACGTGCTGCCCACCTCGCCGCGGCACGCCTTGGTGGAGGACACCTGGTTTGCGCCCGCCTGCCGGCCGCTGCCGGACCACCGGGCCGCGATCCGTGCCTACATGGCCGAGCGGCACGGCGTTCACCGATACACGGTGGGGTTCGAGGAACGGGGGGCGCTACCGATGGATCCGGTGTTCCAGCCGCGCGCGGGTGCCCGGCTGCTGCCGTTGGGCACGGCGGGCGGGGCAACGCGCCCGAGCACGGGTTACGCCTTCAACGCCATCCAGGCCCGGTGCGACTCGATCGTGGCCGACCTGGCGGCAGGGCGCCAGCCCCGGCCTGCGCGTCCGCGGCCCGGCGTGGTGCGCTACATGGACCGCGTGCTGCTGCAGTTGCTCGAAACGAAGCCGGACCTTGCGGCGGGGCTGTTCACTGGATTGTTCGAGGGCTGTGCGCCGGGCGCCCTGGTCCGGTTCCTCAACGACCGTGCGAGCCTCGCCGACTTGTTCGCCGTGACGGCAGCGATGCCGTTGCTGCCGGTGGCGGGCGCTGCCGCGCGCCTGGCGATGGGGGAGATGGAATGGCTGCATCCGGAAACGGCTGGCTAGGCCCCGCGCTGCGGGCGCAGTCGCTTGGCGCGACACTTCTGATGGCCGGATTCGGCCTGGCCGCGGTGGCGGGTGTCGTCCCTCGCTCGGGCGGCCAGGTCGCGGTGCTGCTCGCGGGGATGGTCGTGGTGGGTGTGCCGCATGGCGCGTTCGATCACCTGGTCGCCCGCCCGCGGTTGCAGCATCTGGGGCGTCTGTGGTGGGTGTGGTTCGGCCTGGGCTACCTCGGTTTGGCAGGGCTCGTCTGGCTCGCGTGGGCAGCCGCGCCGGCTTCGACGCTGGCCGTGTTCCTGATGGGGACGGTGCTGCATTTCGGCCTGGGCGACATGGAGGATGAGCTTGCCCCCGCGCAGGTGCCTCGGGTGGTTGCCCTGCTCGCCTACGGTGGCATGCCGCTGCTGCTGCCGATGGCGCTGCATCCGGCGCAGGCGGCGCCCGTGCTGGCCGCACTTGCGGAGGTGTCGGCGTCGGCCATGGAGGCCATGCTGGCCGGCACCGCATGGTTGCTGCCACCCTGGACAGCCTTGTTCGCATGGACGCTGGTTGCGGCCTGGCGGGAGCGGCGCTGCGTGGCGGAGCGGCTGGCGACCGCACTTGGCTTCGTGCTGCTGCCGCCTTTGCTGGCGTTCGGGCTCTACTTTGCCGCCGGGCACTCCATCCGGCACATGCTGCGGCTCGGGGCGTGGCACAGCCCGAACGACGGGGTGGTGGCAACGGCTTGGTTGGCCCGGGTCATCGTGCCTGCGAGCCTCATATCCGGCGCCGGCCTGTCCGGGTTGGCCTTATGGAACCCGGAAGTGACCGAAGGCATCCTGGCACCGCTGTTCAGGATGATTGCAGCCCTCACCCTGCCGCATATGATCGTGACGTATTTGCTCGGCCAGGACGCGCGTGGAGAGCGGGCGAACGCTGCATGAAGCCCGGCGCAGCAGGACCGGGCCAGCACGCTTCCAGCCTTTTCAGCGTTCATGATTGATGCGATGCCGGCCGTTGCCGAGACAACTTATGGCAAGCCGGCGGTGGAGGTTCGAATGCGGGGCGTGGTCAGTGTCATCCTGGGGACCTCGGCGTGGGCGGTGGCCGGCGCGTGCTCAGCTCAACCGGTGCCGAACCCATCGTTCTCGCTGGTCAACCGTGGCACGCAGGCCATCAACGAGATCTATGCCACGCCGGCCGGGGTGGATCGGTGGGGGCGGGACCGGTTGGGCTCGAGCCTGATCACGCCCGGCATGGCGTTTCCGGTGCGGCTGCCGGCGGATGGAAATTGCTTGTACGACATCAGGGTGGTGTTCGCCGATGGGCGGCCCGAGGAGCGGCGGCGGGTGAACACGTGCCAGGTGGAGCTACTGACGTTCCCGTCCGGCGTGGGGGCCAACGAGGGCGGCGGGCGCGCGGACCGGGTGTCGAACGACCCGTCGTTTCGCCTGGTCAACCGCAGCCGGTCCCCGGTGAACGCGCTATATGTGACGGCGCCGAGCGTGGATGGCTGGGGGCAGGATCTGCTGGGGGTGGGGACGGTGGTGGCTGGCGGCACGTTCGTGGTGCGGCTGCCGCGGGGGGAGTGCACGTTCGACGTGCGGGTGGTGTTCGCGAATGGCGAGGCGTCGGAGAAGCGGCGGGTGGATCTGTGCAGGCTGACTGACTTGCGGGTGCCCTGAACGGTTGTGGCGCAGGGGGTTGCCTGTGCTAGTTTGCGCGCCATCTGAAGCTCCGTCCTGCAAGGCGCGCCCCCGCATGCTCCGTCTCGTCCTCGCCCTGCTGCTGCTGGCTCCGCCTGCCTTCGCATCCGGCATCGCCGTGGTGGTGAACTCCGGCGAGGCGAGCCTCAGCGTGCTCGACATGGCGCGCGGCACGGAGCTGCGGCGGATCCCGGTGCTGCGGGAGCCGCACCACCTGGTGCTGGCGCCGGGCGGGCGGGAGCTGCTGGTGGGCGATGCGGGCGGCAACGAGATGCTGTTCCTCGACCCGGCGACGGGTGACATCCGCCGTCGCCTGCCGGTCAGCGACCCCTATCACTTGGCCTTCAGCCCGAACGGCAAGTGGCTGGTGGTGACTGGCCTCGCGCGGAACCAGGTGGACGTTTATGCGGCGGCGACGATGACGCTGGCCAAGCGGTTCCCGGCGGGGACGATGCCGAGCCACCTGGCCTATTCGCCGGACAGCTCGGTGGCTTACGTCACGTTGCAGGGCACGAACAAGGTGGCGGCGTTCGACCTGGTGCGGATGGCGCCGCTGTGGGTGGCGGAGGTGGGGGCCGCGCCGGCCGGGATCATCTGGCACCAGGGGAAGCTGCTGGTGGCGAACATGGGCAGCGACCACTTCGCCGTGCTGAACCCGGCCGATGGCAGCGTGGAGCGCCGGGTGCGGACGGGGCGTGGGGCGCACCAGCTGTTCCCGTCCCCGGACGGCAAGACCTTGTGGGTGAACAACCGGGTGGACGGGACGACCGTGGCCGTGGACGCCGCAACGCTGGTGCCGGGGCGGAGCTTCAAGCTGGGCGGCGGGCCGGACTGCATCGATTTCGCGCCGGACGGGAAGCTGTGGATCACGCTGCGGTTTGCGCAGAAGGTGGCCGTGCTGGATCCGGCGACGGGGGCGGTGCAGCAGATCGCGGTGGGGCGCTCGCCGCATGGGATATTCCTCAGCAACGCGGCCCCGGCGGCCGTCGCCTCGCGATGATGGACCCGTTCCACCTGGTCGCGGGCTGGATCCAGGAGCAGGCGCTGCTGCCGGCGCTGTATGCGGCCGGGCTGATGGCCTGGGAGGACGTGTCCTTCAATTGGGCGCTCTTCGCCTGCTACGGGGTGGCGCAGGTCGCGGTGACCTTGGCAGTGTGCCTGCCGCTCGAGCGGTGGCGGCCGGTGGAGCGGTGGGAGGACCAGGGCGCGGTTTGGGTGGACATCTTCTACACGTTGCTCAGCCGTGTCGGTATCCTGCCTCTCGTAACCTACGTGTTGTTTTACGGCCTGCAGAGTTCGATGGCCGGTTGGCTCACGGACCATGGCTACGTGCCGCCCACGCTGGAGCGGCTGATCCCCGGGCTGCTCGGGC
Source organism: Acetobacterales bacterium (assembly GCA_038229135.1). GTDB lineage: Bacteria > Pseudomonadota > Alphaproteobacteria > Acetobacterales > Acetobacteraceae > JBBROS01. The sequence goes on from JBBROS010000011.1 coordinate 20,601, forward strand.
ATCCGGTGGTGACGTTCCTCTGCTACGCCGTGATCCTGGACTTCGCCGAGTATTGGCGGCACCGGCTGTCCCACACTTATGGCTGGTGGTGGGCGCTGCATTCCGTGCATCACGCCCAGCGGCAGATGACGTTCTGGAGCGACGACCGGAACCACGTGGTGGACGAGGTGATCGGGACGGCCTGGTTCATCCTGATCGGGCTTCTGATCGGCATCCCGCCGCTGCAGTTCCCGCTGCTCGTGCTGCTGCTGCGGTTCCTCGAGAGCCTGAGCCATGCCAATGCGCGGGTGTCGTTCGGCTGGCTGGGGGACAGGCTGCTGATCAGCCCGCGGTTCCACCGCTCGCACCACGGCGTGCTGGCGGCGGGGCAGCGGAGCGCCAATTACGGGGCGATCCTGCCCTGGTGGGACATGCTGTTCCGCACGGCCGACTTCGACCGCGCCTATGTGCAGACTGGGGACCCGGGGGCCGAGGAGGCGCTAGCGACGGGGAGCTGGGCGGAGCAGCAGGTGGCCGGGCTGCAGCGGGCGGCGCGGATGGTGCAGGGGCGTAGGTCTTCCCCCCTCCCCGTGCGGGTGGGGCTGGGGGAGGGGTGACCGGCGGCGCTGGTTCTCGGTGTCCGCGCATGTTGCCCCCCTCCCCCCGGGCCCCCTCCCGCAAGGGGAGGGGGAGACGTGCTCCTTCCCTTTCTCGGGCGGCGCTGCCATATAGAATGTGAACGATTGTAGAACAGACGGTCAGAGGGCGACGCATGTCCGGCTCCATCCGTGTCCGCGGCGCGCGCGAGCACAACCTCAAGAACATAGATGTGGACATCCCTCGGGACCAGCTGACCGTCATCACCGGGCTGTCCGGTTCGGGGAAGAGCTCGCTCGCGTTCGACACCATCTATGCCGAGGGGCAGCGGCGGTATGTCGAGAGCCTGAGCAGCTATGCGCGGCAGTTCCTGGAGCTGATGGGCAAGCCGGACGTGGACAGCATCGAGGGGCTGAGCCCGGCGATCTCGATCGAGCAGAAGACCACCAGCCGCAACCCGCGGAGCACCGTTGGCACGGTGACGGAGATCCACGACTACATGCGCCTGCTGTGGGCGCGGGTGGGGGTGCCGTATTCGCCGACCACGGGGGAGCCGATCGAGGCGCAGAGCGTGGCGCAGATGGTGGACCGGGTGCTGGCCATGCCGGAGGGCACGCGGCTGCTGCTGCTGGCGCCGGTGGTGCGGGACCGGAAGGGCGAGTATCGCAAGGAGCTGGCCGAGTTGCAGCGCCGCGGGTTCACGCGGGCCAAGGTTGACGGCACGCTCTATGAGATTGCGGACGTGCCGGCGCTGAACCGCAAGACCAAGCACGACATCGAGGCGGTGGTGGACCGGGTCGTGGTGAAGGCCGGGCTGGAGACGCGGCTGGCGGACAGCTTCGAGACGGCGCTGGGGCTGGCGGACGGCGTTGTGTATGCCGAGGACGCGACCAGCGGCGCGCGGACCGTGTTCAGCAGCCGGTTCGCCTGCCCGGTGAGCGGCTTCACGATCGAGGAGATCGAGCCTCGGCTGTTCAGCTTCAACTCGCCGCACGGGGCCTGCCCGGCCTGCGACGGGCTCGGGATCGAGCAGTTCTTCGACCCTGGCATGGTGGTGCCGGATGAGCGGGTGAGCCTGGCCGAGGGGGCGGTGGCGCCGTGGGCCGGTGCGCAAACGCCGTATTACGACCAGACGCTGCAGGGCATCGCGCGGCATTACAAAGTAAGCACGCGGACGCCGTGGCACGATCTGCCGGAGCAGGTGCGGCAGACTGTGCTGCACGGCTCGGGCGAGGAGCCGATCACGCTGACCTACAAGGACGGGGTTCGGGCCTACGAGGTGAAGAAGCCATTCGAGGGCGTGGTCCACAACCTCGAGCGGCGGCTGCGCGAGACGGACAGCGCCTGGGTGCGGGAAGAGCTGGGGCGCTACCAGGCGGACAAGCCGTGCAAGGTGTGCATCGGCGCGCGGCTGAAGCCCGAGGCGCTGGCGGTCAAGATAGCGGGGCAGACCATCTCGCAGGCTAGCGAGCTTTCGATCCGCCGGGCGCTGGGCTGGTTCGAGGGCGTGGGCGAGACGCTGACGCCGCAGCGGGCCGAGATCGCGCGGAGGATCCTGCGGGAGATCGTGGACCGGTTGCAGTTCCTGGTGGATGTGGGGCTGGACTACCTGACGCTCGCGCGGGGGAGCACGACGCTGTCGGGCGGGGAAAGCCAGCGGATCCGGCTCGCGAGCCAGATCGGGTCGGGGCTGACGGGCGTGCTGTATGTTCTGGACGAGCCGAGCATCGGGCTGCACCAGCGGGACAACGAGCGGCTGCTGGGCACGCTGCGGCGCTTGAAGGCGTTGGGCAACACGGTGCTGGTGGTGGAGCACGACGAGGACGCCATCCGCGCGGCCGACCACCTGATCGACATGGGCCCGGCGGCCGGGCTGGGCGGCGGCTACGTGATCGCGCAGGGCACGCCGGACGAGGTGGCGAGGCATCCGGACAGCGTGACGGGCGCGTATCTCTCGGGGCGACGGGGCATCCCGATCCCGAAGCGGCGCAAGTTCGACGCGAAGCGGATGCTGCGGGTGGTGGGCGCGCGCGGGAACAACCTGAAGAACGTTACGGCGGCGGTGCCGATGGGGGTGTTCACCTGCATCACGGGCGTGTCGGGCGGGGGCAAGTCCACGCTCATCATCGACACGCTGTTCAAGGCGGCGAGCCGGCGGCTGATGGGCTCGGGCGAGGTGCCGGCGCCGCACGAGCGGATCGAGGGGATGGAGCTGCTCGACAAGATCATCGACATCGACCAGAGCCCCATCGGGCGCACGCCGCGGAGCAACCCGGCGACCTACACGGATTTGTTCGCGCCCATCCGGGACTGGTTCGCGGAGCTTCCGGAGGCTCGGGCGCGGGGCTACAAGAGCGGCCGGTTCAGCTTCAACGTGAAGGGCGGGCGGTGCGAGGCCTGCCAGGGCGATGGGCTGATCAAGATCGAGATGCACTTCCTGCCGGACGTGTTCGTGACGTGCGACACGTGCAAGGGGCAGCGCTACAACCGCGAGACGCTCGAGATCAAGTTCCGCGGCAAGTCGATTGCGGAAGTGCTGGCCATGACGGTGGACGAGGCGGTGCCGTTCTTCTCGGCGGTGAACCGCATCCACGACCGGCTCAGCATCCTGCAGAAGGTGGGGCTCGGCTACATCAGCCTGGGCCAATCGGCGACGACGCTGTCGGGCGGGGAGGCGCAGCGGATCAAGCTGAGCAAGGAGCTGGCGCGCCGGGCGACGGGGCGGACGCTCTACATCTTGGACGAGCCGACGACCGGGCTGCATTTCGAGGACGTGCGGAAGCTGATGGAGGTGCTGCACGCGCTGGTGGACCAGGGCAACACGGTGGTGGTGATCGAACACAACCTCGAGGTGATCAAGACCGCCGACTGGGTGCTGGACCTCGGGCCCGAAGGTGGCGAGGGCGGCGGGCGGATCGTTGCCGAGGGCACGCCGGAGCAGGTGGCAGCGAACCCGGGTAGCCATACCGGGCGGTTCCTGCGGCCGCTGCTTCCTGCGCCGAAGCTGCGGCGGGCGGGGTAGGCGCGTTCGGCCGAGGCCCTCGCCCCGGCCCTCTCCAAGGGGAGAGGGAGAGGCGGGGCCTCGTCCGCAGGGCTTCTAACTCAGGTGTAGCGGATCAGGATGTAGTCGTTGCCCTGGGCCGCCTGGCTGCCGTAGGTGATCTCGAACTTCGCGTCGGCAGTCGCGCGATCGATGCCGGCGAAGGTCATGGAGCCGGTGTAGCCCGGGTCGGTACCGGCCAGGCGGGAGTGCAGCGTGTAGCCGGACGCCCCGGCCGCGCCGTCATTGTCGAACCAGTCCTGGCTGCTGGTCCCCTGCCGGAACCCGAAGATCACGGCCAGGTCGCCCTTGTGGAAGTTGAGGATGGTCGACCAGGTCTCGACGTTGCCGCGGCCGTCGACGAAGAAGGTGTCGGCTCCGCCATCGGTGCCCGTGCCGCCAATGAGGTAGTTGGAGCCGCCGCCGCCATCGATGACGTTGTTGCCGCCCGTGACCTGGAGCGCGTCCCCGCCGGCGCCGCCCTTGAGGAACACGTTGCCGACGTCCGCGCGGATGGCGACCGGGGTGTCGTAGCCCCAGAAGTAGCTCTTTTGCAGGTTGGGCACGTTCACGTCGGAGTAGTTGCCCGCGACGTCCGAGCCGACGACGCCTGTGACGATGTCGGTGAACGAGATGGTCTGCGCGGCGTCCGCCTTGGTGGTGCGGATCGTTGTCGTGGCGACGCCCGTCGTCCCGCCGCTGCCGGTGAGCTGGAAGTCGGCCTGCGTGTAAGCGCCGACGAAGTTGAAGGCCGAGACGGCGCTGCCGGCCTTGGTGAGGGTGAGCGTGCCGCCGCCTGTGGTGACGGTATAGTTGTAGGCGTCCCAATCGGGCGTGAAGGCGCCGATCGTGTCGGCAGCGCCGAAGCCGGACAGCTTGGCCCGAAAGAGGTCGGGGAAGTCGATCTGCAGGCGGCTCGCGACACCCGTGCCGGCCTCGAACAGGACGGTCTGCCCGGCGCCGACGACGTTGGCGGCCTCGAGCACGGCGTTGTTGTTGAGGCGGACCGTGCCCGACCCCCCGAGTGCGCCGGAGAGGTAGAGGTAGTTGTTGCCGCTCGAGACCGCGCGGAGTGCCACGGTGCCGTTGTTCAGGAACTGGTTCGCGCCGTTGGCGCCCGAGTTGCGCAGGATGCTGAAGCTGCCGAGCAGCGTGACGCCGCCCTGGTTGTCGAAGGTCGTCGGGCCGCTGGCGGCGTCGATCAGGGAGATGGAGGAAACGCCTGGGCTTGTCGCCGAGAGGGTGTAGGCGCCGCGGTTCATCGCCGCGCCGGCGAGGCGCAGGGTGGAGTTTGCCCCGGCGGCGGTGATACCGACCTTCTGCCCGGCATCCACGAGGAAGCTGGTGGCGACCAGGAGCGGGCTCCCGGCAAACGTCGAAGCGAGCTGCAGCTCGGACGCGGTCAGGCGGCCGGTGAGCGTCACGGTGCCGGCGTTGATGACGGCGATGTCTCCGGTGCCAGGTACGCCCGCGGGGGACCAGTCGGCCGCCACCGAGAAATCAGCGTCCGAACCGTTCCATGTCCTCGTTGCCATATTCGTCTCCTTTGATCGCAGGGTAGCAGCGCCACTCGGGCCTGGGCATCCTGTTAACCGTTAAATCTGGTGAAAGTTTGTTTGATGCCACGTCAGATTTCGTTACACGCCGTTCCCGCTCACGTTGCCGCGACGTGCCGTATCAGGCGGTTAAGCTGTGGCACGCTTCTTGTTAACCGCCTCTTCGAGCGGGTCCTGCCCGCCGTCCACCACAGGAGATTCCCATGTCCTTCAAGTCTGTCCTCTTTGCCGGCGCGATGCTCGCCGTGTCGGTCTCGGCCGCGACGGCCGCGACCATCAGCTTCGGCGTCGTGCCTCCCGGGCCGGCGATTTCGATCCCGCTGACCACGACGAACTTCACCTCGTCGGTTACGGTGCCGAAGTTCAATGCGGCGCTGGGCACGCTGCAGAGCGTCCAGTTCTCGCTGAACGGCACGGTGGTTTCGACCATCAAGTTCGAGAGCCTCGATGCGGCCCCAGCGACGATCACGGCCACGGCCTCTGCGACCATCACGCTGACCCGCCCGGACAGCAGCACGCTCGTTGCGGTTTTGCCGTCGCAGACGCGTACCGCGGCTGAGACCGCCTTCGACAACGTGATCGATTTCGGCGGCACGTCCGGCACGACGTTCACCGGCTTGACGGGCAGCACGCTGGCCAACTCCGGCCTGCTGACGTCGGCGGCCGACAGGACTTTGTTCACGGGCGCTGCCGGGAGCACCATCACGCTGCCGATCAGCGCAGCCGGCACGTCGTCCGCCGCGGGCGCTGGCAACCTGATCACCCAGATCAACACGCAGGCTGCGGCCGACGTGACGGTGACGTACACGTTCGACGCGCCCGTCACGCGCGTGCCGGAGCCCGCCACCCTCGCCCTGCTGGGCGCCGGTCTGGCTGGCGTCGGCCTGCTGCGTCGTCGCAAGGCGGCCTGATCCTCCCCGCAAGGCACGGTTCGAGAAGGGCGCTGCTTCGGCAGCGCCCTTTTTGGTTTCGAGGCCTGGGCACACGATGGTTGCAGGGCCGGTTTTGGTTTGCCCGGTCAACATATGTCAGGAAATTTTACAGGTTACTGGCACACTTACAATTATGCCTCGTAAAAACAACATGTTGACGGTTGGCACGCGTCTTGTATCGCCCTCGGCATGCGGGCTCAGCCCGTCGTTTGTTGGAGATGTAGATGACGTTCAAGTCTGTCCTTTTTGCCGGCGCGATGCTCGCCGTGTCGGTCTCGGCCGCGACGGCCGCGACCATCAGCTACGGCGTCGTGCCGCCCGGCCCGGCGATTTCCGTGCCGCTGACCACGACCAATTTCAACTCGACCGTGACGGTGCCGAAGTTCAACACGGCGCTGGGCACGCTCCAGAGCGTCCAGTTCTCGCTGAACGGCACGGTGGTCTCCACCATCAAGTTCGAGAGCCTCGACAACGCTCCGTCGACGATCACCGGTACGGCCCAGGCGACGGTTACGCTGACGCGGCCCGACTCCAGCACGCTCGTCGCGGTCATCCCGAGCAACACGCGTAGCGCCCCGCAGACGGCGTTCGATGGCTTTATCGACTTCGGCGGCACGTCGGGCGACACGTTCGCGGGCCTGACCGGCAGCACGCTGGCCACCTCGCCCGTTCTGACGTCGTCGGCTGACCTGACGCTGTTCTCGGGCGGTCCTGGCAGCACGATCACCCTGCCGGTTTCGGCCGCTGGTTCGTCGAGCGCCTCGGGCTCTGGCAACCTCGTCGTGCAGATCAACACGCAGGCTGCGGCCGACGTGACGGTGACGTACACGTTCGACGCGCCCGTCACGCGCGTGCCGGAGCCCGCCACCCTCGCCCTGCTGGGCGCCGGTCTGGCCGGTGTCGGCCTGCTGCGTCGTCGCAAGACGGCCTGATCCTTCCCGCAAGGGACGGTTCGAGAGGGGCGCTGCTTCGGCAGCGCCCTTTTTCGTTTTTGGACGTGCCGGTCACCCGTGGTTCATCCAGAAAGAGCCATGTCAGAAAGCGTAATATAGTATTGAATATTGCAAGTATCGGTTTGTCTCTATTCTTTACACCTAAGTCGCGACTGCAAATACGAACTGATACGAAATCATCACGTTATCGACTGGCATGTATTTTGTATGAGGGCTTCCGTGCGGGTTGAGCCCGTTTACATAGATGGAGCCTTCAATGTCGATCAAAACTGTCCTTTTTGCCGGCGCTATGCTCGCCGTGTCGGTTTCGGCCACTTCGGCCGCCACCATTAGCTATGGCGTGGTGCCTCCCGGCCCGGCGATCTCAGTCCCGCTGACCACGACGAACTTCACGAGGTCCTTCCTGGTGCCGAAGTTCGACACGGCGCTGGGCACGCTGCAAAGCGTCCAGTTTGTGTTGAATGGCATGGTGGTCTCCACCATCCGGTTCGAGAGCCTCGACGCCGCCCCGTCGACCGTCACTGGCACGGCCGCCGCGACGGTGACCTTGACGCGCCCTGACAACACCACGCTGGTTGCGGTCGTCCCGACCCAGACCCGCACGGCGACGCAGACGGCATATGATGGCGTGACCGATTTCGGCGGCACGTCGGGCGACACGTTCGCCGGCCTGACGGGCAGCACCTTGGCCGATTCCGGCCTTCTGACGTCGGCCGCTGACCTGGCGCTGTTCTCGGGCACTGCCGGGAGCACGATCGCGCTTCCGGTCACGGCCGCTGGCTCGTCGACTGCAACCGGCCCTGGCAACATCGTTGCGCAGATCAACACGCAGGCTGCAGCCGACGTGACGGTGACGTATGTCTACGACGTTCCGACGACGACGGTTCCCGAGCCTGCCAGCCTCGTCCTGCTGGGCGCCAGTCTGGCTGGTGCCGGCCTGCTGCGTCGTCGCAAGGCGGCCTGATCCTTCCCGCAAGGGACGGTTCGACGAGGGCGCTGCTTCGGCAGCGCCTTTTCCATTTCAGGTCGTGCCGGTCAGCGCGGCCCAGGTCACTGCCAGGCGGTCGGCGAACGGGCGCTCGCCCGGAGGGCAGCGCCGGTCGAGGTCTCGTCGCGCATAGACCGCCGGGAGCGCGGCGGCCCTGGTGGCGCGCGGCACGGGCGGGCGGGCGGCCAACCAGCCGTTGGCCTGGGTAAGCAAGGCTGCGCGGACGGGGGTGAGGCCGGGGTGGGCCGGGTCGGCGATGACTGCGTGCGGCGTCAGGCCGTGTTCGGCGAGCAGATCCTCGGGCAGCGTGCAGCGGCCCTGGCGCGCGAGGGCGTGGATGCTGCGGAGCTGTCCGGCCAGGCCGTAGGCAGCGCCCCAGGGGCGAAGCGCCTCCGCGTCCGCATGGCCCAGCGCACGGGCGGCGGCGACCATGAGGCCGCCCTGAGCGCCGAGCAGGTAGGCGTCGAAGGCCTCGCGCGTCTCCATCGGTTCGGCCTCCGCCTCGCGGGCCTCCGCCAGGGCGGCGAGGTCCGGCGCGGCCAGGTGCCCGGCGTCGATCGCTTCGCCGAGCGGTGTGGCCACCTCGTGGCGGCGGCGGGCCCCCTCGGCCACCTCGCGCCACCATTGCAGGCGGATCAGCGCGGCGAAGGGCTCGCGCACCGTCTCGCGGGCGCGGGCGAGCTCGTGGTTGAAGGCGTACAGCGCAAACAGCGCCTCGCGCCGGGCTGCCGGGGCGAAGAGGGCCGTGAAGTAGCGGTCGGGGTCGTGCCGGCGCGCGAACGCGCCGATGTCGGACAATTCAGGCATGCAACGGAGATGACCGCGGCAGGGCAGGGGCGCAAGCTTGACGCAAGCGGGGGGCCGCGCCCACTCTCCGCCCGCAATCAACCCTCGAGGACTGCGCCATGGCGTTCGAACTGCCCAACCTGCCCTATTCGACCTCCGCGCTCGCGTCGCGCCAGATGCAGCAGGAGACGCTGGAGCTGCACCACGGCAAGCACCACCAGGCCTACGTGACGGCGCTGAACGGCTTCGTGGAGAAGGACCCGGCTCTGCAGGGCAAGTCGCTGGACGAGATCGTGAAGCTGGCGAACGGCAAGCCGGACATGGCGCCGGTGTTCAACAACGCCGGGCAGCATTGGAACCATCTGTTGTTCTGGGAGAACATGAGCCCGACGGGCGGGACGATGCCGGGCAGCCTCGAGAGCAAGATCGTGGCCGATTTCGGCAGCGTGCAGGCGTTCAAGGACGCGTTCAAGGCGGCCGCCGTGGGCCAGTTCGGCAGCGGCTGGGCCTGGCTGGTGCAGGGTGCGGACGGCAAGCTGAAGTGCACGCGCACGCCGAACGGCAGCAACCCGCTGGCCACCGGCGAGGGCACGGCGCTGCTGGGCTGCGACGTGTGGGAGCACAGCTACTACCTGGACTTCCGCAACCGCCGTCCGGACTACGTGACGAACTGGCTGGACAAGCTGGCGAACTACGAGTTCGCGGCCAGCCGGCTGAAGTAACGCTGTTGGGGGGGGGCGGCCCTGGTGGCACGACCCTCACCCAACCCTCTCCCAGGGGGAGAGGGCATTTTCCCGCTCCCCGTTGGCGAGGGCTCTACTTCGTGTCGTTCGCGGCCGTTGCGGGCTTCATGACGGTGCCGATGGTGTCCCGGAGGACCGTGACGCGCAGGTTCGGCGCGATCTCGACTTCGACCTCGTCGGAGCCTTCCTTCACGCGCTGGATGGTGCCGATGATGCCGCCGCCCGTGACGACGCGGTCTCCCCGGCGCAGCGCGCCCAGGGCGGCCTTCATTTCCTTCTGGCGCTTCTGCTGCGGGCGGATGAGCAGGAAGTAGAACACGCCGAAGATGAGCAGCAGCGGCACGAACTGGGTGACGGAGGCCATCACGCCGGCGGCGTCCTGGGCGTAGGCGGGGGAGATGAGCATGTCTTTGTCCTGTCGAGCGTGCTTGCCGTGCGGTGGGGCGGACCATAGTTTGGCGCCGGACCCCGTCAAGCACAGGACTCGATGAACAAGACCAAGGACCTCCTGGCGCGCATCGCCGGCGCGCTCGAGCGGCTGGCGCCGCCCCCGAATGCGGCGCCGGACCTGCATGCGGCCGACGCGTTCGTGTGGCATCCGGGGAAGGGCGACGGGATGGGGGGTTTGCAGCCCGTGGCCGACGTGTCCCGCGTGGCGGCGGGGCTGCTGCAGGGGATCGACCGGCAGAAGGCACTGGTGCTGGAGAACACCCGGCGGTTCGCGCGCGGGTTGCCGGCCAACAACGCCATGCTGTGGGGCGCGCGGGGCATGGGCAAGTCGAGCCTAGTGAAGGCGGCGCATGCCGAGGCGAACCGGGAGCAGCCCGGGAGCCTCGCGCTGATCGAGATCCATCGGGAGGACATCCGCACGCTGCCGCCCTTGCTGAACATGCTGCGGGGGCAGGCGCGGCGCTGCCTGATCCTGTGCGACGACCTCAGCTTCGAGCGGGAGGATGCGGACTACAAGGCGCTGAAATCGGTTCTGGATGGCGGGATCGAGGGGCGGCCGGCCAACGTGCTGTTCTACGCCACGAGCAACCGCCGCCACCTGATGCCGCGGGACATGATGGAGAACGAGCGGGCGACGGCCATCAACCCGGGCGAGGCGGTGGAGGAGAAGGTGAGCCTGTCCGACCGGTTCGGGCTGTGGATCGGGTTCCACGCGTGCGACCAGGACGCGTATTTCGCGATGGTCGAGGGGTATGCCGGGGCGATGGACCTGCCGATCGGGGTGGAGGCGCTGCGGGCGGCGGCGGCGGAGTGGTCCGTCTCGCGCGGGTCCCGCTCGGGGCGGGTGGCGTGGCAGTTCGTGCAGGACCTGGCCGGGCGAATGGGTGAAGCGAGAATGGAGAAAGCGGCATGACGCAGAACGCTCCGTATTACCGGCGCCAGGTGGGCGACGCGATCGTGACGGTGGTGAGCGACGGGTATCTGGACCTGCCGCTCGAGACCATGCAGGGCATTGCGCCCGAGGCGGCGTCGGGGCTGCTGACGGGTCGGTTCCGGCGCCCGACGCCGCGGCTCGCAATCAACGTGTTCGTGGTGCAGCGGGGCGGGCGGACGGTGCTGATCGACACCGGGTCGGGCGGGAGCATGGGGCCGTCGAACGGGCACATGCTGACGAACATGGTGCTGGCGGGGGTGCAGCCGGCCTCGGTGGACAAGGTGGTGCTGACGCACCTGCACCCGGACCATGCGGGTGGGCTGTCCACGCGCGACGGCAAGGCGGTGTTCCCGAACGCGGAGCTGGCGCTTGCGGAGGAGGAGGCGAAGTTCTGGCTCGAGGAGACGGCCATGGCCACGGCGCCGGCCGAGATGCGGCCGTATTTCGAGGGGGCGCAGGCGGCGGCGGCCCCGTATCGCGGGCGCATGACGATGGCCGCGAGCCCCGAGCCCGGCGTCACGCGCATCGCACTGCCGGGGCACACCCCCGGGCATAGCGGGTATCGGATCGGGGACGGGGCGGAGTCGCTGCTGATCTATGGGGACGTGGTCCACGTGCCGGATGTCCAGGCGCCGCATCCGGAGGTATGCATGACGTTCGACCAGGATCCGGCCGGGGCGCAGGCGAGCCGGCGGCGGATGTTCGACATGGCGGCGGCGGACAAGCTGCTGGTGGCGGGCATGCACCATTACTTCCCGGCTTTCTCCCACGTGGCCCGGCGCGGCGAAGGGTTCGAGATCGTGCCGGAGCCGATGTTCGTGGAATGACCCGTCCGTTGGACGGGGCCCCGTATGTCGGCTAGGTTGCAGCGTGGGATGCGAGGTCTGAGATGGCGGGGACGGTCAACAAGGTGATCCTGGTGGGGCGGCTCGGGAAGGATCCCGAGACGCGGAGCTTCCAGAACGGCGGCAAGGTCGTGAACATGACCGTGGCCACGAGCGAGACCTGGAACGACAAGGCCTCGGGCGAGCGTAAAGAGAAGACGCAGTGGCACAACGTGGTGATCAAGAACGACCGGATTGCCGAGAACGCCGAGAAGTATCTGAAGAAGGGCGCCTCGGTGTATATCGAGGGCACGCTCGAGACACGGAAGTGGCAGGATGCGAGTGGCCAGGACAAGTACACGACCGAGGTGATCGTGGGCCCGTTCAAGGGTGAGCTGACGTTCCTTGGCGGCCGCGAGGGTGGTGCCGGCGGTGGCCCCGGGGGCGGCCCCGGGGGCGGGATGGGCGAAGGCGGCGGCGGCTATGAGCAGCGCCCGGCCGCACGGTCCGCACCGGCGGCCCGCGGGGGCGGCGCGCCCTCCTGGGATTCGCCCAAGGGCGGCGGCGGGGATCTCGACGACGAGATCCCGTTCTGACCGCCACGTAACGATCTAGGTTGAAAACTTGAGCGCTTCCGACACGTCCGGCCCCGTCACGCCCCCGGTGAACCTCGAAGACGAGATGCGCCGGTCGTATCTCGACTATGCCATGTCCGTCATCGTCAGCCGCGCGCTGCCGGATGCGCGGGACGGGCTGAAGCCGGTGCACCGCCGCATCCTGTATGCGATGAACGAGAGCGGCTACACGGCCGACAAGCCTTATCGCAAGTCCGCCCGCATCGTGGGCGACGTGATGGGCAAGTATCACCCGCACGGCGACAGCTCGATCTACGACGCCATGGTCCGGATGGCGCAGAGCTTCAGCATGCGCGTGCCGCTGATCGACGGGCAGGGCAATTTCGGGAGCGTGGACGGCGATCCGCCGGCTGCGATGCGTTACACGGAGAGCCGGCTCGCGCGCTCGGCGGCGCTGCTGCTCGTGGACATCGACAAGGACACGGTCGACTTCGTCCCCAACTACGACGAGAGCGGCGAGGAGCCGCGGGTGCTGCCGTCGCGCTACCCGAACCTGCTGGTGAACGGGGCCAACGGCATCGCGGTGGGCATGGCCACCAACATTCCGCCGCACAACCCGGGCGAGGTGATCGATGCGGCGCTGCACCTGATTGCGCATCCGGATGCGACGCTCGAGGACCTGATGAAGATCATGCCCGGGCCGGACTTCCCGACGGGCGGCATATTGCTCGGCCGCAGCGGCATCCGCAGCGCGTTCGAGACCGGGCGGGGCAGCCTGGTGGTGCGGGCACGGGCCGAGTTCGAGGAGATGCGCGGCAACCGGACGGCGATCATCGTCACCGAGATCCCGTATCAGCTGAACAAGAACGTGCTGCTCGAGAAGATCGCCGAGCTGATCCGCAGCAAGACGATCGAGGGCGTCTCCGACATGCGGGACGAGAGCGACCGCGACGGGATGCGGATCGTGCTCGAGCTGCGGCGGGAGGCGACGCCGGAGGTGGTGCTGAACCATCTGTACCGGTTCACGAGCCTGCAGACGAGCTTCGGCGTGAATTTCCTCGCGCTGGATGGCGGGCGGCCGCGGCTGATGGGGCTGAAGGACGCGCTGACGGTCTGGCTCACGTTCCGGGAGGACGTGGTGCTGCGCCGGGCGCGGTTCGAGCTCGAGAAGGCGCGGGAGCGGGCGCACCTGCTGGTGGGGCTGGCCATCGCGGTGGCCAACATCGACGAGGTGATCCGGGTGATCCGCGCGAGCGCGGACAATGCGGAGGCCCGGGCGGCGCTGACGGGGCGGGACTGGCCGGCGGCCGACATCCAACCGCTGCTGGACCTGATCCAGGACCACGGCAACCAGATCGTGGACGGCCACGTGCGCCTGACGGATGCGCAGGCGCGCGGCATCCTGGACCTGCGCCTGGCGCGGCTGACCGGGCTCGAGCGGGACAAGATCCAGCAGGAGCTGAGCGAGGTGGGCGTGCGCATCACCGAGCTGCTGCACGTGCTGGAGAGCCGGGTGCGGCGGCTCGAGATCATCCACGAGGAGCTGGTGGAGGTGCGGGCCGAGATCGCCCGGCCGCGCATGACGGCGATCGTGGATGCGGTGGCGGACCAGGACGACGAGAGCCTGATCGAGCCCGGGCAGATGGTGGTGACCATCACGCGGGACGGCTTCATCAAGCGCACGCCGCTCGAGACGTTCCGCCAGCAGAACCGTGGCGGGCGCGGGCGCACGGGCGCCGGCACGCGCGGGGACGACGTGGTGACCCGGAGCTTCAACGCGCACACGCACCAATGGGCGCTGTATTTCAGCACCGGCGGCAAGGTGTTCCGCGAGAAGGTGTGGCGCCTGCCCGAGGCGGCGCCCACGGCGAAGGGCCGGGCGCTGGTGAACCTGCTGCCGGAGCTGGGCGGCGACGGGATTACGACCGTGCTGCCGCTGCCGCAGGACGAGAGCTTGTGGGAGGCGCTGCACCTCGTGTTCGCGACGGCGAGCGGCGGCGTGCGCCGCAACCGGCTGAGCGATTTCGGGCGCATCCGCAGCTCCGGCATCATCGCGATGAAGCTGGACGAGGGGGACCGGCTGATCGGTGTCGCCACGTGCCGGGAGGGCGAGGACGTGTTCCTGGCGACGAAGCTCGGGCGCTGCATCCGCTTCCAGATCACGGACGACACGCTGCGCGTGTTCGCGGGGCGCGACAGCCAGGGGGTGCGCGGCATCCGGCTGGGCGAGGGGGACGAGGTGATCAGCCTGTCCGTGCTGCGGCATGGGCGCGCGGCGGAGAGCGAGGACGAGGACGCACCCGACGAGGCGGCCAACGACGATGCGCCCGAGACGGACGAGATCGTGGCCTCGGATGGCGAGATCCTGCTGACGGTGACGGACATGGGCTTCGGCAAGCGGTCGCCTGCCGGGCAGTACCGGGTGACGGGCCGGGGCGGCAAGGGGATCACGAACATCACGCTGAGTGCCCGCAACGGGTCCGCGGTGGTCGCGAGCTTCCCGGTACGGCCGGGCGACGGGGTGATGCTGGTGACGGATGGCGGCCAGGTGATCCGGGCGCCGGCGGACCAGGTGCGCGTGACGGGGCGGGCCAGCATGGGGGTGCGCGTGCTGCGCGTGGGCGAGGGGGAGCGGGTGACGAGCGTGTTCACCGTGCTCGAGCCGGACGAGCCCGAGGCTGGTGAAGCGGGGGGCGAAGCGGCGGGCGAGGCTGGGGGCGAAGCGGGGGGCGAAGCGGGGGGCCAAGCGGGGGGCGAGACACCGCCCGCTTCCGTGCCGGACGATGGGGCGCCCGATGCCTGACCGGAAGACCGGGCTCTACCCCGGTACGTTCGACCCGGTGACGAACGGCCACATCGACATCATCGCCCGCGCCGCCCGCACGGTGCAGCGGCTGGTGGTGGGCGTGGCGGAGAACGCCGGCAAGGGGCCGCTCTTCCCCATCGCGGAGCGGGTGGCGCTGGTCGAGGCCGAGATGGCGCCGATCGTGCAGCGGACGGGCACGACGATCGAGGTGCGGCCGTTCAGCGGGCTGCTGATCGGGTTCGCGCGCGAGGTCCACGCGGGCGTGATCATCCGGGGGCTTCGTGCGGTGTCGGATTTCGACTACGAGTTCCAGATGGCTGGGATGAACGCCCGGCTGGACAGCACGATCGAGACCGTCTTCCTGATGGCGAGCGAGCACCACCAGTTCATCTCGTCCCGCTTCGTGAAGGAGATCGCGCGGCTCGGGGGCGATGTGACGAGCTTCGTGCCGGCCTCCGTGCTGCCGAGGATCCTCGAGCGTGTGAAGTAGGGGCGTGTGAAGTAGGGGCGTGTGAAGTAGGGGCGTGTGAAGTAGGGGCGCGCGAAGTGAAGGAGTTGCCGATGAACCGCCGAGACTTGGGCCGAACATTGCTCATGGCAGGCCTTGCCACACCGATGATGATGGGAACCACGATGTCCGACGCCGAAGCCCAGATTACCCTCCCCGCGGGCGAGGACCCGCAGAACACGCTCGTGATGGACCTGAAGGACGGCCGGGTGCTGATCCGCCTCCGTCCGGACCTGGCGCCCAAGCACGTGGAGCGGGTGAAGATGCTCGCGAAGGAGGGCTTCTACGACGGCACGGTGTTCCACCGCGTCATCGAGGGGTTCATGGCCCAGGGTGGGGATCCGACGGGTACCGGCACGGGCGGGAGCAAGTACGGCAACGTGCCTGCCGAGTTCAGCAAGACGGCGCACTTCCTGCGCGGCACGGTGGGCGCGGCTCGGACCGGCGACCCGAACAGCGCCAACAGCCAGTTCTACATCATGTTCGCGCCCGCCACGCACCTCGACGGCCAGTATACCATCTGGGGCCAGGTGGTGCAGGGCATGGAGGTGATCGACAAGATCAAGCGCGGCAGCGGCGGCGGCGGCACGGTGCAGAACCCGGACAAGATCGTGCGCGTTCGGCTGGCCGCGGACGCGAAGTAGGGTCCGACTTCACGGTAGGGTCGTCGTCGCGAGAGAAGCGTGACGGCCCAGGGGCGCCGAGAGCAGTCTCGTCGTTCCTGGACCGGCGCGCCTTCGGCTCGCGACGACGGGTCGCAAAGATGTGGCCGGACGCGACGTCTATCGTGCGACCCGGCGCTCCACCAGGCGCTGGGCTTCGTCCATCGCGCGCTGCGGGTCCATGCCGGCCTGGAGCACCTTCAGCACGTGCTCCAGCACCACCTGTTGGATCTCGGGTGTCTTGACCTCGTGGCCGGTGACGAGTTGGGAGACGCTGTAGGCGCCTTGCGCGTCGTATGTCTCGAGCCACGGGGCACGCGCCTTCTCCTCGGCGGTCCGCTCTGCCTGGAGGGCCGTGTCGGTACCGAGCGTGTCCTGCATCGCGCGCTGCTGCTCGGGCTCCAGCAGCCACTTCAGGAACACGATCGAGGCGTCCTTCGCCTTCGTGTTCGCGTTGATGACGAGCGCGGTGAGGATCAACCCCTGCTCGCGGTTCGGGAATGGGGAGAAGGCGGCGGCGAGCGGGAGGGCCGGGTTGGATTGCTTGAAGATCGTCGGCACGGCGCCGTTGTCGACCTCCATGGCGAGCTTGCCCTCCCAGAACATGCGGCGGTACGTCGCGGCATCCGTGCCCTTGGGGGTGGCGCCGGAGTCGTACATCGCCTTGTAGGCCCGCACGCCGTCGACCACCTTGGGCGAGTTGATGGTCAGCGTGCCGTCGGGCAGGCTCCAGCGGCCGCCAAAGCCGTAGACGAAGTTGCAGAGGTCCTGCCAGAACCCCGCCCGCTCGGCCATGGTCGCGCGGAAAGCGAAGCCGTAGGCGCCATCCTTCGTGGCCTCGCGCGCGACACGGAGGAACTCCTCAAAGGTCTTGGGCGGAGTGCCGCCGGGCAGGAGCGTTGGGTTGTAGAGCAGGGCGTAGCTGGTGGTGTCGAACACCACGGCATATCGCTTGCCGTCGATCTTGAGAGCGCGGTCGGCGGGGCGGAAGCGGTATTGCCGCTCGTCGATGATGTTGTCGAGCGGGACCACGCGCTTGCCGGCGACGGCGGCGAAGTAGTCGATGTAGTCGAACCGGATCACGTCCGGCCCGCCGCCGCCGCCCATCTGGGTGAAGACGGTGTTGGCCATGGCGGCGAACGTCATGGCGACCGGCTGCACCTCGATGCGGGACTGGCTCGCGTTGAAGCGCTCTACGATCGCCCGCATTCGGTCGCCGCGGCCGGCCTCGGTGAAGATGGCGGCGGCGAAGGTGACGACGTCCTTCGGCTGGGCTGCCGCCATGCGCGGGGCTGCAGCGCCAAGGAGCAGCGCACTCGCAGCTGCGACGAAGGTCCGCGTGGTGACGAGCATCGTCATCGTTTCCTCCCAAGCGCCCGCTCGCCCTGCTCGAACGGCGGGCTTGTGTGTGGACAGCGGAACCGTCCCACACGGGTCCGGCAGAGGCAACGCTCCCGGCGCGCCATGGCCGAGGCAGCTCATGATCCGCCGCGCGTGACTGGCAGAAGGCGCCGAGTGGCGCTACATGCAGCTTTGCGCGGCACCGTGCGGGCCTGTAGCTCAGTTGGTAGAGCGTCCGACTTTTAATCGGATTGTCGTGGGTTCGATCCCCACCGGGCCCATTTCGGCCGGAAAGCTGGCGTTAAGGCGGGCGGAGTTAGGTTCGGGGCCTCAATTCCGAGGACCGCCATGTCCCTCAGTACGCGTATTCTCTCCGTCGTCGTCCTCCTGGCCACGATGCTCACCGGGCTTCTCGTCGCCGACCTGGTGCCGGCATGGCGCGGGGCAAACCAGGCTGCGGCGAGCCTTCGGCTCAATTCGGCGAGCCATGCGCTGGTGCGGGCGGCCGGCGCGTTGGCGGCCGAGCGGGGCCTGATGAGTGGCATCCTCGCCTCGCGCGGGTCTGCATCGGGCCCTGTGTCCGCCGAGCTGCGGGCCGCCATCGTCGCCCGGCGGGAGGAGGCGGGGTCGGCGCTCGAGACGGCGCGCCTTGCCCTGTCCGGGGGGCGGGGCGGCGGCGCCGGGCTGGCGTTGGACAAGGCGGTCGAGGAGCGGGTCGGGTCGCTGGCCCGTCTGCGGGAGGCGGCCGACAAGGGGCTGGCCGGCACGGGCCCTGGCGTTCCGGCTCCGACCTGGTTTGCCGGCGCCACCGCGGCGATCGACGCGGTCGTGGCCCGGCGGCGGGCCCATGATTCCGCCGCCGGCACCGTCGCGCTGGCGACGCGGCTGATCGCCACGCGCGATCGCCTGGCCGAGACGAGCGAATTCGCTGGCCGGCTGCGGGGTTCGGTCAACCAGTTCATCAGCCGTGGCACCCCGGCGACCGGAGGCGACAGCCAGCAGATCGGCATCCTCGTGGGCCGGGTGGACGGCGCCTGGGCCGAGATCGACTCGTTGCTCGAGGGGCTGCCGCCCGCCGTCCGCGCGAAGGTGCTCGAGGCACGGGAGGGTTGGCACACCGCGTTCGCGCCGATGCGTGGCGCGATCCTGCGCGCCGCCGGCACGGGCGATCCCTGGCCGGCGGCGGCCTCGGATTGGTTCCGCGAGGCGACCTCCGCGATCGCGTTGCTGCTCGAGGCGCAGGCGGCGAGCGGGTCCGCGGTCGAGGCGGCGCTCGCTGCCGAGCGGGACGCGGCGGAGCAGGGTGTTCTGGTTGCAGCCGGGATGCTGGGGCTGGGCGTGACCGCCGTGCTGGCCGCGCTGTGGTATATCCGGCGCCGGGTGGTGGCACCGCTGCGCCAGGTGATCGGCGTGATCAACCGGCTGGGGGCGGACGACCTCGAGGCGGAGCCGCCTGCGGCCCGGGGCACGGACGAGATCGCCCAGCTCTGCCGCGCCACCGCCCGGTTCCGCCAGACCGCGCTCGATGCGAGGGCGTTGACGCAGGCGCGGGACGCCATGGTCGCCGAGCTTGCGCTGGAGCGGACGCGCGTCATCAAGGATATCGGCGACAGGGTCGAGACGATGTCCCGCGAGCTCATGCGACGCGTCGAGGAGCAGACGGGCCGCATGTCGAGCCTGTCGGGCGACGTGCACGGGAGTGCGTCGAGCATCGCGGAAACGGTGGCCGTCGTGGGCGCCGATGCCGGCCGCGTCCAGGAGAGTTCGAGCTCGGCCGCGATGAACGCGCGGGACCTGCAACTGGCGATCCAGGAAATCGCCAAGCAGATGGAGCATGCGGCTGGCGCGACGCGGCATGCGGTCGAACAGTCGGGCGCTGCGCAGGAGATCTTCGCGGCGCTGCGTTCCAGCGTGGACGAGATCGGCGAGGTTGCGGGGCTGATCTCCAAGCTCGCGGGGCGGACGAACCTGCTCGCGCTGAACGCGACGATCGAGGCGGCTCGCGCCGGGGAGGCTGGCCGGGGCTTTGCGGTGGTCGCGGGCGAGGTCAAGGCATTGGCGCTCGAGACGGCGCGGAGCACGGAGCGGATCGCGACCCGGATCGGCGCGATCGGCCCGGCGACGCAGCGTGCGGTTGTCGCGATGGCCGGCATCACGGACGCGGTCGGGTCGATCGACGAGATCGCCACGGCGGTAGCGGCCGCGGCCGAGCAGCAATCCGTGGCCGTCGCGGCGGTCGCACAGGCTGTCGGGCACTCCAGCGAGGCCACGGGCCGCATGGCTTCAGGCGTGATCGCCGTGGCGGACGAGGCGCGGCAATGCGAGGCGGCGGCGGCCGACATGAAGTTGCTGGCGAGCGACATCTCGTCGCTGGTCATTTCGCTGAAGTCCGGGATCGTGAGCACGATGCGATCCAACATCGCGGAGATGAACCAGCGGAGCGAGGTGCGCCACCCCGTCGAGCTGAAGGCCACGCTCGACCTCGGGGGCGCGGTCTATCCCGGCCTCGTGTGCGACATCTCCGAAGGCGGCGCCCTGTTCCGGCCAGACCGGGCGCTGGCCGCGGGGAGTGCCATGGCGGGCATCCTTGCGGCGGAGGGACTGCCGCGGCTGCCGGTGCGGATCGTGGCGTCCGAGGGCGACGTGCACCTCGCCTTCACCAGCGGCACGGAAGCGGCGCTGCGTCAGGTCCAGGCCCTGATCGCGCGGGTGTGTGCCCGTGCCCTGCCCCGGGCCGCCTGAGCGGGGCTGCGCCGCGCCGTCGGGCGGGCGCGCGCGGTGGTATCCGCCCCGGTCAGCCTGCGGTTGCCCGGGTGAAACGCTCCAGCCGAAACGGCGTGGGGTCCACCACCGGGGCGTCGTTCACGACCATATCTGCCATCAGCCGCCCGGCGCCGGGGCCGATGCCGAAGCCGTGGCCGGAGAAGCCGGTGGCGAGGTGGAAGCCCGGGGTGCCGGGGACGGGGCCGATGACGGGGATGCCGTCGGGGGTTGCGTCGATCATGCCGCCCCATGTCCCGGTCACCTTCATGCCGGCGAAGACGGGGAGCACGCGGGCGAGGTCTCGGGTGACGAAGTCGAGGCTGGCTTGGTTGGGGGCGGGGTCCAGGACGCGGGTGGCTTCGAACGGGGTGGGGTCGTCCATGCCCCAGCTCCGCTTGGTGCGGAGCTCGGCGAGGAAGCTGGCATCGAGGCGCAGCTTCAGTTCGCGGCGGTTCTGCAGGAAGGACCGCCCGAAGTGCGGCAGCTGGCGGAAGCTGTCGGGGGTGATGGGCGTGATGGATGCGTTGCGCCGGGCGATGGTGTAGCCGCCATCGGTGCGCTTGCGGATGGCCCAGTGCTGGCCGCCGCTGGTGACCTCGGGGCCGGGCAGCGGGGCGGTGCGCATGACGGAGCCGAGCACGCGGAGCTGGGGCAGATCGACGCCCTGGTTGCCGCAGAACAGGCGGGACCAGGCGCCACCCGCGAGCACGGCGCCCTCGCAGGCGATGCGGCCGCGCTCGGTGATGACGCCTGCGACGCGCCCCGCCTGCAGGTCGAGCCCCCGGGCGGCGCAGCCTTCGAGCACGATGCCGCCCAGGCGGCGGAGCGCGGCGACCATGGCGGGCACGGCCTGGTGCGGCTCGGCACGGCCGTCCTGCGGTGTGTGCACCCCGCCCACGAAGGACACGGCGGCACCGGGCACGATGGCGGCGGCCTCCGCGGCCGAGAGCACGCGCGTGCCGGTCTGATACTCCCGGACGCTGTCCAGCCAGGCGGTGTGGACCCCCATCTCGGCGTCCGTTTCGGCCACGTAGGCGGTGCCGGCGCGGCGGAAGCCGACATCGGCTCCCACGCGGGGGGCCATGCGGTCCCACATGCGCACGCTTTCCATGGCGAGCGGGATCTCGGCCGGGTCCCGGCCCGTGGTGCGGCACCAGCCCCAGTTGCGGCTGGACTGCTCGGCGGCCACGCGGCCCTTCTCGAGCACGACCACGGCCACCCCGCGCTCGGCGAGCGACAGGGCCGTGCTGATCCCGATCACCCCGGCGCCGATGATGACGATGCCGGTGCGGCGGGGCAGCTCCTGGTCGGTGTCGGCCGGGTCGAGCAGGTGGTTCATGCGTTTGCACCGGGTGGCGTTCGGGGTGCTAGGCTCGCACCAACCCGGGGGAATGGCCATGGTCCGATTGATGCTGGCGGCGCTGCTTCTGGTTTCGGCCGCGGAGGGCGCTCGGGGGCAGAGCGGCTCGACGACGCTCGATGCGGTTCGGGCGCGGGGGCAGCTCGTGTGCGGCATCTCGGGCGAGATCACGGGGTTCTCGCTGCCGGACAGCCGGGGCGTGATGCAGGGGCTGGACGCGGATGGCTGCAGGGCGATCGCGGCGGCGGCGCTTGGGGATGCGACGAAGGTGCGCTTCCTGCCGCTCTCGGCGCAGAACCGGTTCACGGCGCTGCAGTCGGGCGAGATCGACGTGCTGATCCGCAACACTGGCTGGTCGTTGACGCGGGAGGCGAGCCTGGGGCTGCTGTTCGCGGCGACGAACTTCTGGGACGGCACGAGCCTGATCGTGAAGACCGCGAGCGGGGTCAAGAGCGTGAAGGAGCTCAACGGCGCGAGCATCTGCGTGCGGCCGGGCACGAGCACGGAGCTGGACCTGGCCGATTGGGCGCGGACGCAGAAGATCGCCTTCACCCCGGTGCAGATCGGCGGGGTGAACGAGATCCAGCAGGCGTTCCTGGCAGGTCGGTGCGACGCGTTCACGACGGACAGCTCGCAGCTGGCCGGGTTCCGCTATGCGCAGGGGCCTCGGGCGGCGGAGCTGAGCATCCTGCCCGAGCCGATCGGGGTGGGCCCCTCGGGCAGCATGGTCCGCAAGGGCGACGACAAGTGGTACGACCTGGTGCGCTGGGTGCATTACGCGCAGGTGGCAGCCGAGAACCTCGGCGTTGGCCAGGCGAACGTGGAGGAGTTCGCGGCGTCCGCCAACCCGGACGTGCGTCGGCTGCTCGGGCTCGAGGCGGAGCTGGGCAAGGCGCTGGGGGTGGACAACCGCTGGGCCTACTCCGTGGTGAAGCAGGTGGGCAATTACGGGGACATGTGGGAGCGCTCGATCACGCCGATCGGGCTCGCGCGGGGGCCGAACGCGTTGTGGACCAAGGGCGGGCTGCAGTTCGCGCCGCCGCTGCGGTAGCGATCAGGCGAGCGGCATGCGGAATGTGAAGCGCGTCTCGGCCGCATCGGACGCGACCTCGAGCGTGCCGCCATGGGCGCGCGCGATCTCGCTGCAGATGTAGAGGCCCAGGCCGAGGCCCTGGAGGCCGGGGCGGAGCGAGCCGCGGACGAAGGGCTCGAAGATCGTGCCCACGACCTGGGGCGGGATGGGCTCGCCGGCATTGGCAACCGAGAGCTCGAAGGTGCCGCCCGACGTGCGGGCCTCGACGCGGATAGGGCTTGCGGTGGCGCCGTGGGTGAGGGCGGTGCCGACGAGGTTGGAGGCGAGCTGGCCGATCCGCCCCGGGTCGCAGTCGATGGGTTCGTCGATGTCGAAATGCGATACGATCGGGCGCTCGCCGGCGGTGGTCTGCAGCTCGGCCACCACCTGCTCCAGCACGGGCGTGAGCGGCATGCGGGTGCGCTCGAGCGCCAGGCCGCTGCCGAGGCGGCCGCGGGCGAAGTCCAGCACGTTGTCGATCAGCCCGGCCATCCGCTGCACGCTGCCCTGGACCAGGCCGACGATCATCGTCGAGCGCTCATCCAGCGGGGCCTTGCGGAGCAAGTGCATGCCGCCGCCGATGGCGGCCAGCGGGTTGCGGAGGTCGTGGCCCAGCACGGCGATGAATTGCTCGCGAAGTGCCGAGGTGGCGCGCTCGTCCATGAGGCTTGCCTGGATGGTGGCATTGAGCGCGTGGAGCTGGCGCTGCGCGTCCTCGGCGGCGGTGCGGGCGGCCACCAGCTCGCGCTCGTAGCGGCGCCGCTCGGTGGCGTTGAAGATGGTGATCCGGGTGAAGATGTGCTGGCCCTCGGGCCCGCGGCGCTCCGTGGCGTTGACGAGCACGGGCAGGCGTGCGCCGTCCTTGCACTGGAAGTCGAGCGCCACTTCGTTGAAGTGGCCCTGCAGCCGGAGCAGCGGGGCGAAGTGGGTTTCGTAGAAGATCCGGCTCGCGGTGCTCAGCAAGGCATGCAGGTGCTGGCCGATGAGGGCCTGCTTGTCCTGCCGGAGCCAGGTGGCGACGGTGGCGTTGGCCTTGAACACGCGCCCGTTCGGCTCGAGGGACAAGTATCCGCACGGCGCGTTCTCGTACAGGTCCTCGAGGTCCTCGTGCGACCCCGGCTCCTGCTTGACGTCAGACAAAGGCCCGGATCGCATTGGCGACTTCGCCGGGGGCGCTGAGGTTCGGGCAGTGCCCTGTCGCCTGGAGCTGGACGAGGGTGCTCCCGGCGATGTGGCGATGCACGTAGTCGCCGACGGGCTTCGGCGCGATCGGGTCGTCGCTGCTTTGCAGGATGAGGGTGGGGGTGGCGATGGCAGCGAGGTCGGCGCGGTTGTCCGACGTGAAGGTGACGCGCGCGAAGTCCTTCGCGATGGCCGGGTCGGTGCGGCAGAAGCTGTTGGTGAGCTCCTCGGCAAGCTCCGGGCGGTCGGCGTTGCCGATGATCACGGGTGCCATGGTGGCGGACCATCCCATGTGGTTGTCGGAGAGGAACTCGAGCAGCTCCTCGATCTGGGGCGCCGTGAAGCCGCCGGTGTAGCCGTCCTCGTCGATATAGCGGGGAGACGGGCCGATCAGCACGAGGTGGCTGAACATCGAGGGCGCCTGGAGGGAGGCGAGCGCGCCTATCATGGCGCTGACGGAGTGGCCGACGAACACGGCGCGTTCGAGCCCGAGGGCCTGGCCGATCTCGACGATGTCCTGCGCGTAGCCCGAAAGGGACGCGTATTTGGCCGGTTCGTAGGCGGAGAGGTCGGAATTGCCGGCGCCGACATGGTCGAACACGACGGTGCGGAAGCTGTCCTCGAAGGCCGGGGCGACGAAGCGCCACATGGCCTGGTCGCAGCCGAAGCCGTGGGCGAACAGCATCGTCCGCTCACCCACACCGCGGACCCGGACGTTGTTGCGCGACAGGATGTTTGGCGGCTGGTTCATCGTACGCCCCTGTAACACGCGTACGCCCACGCACATAGCCGCGGGATCGGCGGTTCAGAACAGCCGCAGCGCCTGCCGAGGCGCAGCACGTGCTCGTACTGTTTGCCGACATCGATGCCCATCCCGCGCGTGGCGGGCAGCGTAGGTGGCTGGGGGTGTCGCGGTGTCGGCTCGAGGAGGGGCAAGGGGTCGCTATCGGCCGAGCGTCATGGCGGCGGCCCAGGCGAGGGCGAGCTGGAGGGCGCAGGCGGTCCGGTAGAGGCGGAGGGCGCGCGCGATGTCGGCCGGCCCGGCATCCGGCGTGCCGTCGCCCATCCAGGCATCGTCCACGCGCACCCCGGCATAGGTGCGGGGGCCGGCGAGGCGAAGGCGGAGGGCCCCGGCCATGGCGGCTTCGGGCCAGCCGGCATTGGGCGAGCGGTGGCGGGGGGCATCGCGCAGGGTGGCGCGGAGGGCTGCGCGGGGACTGGCACCGGGGGTGATGGCGGCGGCGAGGACGAGCCAGAGGGCGGCGAGGCGGGAGGCGGGGAGGTTGACGAGGTCGTCGAGCCTCGCGGAGGCCCAGCCATAGCGTTCGTGGCGGGGGGTGCGGTGGCCGACCATGCTGTCGGCGGTGTTGACGGCCTTGTAGAGCATGATGCCCGGGAGGCCGAGGAGGGCGCACCAGAGCGCGGGCGCCACCACGCCGTCGGCGAAGTTCTCGGCCAGGCTCTCGATGGCGGCGCGGGCGATGGCGGGCTCGTCGAGCGAGGCCGGGTCGCGGCCGACGATGTGGCTGACGGCTTCGCGGCCCTGGGGCAGGCCCTGGCGGAGGCCGGCCTCGACGGCGGCCACGTGCGTGTGCAGCGAGCGGCTGGCCAGGCCGGTGCTGGCCAGGGCCGCGAGGGCGACGAGGCCGGGCCAGCCCAGCGGGGTGAGAAGCAGGGTGGCGATGGAGGCGGGGAGCCAGGTGGCGGCGAGGAGGGCCAGCAGTGCGAGGGCTCCCGCCGGGCGGCTGCGGGGCAGGGCGCGGTCGAGCCGGGCGATGAGAGCGCCCATCCAGACGACGGGGTGCCGTATGGCGCGGTAGAGGCGCTCCGGGTAGCCGAGCAGGGCCTCGAGCGTGAGGGCGGTTGCGAGAAGGAGCATGGGACCGGTTAAACCCTCGTTCAGACCTGGCCGCTAGCGTGGCGGGATGGTGCTGGACTCGTTCTCGCTCACGCTGCTGCCCAGGGCGTCGCCCGATGCCGGGTTCAGCACGGCCTTCACCCTGCCGCCGGCGCGGACCAACCCGGTGCCGGCGCTGGATGCAGCCGTGCGCGGGCGGGACAAGGGGGTGGCGGCGCAGGCGGCGGACCCGCAGGTGAAGCGGGAGCTGGCGGCGTTCCGTGCGGCCGTGGCCACGGCAAAGGATCCGGCGGCGCTGCTGGCCAACGCGGACGCAAGGCGCGTGCTGCTCACGGCGAACGGGCTCGAGGACCAGGTGCAGTATGCGGCGCTGGCGGCCAAGGCGCTGCTGCCGGAGCCGGGCGCCGGGTCGTTGGCGGTGCGGCTGACGGACACGCGGTGGAAGGCGGCGGCGCAGTCGCTCGACTTTGCCAACAAGGGCCTGACGAGCCTGAGGACCCCGGCGGTTCTGGACCGCATTGCCGACGCGTATGCCGAGGTGCGGTGGCGGCAGGGGCTGGACAAGACGACGCCCGGGCTTTCGAACGCGATCGAGTTCCGCACGCGGGTGGCGGGCGTGGTGAATGCGACGCAGGTGCTGGGGGACAAGGTGCTGCGCGAGGTCGTGACGGTGGCGCTGGGCATTCCGAAGCAGATCGCGTTCCAGCCGCTGGAGGCGCAGGAGCGGGCGATCACGAGCAAGCTGGACCTGGCGCGGCTGAAGGATGCGAAGTTCGTGGAGCAGTTCGCGCGGCGATACCTGGTGGCGGCCGGGCAGGCCAGCGCGACGACGGCGGCGGCGCCGGTGACGGGGGTGGTGGGGTTGTTCGTTTAACCAACGGGCTGGTCCGCGCGGCCACCCCTCCCCCGGCCCCTCCCGCAAGGGGAGGGGGGAAGAGATCTAGACCAGCCCGCGCTGTCGTAGGTTCGCGATCTCGTCCGGCGAGAGGCCGAGCCGCTCCTGCAGCACGGCGTCCGTGTGGGCGCCAAGCAGCGGTGGGGCTTCGCGGTAGGTGACGGGGGTGTTGGAGAGGCGGACGGGATTGGCGACGAGCGTGAGGTCTGCGCCTGCGGCGTGGGGGAGGGTGGTGGTCATGCCGCGGGCCTGGACGTGCTCGTTCTGGAAGGCCTGGCCGATGGTGTTGACGGGGCCGCAGGGGACGCCGGCCTGCTCGAGGGCGCTCACCCATTCGGCGGTGGTGCGGGTGCGGGCGGCGGGCTCGAACGCCTCGAGGAAGGCGCTGCGGTGCTCGACCCGGGCGCGGTTGGTGGCGAAGCGGGGGTCGGTGGCCCATTCGGGGTGGCCCATGGTGGCGGCCATGCGGGCGAACTGCGCGTCGTTGCCGACGGCCACGATCATGGCGCCGTCTGCCGTCGGCACGTCCTGGTAGGGGACGATGCTGGGGTGGGCGTTGCCCATGCGCTGCGGGGAGGTGCCGGTGACGAGGTAGTTCATGGCCTGGTTCGCGAGTGAGGCGAGCTGCACGTCGAGCAGCGCCACGTCGATGTGCTGGCCTTCGCCGGTGCGGTCCACGTGCGCGAGGGCGGCGAGGATGGCGGTGGTGGCGTAGAGGCCGGTGAGCACGTCCGTGAGGGCCACGCCCACCTTCTGCGGTCCGGCGCCGGGCTGGCCGTCGGGCACGCCGGTGATGCTCATGAGGCCGCCCATGCCCTGCATGAGGAAGTCGTAGCCGGCGCGGGGCGCGTATGGGCCGGTCTGGCCGAAGCCGGTGATGGAGCAATAGACGAGGCGGGGGTTGATGGCGCGGAGGCTGGGGTAGTCGAGCTTGTACTGGGCGAGGCCGCCGACCTTGAAGTTCTCGATGACGACGTCGCTGGTGGCGGCGAGGCGATGGAGGAGGGCCTGGCCCTCCGGTTGCGTGAAGTCGACGGTGATGGAGCGCTTGTTGCGGTTGGCGCAGAGGAAGTAGGCGGCATCGTTGGTGGGCGCGCCGTCTGCGTCCGGCGCCCAGGGCGGGCCCCAGCCGCGCGTGTCGTCGCCGGTGCCCGGGCGCTCGACCTTCACGATGTCGGCGCCGTAATCGCCGAGGAGCTGCGCGGCCCAGGGTCCGGCGAGGATGCGGGAGAGGTCGAGGACCTTGAGGTGGGCGAGGGGGCCGGGCATTCAGGCCTGCGCCAGGTAATCGGCCGGGCGCAGGATGCGGACGCCGCGCCAGGGGTCGAGCGTGAGAAGGTCCTCGTCGCTGCTCACGATGATCCCGGCGCGGGCAGCAAGCGCAAGCTCGAGGTATTTGTTGTCCTTGGCGTCACGACAGTCGAGCACCTGGGTCGAGGGAGCGAACATGATGCCGAAAGTGTGGAGCAGTTGAAGCAGATCGGCTCGCTGCACCAGGTCGATGTTGTGCTGCAGCCGCGGGCGATAGACGACGCCGATCAACTCGGACAGAACCGGCTCCGAGACCGCCACGACGCCGGTGCGGAATGCTCTGCGCACGTCCTGGTTGGGAACGCGGTCGCGGCCGAAGGTGGCGCTGACGAATGTCGAGGCGTCCAGCACGATCACGAGTTCGGCGGGGCGCCCGGATCACGACGCTCGGCATTGTAGGCTGCGAGTTCCTCAGCGAGGATCTCATCCGTAAGTCCGCGGCGCCTCGCCTCGTCTCCGATCTCGTCCATGAGGTCGAACAGGCGCTCCACTGTGGCAGGCCTCAGCATCCGGCTCACCAATCGTCCGGCCAGGGCGCGCTTGTTCTCATCCTGCAACGCCCCGGCCACCGAGGCATCGACCGGGATGAGCACATCGACGGTGTGAGTGTCAGGCATGAGCAGCTCCTTGCCGCGCTGGTATAGCGATCGGGCCGGTGCGGTTCCAGTTCGCCATTGCCTCAATACACCACCACAGTCCGGATGCTCTCGCCGCTGGCCATCAGGTCGAACGCCTCGTTGATGCGCTCGAGCGGGAGGGTGTGGGTGATGAGGCTGTCGATGTCGATGCGGCCGTCCATGTACCAATCGACGATGCGGGGTACGTCGGTGCGGCCGCGGGCGCCGCCGAAGGCGCTGCCTTGCCAGACGCGGCCGGTGACGAGCTGGAAGGGCCGGGTGGCGATATCCTGCCCGGCGCCGGCCACGCCGATGATGGTCGATCTGCCCCAGCCTTTGTGGGCGCATTCGAGGGCCTGGCGCATGAGGGTGGTGTTGCCGACGCATTCGAAGCTGTGGTCGGCGCCGCCCTGGGTGAGGTCGACGAGGTGGGCGACGATGTCCCCCGGCAGGTCGCGTGGGTTGACGAAGTCCGTGAGTCCGAACTGCCGGGCGAGGGTTTCGCGAGCCGGGTTGAGGTCCACGCCGACGATCTGGGCGGCGCCGGCGAGGCGGGCGCCCTGCACGACGTTGAGGCCGATGCCGCCGAGGCCGAACACGACCACACGGTCGCCCGGGGCCACCTTGGCCGTGAAGATGACGGCGCCGACGCCTGTGGTTACGCCGCAGCCGATATAGCAAATCTTGTCGAACGGCGCGTCCTTGCGGACCTTGGCCAGTGCGATTTCAGGCAGGACAGTATAGTTCGCGAACGTGCTGCAGCCCATGTAGTGCAGTACTGGCTTGCCCTTGTAGCTGAAGCGGCTCGTGCCGTCCGGCATCAGGCCGCGGCCCTGGGTGCTACGGATCTTTTGGCAAAGATTGGTCTTGCGGCTGAGGCAATAGTCGCATTCCCGGCACTCGGGCGTGTAGAGCGGGATGACGTGGTCGCCCGGCGCCACACTGCGGACGCCGGGGCCGACCTCGCGGACGATGCCGGCGCCCTCATGGCCGAGGATGGCGGGGAACATGCCCTCCGGGTCGTCGCCCGAGAGGGTGAACTTGTCCGTGTGGCACACGCCGGTGGCCATGATCTCGACCAGCACCTCGCCCTCGCGGGGGCCCTCGAGCTGGACCGTGTCGACGACGAGGGGTTGGCCAGGCGCGAGGGCGAGGGCGGCGCGGACGTCCATTTGGGCGGGTCTCCGATAAAGCGGGGCGGAGCCTAGCGTGTGTGGCGGGAATGCCAACGGGGCCGGGCAACAGGGTCGGTTCCGCACCGCAACAGCGATAGAGGCTTGACCGCATGGTGACAGGCGCCTTGCATTGCGGTTAGGTGCGACAACCGAATCCAGGAAGAGGGGACGCTTTATATGAACGTAATCGAGATGGCCGAGCACATTGCGACGCAGCATGGCATGGAGAAGAAGCAGGCGAAGGTGGTGATCGAGGCCGTGTTCGCCGCGGTCGCGTCGGCGGCGAAGGACGGGCAGGAGGTCGCCATCCCGGGCTTCGGCAAGTTCAAGGTGACGTCGCGGGACGCGCGTTCGGGCCGCAACCCGGCCACGGGCGAGACGATCCAGATCGCGGCGTCCAAGAAGCTGGGCTTCGCGCCGGCCAAGCAGATGAAGGACGCGCTGAACCCGGCGGCGCCCGCGGGCAAGCCGGCTCCGGCCGCCAAGGCGAAGGCGAAGGCTCCCGCCAAGAAGTAGGTTTCACGGCTCGGACGGGCCGAAGCGACCACGGTCCGTCCGCGCCGCCACCCCTCCCCCGTCCCCTCCCGCAAGGGGAAGGGAAGTGGGTCGGCGATGCTTTACATTTAAAACATTCCGTCGCTAGCATCCCCTAATCGTTTCTGCCGGGGAGTGTCGTATGCGCCGTCTGATCCTTGCTGCCATCGTTGCTGCCATCGTTGCTGGGGCGCCCGCGTGCGGGGCGTGGGCGCAGGAGAAGCTCAACGTGGGCATGCTCGTCACCCTCTCCGGCCCCGGGGCCGTGCTGGGGCAGCATGCGCGGGACGGGTTCGAGCTCGCGGTCAAGCAGCGCGGCGGCAAGCTGGGCGGGCGGGACGTGAACCTGGTCGTGGTGGACGACGAGCTGAAGCCGGACGTGGCGGTGGCGCGGGCGAAACGCTTGCTGGAGCAGGACCGCGCCGAGTTCATCGTCGGGCCCATCTTCAGCAACATCCTGGGCGCCATCTTCCGGCCCGTCACGCAGCAGGCGATCCTGATCAGCCCGAATGCCGGGGCCAGCACGTTCGCGGGCAAGGCGTGCAGCCCCAACTTCTTCGTCACCAGCTACGAGAACAACCAGGTGCACGAGGTGGGTGGCCAGGTGGCGCAGGAGCGGGGCTACAAGCGGGCCTACCTGATCGCGCCGAACTACCAGGCGGGCAAGGACGCGATCAACGGGTTCAAGAAGTACTTCAAGGGGGAAGTGCTGGACGAGGCCTACGTGCCGCTGAACCAGCTGGACTTCCAGGCGGACCTGGCGCGCATCCAGGCGGCCAAGCCGGACGTGATCTACGCGTTCATGCCGGGCGGGCTCGGGGTGGCGCTCGTCAAGCAGTTCCGGCAGTCGGGGCTGGCCGACACCATCCCGTTCCTCTCGGCGTTCACGGTGGACGAGAGCACGCTGCCGGCGCAGCAGGAGGCGGCGGTGGGCCTCTATGGCGGCATGACATGGGCGCCGAACGCGGACAATGCCGCCAACAAGGCGTTCGTGGCCACGTTCGAGGCGGCTTACGGCTACGTGCCGGGCAGCTACGCGATGCAGGCCTTCGACGCCGCGCAGCTGATCGATGCGGCGCTGACCAAGACGAAGGGATCGGTCGGGGACAAGGATGCGCTGCGGGCGGCGCTGCGGGGGGCGGAGATCGCGTCGCCGCGGGGAGCGTTCAAGCTGAACACCAACGGCTCTCCGATCCAGGATTTCTATCTGGTGCAGGTGGCCAAGCGGGCCGACGGGAAGTTCCAGACCGAGATCCGGCAGCGTGTGTTCAAGGAGTATGCGGATAGCTTCGTGGGGGAGTGCGGGGTGAAGTAGTCTCGTTGCTTGTCATCGCGAGCCGAAGGCGTGGCGATCCAGGGGCCGACGGGCGCGCTGCTTGGCCCCTGGATCGCCACGCTGCGCTCGCGATGACGGCGACGGTCCGTCCTCCATGACCCTTGTTCTGGTTCAGACCCTGAACGGGCTGCAGCTGGGCGTGCTGCTGTTCCTGATCGCGGCCGGGCTGACGCTGGTGTTCGGGGTGATGGACGTCATCAACCTGGCGCATGGCGTGCAGTACATGCTGGGGGCTTACCTCGCGGTGCTGGCGTTGCGCTACACCGGGTCTTTCTGGCTCGCGGTGCCGCTGGCGGCGTTGGGGAGCCTCGTGCTCGGGTTCGTGCTCGATGCGCTCGTGTTCCGGCGGCTGATGGGGCGGGACCATCTGGACCAGGTGCTGGCGACGTATGGGGTGATCCTGGTGCTCGAGGAGGGCGTGCGGGCGCTGTTCGGCGCGGCCCCGCAGGCGCTCTCGGTGCCGGACGCGCTCGCGGGCACCGTGTCGCTGCCCGGCGGACTGCTCTACCCGGCGTATCGGCTCGCGCTGCTGGCGGCAGGCCTCGTGGTGGCGGGGCTGCTGTGGCTCGTGATCGACCGGACGCGGGCAGGCATGTGGGTGAGGGCCGGGGCCAGTAACGCGCCGATGCTTGGAGCGCTCGGGGTGGACGTGGGGCTGCTCTTCGCGTGCGTGCTTGGCGCGGGGGCCATGCTGGCCGGGTTCGCGGGGGCGGCCGCGGCCCCGCTGGTGAGCGTGGAACCCGGCATGGGCGGCACGGTGCTGATCCTGGCGTTCGTGGTCATCGTGGTAGGGGGCGTGGGCTCCGTGCGGGGCGCGTTCGCGGCGGCGCTGCTGGTGGGGCTTGCGGACACGGTCGGGCGCGCCGCCGTCACGGACGGGCTGCGGCTGGTGCTCTCGCCATCCTCCGCGCGGATGGCGGGGCCGGCGATGGCATCCATGGCGGTGTATGTGCTCATGGCGCTCGTGCTCGCCTTTCGCCCGCGCGGGTTGTTGCCGGCGCGGGGTCGCGCTTGACGCGGCTGGCGGGGGCCTTCCTCGCGCTGGCATTGTTGGGCGCGCCGCTCGTCGCGGCCCTGGGCGGCTCGGGCTACGCGCTGCAGGTTGCCACGCGGGGCGCGGTGCTGGCCGTGGGCGCGATCAGCCTGCAGTTCATGCTCGGGTTCGGCGGGCTCGTCAGCTTCGGGCATGCGGCGATGCTGGGCATCGGGGCCTATGCGGTGCTCGTGGGCGGTGGCGCGGACCTGTTGGTGGTGCTGCCGGCTTCCATGCTCGCGGCGGCCTTGTTCGCTGGGGTCACGAGCCTGGTCGCGCTGCGGACGCAGGGTGTGACCTACATCATGATCACGCTCGCCTTCGGGCAGATGGCATATTTCGTGGCCCAGGCCTGGGCGCCGCTGGGGGGCGATGACGGGATGGCGCTGGACGAGCGGCTGCAGGTTGCGGGGCGTCCCTGGCTCGAGGGGCGGTTCGGCCTGCATGCGGGGGTGGTGCTGAGCCTGGTGCTGTGGGGGCTCGTGCTGCGCATGCTGGCGCTGAGCCGGTTCGGGCGGGCGCTGCGGGCGCAGGCGGACAACCCGGCGCGGGCGGCGGCCCTGGGGTTCGACACGTGGCGGCTGCGCTGGGCCGCCAGCGTGGTGGGTGGCGCGGGCGGCGGGCTCGCAGGCGTTTGGCTGGCCAACCTCAGCGAGTTCGTGAGCCCGGCGATCCTGGACTGGCGGCAGTCCGGCCACCTGCTGGTCATGGTGATCCTGGGGAGCCAGGGTGCGCTCGGGCGGACCGTGGACGGGCGGCTCGTGGGGGCGGCGGCGGGCGCCGTGGGGCTGGTGGCGCTCGAGGAGGCGCTGGCGATGGTCAGCCCGCATCCCGGGCTGTGGCTCGGGCCGTTGCTGGTGCTGGCCGCCCTGGCACGGCCCGGGGCGCGGAGGCGCTGATGCTCGAGGTGCAGGGGCTCTGCAAGTCGTTCGGGGCGCTGGCCGTCACGCGGGACGTTTCGTTGCGCGTGTCGGAGCCGGGGCTGCATGCGCTGATCGGCCCGAACGGGGCGGGCAAGACCACGCTGATCCATCAGCTGATGGGCACGCTGCGGCCCGATGCGGGCGTGGTGCGGCTGGGCGGGCGGGACATCTCGGGCCTCGCGCCGCATCGGCGCGCGCGGCTGGGGCTGGCGCGGACGTTCCAGATCAGCCAGCTCGTGGCCGGGTTCACGGCGCGGGAGAACGTGGCGCTGGCGGCGCAGGCGCGGGCGGCGCACCCGGTGCGGCCCTGGGGGCGGGCGACGCACGATGCCGTGCTGAACGAGGCCGCGGATGCGGCGCTGGAGGCGGTGGGGCTGGGGGGCCGCGCGCACATCCGGGCCAGCGCGTTGAGCCATGGGGAGCGGCGGGCGCTCGAGCTCGCCTCGGCCCTGGCCCTGAAGCCGCGCTGCATCCTGCTCGACGAGCCGCTGGCCGGCATGGGGCATGAGGAGGCCGCGGTGATCATCGCGCTGTTGGCCAGGCTCAAATGCGAATACGGCCTGCTGCTCGTGGAGCACGACATGGACGCCGTGTTTCAGCTGGCCGACGAGGTGACGGTGCTCGTGGCCGGCCAGGTGGTGGCGCACGGGTCGCCCGGGGCGGTGCGGGCCGACCCGGCCGTGCGCCTGGCCTACCTGGGGGACGAGTAGGTGCTGCAGGTGCGTGGCCTGGTGGCCGGGTATGGCCCGGCGCAGGTGCTGTTCGGCATCGACCTCGAGGTTGCGGAGGGCGAGGTGGTGGCCATGATGGGCCGCAACGGGATGGGCAAGACGACGAGCGTGAAGGCCATCATGGGGCTGGTGCGGCCGCGGGGCGGCAGCGTGTTGTTCCGTGGGCGGCAGTTGGCGGGGGCGGCGCCGCACGTGGTGGCGCGGGCCGGGCTGGGGCTGGTGCCGGAGGGGCGCCAGGTGTTCCCGACACTGAGCGTGGAAGAGAACCTGGTGGCGACGGCGCGGCCGGGGAAGTGGTCCTTGGCGCGGGTGCACGCGCTGTTCCCTCGCCTGGCGGCGCGGGCGCGGAACCGGGGCAACGAGCTGTCGGGCGGGGAGCAGCAGATGCTGGCGATCGGGCGGGCGCTGATGACGAACCCGCGCCTGCTGATCCTGGACGAGGCGACGGAGGGGCTGGCGCCGATCGTGCGGGGCGAGATCTTCGCCTGCCTGCGGGCGCTGCGGGCGGAGGGTGAGGCCATTCTCGTCATCGACAAGCATTTGAGCGCGATGGCTGGCCTGGCGGACCGCGTCGTGGTGCTGGAGCGGGGGCGGGTGGCGTGGTCCGGGGCTGCCCAGCGCCTTGGGACGGGCATGGACCGGGCCGAGGTGGAGCGGTATCTGCACGTATGAGGGAGAGTGCCATGCTGCCACACATCCAACTGGCCGGAACGGGGATCGACGGGATCGCGTGGAGCATCCTGGGGCAGACCTACACGCCGCTGCATCGGGGGGAGGCCAGCATGGCGTGGCATGCGGTGCTGCCGGCGGGCACGTTCGTGCCGCCGCACGTGCACCACTCGCAGGACGAGTTCGTCTACGTGCTGGACGGCGTGCTGGAGCTGGACATGGCGGAGGGCACGCGCCAGGCCCGGGTGGGGGACCTGGTGGTGCTGCCGCGCGGCGAGTTCCACGGGCTGTTCAACCGCACGGGGGCGGAGCTGACCTGCCTGTTCTGGGTGGCGCCCACGGCGAGGCTTTGGGACCTGTTCGCGGCGATCGACGGGGTGCCCGACCCGGCCGAGGTGGTGCGGCTGGCGGCGCTGCACGACATTACGTTCCTGCCGCCGCCAGGGTAGGCGCAGCTACATGCGGGCGTCGGGCCGGGAGGAGAACAGGATGCGGGCGTCGGGGCCGGAGGTGGCGCCGGGGTGGAAGGCAGGCATGGTGTAGAAGCGGCCCGGCGGCAGGGGCACGCGGCGGCGGTCCGAGCCGTCGGGGCGGATGGTGTAGAGGCCGGACCGGCGGAGGTCGGTGCGGTCCACGCTCCAGAACAGGAGCAGGCGGCCGTCGGCCGACCATTCGGGGACGGCGTCGACCGGGCTCGGGCCGGAGAGGTTGCGCTCCTGGCCGGTCGCGACATCGACGACGACGATGGCCCAATCGTCCTTGGCGAGGTGGCGCATGACGGCGACGCGGGTGCCGTCGGGCGAGAGCTTGGGGTCGTGGTCGCCGAGCGGGGGGTCCATCTCGACCGTCTGGGCGAAGGTGGGCGTGGTGAGCTGGCGGCGCTGCTGGCTGGCGAGGTCGTAGAGCACGAGGTGGCTGACGGCCGGGCCGGCCCGGGCGTCCTGGGGTGCACGGCTGGAGGCCACGATGGTCTGTGCGACCTGGTGGGGGTCGGCGAAGTCCCGGTCCGCGCCGGTGGGGATGATGCTGACCTGGCGGGTGGCCATGTCGAGCCGGGCCACGCCGGCGCGGCGGCCCGGGCGGTCGTTTGTGACGTAGAGCAGGCCGCGGCCGTCGGGGGTCCAGCTGGCATTGGCGGCGACGATGCCGCGGCGGGCGGGGATGGCGAGCTCGCAGGAGGCGCCGTCCATGCGGCAGATCACGATCTCGGATTGCAGGTATCCGTTGGTCTCGAGGGCTTCGCCGGCCGGGTTGAAGCGGTTGTAGCGGGTGAAGACGAAGCGGGTGCCGTCGGGGGAGATGCGGGCGTGGTTGATCTCGCGCTTGGGGTCCGAGGCGAGGAGGGTTGGGGGGGCGCCACCGAGGGTGCCGGCTTCGATGCGGAAGGTGTCGGCCGGGTTGCGGCGGGGGGGCTCGGGCGTGCCCTTGGCGGCTTCGGGCGCGGCGGCGGCGAGTTGGGTGGGGCGGAGGGCGCGGAAGCGGGCGGCGGCCGGCTTTTCGGCGCCCTCCGTGGTGAACAGTCCGAGGCTGGCGGCGGGGCCGCGGCCCGGGACGTCGTGCAGCAGGGGCCAGAGCAGGGCGATGGGGCGGAGGCGCTCGACGAGAGCAGGGAGGCGGTCGACGAAGGCGGCCTGGGCGGCAGGGCCACCCACGGCGCTCGGCCAGCCGAGGGAGAGCAGGAGGTCTTCCCGGTCGCGCAGGGCCGAGATGCCTTCGAGGGCGTCGGCGGGGATGGCGGCCGGGTTCGCCTGCTGGTCGGAGGGGGCGGCGCTGAACAGGAGCGCGTCGAGCTCGGGGCGGAAAAGGTCCACGAGGGCCTTCACGTCCTTGTATTGCAGGCCGCCGCGCTCCTTCACGTCGCGGAAGATGTCGAAGCTGAAGCCGACGAGCACGCGGGTTTCGGGCGAGGCGGCCTTGGCGGCGCGGTAGGCCTGCTTGTAGGCGCGGGCGAACTCGGCGAGGCGGTCCGTGCCGCCGGCCAGAAGGCGGTTTGCGTCCACGGCGGCGACGAGGAAGGCCGGGCGATGGGCGGCGATGGCCTGGACGGTGTGGACATAGGCCTCGGTGTTGGCGGCGTCGAAGCGCTGGGAGCGGCCCGCCGGAGGCGCGAGGCGGGTGCCGCCGGGCTCGAAGACGTCGAGCATGACGATGGCCTGCAGGCGGTCCCGGTCGGTGAGGGAGATGAGCTGCTCGACGGTGCGCGGGGTGGACGGGTCGTCCCACCGGGCGAGGATGGCGGCGTAGGGGCCGATGGCGGCGGCGCGCTGCAGCATCTGCTCGATGTCGGCGGGGCCCTGGCTCGGCACGTGGGCGGGGACGAGGCCGACGCCGAGGGGAGGGGCCTGCGCGAGGGCAGGGCGAACCGCCAGGCAGGCGAGGAGCAGGAGAAGGCGCCAGGGCCTCATGGAACCGCGGGGCTCGCGCGGGGGCGGCGGAGCAGGCCGAGGACGATGCCGCGCTCGGGCCGCGACAGGCCGGCCCACCACAGGGCGGGGGCGAGGGCCGCCCCGAGGATGGCGAGGCGGAGAGCGAACGCCCATGGCCCGGCGCCCGGCCCGGCGCCGGCCAGCATGAAGCCGGCTGCGACGAGAAGCGCCCCCGCGGCCACGCCGGCGGTGGCGCGGAGCGTGGCGGGCTCGAGCGAGACGAGGCCGAACAGGCGCCGGACCTGCCAGCACCGGAGCGCGCTGAGGGCAACGAGTGCCGTGGCCGTGGCCGTGGCGGCGCCGATCGGGCCGTAGCGGGGCACCAGCACCAGGTTGAGCCCCAGGTTCAGCGCCGCCGCCAGCGCGCCGTTCCGCGCCTCCTTCATGGGCGAGCCGCCGACCACCAGCAGCACGCTGGCCGCGCCGAAGGTGGTCTTTACCGCATGGCCGGCAGCGAAGATGGCCAGCGCAGCGGCGGCGGTGCGGAAATCGGGGTGGAGGAGGCCCAGGACGTCGGCCCCGTTGATGGCGAGGGCGGCGAGCAGGGGGAGGGCGACCAGCGCGGTGCCGCGGATGGCGGCGCCATAGACCGTTTGCAGGCGGGCCCGGTCGTTACGGGCGATCAGCACCGGGTAGATGGGGGCCGTGGCGGCGGAGCTCGCGTTCCAGACGAGGTCGAAGGCGACGACGACGAGCATGCAGGCGCGGTAGGCGCCGACGGTCGCGGGGTCGGTGTAGATGCCGAGCAGCAGCAGGTCGGTCCAGACGATGGCGAGGGCGAAGACGGCGTTGGCGGCGATGGGTGCGGCGTAGCGGTAGAGCGGGCGCCAGGCGATGTCGGGGCGGACCCAGCCGAGGCGGCGGCGGACGATGCGGGCGATGAGGAGGAGGCCGATGGCGGCGCCTGCGCCGGACGCGGCGACGAAGGCGCCCGGGACGCCGAGGCCGGGGGTGAGCAGCAGCAGGGCGCAGAAGGCGAGCGGCAACGCAAGGTTGCGCGCCGCCACGTGGACGATGGGGCGGCCGAAGGCGCGGCCGAGGTTGCCGAGCATGTCGGCCATGGCCATGAGCGGGATGGCGAGGCCCAGGAGCGCGATGGAGGGTGCGGCGCCGGGCTGGTGCAGGGCGGCGGCGATGGAGGGGGCGCCGGCCCACAGGGCGGCGGCCAACGCGCTGCCCAGGAGCAGCGGGGCTGCGGCGCCCGCGACGATGGCGCCCACCGCCCGTGCGTCGTCGGCCCGGTGTAGGTGCACGGGCAGAAAGTGCAGAATGGCCAGCGGCAGGCCGAAGAGCGCCATGATCTCCCCGATCTTCGCGCACATCATGCCCATGGCGTAGAGGCCATAGCCGGCGGCCCCGAGGATGCGGGCGGCGATTGCTTCGTTGACGAGCATGAGGACGGCGCCGAGTGCGGAGCCGCCGAGAGTGAGTGCGGCGCTGCCGAGGACGGCGTGGCTCGAGCTGTTGGGCGCCGGGGTGGGCGCGCGGGTCACGCGGCGGTCGGCTGTGGATGGAGGGCGGGCTGCACCAGGCCCCGGCCGTCGCGGGCGCCCTTGAAGAAGTTGTAGGCGATCATGCCGCGGTAGATGGCCGGGTGCATGCGGCGGGCGACGGCCGGATTGCGCTCGGCCAGCGCGGCGAGGGGGCGCCAGAGGGTGGCCATGGTGAGACGGTTGAAGGCGAGTTCCCGCACGGCATAGCGCGCGAGCAGCCGGGGCAGGGCGCGGTCGGGCGGCACGAGGTGCTCCCGCCTTGGGCCGAGGCAGGCGCGGACATGGTCCTGCAGCGTCGTGCGATCCAGCCAGTGGTAGGCGACGGCGATCTCGGGCTGGCCGACCTGGGCGCGGAAGGTCGGGAAGTTGAGGCCCTGCATGTAGCCGCGCTTGAGCGCCTGCTCGAGGCTGACGACGTGGTGGTGGTGGCCGAGCGCCTCTGGGCAGTAGAAGATCTTCATGCCGACCTGGTGCAGGCGGTATCCGAGCTCCGGGTCCTCGTGGGCGGCGGGGCCGGCGGGGCCGCGCTGCTCGCGGAAGCCGCCGACCTGGAGCAGCAGGTCGCGGGGGGCGGAAATGTTGCAGGCCCAGAACTTATAGTAGGGCAGGGCGGTGGCGCCCTCGAGGTCGCTGAAGCGGAACGGGTCCCACGTGCGGAGGAAGACGGTGTCCTCGAGGGTGGGCGATTGCTGGACCTGGCCGAGGGCGACGGCGTGGGGGGCGGGCGGGGCGGCGTGGAAGCGGGCATGGGCCTCGAGCGCGCCGCGGGCCATCCAGATATCGTCGGCCATCAGCAGGACGGTGGGGGCACGGGCCTCGCGCAAGCCGCGGTTCTGGGTGTAGCCGGGGCCCTGGTTGGCGTGGCGGAGGTAGCGGAGCGCCATGGGGGCGGTGCGGGCGAACTCCGCGACCACGGCCTCCGTATCGTCGGGCGAGCCGTCGTCGATGACGATGAGCTCATAGGAATCGTGCGGCAGGGTTTGGTCGGCGAGGCGGGCGAGGGTGGTGCGGATCGTTTCGGCGCGGTTGTAGGTGGCCATGACGACGCTGAGCTTCAGAACGTCTTGCATCCCTGCCTCCTGCATCCCGATCTTTTCGTTTATCAAATGTAAACCGTGCGAAGCAAGGGACCGGTTGGGCTTACCTCGACGAGTTCGGTGCGCTAACGAATAGGACTTCGAAGGAGCCCGGACGTATGCCCGAACAATCCCAGGTGGCCGTCCCGGTGACCTTCCCGGTGTTCCATGTGGGCCATGCCGCTTCGGATGGCGTGGGCGGGAGCGGCTGGTTCGTGGGGCAGTTCGTGCCCGAGGCGCTGGGTGCGCGGCACCAGACGGCGCTGGAGCTGAAGTGGGGCGTGCATCCGAAAGGGGAGCGGCGGCCGGGGGGCATGGTGGCCTATGACGATGCGACGACCGTCTCGGTGCTGGTGTCCGGCGCGTTCCGGATGGTTGCGGTGGTGGACGGCGTGTCGCAGGCCCATACGTTGGAGCGGCCCGGAGATTACGTGATCTTCGGGCCGCACATCCTGCACGAGTGGGAGACGCTGGAGGACGCGGTGGTGCTATCGATCCGGTATCCTTCGCGGGATCGGACGGGCTAGGCGGTTCGGGCTAATGCGCCGCCGGGCGGCCGTTGCGACGGCGGAGGAGGCTTGCGCCCAGGAGTCCGGCCATGAGGGTGAGGGTTCCGGGCTCGGGCACCGGCACCGGGGTGAATGAGACCGGAGCCACGCCGTCCACGATGAACAAGCCGAGCGCGATGTTGGCGATGCTTTCCGTGGCCGGAATGGTGAATTCCAGCAGGTAGCGGTTCGCGGTGTCGAGCGAGGGGAAGGTGCCGACGAGGCGGAGGGCGCCGGGGTTGAACAGCTCCTCCGTCGAGAGATAGAGGCCGGCGCCGGGCAGGACCATGAAGAAGCTGAGCCCGGCGATGGGCGCGGTGAACGACCCTCTGGTGTTGAGGAACTGGTCGACGATGGTGCCGGCCGAGAAGCTGGCGAAGACGGAGAAGTTGGCGGGGTCTGCGCTGCTGAGGAGCGGGACGGAGCCGGTCGGGTCCCCTGCAGGTGCGAAGCCTGCGACGGACGGGTCGGGCATGGCCGTGATGCTGCCGAACCCCACGACGTCCCCGACGCGGGCAAACACCTGGGTGCCGTCGTCGTCGCCGAACAGCGTTGGGAAGGGATTGACGATGAGGGCACTGGCCGGGGTGGCGGCGACCATGAAGGCGCAGGCCATTGCGGCCATTGCAAAGAGTGCTCTGTTTGCTCGACGGGCCATCATTCTCGACCTTGGGCTGGAGTTGCCGTTGGGCCGAGCATGGCATGCCATCGGTTGCGCTACCAGAAAGATTCGCATTTTGCGTGAACTTACCGTTCCACGTCGGTTTCGCCCGGTGGTCGATACATTTTCGACCTGGTTCCCTGCCGGCGCAACAAAACTGTAGATTCGGGAATCGATACGACCTATCGTGCTGCGGTCTTCACGATTGGGCGGAGTAGTGCGCATGTTGGACCATCCAGTGGCTACGAAGGCTGCCGATCAGCCTGTCGACGCGGAGCTCGAGAAAAGCCTGCTCACGACGTGGGACGCCAAGGTCATCACGTATGACAACGACACGTATCCATTCAACAAGTGGCTGCTCAAGCGCATTCAGGGCATGGGTTACTCGCTCACGGACCTGAAGTTGCTGCACGAGGTGATTCCGAAGGCCGAGGTGTACAAGGTCGGCAAGCAGCTTTGCGCCGACACGAACCTTCCGGAATTCCGGCGGCTGCTGAACAAGTTCGTGCGCGAGGTGGTTGCTGTCAAAGGCAAGCTCACGTTCCCGATCGCGGTGCAGCGGTTCATGAACGTCCGCATCATGTTGCCGGACGCGCCCGAGTCGATCTTCCCGTTCCATACCGGCCTGCTTTATGGCCACGGCATCGCGTCGCGCAGCCTGTGGATGCCGTTCACGGACGTGTCGTCCGACGCGGACCGGAGCGCCTCGATGCAGATCCTGGGCATCGAGAAGTCCCGGAAGCTGGTCAAGCAGGCGGTCGACGAGCGGTTCACGGTCGAGCAGATGAGCGAGACGTTCGGGGTCGAGAGCTGGCAGATCAAGGCCGGGCCGGGCAGCCTGTGCCTGTTCACGCAAGAGAACATCCACGGCTCGGGCAGCATGCCGAACATGACCGGCAAGACGCGGGTGAGCATGGATTTCCGCGTGGCCGAGGCCGAGTATGGGGACCTGCTCGCGCGCAAGATCCCGGCCGGGTATTTCCATGTGATCCCGGAGACGGAGGACGAGGAGGAAGCGATCGCGCATGCCCCCAAGACCGGCCGCAGCTGGGACAACCAGAAGCAGAACATCTTCTACATCAACAACAACACGTCCTCGACCTATGGCGTGCCGGTGCATTTGCAGCGTTATGCGCTGTATGAATACTGCAAGAAGAAGGACCTGAACTACCACTTCGAGCTGTTCGAGCTCGAGGACATGAACCATCTGCCGACGCTGTGGCACATCGTGGAGAAGCGGAACACCAACGTGGTGCTCTACAGCATCTTCGCTCTGAGCGAGGACAAGGCGGAACGCC
Source organism: Acetobacterales bacterium (assembly GCA_038229135.1). Lineage (GTDB taxonomy): Bacteria > Pseudomonadota > Alphaproteobacteria > Acetobacterales > Acetobacteraceae > JBBROS01. Next base: position 63,236 of record JBBROS010000011.1, read on the forward strand.
GGCGCTTCTTCGACAGGGTGCTGGAGAACGGCCTGTTCCTGCACTTCGCGAACGAGGATCTGCAAGTGGCGGACGAGGCCGACGTGCAGACGATCGAGAAGTATCTCAGCTTCGCGAAGTTCGGCTATTCGCGCATGCCCATCGGCCTGCCGCTGTCGCAGCACAGCAAGGCGATGTTCACGCACTGGACCGAGTGACCTACAGGCCCGGGCGGACACGGCACCGTTCGCCCGGGCCAACACTCCCTCGCATTCGGGGCACGGCATGGCGGCAGACCTGAAGCTGAGCGTTGTCATGGCCACCTATGGCCGGGCCCAGACGCTCCAGACCACGCTTCGCCACCTCGCCACGCAAACGCTCGACCCATCCTGCTACGAACTCATCGTGGTGGACGACGAGTCTCCGGACGACACGGGCGAGGTGGTTGCCGAGTGGGCCGCGCGCGTGCCGTTTCGCCTGCGCTACCTACGGCACGCCAACCGGGGGCCGGGCTACACGCAGAATCGCGGGCTGGACGTGGCCGAGGGCCGCGTGGTGCTGTTCATGGCCGATGACATCTTCATGCAGCCGGGCGCGCTCGCGGCGCATCTGGCCGTGCACGAGGCCAACCCGGCACAGGAGGTGGCGGTGCTGGGCCGGGTTGAGCAGGACGACATCCCCGGCGGCGGCCTGTTCCTGCGCAAGTGGGATGCGTTCGGGTTCCGGCACTTCGAGGGCCTGGCCGAGCTGCCCTATTACCGGTTTTGGGCCTGCAACGTGTCGGCCAAGCGGGACTTCCTGCAGGCCCATGGCGGATTTCGCGAGCACAAGGGCCGGGCAGGTTATGCGGCGCACGAAGATACTGAACTCGGGTACCGGCTCTCGACGGCCGGGTTGAAGCTTCTATACGCGCCGGATGCGCTGGGCCTGCATCACCACATCGTCGCCTTCGGACCCGCGTGCAAACGCCGCTTCATGCAGGGGATGAATTTCGGTGAGTTCCGCGCGCTGACGAAGGCGCCCGAGATCGCCGTGGTGTTCCACGTGCTGGCCCCCAATACGCTGATGGATCATTGGCGGGCGCTGACCGGCCCGCGGCGGCGTTATCTGGCGCCTTCGGACCGTAACCCGCTGACCCTGTTGGCCCGGCATGCGGCCTTCGCGCTTTTGTTCAACCGGCTGACGGTCCGCATGCTGTGGGAGCCGTTCCTAGAGCGGGCCGAGCACGACCCGCGGCTCGAGCGCTTCGTCCACCCCGCCATGTATCGCGGGGTGATCTTCCATCACTTCATCCTCGGGTGCCGCGAGGGCGACCGGATGGAGGCTCAGTCCGAGCCTGCCACCCTCATGGCCTCGAGCGGCTGAGGCGTCAGCTTGGCCAGCTTGCGCATGGCCTCGCCGGCGGCCACGCGGCCACTCATCATCGCCTCGTCGGACCAGTAATAGGTCCATTGGCCGTAGCGGCCGCCGGGCACGACGTCCACGCTGTCGAGCCAGCGCTCGATGACGGGCAGCGCCGCCTTCCGCGCCTCGTCGAAGATGCAGTAGCCCCACGGGATGTCCCGCGTGTGGCTCATCACCACCTTGTCGTCGGCCCGCAGCACCCCGGCGCGGCGCAGATCCGCCGTAACGCGCTCGACGATGGCGGCGGGGTCGGGCGGGGAGCCGGTGGGGTAGGAGACCTCGGCCGAGATGGAGGATTTACCGGCAGGCACCGTCTCGGGCGAGAAATTGTGCGGGAAGCTGATGCGGAAGAAGCTGAACTCGCGCTCGGGGAAGTGGATCCAGTGCTTGTCCGTGAGGTCTGCCCGGTCGATGCCGAGGTTGACGACCATGATGCTGTTGGTGCGGAGCGTGCCGACCGCGCGCTCGACGTCCTCGGGCACGGTGGAGGCGATGCGCATGAACACGGGCAGCGGGATGGTGCTGAGCAGGATGCGGTAGTCGGCCGTGGACCCGTCGTCGAACGTGACGCGCTTGCCCTCGAGGTCGATATGGGTCGCGCGGCGGCCGGTGTGGAGCTGGGATCCTACGGCGCGGGCGAGGCAGGTGGGCACGGTGCCGTAGCCGCCCGGGCCGTCCGGGTAGCGGAAGGTGGCGTTGGTGCCGACGCGCGTGTTGGTGCTGAAGAGGGCGCCGCGGAGCACCTGCCAGATCTCGGCCTTGGGCACGCGGTTGCCGGTCCATTCGAAGCTCATCTCGCGCGGGTGCACGCCCCAGAACTTCTCGCTGTAGGGGATGAGGAAGGTGTCGGCGAAGCCGCGGCCGATGCTGCGGTAGATCCAGTCGGCGTAGTTCTGCGGCTCCGGATTGGAGCGGCGGCGGATGAAGCCGGCCACGCAGCGGAGGCGGCGGTCGATCCGGAGGTTGGTGGAGTTGATCTGGAAGGGGTAGGCGGTGAACTTGCCGAAGGCGAAGATGTGCGCGCTGCGGTCGACGATGCGGAACTCGACGCCGAGCGCTTCGAGCATGCGGACTACGTCCATGTTCGTGGTCTGCAGCACGTGGATGCCGTGGTCGAAGGTGTAGCCTTCGCTCGTGTCGCTCGAGGCGGCGCCGCCGGGGTGGGGGTCGGCCTCGTAAATCGGGGCGCCCGTGTCGATGCCGGCGACGAGGCCTGCGACGCCGCCGCCGAGGATGACCAGGCCGTCATTCGTGTTCATCGCAAAGCCTCCAGCTTGGCTGCGCCGGGCCAGGCCGGCAGGTTGAGTGGTGCGGTCGCGGCGATGCGGGGCAGCGCCACCGAGAGGGCGACGAGGACCCAGAACATCGTGAAGCAATTGGGCTCGCGATAGGTCGGGTCCGTGAGGCCGACGAGGATGCTGGCGACGAGGGCGACGAGGGTGGCCAAGGCGAGGCGGCCCACCGGGTCCCGCCGGTGGCGGACCAGGCGGAACAGGCGCGTCATGGCGGTGGCGACGATGCCGATGTAGAGCGCGGCGCCGACCAGGCCGGTTTCGGCCGTTATCCAGATGAGCACGTTGTGCGGCGGCAGCACCTCGAGCCATAGGAAGTCGTGCCGCTGCAGGGCCTGCACCCAGTTGCCGGGGCCGAAGCCGAGCAGGGGATAGAGGGAGATGATCTGGCCTGCGACCTCGTATTGGTCGAAGCGCGTGGTGAGCACCTCGTAGGGGGATTTGGCGAACCGGTCGTAGATGAAGCCGGCGACGAAGGGCAGCACCGCCATGGCCCCGAGCAGGCCGCCGGCGATCATGGGGATGACCTGGCGCTCCCGCCAGACGGCGACCACGAGCACGGTGCCGAAGGCCAGGGCCAGCGCGGTCGCGACCCATGCGGCGCGGGAGAGGGTGAGGGCGATGGCGAGCACGGCGAGCGCGGACAGGCTGGCGAACAGCAGGCGCGGCAGTTGGCCCAGGCCGGGGCGGATGGCCTGGACGAGCATGAAGGGCAGCATCATCGCGACCAGGTGGCCCAGCGAGTGGCTATCGTAGGCGGTGCCGGTGGCGCGCTTGTAGGTCTCGATGCCCGGGACGGAGTATTGGTATTCGGCGTCGCTGCCGCCGGCGCCCTTGTCGAGGGCGAGGCCGAGCAGCTTGCCGGTGCCGAACTGCACGGAGCCGATGGTGGCCTCGAGCACGATGCCGAAGGCCAGCGCTGCGAGCAGCCAGGGGATGTGCCGGGCTGCCAAATTGCGGGAGACGTAAAGGTAGAGCAGCGCGAACTTGAGCAGGTATTGCGTGGAGCCGAGCGCCAGCTCCGGGTCGGCGGCGCCGATGGAGGAGAGGAGGTGGGCTGCCACGTAGGCGAGCACGAGCCAGTCCGTGTTGAGCAGGCCGGGGGAGGGCCGTTCGCGCAGGCTGAACACGCGGTGGAACCAGCTGACGTAGAGGCCGACGATGATGAAATCGAGCAGGCCCACGCCCAGCAGCCCGGCGTAGACGAGGTTTCCGCGCTCCTCCACGGCGTAGTTCGTGGGCCAGAACCATTTGGTGAAGGAGGCGAGGGGGATGGCGAAGAGGGCGCCCACGAGCACGAGGTCCGAGTAGATGCGGGCCATGGCCATGGCGACCGACAGGCCGACGATGCCGACGACGACGACGACGAGCCAGCGCGTGTCGAGGTCCCACGCTTCGGAGAGGGCCATGGCGAACACGGCGCCGAGCAGGATGGCGAGCATGGCGACCAGCACGGCGCGTCCGGCGGTGGCCACGCCGGACGCGGCGGCGGCCGCCTGCATCAGAGGTTGACCAGGCGGAGCGTGTAGGATGTGGCGATGCCGACGGCGGCGCCGAGCAGGATGGCGAGCAGCAGCAGGAGGATCAGCGGCATGCGGCGGGGCCGCTCGTCCGCGCCTGTGCGCCGCGGCTCGAAGCGCTCGTCCAGGTGGGCCCGCAGCGGGGGAGGCCCGAGCGGAGCGGCGCCGAGCGGGGGCAGGGCTTCATCCGACATGGAGGCGGCCGCCGTCGATGGGAACGAGGTCGGAGGCGCCGGGCGCGGGCAAGGCGAGGGTGCGCCATTTCTCGCGCACCATCAGCAGGTGGACGTTGAAGTAGCCGAGCAGCACGGCCATGCCCATGCCGAACAGCGCCGCGAGGGCAGCGGCCAGGCCCACATGGTAGATCTTGATGGGCGACACCGGCGCCTGCGGCGGCTGCGCCCGGCTCTGCACCCAGAGCTCCGAGCGGGTGGAGCTGCTCTTGATGGCCGTCTCCTGCGAGGCGTCGGTGAGGGCCACGAGGTCCCGCTTGGCCGATTGCAGCTGGGCCGTGAGCAGGTCGTGCTCCGCCCGGGCGGCGTTGAGCTGGCGGATGCGGGCGCCGACCTGCACGGCCTCGCGTTGGAGCGAGTCCGAGCGGGAGCGAAGGCCGGCCGCCTTGCTTTCGGCGCTGAGCCGCTCCGTGGTGGCCCGGCCGTAATCGTCGGCATTGAGGCGGCCGGTGGGGCGCGTGGCGCGCAGGTCGTCGTCGTTCAGGGGGGCGACGTAGGCCTGTGTCTGCCGCAGCCGGCTGGCGAGGGCGCCGGCCCGGCTTTCCTCCTGCACCAGGCTCGCCTGCGCGTCGGCCCGTTGCAGGTCCAGCTGCTGCAGGCGGGTGATGGTCGAGGCGATCTCCTCGGCGATCGAGCCGGAGCTCACGCTGCCCAGCAGGTCCCGCACCTGGTGCTCGAGGGCGGCGATCTCGGTAAGCTTGGCCGTGCGGAGCACCAGGAGCTGCCGGGTACGGCTCTCGGCGGCACGCTGGTCCTCGCCGACGGTGACGTCGATGAGGCGGACGGCCAGCTCGTTGGCGATGCGGGCGGCGAGCTCGGGCGTTTTCGCCATGGTTCGGAGGGTGAAGACGTAGCTGTCCTCGCTGACCACCTTGGTGTTGCGCCGCAGCTCGCGGATGGCCCGGGCGGTTCGGTCCTGCTCGACGATGCGGCCGAACTGCAGCAGGCTCCAGGCGTCGTTGCCGTATTCCGTGAGCCAGGCCTTCGCGCGCTTGTAGTAGGACGTGTACCACGGGCCGCTGAAATCGACCGGGTCCTCGATGTCGAGCCCGAGCTCCTGCACGACGGGGCGGAGCAGGGCGTCGCTTTTGACCAGGGCGTCGAGTGTCTGGCCGATGACCTTGAAGGGGGTGTTCGGCACCGGGGAGCCGAGGGCGCGGGTTTCCTGGACGCTGAGGCGGGTGACTTCGGCGGGCTTAAAGTAGGTGTTGGTCTCGGCGGCGTAGCGCTCGCCATAGACGAAGGTGAGTCCGAGCGCGGTGAGGGCGGCGGAGAGCACGAAAAGCCAGATGAACACCCCATGCGCTCGCACCGGGTGGATCGAGCCGAGGCTGATCGGCCGGTCGTGCGTGAGGCGAAGCGGCTCTTGGTGGTCTGCCATGGCCTGTCCCGGTTCGGCGGGCACGGTCAGAATGCACCCCTTCGGACGATAACGAACCACACGGTCACCGCAAGGATCTTCAAGTCGAGCCAGACGGTCCGTGTCTCGACGTAGCGGAGATCCCACTGCAGGGTCTCACCCCAGGAGAGCAGGCCGCGGCCGTTGATTTGGGCGAGGCCGGTGATGCCTGGCTTGACGGAGAACTTGTACATCTCGGCCGCCGTGTAGTTCTGCGGCAGCTCCGGCAGCTCGGGGCGGGGCCCCACCAGGCGCATGGTGCCGGCGAGGACGCACCAGAGGTTCGGCAGCTCGTCGAGCGTGAGGCGGCGGAGCAGGGTGCCGAGCCGGGTCACGCGCGGGTCGTTGTCGGTCTTGAAGGTGGCGTCGTGGAAGGTGCCGGGCTCGAAGCGGTAGGCATAGAGCTCGGGGAAGCGCTGCTTGGCGTCGTGCACCATGGTGCGGAACTTATAGAAGCGGAACGTCTGCGGGACGTAGTAGCGCGCGTCCGGGTCATAGCCTTCGGGCGGGGGCCGCAGCCCGGCGCGGCGCCCGAGGTCCGCGCCGCGGACCAGCTCCGACTGGGCCACGCGGGGCTGGCAGAAGAGCGGGCCGCCCTTCGAGTCGAGCCGGATGACCGCCGCCTCGATGAGCATCAGCGGCAGCACGGCGACGAACATGAGGAGCGCCACGAGCCATTCGACGACGCGGTAGGCGGCCTCGAGCGCCCAGTGGCTGCCGGATGCGCCTGGCCTCAGCGGGACCACGTGGACGAGGCCGTATCGCCCCGGCCGCGCGGTTGCCTCGGCCTGGTCCGACGCCGCGGCCGGTTGGGCCTGGGCCGCCCCCGGCGCAAAATCCCCGAAGCTCGAGGCGGTTGTCATGAGTGCTCGCGCGCCGGGTCGGCCGCGGTGTTGACCCGCTGGTCCACGGGCTCCGCCGGGGTCGCGACGTTCATGACGGCCTTCAGCCCGGCGCTCGCGAGCAGGGCCGCGCCGGCGAGGATGGCCCGCGGATCCCACGGGCCGCGCGTGTGCCAGCGCGTGTAGAGCTGGTAGGCGCCGTAATGGAAGATCCAGATGCGCTTCGCGCTCTTGCGCTTGCCGCGGGCGTTGCTCTCGTGATGCACCATGCGGGCTGCCGGCACGCAGACCACCCGGCGGTCCTTGGCGTGGAGTTGGTAGCACCAGTCCGTGTCCACCCAGTATCCGAAGTAGCTCGTGTCCCACGGGCCGACCACGTCCAGCAGCTCGCGGCGGAAGTACATGCAGGCGCCGCCCACCTGCTGCACGGGGAAGGGCTCGCGGTCGTTCAGCTGCCCGCGCTGCAGGTAGCGGCCCGAGATGGGGTTGTTGGGGAACCAGCGGGTCAGCATGGACTGGCGGCCGAACAGGCCGGAGAGCGGCGTGGGGAAGTTGCGCGCCGTTTCCTGCACCGACCCGTCGGTGTTGAAGGTGCGGGGCGCAACCAGGTCCACCTCCGGGTGGTGGACGAGGTAGTCGCGCAGGATGGACACGCAGTCCGGCTCGAGCTCGGTGTCGGAGTCGAGCAGCAGGATGAAGTTGCCGGTGGCAAGGCCGAAGGCCTGGTTCACGGCGCGGGTGTGGCCCATGTTCTGTGCGTTGCGGATGAGGCGCACGCCGGGGTACACGGCCTGGACCCGGTCCGGCGTGCCGTTGCTGGAGGCGTTGTCCACCACGATGATCTCGTAGCTCGCCATGCTGGAGCGCATGAGGCTTGCGAGGCAGGCCTGCAGCTTCGGCCAGTCGTTCCAGCTGATGATCAGCACGGAGAGCTCGGGCCCGCCCGTGGCCCCGGTGCGCGCCAGGCCCGGCATGAACTCGCTCGCCATCGCTCTTCCCCGCGTTGTCCGTTGTTCGGCCCCATGCGGGCCGCCGAAGCGCATTCTCCAGGCGAGCCGGGCCAGTGGTGCGGCTAGCGCCGTCGTCAGCACGGCCATGGCCACCATGGCCGAGAAGGTCGTGGACGAGATGATGCCGGCCTCGAGCAGCACCGTCAGCGCCACGACCTCCATGAGGCCCTTTGTCTGAAGCAGCGCGCCGAGGGCGAGCGAGTCGTTCCAGCTTTCGCCGCTGAGGCGCGCCGGGATGGCCGTGCCGGCCACCTTCCCGATGACCGCGGCGACGCTGCCGATGGCGAGGATCCCGGCGAAGCTTTCGGAGCCGAAGTCGATCGTGGTGCGCAGCCCGGTCAGGATGAAGAAGAAGGGGAGCAGGACCACCCCCGTCACCATTTCGATCCGGGCCAGCATCTGCGCACGCCAACCCCGCGGGACGCACAGCCCGGCGATGAGCGCGCCCAGGATCATGTGCAGGCCGAGCGCCTCGGTGGTGGCGGCGGAGGCGAAGGCCACCATGCAGACGAGGACGAGCTGCAGCTCGTTGAACTCCAGCCGGTCGGCAAGGCGCTGCAGTACGGGCCTTACGGCGAAGGCCATGGCGGCGAAGTAGGCGGCGCTGCCGAGGGTGAGAAGCAGGACGCCCCCGCCATGCCCGCCCTGCTCCGCGTTTGCGGCCAGCAGGAGCGCGAGCAGCGCCCAGAGCGCGGCATCGTTCACGGCAGCGCAGCCGAGCGCCTGCTGTCCGATGCGGGTCTGCAGCAGCCGCATCTCGACCAGGATGGCCGCGAGAACGGGTAGCGCCGTGACCCCCACGCAGATGCCGATGCCGGCTGCGAACTCCCATTCGGACACCTTGGGGCCGAGCGCGCCCGGGTAGAGGGTGAGCATGGCGTAGCCCGCGACGACGCCGAGCAGCACCGGCACGGCGATGCTGCCCACGCTGACGTATGCGAAGGAGCGGCCACGACCGGTGAGCGAGGCGAAATCCAGATGGGCGCCGAGGGCGAAGGCGAACAGCACGATGGCCAGGTTGGCGACGGTGACGAGCGGCACGAAGCCCGTGCGGGGGAACAGGGCGGCGAACGCGTCCGGCGCCAGCCAGCCGAGCAGCGACGGGCCGAGTGCGATGCCGATGAGGATCTGGAACACGACCAGCGGCAGCAGGCGGCGCAGCGGCGTGCAATACCAAAGAAGAGGCGGCAGCCCGACGACGATCGTCGCCTGGATGAGGAAGACGACCGGGTTCACGGCTGTCGGGCCGGGCGCAGGGGAGCGAGCGTTCGGGTCGGAACAGGCAAGGCAGTGGTCCCCCCGTGGCTGATCGGCTGCGGAATCGGCCTCGATCGTGTGGCCGCCACAGGCGCGCGACGGCGGCCTGCGGGAAGGTCGGCCGGCCTACCTCATGGTTGGTGCGGCGCGTTCCGATCGATCTCCGAACGCAACCTACGCGCGCGGTAAACTCCGAAGCAAGCTCGGTTTACATTTTTCGTCATCGCGCAACTTCCCTGGACATCATGGATCACCGCTGCCTATCGTGTCGATGCACGCACGTTCCGGCTACGGAAACGGAATGGTCGACGGCGCGCCCGAGGCGAGGCGAGTGCGTCCGTTGCCTTGGTGAGTGACGAAATGAGGCAGTCGGGGGTATGGGTATGAAGCATAAACGAGTTCTCATCACCGGATGCGGCGGAATGCTCGGGAATGCGATCTATCCGTATTTCAAGGCCCGCTGCCCCGACACGATGGCGACCGACATCCAGATCGAGGATGACGAGCATAGCTGGCTGACCTACCTCGATGCGCGGGACGAGGCGGCCATGACGGAGGCCTGCCGGACGTTCCAGCCCGACCTCATCGTGCATCTGGCGGCGCTCGTGGACGTGGAGCAGTGCGAGGAGCGGCCGGACGATGCCCGCGTGTCCAACGCCGAGACGGCGCGGATCGCGGCCGAGCTTGCGAAGAAGCACGATGCGACGCTGGTCTACATCAGCACGGGCGGCGTGTTCGACGGGGTGAAGGGCGACTACTACACGGAGGACGACAAGCCGAACCCGATCATGGTGTACGGCGCGACCAAGCTCGATGGCGAGCACGAGGTGACGCGGGTCGGCGGCAAGGTGTTCACGTTGCGGCCGGGCTGGATGGTGGGCGGCGGGCCGCGCAACGACCACAAGTTCGTCTCGTTCATCTGCAACCAGCTCCAGGGCGGTGCCAAGACCATCTATGGCGTGACGGACAAGGTGGGCACGCCCACGTACACCCATGATTTTGCGATGAACCTCTTCGCCCTGCTCGAGCGGGAGGATTACGGCACCTACCACATGGTCTGCCGGGGCTCGGGCACGCGGTTCGAGGTGGCGCAGGAGATCGTGAAGATCTGCGGCTACTCCGACGTCGAGGTGAAGCCGGTGGACAGCTCGCATTTCGAGAAGGAGTTCTGGGTTCCGCGGCCGGACTGCGAGATGCTCCGCAATCAGGGGCTCGAGCGGCTCGGCATCAACCTGATGCGGGACTGGCGGGTGGCCATCGCGGAATACATCCGGCGGGATTATGCCCACGTCGTGAAGGCTTGACCCGGCAACGGGGCGGCTTGTAGCGCTGGGATCATGGCCTTCGCCCACGTAGGACTTGTCCGTGCCCTGCTGCTGCTATCGGTGGTGGCAGGGTGTGCGAGCGAATACCCACCCGATAAGGTCGCGCCCTTTGCGGACCGTGCGGTGCAGCCGGCGCTCTATGAGCCGCTGGTCGAGCCCGACTATGCCATCCAGGTGGGCGACGGGCTCATGGTGAACTCGTATTTCGACCCGAGCCTGAAGCAGCAGGCGGTGGTGCAGCCGGATGGCCGCGTGTCGTTGCTGCTGGTGGGCAGCGTGATGGCGGCGGGGCGGACGCCGAAACAGCTGGGCGAGCTGCTTGGGCGAAGCTACCGCCGCTACCTCGACAACCGGGACATCACGGTGACGGTGACGGAGGTGAGCAACCAGGCGGTGTATGTGGGTGGCGAGGTGAAAGCGCCCACGATGCTGCCGATCAAGGGGGAGCTGACGCTGTTCCAGGCCATCACGGCGGCGGGCGGGCTGTTGCCGACAGCCAACCGTGGCCAGGTGATCGTGTTGCGGGCCGGGGCGGATGGGCAGTTCCAGGCGTTCCAGAAGGACCTGGATGCGGTTTTCCGCAACGAGGCGGGCGAGCTCTATCTCCGGCGGCGCGACATCGTGTTCGCTCCCAAGACGGGGATCGCGAAGGTCAACCAGTTCGTCGACCAATACATCAACCAGGTGGTGCCCCGGTTCGTGACGGCCGCGTTCGGCTACCAGTTCTTCAACCAGGTGGGCAACACGAGTGTCGTCGCCACGCCGGCCCGGTAGGCTGACCGGGCTGGTGATGAAAGCGGGCGCCTGGCGGCTGGCGGCTGGCTTGGCGGCCGCCGCATGCTGGGTGGCGCTGGGGGTGCTGAGCCTGCTGCCAGCCGAGCGGATGGCGCGGACGAGCCTGGGCGGGCTTGCGGAGCATTGCATGGCCTATGCCGGAACAGGCGTCCTGACCGCGCTCGGGCTTGGCGCCGCGCGGGCCTGGCGGGCGGGCGTGTTGCTCGTGGCCTATGCCGGGGCGCTCGAGGTCGGGCAGCATTTCTCTCCAGGGCGGCACCCGGCCTGGCTCGACTGGGTGGCGAGCTCGAGCGGTGCGCTGGCCGGGGTCGCTGGGGCGGTGTTGATCGCGCCCCGGTTGTGGGCAGTCCTGCAACGGTGAGAGACGCCGCGTGGCATTAACCCATCACTAACAGTTTCAGTTATAGCATAACGCAACCAGACGATCCGTGTCTGATTACCTGTAGAACTCAAGACGGTCTTCACGCTATTCATCATGCGCGCTGCGTTGCCGATCGTTGCTGTTACGCGGCCAGGAGCTTGAACTCATGCCGACCCAGGCCAAGCAGACGACCTCGCCGTTCGGCCTCACCTTTTCGGTGAACCCTGCCGCCGCGCGGGTCGATGGGCCGGCCGCGGTCGAGCAGGCCTTCGTCAATGCGGCGGCCGTGGGCCGCAACATCTCGTTCTTCTGGGACTGGACGCGGGATGACGAGCTGCCCGCGCTGGTCCAGAACGTCGCGCTGGCCCAGGCGCGCGGGTTCGACGTGGTGATCAACGTGATCGCCAACGCCATCCCGGGGATCATTGCGCCGAGCGGCTATGCGCCCACCTTCGCGAACGCGGCGACGGCAGACAAGTATGTGGCCGACATGGCGTATCTTGCCCGCCTGCACCCTACGGACCTCAACCTGTTCGCGGAGGTCAACCTGCTCGCGCAATACAGCCCGAGCGAGTATGCCAGTTATGTTCCTGTCTATCAGCGCGCCTATGACGCGGTGAAGGTGGCTGACCCGGCCGTTCAGGTGGGCGCCTCCTTCCTCGACCTGCTATGGGTCGGCTACCAGCAGGAGTTGCTGCCGGGCGCGCTCGGGACGCACGATTTCATTGGGATCACGAGCTATCCCTCGGGCCGGTTCGACACGGTGTCGGCCATGCCGTCCGACTGGTATTCGCAGTGGCGGGCGGCTTACCCGACGGAGAAGCTGCTGCTGACGGAGGTGGGCTGGGACACGTCGAAGCCCGGCTCGGAGGCCGCGCAGGCCGACTTCATTGCAGCCCTCCCGAAGCTGCTGCAAAACGTGAACCCTCAGGTGGTAGCCTACGCGCTCGAGTACGACGGCAATTTCTACGATGCGCAGCAGCTCAGCGCGTCGCAGTCCGGTTATTACGCCGGCACGCTGGGGGTGGACCCGACCTCGTTGTTCACGGCCTTCAACAACACCGGGCTGCTCAGGGGGGATGGGACGGCCAAGCCGGCCTGGCAGGCGGCGCTGGACCTGGTGTTCGACTTCAAGCCCTATCAGGACCCTGGCCCGGGCCTGGCCTACTTCAACGCGACGCAGCAGCAGGGCGGCACGATCATCATGGACAAGGCCGGGCCAGGGGGGCCGGACTACTTGCAATGGAGCTACATCTACACCGGCTCGGACAACATCGCGATGACGACCGGGGCGCCCAACGTGTTCATCCACACCGGCAGCGGGAGCGATGCGATCGAGGTCGTGTCGGGCCAGAACGTGATCGACGGGGGCAGCAGCTCGAACTTCCTCACGGGCGGGTCGGGGACGGACACGTTCTTCACCGACGCGCGGGACCCGAACCCGGTGTGGAACACGATCCGCAACTTCCACGCGGGCGACGCCGCGACGCTGTGGGGGTTCGACCCGAACGTGAGCAAATGGTGGTGGGATGACGGGGTGTCGGGCGCCACCGGCTACGAGGGGGCCACGCTCCGGGCCAATATCGTGGGTGGCACCGGGCGCACGGGCAACGGCGTGGATGCGAGCATGACGTTCACGGGCATGAGCGTGGAGCAGGCGCATAAGCTGGTCGTGCTGAGCGGGACGGTGGGGGCGGGCAACTACCTGTATTTCTACAATCCTGGTGTCTGAACGCTGCCATCCCTTGTCCGAGTGACGTTGGGCCGCGGACCGGAACGTCGGCGGGCTTCGGCTCGCGAAGGTAGATTCCGGGTGACGAACCCGACTTCAGGCGGCTGGTTTCAGTTGCCGGGCGTCGGGCCGAGCAGGCGGAGGTATTCGCGGCGGACAACGGCGTGGTATTCGCAGGAGGCGCGCTCGTGCCCCTCGCGATCCAACATCTGCATGCGGCCCTGGTCGTAGCGCAACAGCCCGGCGCGCTGCAGGGCGCCGGCCACGACCGTGACGCCAGCGCGGGCGGACACCGGGCATGAGGGAGAGGAACTCGTGCGTGATGGGCCACTCGCGCCCTCCGCACGGTCATGTGCCATCAGCAGCCAGCGGGCCTTGGGTGACGCGTGAACCCCCCGGCTGCACTGGCCGGGGTTGGGGTGCATGCGGCGGGCGCGCGGCCTGGGTGTGGGCAACTTTGGGGAGAATGGGGCGTAGACGATCCCGGGCTGGCGCGGGGCCGGCTCCGCGTGGGATGGGTCATGCGCGCCGCCGTTCGATTAGGGTTCCTGGTGATGGCAGCCGGCCTGTTGGCCGGGTGTTCCGGGCTGCTCGACCCGCAGGGGCCGATTGCGGGCCAGCAGCGGACGCTGTTGTTCAACGCGTTCGCCATCATGATGGTGGTCGTGGGCCCGGTAATCGTGATGGCGCTGGGCTTCGCCTGGTGGTTCAGGGCCGGCAACACGCGGGCCAAGTATGCGCCGGACTGGGCCTATTCCGGGCAGATCGAGCTGGTGGTGTGGGCGGTGCCGGCGATGATCGTGATCCTGGTAGGGGCCGTGGGGTGGATCGGGAGCCATCAGCTCGATCCGCCGAAGCCCATCGTCTCCAACGTCAAGCCGCTGCCGATCCAGGTGGTGGCGCTCGATTGGAAGTGGTTGTTCATCTACCCCGAGCAGGGGGTGGCGACGGTGAACCAGCTGGTGGTGCCGGAGGGCACGCCGTTGCAGTTCGAGCTGACGAGCTACACGGTGATGAATGCGTTCCTCGTGCCGCAGCTGGGCTCCATGATCTATGCGATGCCGGGGATGGCGACGAAGCTGAACCTGCAGGCGGACCGGGCGGGGGAGTATCCGGGGCTGAGTTCGCACTTCAGCGGGGACCATTTCAGCGACATGCGGTTCGTGGTGAGGGCGGTGAAGTCGGAGGCGTTCGCGGCGTGGGTGGAGGAGGCGAAGGCAGCCGCCGTGCTGGACGAGGCTGCCATGGCGACGCTGGCCAAGCCGGGTCCGGCGAAAGTGCAGGTTTACAAAGACCCTGACATGCACCTGTTCGACACCATACTCGAGGCATCGACACGGGCGCCGGGCTCGCCTGGTGCGCCGGGATATGTCGAGGCCAAGCCGGGGCGGGCGCACTGATGCAGTTTTTCAACCTCGGGAAGCTGAGCTGGTCGGCGATCCCGTTCGACCAGCCGATCGCGCTGGGGGCCGGGGCCATCGTGGTGGTGGCGCTGGTGGGGTCCACGGCGCTGATCACCTACCTGGGCTGGTGGCGTTATCTATGGCGCGAATGGCTCACGAGCGTGGACCACAAGCGGATCGGCGTGATGTACGTGCTGCTGGGGCTCGTGTTCCTGGCGCGCGGGTTCGTCGATGCCATGATGATGCGTACGCAGCTTGCGGTGGCGGCGGGGGGCAACGAGGGGTTCCTGCCGCCGGAGCATTACGACCAGATCTTCTCGGCGCATGGCACGCTGATGATCTTCTTCGTGGCCATGCCCATGATGGTGGGGCTGATGAATTTCGCCGTGCCGTTGCAGTTGGGGGTGCGGGATGTAGCGTTCCCGGTGCTGAACCAGGTGAGTTTCTGGCTGACGGCCGCGGGGGCGCTGTTGCTGAACCTGAGCCTGGTGGTGGGGGAGTTCTCGAGGACCGGTTGGCTGGCCTATCCGCCATTGAGCGAGCTGCAATTCTCGCCGGGCGTGGGGGTCGACTACTATCTGTGGGCGCTGCAGGTGAGCGGGGTGGGGACGCTGCTGAGCGGCATCAACCTGGTGACGACCATCCTGAAGGTGCGGGCCCCGGGGATGAGCTACATGCAGATGCCGGTGTTCTGCTGGACGTCGCTTGCGTCCAACATGCTCATCGTGGCGGCGTTCCCGATCCTGACGGCCACGCTCGGGATGCTGCTGCTCGACCGCTACCTCGGCATGCACTTCTTCACCAACGACGGCGGCGGCAACGCCATGCTGTACTTCAACCTGATCTGGGCTTGGGGGCATCCGGAGGTCTACATCCTGATCCTGCCCGCGTTCGGCGTGTTCTCCGAGGTGATCGCGACGTTCTCGGGCAAGCCGTTGTTCGGTTATCGCTCGATGGTACTGGCGACGCTGGCCATCACGGTGCTGAGCTTCATGGTGTGGCTGCACCATTTCTTCACCATGGGCGCCGGGGCGGACGTCAACGGGTTCTTCGGCGTGATGACGATGGTGATCGCGGTGCCGACGGGCGTGAAGGTGTTCAACTGGCTGTTCACCCTGTTCCGCGGGCGCATCCGGTTCGAGACGCCGGTGCTGTGGGCGATCGGGTTCATCGTCACGTTCGTGATCGGGGGCATGACGGGGGTGCTGCTGGCGGTGCCGCCGGTGGATTTCGTGCTGCACAACTCGTTGTTCCTGGTGGCGCATTTCCACAACGTCATCATCGGCGGCGTGGTGTTCGGCGCGTTCGCGGGCATCAGCTACTGGTTCCCGAAGGCCTTCGGCTTCAAGCTGGACAGGCGTTTGGGGGTGATCAGCTTCTGGTGCTGGCTTGTGGGTTTCTACCTGGCGTTCATGCCGCTCTATGTGCTGGGGCTGATGGGCATGACCCGGCGCATGCAGCACTACCAGGACACGAGCTGGCAGCCCTGGCTCCTGGTGGCCGGGCTGGGGGCGGGGGTGATCCTGTGCGGGGTGATAGCGACGATATTGCAGTTCTACGTGAGCATCCGCGACCAATTCAAAGACGGGACGCAGAACCGGGCGGGGGATGACCCGTGGGACGGGCGGACGCTCGAGTGGAGTATTTCCAGTCCACCGCCCGAGTACAACTACGCCGTGCTGCCGGACGTGCGGGGGCTGGACGCGTATTGGACCAGCAAGCACGAGAAGCCGGCCGAGAACCTCGAGTATGCGGACATCGCGATGCCGGCGCGGAGTGCGAACGGGTTCATCACGGCGTTCTTCGCGGTCGTCACCGGGTTCGCGCTGGTGTGGCATATCTGGTGGCTGGCGATCGGCGGCTTCGGGGCGGCGCTGCTGGTGCTGATGGTGTTCGGCTGGAACGAGCGGGAGGAACACGACGTGCCGGCCCACGCGTTGCGCCAGACCCGGCAGCCGGAGCGCGTGGCGTGAGCGCTGCCGTGCAGCAACCGGATTTCCGGGGCGAAGGCGATGTGACGGGCCGCGGCACGGGCGGCCCGGCGCCGCTGCGGATCACGGTCAGTTACGGGTTCTGGATCTTCCTGCTCAGCGACATCATCATGTTCAGCGCGTTCTTTGCGGCGCATGCGGTGCTGCGGGGGAACACGAACGGCGGCCCGGCGGGGCGGGACCTGTTCGACATGCGGGTGGTGGCCATCGAGACGGCCTGTCTGCTGTTCAGCTCCTACACGGCGGGGCTTGCGTCGCTCGCGACCGAGACTCGGCGGGTGCCGGTGTTCTTCCTGATGAGTGCGGCGACGTTCGTGCTGGGGGCGGTGTTCCTGTCGCTCGAGATGCAGGAGTTCTCCCACCTGGTGGAGATGGGGGCGGGGCCGGGGCGAAGCGCGTTCCTGAGCAGCTTCTTCGCGCTGGTGGGGCTGCACGGGGTTCACGTGGCGGCGGGGCTGCTGTGGCTGGTCTACCTGCTGGCGCAGGTTGCGGTGAAGGGGCCGCAGGACTGGGTGTTGCGGCGTGTGAGCTGCTTCGGCCTGTTCTGGCACGCGCTGGACATCGTGTGGGTGGGCGTGTTCACGCTCGTGTATCTGCTGGGGATGGGCTGATGAGCGAGCAGGCGAGCCGGGAAGACCGCGCCCCGGGCAACGACGAGGGCGCGCCGGCGGGGAGCGTGCTGGGCTACTCGCTAGGACTGCTGTTCGCGCTGGCGCTGACGGGCGCCTCGTTTTTGGTGGCGAACACCGGGCTGCTGTGGGGGCCGGGCGTGCCGGTGGGGCTGGCGGTGCTGGCCGTGGCGCAGATGGGGGTGCACCTCGTGTTCTTCCTGCACATGAGCACGGGGCCGGACAGCACGAACAACGTGATCGCGCTGGTGTTCGGGGTGCTGGTGGTGTTTTTGGTGGTGACGGGGAGCCTATGGATCATGAGCCATCTGAACGCCAACATGATGCCGGTGCGGACGATGATGGAGATGGGGCGATAGAGCAGGAGTACGACCTCGCCATCATCGGCGGGGGAGTGAACGGGTGTGGGATAGCGCGGGACGCTGCCGGGCGGGGGTGGCGGACGGTGCTGCTCGAAATGGGCGATCTGGGCGGGGCGACGAGCTCGGCTTCCAGCAAGCTGATCCACGGGGGGCTGCGCTACCTCGAGCATTACGAGTTCCGGCTGGTGCAGGAGGCGCTGCGGGAGCGGGAGGTGCTCTGGGGGATTGCGCCGCACATCGTTTGGCCGCTGCGGTTCGTGCTGCCGCACCATGCCGGGCTTCGGCCGGCCTGGCTGCTGCGGCTGGGGCTCTTTATCTACGACCATCTGGGTGGGCGGCGATGGCTGCCGGGGGCTCGAGGGGTCGACCTCCGGCGGGACCCGGCCGGGGCGGCGCTGAAGGCGGAATTCACGCGGGGGTTCGAGTACTCGGATTGCTGGGTGGAGGATTCGCGCCTGGTGGTGCTGAACGCGCGGGATGCGGCGGAGCGGGGGGCGAGCATCCGACCGCGGACGCGCTGCATGTCGGCGAGGGTGGAAGGGGGCCAGTGGGCGCTGGCGTTGTCCGATGGAAGCCGGGTGCGGGCGCGGGCGCTGGTGAACGCGGCCGGGCCGTGGGTGGGGGACGTGCTGCGCGAGGTGGTGGGGGAGAATGCGCCGGCCACGGTGCGGCTCGTGAAGGGCAGCCACATCGTCGTGCCCCGGCTTTATGAGCACGGGCGCTGCTACACCTTCCAGAACGCGGACGGGCGGGTGTTCTTCGCAATCCCCTACGAGACGGATTTCACCCTGATAGGGACCACCGACCAGGATTATGCGGGGGACCCAGGCGCGGCGCAGGCCTCGGGCGAGGAGGTGCAGTATCTGTGCGGGGCGGCGAGCGCTTATTTTCGGACGGCGGTGACGCCGGGGATGGTGGTTTGGTCCTACGCCGGCGTGCGGCCGCTGTTCGATGACGGGACCGGGTCGGCGCAGGAGGCGACGCGGGATTACGTGCTGAGTGTCGAGGGCGCGCCACCGCTGCTTTCGGTGTTCGGAGGGAAGATCACGACCTATCGCAAGCTGGCGGAGGATGCCTTGCACAGGCTAGGGCCATTCCTGCCGCCTGCGGCGGGGATGAAGAGGGGGATGAAGAGGGGGATGAAGGCGGGGTGGACGGGGTCGCATGCCTTGCCCGGCGGGCATTTTGCGAGAGACGGGTTCGAAACGCTCGTCGCGGCGCTGGCGGGGGACTACCCGTTCGTGCCGGCAGCGCTGCTGCGGCGGCTGGCGCGGGCCTTTGGGACGGATGCGCGCGGGGTGCTGGGCGGGGCGCGGAGCATGCGGGAGTTGGGGCCGGACCTCGGGGCCGGGCTGACGGGCGCGGAACTGGCGTGGCTGGTGCAGCATGAGTTTGCGCAAACCGCTGAGGACGTGGTGTGGCGGCGGAGCAAACTGGGGTTGCGGATGACGCCGGAGGAGGTGGCGCGCGTGGGGGAGCGGATGGAAAGACCACTCCCCATCGCCGCCCTACCGGCGGCCATGGGGAGTGGGTAGCAGACCGTCAGCCGCGGGCGCGGGGAACCATCGGCGCAGGCGCCGGGGCCGGGGGCGCTACATACACGGGGGCAGGCGGCGGCGGCGGGTTCGGCGCGCACGCAGCGAGAAGCGCCACGGGGATGGCCAGAACCACGATGCCCTTGATAATTGAACCCATGTTATCCTCCTATGCGAATCGCAACACCAAGACTGTGTCCTTTGTGCAACGTCCGTCAAGGAGTGAAAGTTGCAACGTTTCTCGGGTGGATTGAGCGAAGGTCCGACGAGTCCGGAGGGGCCGTTGCGCCTGGGCGGGGCGGGGCGGATGATGGGCGCGGTGGGGGCCCGGGTCGACGTGTCGCGGCGAGGAGTGGTGGTTTGTGCTGCAGCGTCGGTGGCATCGGTCGTGCTTGCCGGGTGTGCGGCGGACCAACCTCTCGAGGTTCTGCCGCGGGCGAGCTATGCGCTGGCGCCACAGCCGGCGCCGATACCCGAGCCGATGCCCGAGCCGGTGCTGGCGCCGATGCCGGTGGCAGCCGCCGGGTCCGAGCTGCGTAGCTTGGTCGAGGGGGCATCGGGCGTCGTCGTTGCCGGACGAAAGCTGAATGCAGGGCTGCTGCAGCGCTTCTATGCGCGGCACGGATTCGAGCCGGTGTGGGCCGAACGGCAGGCCCAGGCCGAAGCGCTGGTCGGCGCCGTGTCGCGCGCGCGTCGCCATGGGCTGGACCCGGCGCGGTTCCATGCGGGCCTGCTGCGGGGTGCACCGGGGCTGTCGGCGCTGGAGCGGGACGTGCTGCTGTCCGACGCGTTCCTGTCCTATGCCGACGCGCTGGCGCGGGGTGCTGTGCCGGTCGAGCGGCGGCGGCGGGATGAGACGCTGACGCCCGAGCCGGTGGATGTGGCCGAGATGCTCGACCGGGCGACAGCCAGCAATGACCCGGCTGCCGCCATCGAGGCGCTGGCGCCCACGACGCCGGCTTATCGCGCGCTGGCGGAGGCGCTGCAGGGATATCGCTCGGGCGCTTCGGCCAGGGCGAGGGATGCGGGCGCGCGCATCCGGGTGCTCGAGGTCAACCTCGAGCGGCAGCGTTGGCTGCCGCGGCGGTTGCCGACCGACCGGGTGTGGGTGAACGTGGCAGACGAGCAGCTGGTGATGTATCGCGCCGACCGCCCGGCGCTGTTCACGCGGGTGGTGGTGGGCGAGGACCTGGAGCACAACCAGAGCCCCGAGTTCCGCGCCTCGATCGATGCCAGCTTCTACAACCCGCCCTGGGTGGTCCCGGCGGACATCGCGGCGGCCGAGATCCTGCCGCTGCTCGAGCGGGACCCGGAGTACCTGGCGCGCAACAAGATGGTGCTGCTGGCGACCGGCGAGGTGGAGCAGGCGCCGGGGCCGGACGCCGGGCTCGGGCTGGTGATGTTCGACATGCCGAACACGTTCGACGTGTATCTGCATGACACGCCGGAGCGGACCGTGTTCCTGCGGCAGAACCGTCGCATCAGCCACGGGTGCATCCGGGTGCAGCACCCACGCGAGCTTGCGGCGCTGCTGATGGAGCAGCCTTTGGCGACGGTGGACGAGGGGATTGCGGCGGGGAACACGACGCGGAACGCACTGCCGGCGCCGGTACCGGTGTTCGTGGTGTATCAGACGGCGTTTTTGGATGCGGGGGGAGGGTTGCGGTTCCGGCCGGATTTCTATCGGCGGGATGCTGGGATTTGGGGGAAGCTGCAGAAAGAGGGTTGAGGCGCGGATAGGGGGTTGCCCGTGTCGATCGTTCGACCGGTACGTCGAGCTTGCCAGAGACTTTGAGCGATCGGCCACTCGCGGGAGGTGACCGGCGTCGAGCCAATCGTTGCCGGAGCCGACGGCGCGGGTCGCTCTTGTTCCGCCTCGTGCGAGGGCCAGTTACCCACAATGCATCAATCTTGGCTCGCCCGCGTTGCTCTCGGCATCGTGTCACTTTCAGTCTCCCCGGCCTATGCGGCCGAGGTCGCGCCCCTTGGCCTACCTGGCCTGCCCGCCCTTCGCTTCGTCGCGCCAACGCGCCCCGTGGCGTCCATCATCTCGGATCGGTGGCAGAGCGAAGACTCGCGGGAGCGTGTTGGGGAGGCCGGGCGGGTGATGGAGTGGCTCGGGATCCGGCCTGGGATGGTGGTGGCGGATATCGGGGCGGGGTCGGGGTATTATACGGTCCGGTTGGCGGCGCAGGTGGGGCCATCCGGGCGGGTTCTGGCGCAGGATGTGATGCCGGATTATCTGCGGCGGCTGCAGGAGCGGGTGGCGAAGGCTGGGCTTGCGAACGTGTCGGTGGGGCTGGGGGAGTTCCACGATGCGCGGTTGCCGCAGGGGGCGGCGGATGTGGCTTTGATGATCCACATGTATCACGAGATCGGGCAGCCCTTCGCGCTGCTGGCGAACCTGGTGCCGCAGTTGAAGGCGGGCGGGCGGCTCGGGATCGTGGATGTGGATGACGTGACGGAGCGGCATGGGACGCCGCTGGGGTTGCTCGAGTGCGAGTTGGGGGCGGTGGGGTATCGCCGGGTCGGGCTGCACTGGCTGTTGGTGGCGCCGCCGCGGTCCGAGTATCTGGCGGTGTTCGAGCCGCCGTCGGTGCCGCCGGCGCCGGAGAGTGTTCGGGCTTGTCCGGTGGGGCGGTAGGCTTGCGCTCTGGGGGCTGTGCTGGCGGCTCCCCCTCCCCCCGGCCCCCTCCCGCGAGGGGGGGGAGGATTTGCGGCTCGCGATGACGGGTGTGGGGCGGGTGGAGAGGTCTGACCGGGCCGTGACCCCTCCCCCGTCCCCTCCCGCAAGGGGAGGGGAGAGGGTGTGTTTCAGGCCTTGGCGGTGGAGGCCTGGTAGATTTTTTCGATGGCGGTGGCGAGGGTGGTGTTGAACTCCTCGTCCGTCATGCCGTGGCGGAGGCCGTCGATGAGGGCTCGGGAGAAGCTGGCGATCATGCCGTGGTTGTGGCGGAGGCGTTCGCAGGCGTCGTCGAGCTTGTAGCCGCCGGAGAGGGCGACGACGCGTTCCACGTTCGGGTGCTCGGTGAGCGCGTGGTAGAGGTCTGCCTGGTCCGGGATGGTGAGCTTCAGCATGACGCGGCCGGGGGCGGCATCCAGGTGCCGGGCCAGCTCGTTGTTCAGGATGGCTTCGGCTTCGGCTTTCACGGGGCTCTTGATGGAGACCTCCGGCTCGATGATGGGCACCAGGCCGTGGGCGGCGATCTGCCGGGCGACCTCGAATTGCTGGGCGACGATGGCGGCGATGGAGGGTTGCGAGGCGCCCGTGATGACGGAGCGCATCTTGGTGCCATAGACGCCGAGCTTGGCCGCGCGGGCCAGCAGCGTGTCCAGGCCCGGCATGGGCTTCATCATCTGCACGCCGTCGTTCTCGGCCTCGAGGCCCTTGTCCATCTTGAGGAACGGGACGACGCGGCGGTCGTGCCAGAGGAACTCGGGGACGGGCTTGCCCATGGCCTCGCCGTCCATGGTGCGCTCGAACAGGATGGCGCCGAGGACCTTTTCCCCGGTGAAGGCCGGGGCGGCGACGATGCGGACGCGCATCTCGTGCATGAGGCGGAACATGTCCTCGTCGTTGGCGTAGGCGCCGTCCGCGATCCCGTATTGGCGCAGTGCGCCGGGGGTGGAGCCGCCGCTCTGGTCGAGCGCAGCGATGAAGCCGCCTTTGGTGGACATTTGGGCCTGCATTTGGGCCTGCATCGTCTCGTTGGTCATCCGTATCGTCCTCGGCTGTGCCTGCGGGATGCTTAAACCCGCGAGCCGGCCAGCGCGAGGGGGTCGGTGGGCGCGCCCGAGGTTGGATGGGGCCCGAAGCGCCCGAAGGTGACCTGTGCGGCGCCCGCAACGAGGCCGATGGCGACGGCCGCCTGCCAGGCGCGGTCGTAGCTGCCCAGCGCGTCGTAGATGAGGCCGCCGGCCCAGGCGCCGAGGAAGGAGCCGACCTGGTGGCTGAAGAACGCGATGCCGACGAGGGTGGTCATGAACCGGGTGCCGAAGGCCTGGGCGACGAGGCCGCTGACGAGGGGCACGACGCCGAGCCAGAGCAGGCCCATGATCGCGGCGAACACGAGCGTGTTGGTGGGCGTCACGGGCGTGACGAAGTAAGCGGCGATGGCGATGGAGCGGACCATGTAGATGCCGCCGAGCAGGATGTGCTTGGGGTATTTGCCGCCGAGCCAGCCGAACAGCCAGGAGCCGGCGACGTTGGCTCCGCCGATCACGCTGAGCGCGGTGGCGCCGAGCATGGGGTCCATGCCGCAGAGGGCGAGGTAGGTGGGCAGGTGCGTGGTGAGGAACACGAGCTGCAGGCCGCACACGAAGTAGGCTGCGGCCATGACGAGGAAGGGGCGTGTGGCGGCGGCGAGGCGGAGCGTCTCGCTCATGGTCACGGAGCCGGCCAGGGTGCGGCGGGGCGTGCGGTCTGCGTTGCCGGCCATGAAGGCGAATGGGAGCATGAGCCCGGCGAGCACGGTGAAGAGCACGAAGGCGGCGCGCCAGCCGCTGCCGGCGCTCACGTGCTGCACCACGGGGGCGATGAACAGCGTGCCCAAGGAGCCGGCGGCCGAGACGATGCCGAGCACGAGGCTGCGGCGGCCTTCGGACACGGCGCGGGCCGAGGCGCTCATGGCGATGGCCGACGCGCAGCAGGAGAGGGCGAGGCCGATCATGAGGCCGAGGCCGAGCGTGAGCGCCCAGGTGCCGTGCGCGGAAGCCGACAGCGCCATCCCGCCGGCATAGAGTAGCGAGCCGCCGATGGTGACGGGCCGCACGCCCCAGCGGTCCGCGATGGCGCCGACAAAGGGCTGGCTGATGCCCCAGACGATGTTCTGCATGGCGACCGCGAACGTGACGTCGGCTGCGAGCAGCCCGAGGTCCTGCGTGATGCCGCCCACGAGCAGCCCGGTGGTCTGCCGCATGCCCATGGAGAGCGAGAGCATGATGGACGCGCCGAGCAGGATGGGGATGGCGCGGGGCTGGGTGGTCGCTTGCATGATGGGCAGAGTGTGCTGGCAGAGAAGCGGGCGCAAGTTGGTCGATGTAGTGCCGTCGGCCCCCCTCCCCCGAACCCCTCCCGCAAGGGGAGGGGAGAAGAGGCGTGTTGGCCGCCTTGGCGTTTCCATGCAGCATCGTCCGCATGATGGACGACTTGCCCCGGCTGCTGCTGATCGCCGGGATCTTCGCGCTTGCCGGGTTGGTGAAGGGGGTGCTCGGGCTGGGGCTGCCGACGGTGGCGATCGGGCTGTTGAGCCTGGTGATGCGGCCGGTGGAGGCGGCGGCGCTGCTGGTGGTGCCGGCGATGGTGACGAACGGGTGGCAGCTGGCGGCGGGGGGTGCGGTGCGGCCGCTGCTGGTGCGCTTCCGTGGGCTGCTGGTGACGGTGGTGCTGGGCACGTGGGCGGGCGCCGGGGTGCTGGCGGGCGGGTCGGCGCGGTGGGCGGTGGCGGCGCTGGGCGTCGCGCTCGCGGCGTATGCGGTGCTGGGGCTGACGCGGGTGCGGATGCACGTGGCGCCGGCGGCCGAGCGTTGGGCGGGGCCGGTTGTGGGCGGGCTGACGGGGCTGGTGGCGGGGGCCACGGGCGTGTTCGTGGTCCCGATGGTGCCATACCTGAGCGCGCTGGGGCTCGAGCGGGATGCGCTGGTGCATGCGCTGGGGGTGGCCTTCACGGTCTCGACGCTGGCTTTGACGACGGCGCTGCTGGCGTACGGGGCGTTCCCGCTCAGCGCTGCATGGGGGTCGGTGCTGGCGGTGGGGCCGGCGCTGGTGGGGATGGCGGCAGGCGGGTGGGTCCGCGGCCGGGTCCGGGCGGAGCGGTTTCGGGTGTGGTTCTTCGTGGGGCTGCTGGTGTTGGCAGCGGAGTTGGTGGCGCGGGGGGTTTGAGCGGGTCCAGGACTGTGCTTGCCGCTCCCCCTCCCCCGTCCCCTCCCGCAAGGGGAGGGGGGAAGCGGAGCGGCCCTTCTCTCAAATGTCCGCGTAGCAGTGGGTTTCGGCGGCGCCGCCGGGGTGGGTGGTGGCGCCGAGGTGGGCGGGGCCGACGGTCTGGGCGAATTTCCAGATGGCGCCGCTGTTGTAGTCGGTACGGCGCGGGGTCCACGCGGCGCGGCGGGCGGCCCATTCCTCCTCGGTCAGGAGGGCGTCGATGGTGCCGGCGTCGGCATCGATGACGAGGCGGTCCCCGTTCTGGAGGAGGCCGATCGGTCCGCCGACGGCCGCCTCGGGGCCGACATGGCCGACGCAGAAGCCACGGGTGGCGCCGGAGAAGCGGCCGTCGGTGATGAGGGCCACGTCTTCGCCCATGCCCTGGCCGTAGATGGCGCTGGTGGTGCTCAGCATCTCGCGCATGCCCGGGCCGCCTTTCGGGCCTTCGTAGCGGATGACGAGCACGTCCCCGCTCTTGTAGGCGCGGGCGTCGACGGCGGCGAAGCACTCCTCTTCGGAGTCGAAGCAGAGGGCGGTGCCTTCGAAGCGGCGGACCTTCATGCCGGCCACCTTCACGATGGCGCCGTCCGGGGCCAGGTTGCCGCGGAGGCCGACGACGCCGCCTTCGGGGGTGATGGGGTTCTGGACGGAGTAGATGACGTCCTGGTCCTTGGGGAACACGACGTCCTCGAGGTTCTCGGCGAGGGTGCGGCCCGTGACGGTCATGCAGTCGCCGTGGAGGAGCCCGCCCTCCATGAGGGTTTTGAGGATCACGGGGATGCCGCCGACGCGGTGGACGTCCAGCGCCACGTATTTGCCGCCGGGCTTGAGGTCCGCGAGGTAGGGGGTGCGGCGCATGATGGCGACGACGTCGTCCATGGTGAAGCGGATGCCGGCCTCGTGCGCCATCGCGGGCAGATGCAGCCCGGCATTCGTGCTGCCGCCCGTGGCGCCGACGACGACTGCGGCGTTCTCGAAAGCCTTGATGGTGCAGATGTCCCGCGGGCGAAGTTGGCGCTCGATGAGGCGCATCACCGTGCGGCCGCTTTCCACGGCGAAGCGGTCGCGGTCCTCGTAGGGGGCGGGAGCCCCGGCGGAGCCTGGGAGGGCGAGGCCGATGGCTTCGCTGACGGTGGCCATGGTGTTTGCGGTGAACTGTCCGCCGCACGCCCCGGCGCTGGGGCAGGCGACGCATTCGAGCTCGTGCAGCTCGGCGTCGTCCATGGTGCCGGCGGCGTGGCGGCCCACGGCCTCGAACACGTCCACGACCGTCACGTCCTGGCCGCGGTGGCGGCCCGGGAGGATGGAGCCGCCGTACATGAAGACGCTGGGGACGTTCAGGCGGAGCATGGCCATCATCATGCCGGGGAGGCTCTTGTCGCAGCCGGCGAGGCCGACGAGCGCGTCGTAGGCGTGGCCGCGGATGGTGAGCTCGACGCTGTCGGCGATGACCTCACGGCTGACGAGGCTGCTCTTCATGCCCTGGTGGCCCATGGCGATGCCGTCGGTGACGGTTATGGTGGTGAACTCGCGCGGGGTGCCGCCCATCTCGTCCACGCCGCGCTTGACCGACTGGGCCTGGCGGCTGAGGGCGATGTTGCAGGGGGCCGCCTCGTTCCAGCAGGTGGCGACGCCGACGAAGGGCTGGTTGATCTGCTCCTCGGTGAGGCCCATCGCGTAATAGTAGCTGCGGTGGGGCGCGCGGCCGGGGCCGACCGTGACGTGGCGGGAGGGGAGGCGGGACTTGTCCCAGACTTTCTTCGGTGCGGTGTTCGTGTCCATGGGGAGCGTTCCTTCCTTCAACTTTATGGCCGGTTCTTGTCGTTTCCCCCTCCCAGACCCCTCCCGCGAGGGGAGGGGGAGCAGGGCAGTTCTTCCACCCTCCCCTTGCGGGAGGGGCCGGGGGCGGGCGGCTACACGCCTAGCCTCCGATCCTCGAGAGTGCGGCCCTCAGCCGGGCTTCCTCGGCTTCGAAACTGGACAGGCGGTCGCGGTTCTCTTCGACGACTTCGGGCTTGGCGCGGGCGACGAAGTCGGGTTGGGCGAGCTTGCGGTGGACTTTTTCTGCCTCGGACCGAGCCTTGGCGAGATCCTTCCCGAGGCGGGCGCGTTCGGCGGCGAGGTCGATGAGGCCTTCGAGCGGCAGGACGACGAGGGTGTCGTCGAGCATCAGTTGCGCGCTGTTCGGGGGGATGGGGCCCTCGAGGGCTCGCACTTCGGAGGCGCGGCCCATGCGGGCGAGGGGTTCGGCAAAGGCGTGGGCGCGGGCGAGGGTGTCGGGGCTGGCGCCTTGGAGGAGCACCGGGGCGAGGGTGCTGGGCGGCACGTTCATCTCGGACCGGACGGTGCGGAGGCCGGAGATGAGGCGCACGGCCCAGTCGAGCTCTTCGCGGGCAGCCTGTGGGCCGGGCACGGGCGTGGGGGTGGGCCAGGCGGTTCGGATGAGAGTGCAGGGTGCGCCGAAGCCCATCTCGGACCAGAGGTGCTCGGTGATGAACGGCATGGCCGGGTGCAGCAGGCGGAGGATGGTGCCAAGCGCGTGGGCGGCGGTGGCGCGGACCTCTTGCCGTGCCGGGCCGTCGGGGCCGGAGAGAATGGGCTTGGCGAACTCCAGGAACCAGTCGCAGTAGGTGTTCCAGGTGAAGCGGTAGGCGGCGGCCGCGTATTCGTCGAAGCGGTAGGCCTCCAGCGCAGTGGTCGCGTCCGTGATGGCGGTGTTGGCCTCGTCCAGCACCCAGCGGCAGAGGGGGAGGGTGGCGGCTTTCGGGTCGAACGCCGGGTCAGGGGCGACGCCGTTCATCTCGGTGAAGCGGGCGGCGTTCCAGAGCTTGGTGCCGAAGCTCCGGTAGCTTTCCACGCGGGCCGGGCCGAGCTTGATGTCGCGGCCGGGCCCGGCCAGCGCGCAGACCGTGAAGCGCAGCGCGTCCGTGCCGTAGGTGGCGATGAGGTCCAGCGGGTCGATGACGTTGCCTTTGGACTTGCTCATCTTCTGGCCACGCTCGTCCCGCACCAGGCCGTGGATGTAGATGGTGTGGAAGGGCACGTCCTCCATCAGGTGCAGGCCCATCATCATCATGCGGGCGACCCAGAAGAAGATGATGTCGAACCCGGTGACGAGCACGTCGCCCGGGTAGTAGCGGGCGAGCTCGGGCGTGTGGTCCGGCCAGCCGAGGGTGCTGAAGGGCCAGAGGGCGGAGCTGAACCAGGTGTCGAGGACGTCCTCGTCCTGGTTGAGCGTCCGATCGTCCCCGTAATGGGCGCGGGCCTGGGCTTGCGCGCCGGCCTCGTCCTCGGCGACGAACACGGTGCCGTCCGGGCCGTACCAGGCGGGGATGCGGTGGCCCCACCAGAGCTGGCGGCTGATGCACCAGGGCTGGATGTCGCGCATCCAGGCGAAGAACGTGTTTTCCCACTGGCGCGGCACGAACTGGACGCGGCCCTGCTCGACGGCGTCGATCGCGGGCCGGGCGAGCACCCCGGCGTTGCAGTACCATTGCACCGTCAGCAGCGGCTCGATGGGCACGCCCGAGCGGTCCCCGTGCGGAACCTGGTGGCGGTGCGGTTCGGTCTTGTCCAGCGCCTCGATGCGCTCCAGCTCGGCGACGACGGCCTTGCGGGCGGCGAAGCGGTCCTGGCCTTCGAGGGTGCGGACGAAGTCGGACCCTGGTGCGAGCTCGATCTCCGCGAGGGTGATGCGGCCCTCGCGGTCCAGGATGCTCGGCATGGGGAGGCTGTGGCGGCGGCCGACCTCGAAATCGTTGAAGTCGTGCGCCGGGGTGATCTTCACGGCGCCGCTACCCTTCTCGGGGTCGGAGTAATCGTCGGCGACGATGGGGAAGCGGCGGCGGGTGAGGGGCTGGTCCACGGTGCGACCGACCAGGTGGGTGTAGCGGGCGTCGGCGGGGTGCACGGCGACGGCGGTGTCGCCCAGCATGGTTTCGGGGCGCGTGGTCGCGACTACGCGGCCGGAGACGATGCTCGGCGATACCGCCGTCGCGGTGCATCCGGAGAACGAGCGTCTCGGGCATCTGATCGGCCAGCACGTGATCTTGCCGCTGGTCGGCCGCCGGATTCCAATCGTCGGCGACGATTACGCCGATCCGGAGAAGGGCTCGGGCGCGGTCAAGATCACGCCGGCGCATGACTTCAACGATTTCGAGGTCGGC
>JBBROS010000012.1:0-89609 GCA_038229135.1 Acetobacterales bacterium
GGCGCAGGTGCTGATGCAGCTCGCGCTGTCCATGCGGCCGGACTTCACGAGCGTGCGGCTTCTTCTCGCCGACACATTGGAGGGCGCTCGCCGGCCGGAGGCGGCGCTGGCGGCGCTGGGCAACGTGGACGGGCGGGACCCTCTACGGCCGGTGGTGCGGATGCGTCAGGCGGCGCTGCAGGAGGCGCTGGGGCGGACGGACGAGGCTCTGGCCACGCTCGAGGAGTTGGCGCGGGCGCAGCCGGACCGGGCGGAGCCGCTGGCGCTGGCCGGGGGCATCCTGCGGCAAAAGACGCGGTTCAAGGAGTCTGCGGCGTATTACGACCGGGCGGTGGCGCGGCTGGGCACGCCGAGCCGGGCGAACTGGGCGCTGTTCTACGAGCGCGGTGTGTCCTACGAGCGGGCCGGGATGTGGGCCGAGGCGGAGCGGGACTTCGAGGCGGCGCTGCAGCTGTCTCCGGAGCAGCCGAGCGTGCTGAACTACCTGGGCTATGCCTGGACGGAGCAGGGCAAGAACCTGGTCCGCGCCCGGCAGATGATCGAGCGGGCGGTGGCGCTGCGGCCGGAGGACGGGAGCTACCTGGACAGCCTGGGCTGGGTGCTGCTGAAGCAGGGCGATGCGGCCGGGGCGCTGGCGCGGCTGCAGCGGGCGGTGGAGCTGCAGAGCGAGGATCCGGTGATCAACGGGCATTACGGCGACGCTCTGGCGGCGGTGGGGCGGTGGCGGGAGGCGGAGTTCCAGTGGCGCCGGGCGCTGCTGCTGAAGCCGGAGCCGGAGGAGGAGGCGCGGATCACCAGGCGGCTGGGGGCGCTGCCCAAGGCAGGGCCGGGGGGCGTGAGCACGGAGGCGGTGGGGACAAGGCCGAGCGTGCGCTAGCCGGTGATGGAGGAGGCGGCGCGGGCGAAGGTCAACCTGTTCCTGCGCGTGGTAGGGCGGCGGGCGGATGGGTATCATTTGCTGGATAGCCTGGCCGTGTTCCCGGGGGTGGGCGACGTGGTGCGGGCGGAGGCGGCGGAGGGGCTGACGCTGCGAGTGGAGGGGCCGTTCGCCGGGATGTTGACGGGCGAGGGAGTGTTGACGGGCGAGCGGGACAACCTGGTCCTACGGGCGGCGCGGGCCTTGGCGGCGGTGGCGGGCGTGCCGGCGCATACGGCGCTGACGTTGGACAAGCGGTTGCCGGTGGCGAGCGGGATCGGGGGCGGATCGGCGGATGCGGCGGCGGCGCTGCGGGGGCTGAACCGGCTTTGGGGCCTGGGGCTGGACGGGGCGGCGCTGGAGGCGGTGGCGGCCGGGCTAGGGGCGGACGTGCCGGTGTGCGTAGCCTCCGCGGCCGCGCGGATGGAGGGGGTGGGCGAGGTGTTGGGCGCCGCACCCGCGTTGCCGGCGTTCGGAATGGCGCTGGTGAACCCGCTGGTGGGGGTGAGCACGCCGGAGGTGTTCCGCGCTCGTAAGGGCTGGTTCAGCGCGCGGGCGGTGTTGCCCGAGCGTTGGGCGGATGCGGCGGCGCTGGCACAGGACGTGGCGGCGCTGGGCAACGATCTGCAGGCGCCGGCGGTGGCGCTCTGCCCGGCGGTCGGCGACGTGCTGGCGTGGCTGCGCAGGCGGCCCGGATGCCTGGTGGCGCAGATGAGCGGGTCGGGCGCGACGTGCTTCGGGATGTTCGCAGACCGGGCCGAGGCCGAGGCGGCGGGAGCGGCAGTGCCTGCGGGGTGGTGGGGCTGGGGCGGGTCCATGCCGGCCTCGCGTATGCTTGCCTGAATTGGGGGCCGGGCTTAGATGTCCGGTGCCGATGGGGCGTCGCCAAGCGGTAAGGCAGCGGACTTTGAATCCGCCATTCCTAGGTTCGAATCCTAGCGCCCCAGCATCGGACTTCGAACGATCCCGGCATCGAAGGACACGGTCAAAGCTCCACCTGCGTCCCCAGCTCGATGACGCGTTTGGGGGGGATCTGGAAGTAGTCCGACGCGCTGACGGCGTTGCGGCCGAGGAAGGCGTAGAGGGCTTCGCGCCAGGCGGGCAGCTCGGGGCGGACGGTGGCGACGGGGCGTTCGCGGCCGAGGAAGAAGGAGGTGTCGTCGATGTCGATGGGGAAGTCGGCGTGGTGGGCCTCGAGGGCGGCGGGCACGGCGGGAGCGTCGGTGAAGCCGAAATGCAGGGTGATGCGGGTGAAGCCCTTCTCGAGCGGCTCGACCGTGATGCGCTCGGCTTCGGGCACCGTGGGGACGCGTTCGGTGATGACGGTCAGCAGGACGACGCGGTCGTGCAACACCTTGTTGTGGCGGAGGTTGTCGACGAGGGCGTAGGGCGCGGTGTCGTGCCGGGCTGCGAGGTAGATGGCGGTGCCCGGCACGCGGGGCATGCGGGCGGGGTCGAGGTTCGCGATGAAGTCCTTCAGGGCCGGGTTGTCCTCGCTGGTCCGGGCCAGGACGATCTCGCGGCCGCGGCGCCAGGTGGACATGAGGAGGAAGATGGCTCCGCCGATGAGGAGCGGGAACCAGCCGCCCTGTGGGATCTTGACCGCGTTGGCGGTGAAGAAGGCGAGGTCGACGAGCATGAACGCGCCCATGACTGCCCCCGTGAGCGGGAGGCTCCAGCGCCAGAGACGGCGGGCGACGATGGCGAGGAAGAGGGTGGTGATGACCATGGTGCCTGCGACGGCGATGCCGTAGGCGGCGGCCAGGTTGTCCGACGAGCCGAAGGAGAGGACGAGGCCGATGACGCAGACCATGAGCAGCCAGTTGATCTGCGGCACGTAGACCTGGCCGATGGCGGTGTCGGACGTCTGCCGCACGTCGAGCCGGGGCAGGAGGCTGAGCTGCATGGCCTGTTGCGAGAGGGAGAAGGCGCCGGAGATGACGGCCTGGGAGGCGATGACGGTGGCAGCCGTGGCGAGCCCCACGAGCGGGTAGAGCGCCCATTCGGGGACCATGCGGTAGAACGGGTTGTCGATGGCCTCGGGATGGGCGAGGACCAGGGCGCCCTGGCCGAAATAGTTGAGCACGAGGGCAGGCAGGACGAAGGCGAACCAGTCGAGCCGGATGGGCCCGCGGCCGAAATGGCCCATGTCGGCGTAGAGGGCCTCGGCGCCCGTCATGGCCAGGAAGACGGAGCCGATGGCGAGGAAGCCGACCATGCCGTGACCGAGCAGGAAGCGGGCGGCATAAGAGGGGTCGAGCGCGGCGAGCACCTGCGGGTTGGGGATGATCTGCAGCAGCCCGGCGATGGCGAGCACGGCGAACCAGACGCCCATGATGGGGCCGAACCAGGCGCCGATGCGCTCGCTGCCCCGGCTCTGGACGGCGAATAGGCCGACCAGGACGACGATGGTGATGGGCACGACGTAGGGCCCGAGGGCTGGGGCGGCGACCTTCAGGCCCTCGATGGCGCTGAGGACGGAGATGGCCGGGGTGATCATGCCGTCGCCGTAGAACAGCGCGGCGCCGGCGATGCCGACCATGACGAGGGCGGTGCGGCGCCGCTCGTTGCCCTCTGCGTGCGCGGCGAGGCCCAGGAGCGCCATGATGCCGCCCTCGCCGCCATTGTCGGCGCGCATGACGAACAGGACGTATTTGGCGGTGACGACGATCATCACGGACCAGAAGATGAGCGAGAGGAGGCCGAGCACGGTGGCTGGGTCGGCCGTGCCGCCCGCGGCCTTGAGGCATTCGCGGAGCGTGTAGATGGGGCTCGTGCCGATGTCGCCGTAGACGACGCCGAGTGCGCCGACGACGAGGGCGGGGCGCATGGCGGTGGAAGGCACGGGGCTGGCGGCCCTCGCCGACGCGGAAGAGGGCATGGTCATGCGCCCGGGTTATTCGGAGCGGGACTGCGGCGCCATTCACTTCCAGGGCAGCGCGGGTCGAGCACTCATGAATGCTGCGCCGCCGGGCCGGGTCAGTTCATGAACATCTTGCCCGGGTTCAGGATGCCCCGGGGGTCGAGGGCTGCCTTGACCTGGCGCATGACGGCGAGGGTTTCGGGGCCGTGCTCGGCCTCGAGGAACTCGCGCTTGCCGAGGCCGATGCCGTGTTCGCCACTGCAGGAGCCGCCGAGGGACAGGGCGCGGGCGACGATCTTGCGGTCGAGCGGCCAGGCGCGCTCCATCGGGTCCTCGCCGGGGGGGACGAGGATGACGGTGTGGAAATTGCCGTCGCCGACGTGGCCGACGATGGGGGCGGTGAGGCCGGAGGCGAGGATGTCCTCCTTGGCGCCGACGACGAGTTCGGCGAGGCGGGAGATGGGGACGATGGCGTCCGTGGTGACGCCGCGTGCGCCGGGGTGGAGTGCCAGCGCGGCCCAGTAGCCGTCGTGCCTCGCCCGCCAGAGGTGGTTCCGCTGCTCGGCGCTGGTGGCCCATTGGAAGGCCTGGGCGCCGTGGTCGGCGGTGATGGCCTCGGCGAGCTCGGCCTGTTCGGCGACGCCGGCGGTGCTGCCGTGGAACTCGAGCAGGAGGGTGGGGAGGCGCTGGTATCCGAGCAGGTTCGAGTAGGCGATGGAGGCGGCCATCTGCACCTCGTCCAGCAGCTCGATCCGCGCGATGGGGATGCCGGCCTGGAGGATGGCGATGGTGCTCTCCACGGCGCCGGCCAGGGTGGGGAACTGGCAGATGGCCGCACTCATGGCCTCGGGGATGCCGTGCAGGCGGAGCTGGATCTCGGTGATGATCCCGAGCGTGCCCTCGGAGCCGATCATGAGGTGCGTGAGGTCGTAGCCGGTGGCGGATTTGCGCACGCGGCCGCCGGTGCGGATGAGGCGGCCGTCGGCCAGCGCCACTTCGAGGCCGAGCACGTTCTCGCGGATGGTGCCGTAGCGGACGGCGGCGGTGCCGCTGGCGCGCGTGGCGCACATGCCGCCGATGGTGCAGTGGGAGCCTGGATCGACGGGGAAGAACAGGCCCTGGTCGCGCAGGTGGTCGTTCAGCTGCTGGCGGGTGACACCGGCCTCGATGCGGCAATCCATGTCGGCGGCGTTGACCTCGAGGATGCGGGTCATCTGGCTGAGGTCGAGGCTCAGGCCGCCGCGGACAGGGGTGACGTGGCCCTCGAGGGAAGTGCCGGCGCCGAAGGGGGTGACGGGGATGCCGTGGGCGTGGCAGAGGCCGAGGATGGCGGCCGCCTCCGCGCCGGTGCGGACGAAGGCGACGGCGTCGGGCAGGACCGGGGCGTGCGTGTCCTCGCCGTGGGAATGCTGCTCGCGCAGGGCCTGCGCGGTGGTCAGGCGGTCCCCGATGAGGGCGCGGGCGCCGTCGAGAACATGGCGGAGGGCGGGGTCGGAGCCGGGGGCGTCGATGGCGAAGGAATCGGGGGGGGCCATGGTGGGTGCCTTCAGAAGCCGGTGAGGAGGGTGTCGAGGGCGCGGGTGATGGCGTCGGGGTGGTGGGATGTCGGTGCGGGTTGGGCGAAGCGAGGTAGCAAGGACCGAGGCGATCAGCTGCGTCATGAGCCGGTGACGGCGTCCGTCGATCATGAGCTCGGGGTCGGGTCGACCTCGGTTGCGTGCAGCTGATATTGGCAGCGGGGTGGGCTGAGCGGAAGGGGCGGGTGGTGCGGATCGAAGGTGGGCTTGTGCTGCTCGAGGGCGGGCTGGTGGAGGGGGTGGTGGGGGCCGGGCGGGAGGGGATCGGGCCGGAGGGGATCGGGCTGTCGCCTCGGGCGGGGGGGCCGGTGCTGGATGCGCGGGGGCTGTTGGTGCTGCCAGGGGTGGTGGACCTGCACGGGGATGCGTTCGAGCGGCAGATGCAGCCGCGGCCGGGGGTGGATTTCGCGCCAGGGCTGGCGCTGGCGGATAGCGAGACGCAGCTGCTGGCCAACGGGATCACCACCGCCTACCACGCCGTGACGCTCTCCTGGGAGCCGGGGCTGCGCAGCCCGGTGGCGTGGCGGGCGCTGCTGGATGCGCTGCGCGCGCGCGCGTGGGCCTGCGACATGCGGGTGCACATGCGGTGGGAGCTGCACAACCTGGCTTCGCTCGAGATGGCGCTGGGGGACGTGGACGCCGGGCGGGTGGGGCTGGTGAGCTTCAACGACCACACGCCGGCGATCCTGCGGAAGCTGGGTACGGTGGCTGGGGCGGCGAAATACAGCGAGCGGGCGGGGATGAGCGTGGAGGCGTTCCGGGTGCTGGCGGAGGCGGCGTTCGCGCGGGATGCGGAGGTGCCGGCGGCGGTGGCGCGGCTGGCGGCGGCGGCGAAGGCGAAGGGGCTGCCGATGGCGAGCCATGATGACGCGACCGTGGAGGATCGGGCCCGGTATCGGGCGCTGGGGGCCGGCATCTGCGAATTCCCGATGGCCGAGGCGGTGGGCGAGGATGCGCGGGCGGCCGACGAGGCGGTGGTGATGGGGTGCCCGAACGTGGTGCGCGGGGGCTCGCACCTGGGCTGGGCGAGTGCGGCGGCGCTGGCGGAGCGGGGCGTGTGCGACGTGCTGGTGAGTGACTATTACTACCCGGCCATGGTCCAGGCTGCCGTGCGGCTGGCTGCCGGGCCGCTCGGGTGGGCGGGGGCCTGGGCGCTTATCAGTGCCAACCCGGCGGCGGCGGCCGGGTTGGTGGACCGGGGGCGGATCGCGGAGGGGCTGCGCGCGGACCTGGTGGTGCTGGAGCCGGGCACCGGGGCGGTGGTGGCGACGGTGGTGGCGGGGCGGGTGGCGCATCTGTCGGCGGAGGGGTGGGGCCGGTTGCGGGTTGGCTGATTTATGGCGAGAGTATTCACGGAGATGCAAGATGGACGTGAAGGAAGCCGTTCAGGTCGCAAAGGCCTATGTCGCCGAGCTGTTCGACGACGAGAACATCAGGAACGTCGGCCTTGAGGAGGTTGATCGTTCAGAGGATGGCAACACATGGACAATAACCATCGATTTCTCGCGGCCTTGGGAGAGTTACAACGGCCCGCTAGCATCTGTTATGCAGTCTCAGTCGAGAAGTTATAAGCAAGTCCACATCCGCGATAAGTACAAGCGAGTATTTAGCATCACATCGAAGACAGGAACCTGATTGGTTCTCGTTCTAGACACCAACCTTCTTGTGCTGCTCGTGGTAGGGCTGGTCGGTGAGGAGCTGATCGAGCGACATAAGCGCCTGAACGCCTTCAATGTGGGCGACTTCCGGCAACTGGTCGGCATCGTCGAAACAGCGTCCAAGCTTTTGTTCGTGCCGCACGTGCTGGCCGAGACGTCGAACCTCGTGCGAAGCGTTGAAGAGCCGCGGCGGACGAACGTCACGGCTTTGCTCGGACGCCTAATCGGGACGACTGAGGAGCGGCCGGTGGCCAGCCAAGCGGTGGTGAACGACACAACCTATCTCAGGCTGGGTCTCACGGACGCCGTTCTGCTGAGCCTCGTCGATCGGACGCACACTTTGCTTACAGTCGATTTCGACCTTTATCTCGCGGCGTCGCGGGCCGGCGGAAATGCCCGCGACTTCAACCATGAACGGGGCCTCTGGCAGTGAAGATAACCGCGCTCGAGACCATCCGCCTGGCCGAGTTCCAGAACCTGATGTGGCTGCGGGTGCATACGGACGAGGGTGTGACGGGGCTCGGGGAGACGTTCTTTCACCCGGCGTCCGTCGAGGCCTACGTGCATGAGGCGGTGGCGCCGAAGGTGTTGGGGCGGGACCCGTTGGCGATCGACCGGATCAGCAAGGATCTGGTGGGGTATCTCGGGTTTCGCTCGACGGGGGTGGAGATGCGCGGGGCTTCGGCGCTGGACATCGCGCTGTGGGACCTGTTCGGGAAGGTTGCGGGGCAGCCGATCGCGCAGATGCTGGGGGGGTTCAGCAGGCCGTCCATCCGCACCTACAACACCTGCGCGGGCACGAGCTACATGCGGCAGGGCAACTCGCAGCGCAGCGACAACTGGGGCCTTGGGGCGACGAAGGACCTCGACGACCTCGATGCGTTCCTGAACCGGGCGGACGAGCTGGCTGCCGACCTGCTGTCCGAGGGGATCACGGCCATGAAGATCTGGCCGTTCGACCTGGCGGCCGAGCGGTCCGGCGGGCTGCACATCACCGGCGACGAGCTGCGGCGGGCGCTGGAGCCGTTCGAGAGGATACGCCGGGCGGTTGGCGACAAGATGGATGTGATGGTGGAGTTCCACTCGCTATGGCAGCTGCTGCCGGCGATGCGGATTGCCCGGGCCTTGGCGCCGTACGACACGTATTGGCACGAGGACCCCATCAAGATGGACAGCCTTTCGAGCCTGAAGCGCTATGCGGAGGCGAGCGTGGCGC
Source organism: Acetobacterales bacterium (assembly GCA_038229135.1). Lineage (GTDB taxonomy): Bacteria > Pseudomonadota > Alphaproteobacteria > Acetobacterales > Acetobacteraceae > JBBROS01. Next base: position 8,231 of record JBBROS010000012.1, read on the forward strand.
CGATCTGCGCCTCCGAGACGCTGGCGACGCGCTGGGCGTTCCGGGACCTGCTCGAGACGGGGGTGGCGGGGGTGGTCATGCTCGACCTCGGGTGGTGCGGCGGGCTGAGCGAGGCGCGCAAGATCGCGGCCATGGCGGAGGCGTGGCATCTGCCGGTGGCGCCGCATGACTGCACCGGGCCGGTGGTGCTGTGCGCGTCGACGCACCTCTCGCTCAACGCGCCGAACGCGCTGGTCCAGGAAAGCGTGCGGGCCTACTACCGAACATGGTACAAGGACCTGGTCACGGCGGTGCCGCCCGTGGTGGACGGCATGATCACGGTCCCGCCAGGACCGGGGTTGGGCATGGACCTGCTCCCGGATATCGGGCAGCGGTTCAACATGACGACCCGGCTCTCGAAGCTGGGCGAATAAAGGGAGCGGGACGCGATGGTTGTTTCGAGGGCGAGCCTTGGGCGGGTGGCGCTGGCATTCGTGGCGCTGGGCGCGGCGCAGGCGAGTGCGCAGCAGAAGACGGTGATCACCTTCGCGGGCGCCACGTTCGCCGAGGCCGGGCGGGGGGACAAGCTGCGGGCCTGGGTGGAGCAGTTCAACAAGAGCCAGGACAAGATCGAGGTCCAGCCCGTCACCATCCCGTTCAGCACCTTTGCCAACACGGTGTTCACGCAGATGGGCGGCGGCGGTGGGCCGGACCTCGTGCGGCTGGACCAGACCGATTACTACGCGGCCGTGGAGGCCAACCGGCTATTGCCGATGGACGACCTGGTGAAGCCGGGCCTGAAGTGGTCGGCGCCGGACAAGTTCCTGAAGGTGGGGGACAAGCGGTTCGGCATCCCGTTCGAGATCAGCAATTACGTGCTGATCCTGAACGGCGCGTTGGTGCCGAACCCGCCCAAGGATTTCGACGCGTTCGTGGACGCGGCCAAGGCGGCGACCAAGGACGGGAACTACGGCTTCGCGTTCCGCGCGACGATGGCCGAGCGGGCGGGGTTCTGGCAGGACGTCTGCAACTACGTGTACGGCTTCGGCGGGCGCTGGAGCGACGATGCGGGAAACCTCACGCTCAACAGCCCCAAGGTGATCGAGGGCGTGGCGGCGTACAAGCGCATGTATGATGCGGGGGCCATCCCGAAGGGGGCCGATGCAGCGACCTACCGGCGGATGTTCTGGGAGGGCAAGCTCGGCATGGAGATCGATAATGGCGGCGTTGCCACGATCTTCTACACGCAGTCTCCCACGATGAAGCTGGTGGCGGCACCGAGCCCGTTCCCGACCAAGGCGCAGGGGCTGATTCTGGCGCCCTTGGCGGTGAACGCGAACACCAAGAGCAAGGATGCGGTCAAGACCTTCCTCGGCTGGATGCTCGAGCCCGAGCACCAGGCGAGCCTGCAGCAGCTGCTGGGGGCCTCGAACGTGGCGACGGTGGTGCCGCGGCCCGAGGCGGATCTGAAGGACCGGCCGTGGCTGGCAGTGTTCGACGCGCAGACCGAGAACAGCGTGCCGCAGCTGGTGACGGGCTACGAGACGAAGACGCCCGAGATCCAGCAGATCGTGCTCGAGGCGGTGCTGCGGGTGCTGCAGGCCGGGCAGGACCCGAAGCGGGCGATGGACGACGCACAGCGGCTGGCGTCGAGCCGGGTGTCGCGCAAGTAGCATGTCGGACGGCGGGCAGAGGGAGCGCGGGACGGCCTACTGGTTCGTGGGGCCGCTCGTGCTGTTCCTGCTCGCGCTGCAGCTCTATCCGTTGCTGCAGGAAGTGTGGCTGAGTTTCACCTCCACGGGGCTGCTCACGCCCCGGCAGCAGCCATTCGTGGGGTTGCGGAACTACACGGACCTGGTGGAGGCGCCGGAGCTGCGGGAGACGCTGGTGGTGACGGCCGTTTACACGGCGTCCTGCGTGGCGGCCTCCGTCGGCATCGGGCTCGGGGTCGCGCTTCTGCTCGACTCGCCTTTCCGCGGGCGGGGCTGGGCGCGGGCGCTGGTCACGGTGCCCTGGGCGGCGCCGCCGGTGGCCGTCGCGCTCATCTTCTCGTGGATCTACAACGCACAGTACGGGATCTTCAACCGGGGGCTGCGGCTTCTGGGGCTGCCGCAGGGCACGGAGAACTGGCTCGACAGCTACCAGCTGGCGCTGCCGGCGGTGCTGATCACCACCATCTGGCAGATCTTTCCCTTTGCCTCCGTGGTGCTGCTGGTGGCGTTGCAGGGCGTGCCTGCGGAGCTGCGGGAGGCGGCGACGATCGATGGGGCCGGGCGGGTGGCGACGTTCCGGGCGGTGGTGTGGCCCACCATCCGGCCGAGCGTCGCGCTGCTCGCGCTGTTCGCGACGATCTGGAGCCTGCGAAGGTTCGACCTGATCTGGCTGCTGACGCAGGGGGGCCCGATCGGGGCGACGAACACGCTGGTGATCGAGCTGTATCGCCGGGCGTTCGTCTATCGGGAGCTTGGCCCGGCGGCGGCCATCGGGGTGGTGGGGCTGGTGTTGGCGCTGGTTGCGACCGTGGTGTACTTCCGGGCGCAGCGGCGGATGGAGGCGGCATGACGGTCGGCTCGCGCTGGCCGGGGCGGGTGCGCATCGTGGGCGTGCTGGTGGTGCTCGGAGTGGCCATCTTCCCCCTGTATTGGATGGTCGTGACGTCGCTCACGTCGTCCGCCGGGCTGTTCGCGCCGGTGCCGCGGCTGTGGCCGGACTTGAGCGAGCTGGGCAACTACCCGGAGACGTTCGCCATCCGGCCGGTGGGGCGGTGGCTGCTGAACAGTGCGCTGGTGGCCACGGGGACGACGGTGCTGAGCATCGGGCTGGCGCTGCTCCCGGCCTATGCGCTGAGCCGGTTCCGCTTTCGCGGGCGGGGCGTGCTGGGCTTCTCGCTGTTCGCGACGCAGATGCTGCCGGAGGCGATGCTGGTCGTGCCGCTCTATGCGGTGTTCGCGGAGGCTCGGCTGCTGAACACGCTCGGTGGGCTCATCTTGGCCAACACGGCCTTCACCGTACCGGTGGTGACGTGGTTGCTGAAGGGCGCGATCGATGCGGTGCCGATCGAGATCGAGGAGGCGGCCTCGATCGATGGGGCGAGCCGGCTCGGGATCGTGCGGCACGTGGTGGCGCCGCTGATCGGGCCGACGCTTGCTGCGGCGGCGGTGATCGCGTTCTTCCACGGCTGGAACGAGTATGTGTTCGCGCAGACGCTGGTGAGCGACGAGCGGCTGCGGACCGCGAGCGTCGGGCTGGCCGGGTTCATCGGCGAGCTGTCGACGCCGGTACACTCGGTGATGGCGGTTGGCGTCATGTATACGCTGCCCGCGGTCGTGTTCTACCTGTTCGTGCAACGATACATGGTGTCAGACATGACGGCGGGCGGCGTGAAGGGGTAGGCCGGCCGCGTATCGTGCTCGCGGCCGGCCCTCGCTATCCCTCAGGTCAGCCGACGCGGCCGACGACGCGCTCGATCTCGACGCGGACGAGGCGTTCGACCATGGGGGGCAGGTGCTGGTCGAGCCAGCTGGCCACGATGGGGCGAAGCTCTTCGCGCACCAGGTCCTCGATCGTGGGGCCCTGTCGGCTGACGGCGCTGGACCGCTCGGAGGCGATGGTGCGGACGAGCTCCTGGACGGAGTTGGCCGCAGCGGCGGCGGAGTTGGCCCCGACGAGGCTACCGGCAGGGGCGTGCGGCGCGGGGATGGAGGCGGTGTTGGCAGATGCGAAGCTGGACATGATCACCGTGGGGCTCGAGGGAGGAGAGGGAACTGGGGCGCTTTCGGGGGTTGGGCCGGGCTCGTCCACCATCATTGCGGTGTCGAGCTCGAACACATCCTGATCCGGAGGCTCTGGCTTGGGCTCGTCTTCATTCAGGATCCGGCGAATGGAGGCGAGGATGTCCTCCATCGACGGGTCCGTCTCACTGGGCGATGCGTTGCTGTTCTGGTCCATCGTATCAGCGCCCTGGCTGGGAGGTTGCGTAGTCCCCGGTGCCGAACAGGCGCTCGCGAACGGCGTTATAATACGCGGTTTCGTCGTACAAGGGAACATTTAACGCTAGATCACGAGCGGTTAATCTTCCGATTGCGGCCGCAACTTGGTAGGAATTTGTCACGAGGTTCGACAAATTCTGAACCAGGGTCACTCGCGAGTTCAGAAGTGTCTGTTCGGCGTTCAAAACGTCCAGCGTCGTGCGGCTGCCGACGATGGCCTCGCGCTGCACGCCTTCGAGGGCGATCTGGTTGGCGCGGATCTGGGCGCGGGTGCTCTCGATGGTGGCGCGCGTGGCGTTCAGCGTCTCGTAGGCCTGGGTGGCGGACTGGATCGACTGGCGGCGGATGTCGTCCACCGTCTTGCGGTTCTGCTGCTCGGTTTGCCGGGCCTGGCGGATGCGGGCGTATTCGGCGCCGCCCTGGTAGATCGGCACGCTCGCGTTGACCAGCACCTGGGCGCCGATGGAGCGCTGGTTGCTCACGGTGCTGTTGTCGGCGCGTGCCGCCTGGGCCTGCAGGCTCACCTGCGGCATCAGTTGGGCGAAGGCGACGTCGATCGCGTCACGCGAGGCGGCGGCGTCGAAGAGAGAGGCGATGACGTTCGGGTTGTTGGTGCTGGCGAGCTGCGTCGCCTCGTTCTGGGTGCGGATGGGCAGCCGGACAGGCTGCGGCTCCACGAGCTGGCCCGGTGCCTCGCCCACGTATCGGCGATAGAGGCCCCGGGCCGTCTGGAGGTTGCCCTCGCTCGTCTGTCGCGTGGCGCGGGCCCCGGCGAGCGCGGCCTCCGCCTGGGCCACGTCGGTGCGGGTGATCTCACCGACTCGGAAGCGGTCGTTGGTGGCCTGGAGCTGGCGGGCGAGCACCTGCTCGTTGTTGATGTTGAGCTGCAGCACCTGCTGGGACTGGATGACGTTCACGTACGCGTTGATGGTGTCGGAAAAGACCTGCTGCTCGGTGGCGAGCAGGCGGGCGCGCTGGGCGAAGACGCGGTTGTCGGCCTGGTTGATGCCGGCGCGGGTGGCGCCGCCGCGGTAGAGCGGCTGGGTGAGGGTCGCCTGCTCGGTGAAGATGTCGCGGTTGTTGCGGCGGTAGCTCGAGCCGTTCTGCCCGGCCGAGCGCAGGTTGCCGTCGGCGTAGCCGAGCGAGCCGGCCAGCGCGATGGTGGGGCGCCATCCGGCCAGCGCCTGCGGCACGCCTTCATCCGTGGCGCGCAGCTGGGCGCGGGCGGCCTGGAGGGTGGGGTTGTTGGCGTAGGCCGACGCCAGGGCATCCTGAAGGGTGCGCGGCTGGGCGACGGCGTGGTCCGGCACGAAGGCTGCGGAGAACGCGACGGCCAGGGCCAGGGCGAGGTGGGTCGGTCGAAGCATGGGCATCCTCTCGTCGCGCGGCCCGTCAGCGGGGCGGCGACACTGTGCCACAGACGGGCTCCAGCTAAAACGTGAAAGCGGGCCGGGCGCGGAGCTGGGGCAGGAGAGGGGTGGTGCAGTCGAAGAAGGGCTGGGCGCGCAGGCGGTGGGCGGGGCGGCCGGGCGCGCCCGGGTGGTGGCCCGGCGTCTGCACGGGTTCGGCCAGCACGCCCTGGCCGCCGCCGTTGCCCGCCTCCTGCACCACGGTGGCGAGGCGGCCCGTGGGGCTCAGCTGGTCGGCCAGCGCGTCCGGGATCGCGCTGACCGCGCCGTCGATCAGGATGAAGTCGTAGGGGGCGGCGCCGGGCCAGCCGGCAGCGACGGGAGCGTCGACGATGGTCACGGCCGTCCCGGCAAGGGCCGCGCGGGCGATGGCGAGCAGCGCCGGGTCGTCCTCGAGGGCGGTCACGCGGGCGCCCATGGTGGCCAGCAGCGCCGCGCCGTAGCCGGTGCCGGCGCCCACGACGAGGCCGCTCTCCCCGGCGCGCACCTGCAGCAGCTGCACGAGGCGGGCGATGACCATGGGCTCGACCAGCGCGCGGCCACCGGGGAGCGCCACGTCCTCGTCCACATAGGCCAGGCTGGCCAGGTGCGGCGGCAGGAAGCGCTCGCGCGGCAGCGTGCGCATGGCGCGGATGATGCGGGGGTCGACGACCTTGTTCGGGCGCACCTGGCCATCGACCATGTGGTCGCGGGCGGCGGCGAAATCGGGTGCGGGGGAGGGCGGGGCCATGACGGGAGGGTTATAGGTGCGGCGGGAGCGCGCGCCAAGCTTGGTGGGCGGGGCTGGACACGGGGGGCGCTCTGCCCGGATCATCATGGCTTCGGGCGGCAGGGGTGGCGCGTTGGATTGCATGTTCACCGAGGCGCTGGTCATCACGGGCGACGCGGAGCGGCTCGTGCTGCCGCAGGGGGCCGTGGCCGTACGGGGCACGCGCATCGCGGCGGTCGGGCCCCAGGCGGCGCTCGAGGCCGACCCGGCGCTGGCCGACCTGCCGCGCGTGCCCAGCCGGGGGCTGATGCTGCTGCCGGGGCTGGTGAACGCGCACACGCACACGGTGCTGCTGGCGCTGCGCGGCACGGTGGAGGATTGGGAGGGCGAGGCGGTCTATCGCTACATGTCCCCGATCTCCTACGCCATGACGGCCGGGGAGCGGGCGGCGTTCGCGACGCTCGGGTGCCTCGAGGCGATCCGCAGCGGCACGACGGCGCTGGTGGACCCGTTCCGGCACGTGATGGACTACGCGCCCGCCATGGCGGCCACGGGAATGCGGCTATGGCTCTCGGAGAGCTGTGCGGACATCGACACGCGGCGGATCCGGCATGGCGAATACGCGGTCGACGACGCGTTCGGGCGCGTGTTCCTCGAGCGGACGGAGGCGCTGATCGGGGCCATGCACGGGAGCCATGGGGACCGGGTGCGGTGCCAGGTGGCGGCGCACGCGCCGGACAATTGCTCGCCGGCGATGCTGGCGGCGGTGCGGGAGATGGCGGCGCGGCACGGGCTCTCCCGGACCGTGCACCTGTCGCAGGGGCTGAGCGAGGTGTCGGCGGTGCGGGCGGCGCATGGGCTGACCTCGGCAGAGTATCTGGAGCGCGAGGGGTTCCTGGGGCCGGACCTGGTGGCGGCGCACTGGACGTTCTGCACCGAGGCAGACATCGCGCTGCTGGCCGCGCGCGGGGTGACGATGGCGCATTGCCCGGCCAGCATCTCCCGGCGCGGCATGCACAAGGCGCTGCTTGGGCCCATCCGGGATGCCGGGGTGCGGGTGGCGCTGGGGACGGACAACATGAGCGAGGACATGTTCCAGGCGCTGGCGTTCGGCTCGATCCTGCACCGCACGGGGCGCGGGCGGGTGAGCGAGGGTGGGGTGCGGCCCACGCCGCAGGACATGCTGGACATGGTGACGCGGGATGCCGCGGCGAGCGTGGGGGCGCTGGACGAGATCGGGTCGATCGAGCGGGGGAAGAAGGCGGACCTGACCTTCATCGACCTGGCGTCGCCCGCGCTGCGCCCGGCGATCCATCCGCTGTCCAACCTCGTGCATTACGGGCACCCGGGGGTGGTGCATTCGGTGATGGTGGATGGCGCCTGGCTGATGCGGGACCGCGCGCTGACGACGCTCGACGAGGCTGCGGTGCTCGCGGACGCGGAGGCGGCGACGCGGTCCGTGTGGGCGCGCATGCTGGCGGCGGACCCCGACCTGCGCCCGCCAACAAACTTGTTCGGAGGTATGCCATGACGTTTTCACTCGCTGGACGGTGCGCGCGGACGGGGATGCTGGGCGCGGCCATCACCACCTCGAGCGTGGGGGTGGGCGCGCGCTGCATGTTCGCGCGGGCGGGCGTCGGCGTGGTGCTGACGCAGCATCGGACGGACCCGCGGCTGGGGCCGTTGGGGCTGGCGATGCTGAAGGCGGGGCTCGATGCGGCCCAGGCGGTGGCGGGGCTGGCGGCAGGCACGCCGCATGCCGGGTGGCGGCAACTGGCGGCGGTGGATGCGGCGGGGCGGACCGGGCATTTCTCGGGCGCGCTGATCCGCTCGAAGCAGGATGGCGTCTCCGGCGTGGACTGCGTGGCGGTGGGCAACATCCTGCGGACCGAGGCGGTGCCGGGGGCTATGGTGGCGGCGTTCGAGGCGGACCCGGCGCTGCCCCTGCCCGAGCGGCTACTGGCGGCGCTGGAGGCCGGGGACAGGGCGGGGGGTGAGGAGAAGCCGCTGCGGTCCGCGGCGCTGCTGGTGGTGCATCGGGAGCGGTTCCCGTACGTGGATTTGCGGGTCGATGCGGCGGCCGACCCCATCGCGGCGCTGCGGGCGGTGTGGGCCGAGTATGCGCCGGAGGTGGACGAGTACGTGGCGCGGGCGGTGGACCCGGGGAGCCTGGGGGCTTCGAGCCTGTAAAGGCGGCAGGGTCGGGTGGGTCTCGATCGCCGTCATCGCGAGGCGCGCTTGGGCCGTGGCGATCCAGAGGCGTAGGGGCCGGCCTTCGTAGCCCCTGGATCGCCACGCCTTCGGCTCGCGATGACGCCGTGTCCGATAGGCCGTTCCGGTCAGCCGGGCAGCGTGGCGTGGACGTCGATCTCCATGAGGATCTCGGGGGCCGCGAGGCCCTTGACCACCAGCTCGGTGCTGGCGGCGGGGGCGTTGGCGAAGGCGGGTTGGACCACGTCCAGCACGGGGCCGAGGTGGGCGCGGTCCGTCACGTAGGTGACGAGGCGGGTGGCGTGGTCGAGCGTGGCGCCGACATCCGCCAGGAGGGTTTGGACGTTGGCGATGGCTTCGCGGGCCTGGGCGGCGGGGTCGGTGAGGTGGACGAGGTCCCGGCTGAAGCTCATGCCGGTCTGGCCGCGGAGGAAGATGCGGCGCCCCGCGCGGACGACCATGCAGAACTCCATGCGGAAGGACTGGCGCTCGAGGCCGTAGGGGTGTTCGGCCGCCTGGTAGCGGCGGAGGCGGTCATGCGGGCCGCCATGGACGGCGTAGGCGTCGAGCTGGAAGAGGGCGTCCGGGTCCAGGAGGCCTTTCACGATGAGGCCGGTGGACACGGGCCAGATACCCGGGAGGGCTTGGCCGAGCGCGCCATAGATGGCCTGGCGGTAGGCGCGGTCCGTGATTTCCATCGTGATCTTGCAGAGGTCCTGGACGGACCCGCCGTCCTGCGCGAGGCGCTCCCGCAGCTGCCGGAACACGGCTTCGGCCTGGAGCCCCGCGGCGGCGGGGCTGTGGCCGTGCTTGCGGACCGTGGCCGCCGCGTCCGGGTCCGTGAGGCCGGGGAGGAAGCGTACGCTCATTTCTCGTCGTCGGGGATGACGGCGTCGATGTCGATCTCGACCAGCATCTCGGGGGTGGCGAGGCCGTTGACGATGAGGCCGGTGCCGACGGGGGCGACGCTGCCGAGGTGGCGGCCGATGACGGCGTACACGGGCTCCCGCCAGGCGCGGTCGGTGATGTAGGTGGTGATCTTGCAGATGTGCTCCATGCGGGAGCCGGCTTCCTCGAGCAGCACCTTCACGTTGCGCATGGCCTGGTCGGCCTGGGCGGCGGCGTCGCCGAGGCCGGTGAAGCCGCCGTCGAAGTCGAAGCCGGTCTGGCCGCGGAGGAACACGTGGTTCCCGGCGCGGACGGCCATGCACATCTCGTTGGCGACGGTCTGCTGCTTGTAGAACATCGACGTGTTGAACCGCCGGAACCGCTGGTGTGCCATCAGATGTCTCCTGCCCCGATCGCCTCTGCAAGTCCTGCGAGGCCGATAGCCTCGACGAGGCCCGCGAACAGCATGCCGCGGGGGATGACGCTTGCAAACTCCACGCGCTCGCGGCGGCTGCAGGTTTCGTGGCAGATGGCGCCGAGGCCGTCGATGGTAGGAAGGCCGAGGGCGGCGGCAAAGCTGCCGTCGGAGCCGCCGGGTGAGACCACTTCGTCGACCGGGATACCCAGCCCGGCGCCGACGCGCTGGGCCAGGGCGTACAGGCGGCGCGTGCCCGGCGTGGTGGGGAAGGGCGGGCGGTAGAAGCCGCCTTCGTGGGTGAGGGTCACGCGCGGGTCGTGCGGAGGTTGGGCGAGGAGGTCGGCGAGCTCGGCCATGAGGTGGTCCGCACCCTCCTGCGTGGTGGCGCGGAGGTCCAGGTGGAGCTCGGCCTGGCCGGGGACGACCTGGCGGGCCTCGCCGGCGTGGAAGAGGCCGACGGAGGTGCCGATGCCGCGGGTCGGGTCCGTGAGGGCCTCGAGCGGGGCGACGAGCGCGGCCAGCGCCGAAAGGGCGGAGGCGCCCTGGGCGCGGGCGGAGCCGACATGGGCGGTGAGGCCGGCGGCGCGGACGTACAGGGCGCCGACGGCGCCGCGGCCGACGACGAGCTTGCCGCCGGGGCGGCAGGGCTCGAGCGTGAGGCAAGCGTCGGCTTCGCGGGCGTGGCGCTCGATCCAGGCGCGGCTGCCGGGGGAGCCGATCTCCTCGTCCGGCACGATCAGCATCGTGAGGCTGCCGATGCCGGGCGGCGAGGCGGCGGCGAGGCGGCGGAGCGCGAACAGGGCGGTGGCGACGTTGACCTTCATGTCCCCGACGCCGGGGCCGGTGAGCCAGGTGCCGTCGTTGGCGTACGGCCACTCGGCGGCGGTGCCGGCGGGCCAGACCGTGTCCGCGTGGCCCAGCACGAGGATGCGCTGGCCGTTGCCGAACACGCGGGTGGCGGTGAGCTGGTCGGCGCGGTTGGCGAGGGGAGTGCGCTCGATGGAGAAGCCTGAGCCGGCCAGGTGGGCGGCCCAGAGGTCGATGACGGCCTGGACGCCTGGCGTGTGGTAGGTGCCGCTGTCGATGTTCACGGTGGCTTCGGTAAGGGCGAGGATGCCGGGGAGGTCGGGTGCGAGGTCGATCATGGGGCCATCTCCAGGCGGATGAGGTCGGGGGCGGGGATATGGCAGCGGGACCAGTGGGTGTTCGGCGAAGAGCTGGGGCCAAGGGCACGCTCGGGCGGGGGCGTGTCGCAGATGGGGCCGAGGCGGCGGTGGCAGCGGGCGGCGAAGCGGCAGCCGGGGCCGGGGGGTGCGGCGCCGGGCTCGCCCTCGAGGCGGATGCGGGCGCGCGGCGTGCCGATTTCGGGGACGGCCGAGAGGAGCGCCTCGGTGTAGGGGTGGAAGGGCGGGCGAAGGACGGCTGCGGTGGGGCCGAGCTCCATGATGCGGCCGCCGTACATGACGGCCACGCGGTCGGCGAGGTGGGCGATGACGCCGAGATCGTGGCTGATGAAGAGCATGGCGAGGCCGAGCGTGTCGCGGAGGTCGGCCAGCAGCTCGAGCGTTGCGGCCTGGACGGACACGTCGAGGGCGGAGACGGGCTCATCGCAGACCAGGAACTCGGGGCGGCCGGCGAGCGCGCGGGCGAGGCCGACGCGCTGTTTTTCCCCGCCGCTGAGCTGGTGCGGGTAGCGGGCGGCATAGGCGCGGGGTAGGCGGACGAGGTCGAGCAGGCGGGCGATCTCGGCGGTGGCGGCGGCACCGCGGGCGAGGCCGAAATGGGCGAGGGGGCGGCGGAGGGCGGCATCCACGCTGTGGCGCGGGTTGAGCGCGGTGTCCGGGTTCTGCAGCACGATCCCGACCCGGCGGCGGAACTCCTTGCCCGGAGGGTCCGGGATGGGGGTGTCGGACAGCGTGAGGGTGCCGGAGTCCGCGCGATGGAGGCGCATGAGGAGCCAGCCGAGGGTGCTTTTGCCGCAGCCGGATTCGCCGACGAGGCCGAGGACCTCGCCGGGGGCGATGGTGAGGGAGACGTCGTCGACGGCGCGGATGGGGCCGAAGCGGCGGGAGAGGTTCGTTGCCTCGAGCAGCACGCCGGAGGGGGTTGGGCGCGGCGGCGGCGGCGGCGGCGCGGGCCACGGGGTGCCCTGGATGGCGGCGGCGCGATGACAGCGAACGACGGTGTCCTCGAACGGCACGAGGGCTTGGGGCTGCTCGCAGCCGGGGACGGCGAAGGGGCAGCGCGGGCGAAAGTTGCAGCCGGGGTCGGGGGCCCGGAGATCGGGGAGGGTGCCGGGGATGGGGGCGAGGCGGCGGTGGGCGTCAAGATGGGGCATGGCGGCGAGGAGGCCGCGTGGGTAGGGGTGGGCGGGGGTGCGAAGGATGGTGCGGGCCGGGCCGGACTCGGCCACGCGGCCGGCGTAGAGGACCACGACCTCCTCGCAGACGCGGCTGACGACGGCGAGGTTGTGGCTCACGAGCAGCAGGGACAGGCCGCGGCGGGCGCGCAGGTCGTCCAGAAGGTCCAGGATGCCGGCCTCGACGGTGACGTCGAGCGCGGTGGTGGGCTCGTCGAGCAGCAGGAGGACGGGGCGGGCCGCGAGGGCCATGGCGATGGCGACGCGCTGCTTCATGCCGCCGGAGAGCTGGTGCGGGTAGGCCTCGAGCAGGGCGGTGGGGCGGGGCAGGCCGGCCTCGGCGAGGAGCGCGGCGGCTTCCGTGCGGGCGGCGGCGGCCCCGAGCCCGGCGTGCACGCGGAGGGGCTCGGCGACCTGGGTGCCGATGGTGAGCGCCGGGTTGAGGGCTGAGGACGGGTCCTGGAAGACGGTGCCGATGCGGCGGCCGCGGATGCTGGGGGCGTGGGTCAGCAGGTCGGCGTCGCCGAGCGTGAGGCGGGCGGCGGCGATGCGGGCGGGGCCGAGGAGGCCGAGCAGGGCGAGGACGACGGTGGATTTGCCGGAGCCGGACTCACCCACGAGCGCGGTGGCGCCCCCGGGGGGAATGACGAGGTCGACGCCCTGGAGCGCCTGGACGCCGTTGGGGAAGGTGACGCAGAGGGACTCGACGTGAAGGCTGGGGGCGCGGAGCTCAGCCATGCTTCGGGTCCAGCCAGAGGCGGAGGCCTTCGCCGAAGAGGTTCACGGTAACGAGGAGTGCGCAGAGGCAGAGGCCGGGGGCGAGGCCGATCCAGGGCGCCTGGTCGAGGAAGCCGCGGCTCTCGGCGATCATGAGGCCCCATTCGGAGGAGGGGGGCTGCGGGCCGAGGCCGAGGAAGGAGAGGGCGGAGCCGAGGAGGATGGCGAAGGTCACGCGCAGCCCGGCCTCGACGATGATGGCGGGCCAGGTGTTGGGGAGGACCTCGCGGAGCAGGATGGAGGCGCCGCTCTCGCCGCGAGCGCGGGCGGCCTGGACGTAGTCCTCCTGGAGCAGGCCGAGGGCCACTGAGCGGACGAGGCGCAGCATGATGGGCACGTAGACGAGGCCGACGGCGAGGATGGTCTTCCAGGTGGAGGGCGGTGTGACGGCGAGGAGCAGGAGGCCGAGGAGGATGGGGGGCAGGCTGAGCAGCAGGTCCGCGGCGCGCTGGAGCAGGAGGGAGAGGGGGCCGCGGCTGTAGGCGGTGTAGAGGCCGGCGGGGATGCCGATGAGGAGGCTCGTCGCCATGGCGCCGAAGCCGATGAGCAGCGAGAGGTGGGCGCCGGCGAGGACGCGGGAGAGGACGTCCCGCCCGAACTCGTCGGTGCCGAACGGGTGGGGCCAGGAGGGGGGTTGGAAGCGGAGGCGGACCGCGAAGAGGGTGGGGTCGTAGGGGGTGGCGACGGCGCCGACGATGGCGGCGGCGACGAGCAGGGCCAGGGCGGTGGCGGACCACGTGAGGAGTTTCATTGCGCCGCGGTTCGCTCGTGCGGCCCCCCCTCCCCCGGCCCCTCCCGCAAGGGGAGGGGGGACGGATCGGCTCCCCCTCCCCTTGCGGAAGGGGGCTGGGGGGAGGGGGAGGTCGCGTATCGTATCCGGGGGTTCAGCAAGGCGTAGAGGAGGTCCGCGGCGAGGTTGGCGAGGGCGTAGATGGCGGTGAGCACGAGCATGCCGGCCTGGAGGAGGGGGAGGTCGTGGCGCTCGATGGCGAAGATGAGGAGGCGGCCGAGGCCGGGGAAGGCGAAGACGGTCTCGACCACCACGACGCCGCCGATGAGCAGGCCGAAATCGATGGCGAGCACCGTAATGGCGGGGAGCAGCGCGTTGGGGGCGGCGTGGCGCCAGAGGACACGGCGCTCGCTCATGCCCTTCGCGCGGGCCATGAGCGCGTAGCGGCTGCCGAGGGCCTCGAGCATGGAGGCGCGCATGAGGCGGGACACGTGGGCGATGAGGCCGAGGGTGAGCACCAGCACGGGCAGCACGAGGTGCGCGGCCCAGCTTCGGAGGCCCGTGGACATCGGTTCGTAGCCGGTGGCGGGGAGCCAGCCGAGGGTGCCGGCGAAGACGAGGATGGCGACGATGGCCCAGAAGAACTCGGGCACGCCGATGAGCACGAACTGCGCGACGGCCACCGCGTGGTCCGCCGGGCGCCCGGCACGGCTGGCGGAATACACGCCAAGGCCGATGCCGATGGTGGCGACGAGCATGAAGGAGAGCCCGGCGAGGATGGCGGAGCGGCCGAGCGCATCCAGGATCACCGGGGCGGCGGGGCGGTCCATGCTGAGCGCGATGCCGAAGTCGCCCTGCAGCACGCCCGTCAGCCAGCGCCAGTATTGGAGCGGCAGGGGGTCCTTCAGGCCGAGCTTGGCCTCGAGCGCTGCGACGGCGGCGGGCGTCGCGTATTCGCCGAGGATGGCGTAGGCGACGTTGCCGGGCAGGATGTGCACCACGGCGAAGATCAGCACCGTCATGGCCGCCAGCACGGCCGCGACGCCTGCGAGGCGGCGGAGGATGAAGGCCTGCACCTAGGCCGGGGCCCCGATGCGCCGGCCTGCCCCATCACTCGTCATCGCAAGCCGAAGGCGTGGCGATTCAAGCACCGACGGGGCTGTCCCGTGCGGCCCCTGGATCGCCACGCTGCGCTCGCGATGACGGAGTGGTTCGGAGCGACGACCTTCGCGCACGAGACCTAAGCCAGCGTGGCCGCCCGCAGGTCGAACCAGCGCATGGGGTGCGTCTTGATGCCCGACACGCCGCGGCCGTAGGCGCAGGCGAAGTTGACGGAGTAGGCGAAGAAGCCGCACGGGTCCGCGGTCAGGGCGGCCTGCATTTCGGCGTAGTGCGTCTTCTGCACGGCCAGGTCCCCGGTGAGGCGGGCCTTGGTGAGGGCCGCGTCGACGGCCGGGTTGGTATAGTGCCAGAGCTTCGCGTTCCAGCTGCCGCCGCTGTGGAGGAAGGGATAGGTGGAGGTGTCGATGGTGGGGCGGGCGAAGTAGCCGTCGATGTAGAGCGGCGCCTTGCCGGAGACCTCGGCGTCGTAGGAGCTGAACGGCACGCGCTGCACGGCGAGGTCGAAGCCGGCGGGCTTGGCGAGCTGCTGCAGCGTGACGCCGAGGCGCTCGCGGACGGGGCGGCCGGCGGGGACGACGATGGGCACGCGGACGCCGCCTGCCAGCCCGGCCTCGGCCAGGAGGCGCTTGGCGCCGGCCGGGTCCGGTGCGCCGGGGGCGAGGCTGGTGGCGTAGAACGGGTGCGTGGGCGGGATGGGGCTGATGGTGGGGGCGCCCTGGCCGAACAGGGTGAGCTCCACCACGTCCGCCTTGCCCACGGCCATGTTGAAGGCGCGGCGCACCTTCGGGTCGTTGAAGGGGGGCACCAGGTTGTTCATGATCGCGGCGTCCCACGAGCCGCTGGCGACGCTCTCGACAGTGAGGCCGGCGCGGGCCTGGAGCGGCTTCACCTGGTCGAGCGGGAGGTCCCACACGACGTCCAGCTCGCCGGACTGGAGGGCTGCGAGCTTGCTGCTCATCTCGGGGATGATGCGCAGCTCGACGCCTGGGAGCTTGGGCATGCCGGGCTCGAAGTAGCCATCGAAGCGCTCGAGGACGAGGCGGTCCCCGGGGGTGTAGCTGACGAAGCGAAACGGGCCGGTGCCGATGGGTTGGGTGGGGAGTTGGGCCACCTTGGCGCGGGGCGTGATCTTCACCTGGCGGTCGGACAGGATGTCCGCGAAGCCGCCATAGGGGGAGGCGAGGGTGAACACCACCGTGAGGTCGTCCGGGGCTTCGACGCTGCTGACCATGTCGTAGTTGCTGCGCGACGGGGCGTTGGTGGCCGGGTCGAGCAGGCGGCGGAAGAGGGCGACGACGTCGCCTGCGACGAGGGTGGTGCCGTCGTGGAACCTGACGCCGGGGCGGAGGCGGAAGGTCCAGCGCTTGAGGTCGTCCGTGTAGGTCCAGGAGGCGGCCAGGTCCGGATGGATGGTCTGGTCCTCGGCCATGCGGGTGAGGCCGTTGAAGACGAGGTTGTCGTAGATGTACTCGTCGCCGATGGTGGTGAGCAGCGGGTCGAGGCGGTTGAGGGAGGCGCCGATGCCGATGCGGAGCGCCCGTTGCGCCTGGGCTTGGGGGGCCTGCGCGTTTGCCCCTGATCCCTGAACGATGCCTGGGAGCGCGAGGGCGGTGCCGAGGACGGTGCGGCGGGAGAGGCTCATGGCGGGCTCCTTGGGTTCATGCGATTGGAGGCAATCCGTGTGCCATCATGGGGCAAAATAGCCTGCGCGGGTGGCGGCGCCGAGCAGGTTCACGATGAGGCGCCCGGCGGTGATGCAGGTGAGCTGGTTCACGTCCGTGCGGGGCGTTATCTCGACGATGTCCATGCCGACCACGCGGCCCTTCAGCACCAGGCCGCGGAGCAGGGCGCGGGCCTGGGAGAACGTTACGCCGCCGGGGCAGGGGGCGGCGACGGCGGGGGCGCAGGAAGGGTCCATGCCGTCCATGTCGATGGTGACGTAGTAGCGGCCGCCATCGGGGATGCGGGCGAGGATTGCGGCGGGGCCTTGCTCGTGCAGCTCGTGGGCGGTGATGAGTTGCGCGCCGTAGGCGAGGGCGGCGTCCACTTCCTCGGGCCGGGCGCTGCCGGTGGCACGGAGGCCGATCTGGATGATGCCGCCGACATGGGGCATCTCGGAGGCGCGGCGGATGGGGCTGGAGAGGCCGTCGCGCACGCCGGCCACGTCGTCCCGCCAGTCGATGTGCTGGTCGATCTGGACGAGGGTGATGGGGGGCTCGTCGGCGTAGGCGCGGAGCACGGGGATGGGGATGGCGTGGTCGCCGCCGAGGATGATGGGCAACGCGCCGGCCTGCAGGATGCGGCGGACGGCCTGCTCGGCGCGGTCGACGTGCGACGTGGGGTCGCCGACGTCGGCGCGGACGTCCCCGCAATCCACGGCGCGGATGGGCTGGTTGTCGTAGAGTGGGCCGCCGAGGTCGAAGTCGTAGCGCTCGATGCCGCGGAGGATGCGGTCCGTCGCTGCGCGCAGGGCGGCGGGGGCGCGGGACTGGTCGGGCACCTGCTCGGCGAAGGAGTAGCCGCTGCCGAAGGGGATGCCGAGGAACGCGATGTGGGCGCGGTCGAGGGCCATCCCGAAGTCGGGCTTGCTGTAGAGGAAGGTGGCGTGGCCCGTTGTGGTGGGGGTGGTGAGCATGCGGGTAGTGTGCATGGGTTGGGTGCGGGGGGCGAGTCCCTCACCCCGGCCCTCGTCGGGGAGCAGAGGGAGAGCTTGACCTCGATGGCGGCTGCGGGAGATAACCGCGGCCCTTCGCCGGCTGCCCGGGCGGAGGTGGGGTCCGGTGGCAGAGTGGTGATGCAGAGGACTGCAAATCCTCGAATGCCGGTTCGATTCCGGCCCGGACCTCCAAGCTTATCCTTCCTGCGGGCCCATCGACTTGATGAGGTCCAGCACGCGCTTGCGGATCGAGGGGTCGGTGATGCGGTAGTAGGCGCGGGCCAGCTCCAGCGTCTCCCGGCTTTTCAACGTCTCGTCCTGGCGCGAGCCTGGGCCGAAGCCGGCCTGCCGTTCGGCGAAGCCGCCCGCGGGGAGGGTGGTGTGGTGGGTGCCGTGGAGGCCGGCGAGGTGTTCGGGCAGGTCGTCGAAGAAGAAGCTGATCGACACGTCCAGCACGCGGCTGAGGTCGAACAGGCGGGAGGCGCCGACGCGGTTGACGCCTCGCTCGTATTTCTGGACTTGCTGGAAGGTGAGGCCGAGGGCTTCGCCGAGGCGTTCCTGCGACATTCCGAGCAGCGTGCGGCGCAGGCGGATGCGGGCGCCCACGTGCATGTCGATCGGGCTTGGCCCGGCTTCGCGTTCCGCCGGGGGTGCCGCGGCGTCCTGCGAGTTCATGCGCTGTCTCCCACACCTTAAAGATGAGCAAAAGGTTAACGGCTCAACCGCCTGCCGTCCATCACAACCGCAGCGTGTAAGTTGTTTAGAACGCGCGTGGCCGCACTCCGCAACGGTCGTGCGGTCACAAGCGCGCGGTCAGGGTCCCAGCGGGCGGCGGCGAACCAGGCCGAGTGCCATGAGCCCGGCGGCGAGGAGGCCCGGGATGACGAGGCCCCAGCGGGCGAACGAGGTGGGCGGGCGCTTGCCGGGCAGCGGAAGGGTGAGCTGGCCGGCCTCGTTCATGCCGAGGCGGCCGAGCTCGCGGCCCTGGGCGTCGAACCCGGCGCTGATGCCGGTGTTGGCGGCGCGCATCAGGGGCAGGCCTTCCTCCACGGCGCGCAGCCGCGCTGCGGCCAGGTGTTGACGGGGGCCGGTGCTGTTGCCGAACCAGGCGTCGTTGGTGATGTTCACGAGCCAGTCGGGGCGGTCGGCCTCGTCGACCACCTGGGCGGGGAAGATGGCTTCGTAGCAGATCAGGCCGCCGAAGGGTGGCACGCCCTCGAGGCGCAGGGTGGCGGGGCCGCGGCCGAAGCCGAAGTGGCCCGGGACGATCTGGATGGCGAGCGGGATCCAGCTGGGCGGGTATTCGCCGAACGGGACGAGGTGCCACTTGTCATAGACCCCGGCGATGGTGGCGTCCGGGCGGAGTGCGATCATGGAGTTGAAGGGCTCGTTGGCGGGGTCGAGCGAGGGGCGGCCCTGGGTGAAGGTGAGGCTGCCGACGATGGCGCCGCGGGCGGGGCGGGTGGCCTCGGCAAGGACCTCGCGGGCGCCGGGGTCGGACTGCAGGAGGTAGACGCTGGAGGTCTCGGGCCACACCACCACGGCCGGCTGGCGCGCCGTGCGGAGGCCGGCTGCGGAGAGGGCGAGCTGGCGGCCAAAGACGGTTTCGGCGGTCGAGCGGTCCCATTTCTGGCCCTGGGGGACATTGCCCTGAACGAGCACGACGTCGATGCCGGGGGCTGGGGGCGTCGGGGCCTGGAGGCGTTGCCAGCCGGCGCCGGCCCATGCCAGCAGGGCGGCGCCGGCCAGCGCCCAGCCGGGCGGGCCGAGCGAGAACAGCCCGGCGATCAGCACGGTGGCGAGGGTGAGGCCCGGAGTGCCGACCCAGGCGGCGGGCTGGATCATCACGTCCCCGAACACGCCGGGCACGGTCCAGACGCTGCCCCACGGGTTCCAGGGGAAGCCGGTGCCGACGTATTGGCGGGCGAGGTCGGCCAGCACCCAGGCGCCGGCAAGGGTGGCGACGCGGGGCCAGCCGGGGTTGGCGAGGCGGGCGGCGCCACAGGCGAGCGCGATGAACGGCGCGAGGATGGCCGAGAGCGCGGGGACGGCGAAGGGCACGAGCCACCAGTAGCGGCCGGATTCGAGCAGGATGGCTTCGGTGATCCAGTAAAGGCCGACGATGTGGTGGCCGAGGCCGAACCAGAACCCTCGGCGCATGGCGACCCACGGGGTGCGCGCCTGGTCCAGCAGTACGAGCAGGGCGGGGACGGCGAGGGCGAGGGCCGGGAGCACGTGGAGCGGCGGCAGCGCGAGGGCGGCCAGCAGGCCGAGGGCCGCGGCGACCATATCCGCGCGCCAACCTCTGGTGCGGAGCAGGGTCATGCCAGGCCGACGACGACGCGGTCGGGCGGGGGCGGCCGGCCCGCGAGCACGGCGGCGATGCACTCGGCGGCCATGACGCCCATGGTGACGAGGCTGTTTTCCGTCACGCCCGAGACGTGGGGGGTGGCGAGCACGCGGGGGTGGGAGCGGAGCGGGTCGTCCACGGCAGGGGGCTCCTGCTCGAACACGTCCAGCCCGGCGCCGGCGACATGGCCGCGCTCGAGGGCGGCGAGCAGGGCGGGCTCGTCAACGAGGCCGCCGCGGGCCGTATTGACCAGGACGGCGCCGGGCGGAAGGGCGGCGAGGGCGCGGGCGTCGATCAGGTGGCGGGTGGCCTTGCTGTACGGGAGGTGGAGGGAGAGCACGTCGGACCGGAGCAGCAGCGCATCCAGCGTTGCGGCGCGGGCGAAGGGCGAGGCGCCGGGGCGGGGCGCATAGCCTTGGACGTCCATGCCGAACGCCATGGCGAGGCGGCCCACCGCTTGGCCGATGCTGCCGCAGCCGACGATGCCGAGGCGGGTGCCCGCCACGTCCCGCACGCGCGTGGCGGCTCCGCGCCAGCGCCCGGCGGCGACCTCCGAGCCCAATGGGCGGAGGTCCTTCAGGAGGGCCAGGATCATGGCCATGGTGTGCTCCGCGACGGCCTGCGCGTTGCTGCCCGGGGCGTTGGTGACGAGGATCCCGCGGGCGGCGGCGGCGGCCAGGTCCACGTCGTCCACGCCCACGCCGTGGCGGGCGACGATGCGGAGGCTGGGCGCGGCGTCCATGGCGGCGGCGTCGACGGGGCCCTGGCGGGAGAGGATGGCGACCGGGTCCAGCCGCGCGGCGAGGGCGGCGACGGCGTCTGCCGAGGGATACGGGTCCGTGTAGTGCAGGGTGCCGCCTGCAGCCTCGATGAGCGCCACAGCCTGCGTGGCCAGGCGTGGAGAGGTCATGATAACGTTCATGCTCTCAGCCTTCGTCGCGCCGACGTTCGTAGTGC
Source organism: Acetobacterales bacterium (assembly GCA_038229135.1). GTDB lineage: Bacteria > Pseudomonadota > Alphaproteobacteria > Acetobacterales > Acetobacteraceae > JBBROS01. The sequence continues at coordinate 28,785 of JBBROS010000012.1, forward strand.
TTCATGTATTTGTCGGTGACGAGGTCCGTGCGGACGATGATGGCGACGTCGATTGTGTTGAATTGCGCGTCGACAACGGCGCCGTCGCCTACGAAGGCGCCTACGCGGAGGTAGCCCTTGATGAGGGGGGGCAGCATGAGGGGCGCGCGCCGGGCATCGACGGCCATGGGGTCCATGCGGCGCATGTCGACGTAGCGGTCCGGCAAGGCGCGCATGCGGAGCGCAGGCGGGGCGAGGTGGTGGCCGTAGAGGTAGGTGAGCTCCTGCTGCATCGCGTCCGGATCGGTGCCGGGGAGGGATGCGACACCGAACATGAGGTCGATCTCGCGCTCGGCGATGTAGGCGGCGAGGCCGCGCCAGAGGAGCTGGATGACGGCGCGGCCGCGGTAATCGGCGTCCACGCAGGAGCGGCCGAGCTCGAGCACGCGGCCGGGGAAGGCCTCGATGCGGGAGAGGTCGTATTCGGTGGCGGAGTAGAAGCCGCCGGCGCGGGCGGCGCCTTCCTGGTCGATGAGGCGGTAGGTGCCCACCACCGAGGCGGGGGAGCCATCGAAGCCGGGCCGGTCGTGGTCGAGCACGAGCAGGTGGTCGGCGACGCCGTCGAAGCGGTCCGCGTCGCGCCGGGTGGCGAGGGCTTCGGGGCTGGGGATGGCGCCCATCTCCTCGTAGAACACCCGGTATCGGAGGGCCTGGGCGGCCTCGACCTCGGCCATGGACTGGGCGATGCGGACGCCGAGGTTGCCGGCGCGGATTTCGCTGGGTTCGGCGGCGGGGCGGAGGCGGGGGCGCTGGACGGTCATGACGCCGGGCGCGCCTCGGGGCGGGCGGCGGGCTCGGGATCCTGGGTCTTCTGGGGTGGCTTCTCGGGAGGCTTCTCGGCGCGCTTGGCGGCGCGGGGCCGGGCCTCGACCTTGCGGCGGCCGAACAGCTCGAGGCGGTAGGAGACGAGGTCGAAGCCGAGGCGCTGGGCGATCTGCTGGATGAGGGCTTCGTGCGCCTCGTCACCGAACTCGATGACGCGGCCGGTCTCGATGTCGATGAGGTGGTGGTGCTTGCCGTGCTCGGTCGGTTCGTAGCGGGCGCGGCCGCCGCCGAAATCCCGCCGCTCGAGGATGCCCTTCTCCTCGAACAGGCGGACGGTGCGGTAGACCGTGGCGATGGACATACGGCCGTCGAGGGCGGCGGCGCGGCGGTAGAGCTCCTCCACGTCCGGGTGGTCGGCAGCGTCGGACAGGACGCGGGCGATGACGCGGCGCTGGCCGGTCATCTTCAGCCCCCGTTCGACGCACAACCGTTCGATGCGTGATTCCATGTGGTCCCGGCGCGGCGCCGCATCAGGCGCGTGATGGGACTTGGCGTAGCCGAACACGGGGCTGGCTGTCCATGGTGGGGGTCGGGGTGCCGGCACCGACGATCGGGAGCGCCGGCCGCCTCGAATCCCTCACCCCGCCCTCTCCCGGAGGAAGAGGGTGCGGTGGGCGGCTACCGCGGGCGGGGCTTGGTGCCGAGGCCGATCTTCTTTGCCAGCGACGAGCGATGCTTGGCGTAGTTCGGCGCGACCATGGGGTAGTCGGGCGGGAGCTGCCACTTCTCGCGGTATTGCTCCGGCGTCATGTTGTAGGAGGTCTTGAGGTGGCGCTTGAGCATCTTGAGCTTCTTGCCGTCCTCGAGGCAGACGATGAAGTCGGCGAAGACCGACTTCTTGACCGGAACCGCCGGCATCTGCTTGTCGGGGATCGCCTGCTCCTTGCCGACGTTGGCCAACGTCCGGTAGACATCCTGGATGAGGGCTGGCAGGGCTTCCGCGCCGGTGGCGTTGTTGGAAACGTGGGCCGAAACGATCTGCGCCGTGAGGCCCAAAACGTCAACACTGTCAGTCTGTTCCGTCATTCGCCCCGTCCTCTATTTCATTAGGCGGACTCATATAGGACCAATCCAGACCGTTCCGCAATGCCCTTCAACCCAATATAGAAGTGAGTGCAGCCATGATGGCCGTCAAGCAAGCGTTAGAACCGGGTGCTGCTGATGCGGAGCTCGACATAACGCACCTCGTCTGCCCCATGACCTTCGTTCGGACACGCCTCGCCCTGGATCGACTTGGGGCCGGGCAAGTGTTGGCGGTGCGGCTGCGGGGGGCGGAGCCGCGGGCGAGCGTGCCGCGGACGGCGGAGGGGCTCGGGCATGCGGTGCTGGGGACGGAGGAGCAGGCGGACGGGTCGGTGCGGGTGCTGATCAGGAAAGCGTGAGGGGGCAGCGCAGCACGAGGGCATCTTCCCGCCCGGCATAGTAGGCGCGGCGGCGGCCGACGGGCAGGAACCCGGCGCCGTGGTAGAGCGCACGGGCGGCGGCGTTGGCCTCGCCGACCTCGAGCAGCATGGCGGCCGCGCCGAGGGCGGCGGCCTCGGCCATGGCGGCCTGCAACAGAGCGCGCGCCAGGCCGCGCCGACGCGCCTCCGGCAGCACGGCGAGGGTCAGGATTTCGGCCTCGTCGGCCGCGACCCGGGCGAGCACGAAGCCGCCCGGCGCGCCCGAGACGAAGCCGAACGCGCCGGGCAGGCCGAACTGAAGGCCGAGCGCGTCGGCGCCCCAGGCCGGGCCAAACCGTCCATCGCGGGGGAATGCGGCGGCGTGGATCAGCGCGAGCGCCGGGGCGTGGTGGGCGGTGGCGGGCTGGATCACGGCGCCTGAGGTGAGGCGTCTTGGGGCGGGGGCCGCGAAACCGGGCCGGGGCGGGCCTCGGGCGGATCGACATAGAGCGGCAGGGGTTCGCAGGGCGGGGCGGCGGCGATGCCGAGCGGGTGGGGTGCGCGGGCGTCGAGCAGCTGTACGTCGGTGCCGCGGGCGGCGAGGCGTGCGGCGACCCGGATGGCCGCGTCGCCGCCGATGGCGATGGGGCCGGGCGAGTGGGGGAGGCAGTCCAGGGCGACGGAGGTGACGCTGGCGCCGGTATCGAGAAAGACCCGGCCGCGGCGGCTGTCGACGGCGACCCATACGGGGCGGGTGGCCCCCTTGGCCGCCCTGGCAGCGGCGCGGATGGCGTCGCCCACCGTGGCGCCGCGGACAGGGATGCCGAGGGCGAGGGCCAGCCCGTGCGCGAAGGCCAGGGCGGCGCGAACACCGGTGAAGCTGCCTGGCCCGACGGTCACGGCGATGGCGGCGAGGTCGGCCGGGACCAGGCCCGCTTGGAGGAGGGCGGCCTGGGCCAGCCCGGGCAAGGCCGCGGCACTTCCGCGCTGCCCGGCATGACGGCACCACGCCAGCACGACGCCACCCGTTACCACGCAACCCTGCACCACTCCCGCGCCACAGCCGTCGAGGGCGGCGTCTAGCGTGAGGACGATCTCGCCCGGGACTGGTCCGGTCACAGGATCCGGCATGCCTCGTCGAAGGAGAGGCGGGGGGCGCGAGGCGGGAGCATGGCGCCGTCGCCATGGCCGAGGGCGACGAGGAAGTTGCTGCGCCAGCCCTGGGCGACGAAGAACTCGGTGTCGACGCGGTCGTTGTCGAAGCCGGACATGGGGCCGCAATCGAGGCCGACGGCGCGGGCGGCCATGAGGAGGTAGGCGCCCTGGAGGGTGCCGTTGCGAAAGGCGGTCTCCTGCGCGAGGGCCTCGTCGGCGGCATACCACGCGCGCGCGTCGACGCCCGGGGCGAGGCGGGGCAGGTCCTCGTAGAACTTGGGATCATGGGCGACGATGGCGATGACGGGGGCCTCGAGCGCCTTCAGGTTGCCGACCGAGAGGTAGGGGCGAAGGCGGTCCTTCGCGTAGGAGCTACGGAGGAACATGAAGCGGGCGGGCGAGCAGTTGCCCGAGGTCGGGCCGAGGCGGAGGAGCTCGTAGAGCTGGCGGAGGGTGCCCTCCTCCACCGGCGTGTCGCGGAAGACGTAGCGGGTGCGGGCGGTGGTGAAGAGGGTGTCGAGGCCGGGCTGGTCGAGGCCGCGGATTTCGGGGGTTGGCGCCAGCGCGGGCTCGGGGGCCGGTTCCGTCAAGGCTGGCGCGGGTGGTTCCCCCTCCCCCGGCCCCTCCCCCAGGGGGAGGGGGGAAGAGGCGGGTGTCGAGAAATCGGCGCCCCCGTCGAGCGTCGCCAAGGGCACGGCGCTTGGGGCCGGGCTCGGGGCAGGTTCCGGGGGGAGCGCCGTGCCGCTCATGCTCAGGCCTCGACCTGCTCCACGCCCTGCACCTCGGGCACGTAGTGGCGAAGCATGTTCTCGATGCCGTGCTTGAGGGTGGCGCTGCTGCTGGGGCAGCCGCTGCAGGCGCCTTGCATGTGCAGGCGCACGATGCCGTCGCGGTAGCCGCGGAACACGATGTCCCCGCCATCGCTGGCGACCGCCGGGCGGACGCGGGTGTCGAGCAGCTCCTTGATCTGGTCCACGATCTCCTGGTCCTCGGGGGCCACGTCCTCGAGGACGGCGTCCCCTGCGCCCTCGATGACGGGGCGGCCGGCGACGAAGTGCTCCATGACCGCGCCGAGCACGAGGGGGCGGAGGGACTGCCAGTCGGACAGGTCGTTCTTCGTGACGGTCACGAAGTCTCCGCCGAGGAACACGCGGGCGACGCCGGGGAGGGCGAAGAGGGCGGTGGCGAGGGGGGAGCGGGCGGCGAGGTCGGGCCCGGCGAAGTCGGCCGTGCCGTCGCCCATCACGTCGCGGCCCGGGAGGAACTTGAGGGTGGCCGGGTTCGGCGTGCCTTCGGTCTCGATGAACATGGGGGCTGCTTTCCTGAAGGGCTGCCGGGAGGGCGCGTTGGCTGCGGCGCAGATTTGGCCAGGAACGCGTGCCAGCGCAAGGTGGGCCATGCTAGGAGGTCCCATGTCGCTGACGCGCCGCTTGTTGCTGGGTGGGGTGGGGTCGCTGCCGCTGGTGCGGGTGGCGCGCGGGGCCACGGCCGCCCGAGTGACGATCCTGCACTATAACGACGTGCATTCGCGACACCTGGCCGTGAACGGGCGGGCGCTGACGTGCACCGGACGGGACGGTGCGGGGGGCGACGGCTGCTTTGGGGGCAGCGCGCGTCTGGCGGGGGCCATCGCGGAGCAGCGGGCGGCGGCGCGCGGCGACGGCCGGATGGTGCTGCTGCTGGATGCCGGGGACCAGTTCCAGGGCAGCCTGTTCTACACGGCGCATCGGGGGGCGGCGGAGCTGGCGGTGCAGCATGCGAACGCGGTGGATGCGATGGCGGTGGGCAACCACGAGTTCGACAACGGGCCCGAGACGCTGCAGCGCTATGTGGAGGCCGCGCGGTTCCCGGTTCTCGCGGCCAACCTGGACCTGGGCGACGAGCCGCGGCTGCGCGGGCTGGTGCGGCCCTGGGCGGTGCTGGAGCGGGAGGGGTTGCGCGTGGGCGTGGTCGGGCTGACGACGCCCGACGCGGCGCTGACGTCCTCGCCGGGGCCGAACGTGCGCTTCCTGCCGCCGCGCCCAGCGCTGGCCGAGGCGGTGCGGGCGGTGCGGGCGGAGGGGGCGGGGCTCGTGGTGGCGCTGTCCCACCTGGGCCTGGTGGAGGACCGCACACTGGAGGGCGTGGACGTGGTGGTGGGTGGGCACAGCCATACGCTGCTGAGCAACACGGAGCCCAACGCCGAAGGGGCGGTGCCGCAGGGGGGGCTGCCGGGACCGCTGATCGTGCAGGCCGGGGCGTTCGGTCGGTATCTGGGGCGGCTGGACCTGGACCTGGATGCGGCGGGGCGTGTGGTGGCCTATGCGGCGGCGGTGCGGCACGTGGGGCTGGACGTGGCGGAGGATGCCGGGGTGGCGGCGATCGTGGCCGGGTTCGCGGCGCCGCTGGAGGCGTTGCGGCGCCAGGTGGTGGCTCGGTTGCCGGGGGCGCTCGAGATCGGGGCGTGCCGGGTGGCCGGGTGCGCGCTGGGGATCATGGTGGCGGAGGCGCAGCGGGGCGCGCTGGCCGGGATGGCGCGGGCTTCGGCGCGTCCGGTGGTGGGGCTGCTCAACGCGGGCGGTCTGCGGACGGGGCTGCCGGCGGGCGAGGTGACGCGGGGACAGGTGCTGGACGCGATGCCGTTCGGGAACACGCTGGTGGGCGTGGAGGTGGACGGGGCGGCGCTGGAGGCAGCGGCGCGGCATGGTTTGACCATGGCCGGGCGGGGCGGCTTTCCCCAGTGGGCCGGGCTGCGGCTGCAGGTGTTTCCCCCGGCGGTGGAGGTCGAGGCGCCGGCGGGCTGGGCGGCGTTGGAAGCGGGGGGACGGTATCTGCTGGCGACCAACAGCTTCGTGGCGAGCGGGGGGGATGGCTACGCGATGCTTCGGGGGGCGAAGGTGACGGACACGGGGTTGTTGCTGGCCGACCTGCTGGCGGATGCCTTGGGGCGGGGGTGACTCAGCTTGCCGTCGCGTGATCCGTGGACGTTACGAGCGTCATCGCGAGCCGAAGGTGCGGCGATCCAGGGGCCGACGGGCCTGCCCTGTGCGGCCCGTGGATCGCCACGCTTCGCTCGCGATGACGAGTTTTGGAGTCTGATCGAGTGGCGTTGAGTGTCTGTTTTATGGCGATCTACCCCGTGAAGGGCCTGCGCGGCATCGCCCTGGACCATGCGGAGGTCGAGCGCTGCGGGCTTGCGCAAGACAGACGTTGGGCCGTCGTGCGGCCGGGCGGGGTGGTGTGGACGCAGCGCGACCTGCCGGGCATGGCGCGGATCGGGGTGCAGCTCGAGGGCGCCGGGTTGCGGCTGGAAGCGCCGGGGCAGGGGGGCGTGGGTGCGGCGGCCACGGGCGAGGCGGCGGTGGTCGAGGTCTGGCGGACGCGGGTGCCGGCGGTGGCAGCCTCGCCCGAGGCGTCCGCGTGGCTGAGCCGGGTGCTCGGGACGGATTGCACCCTCGTCTACATGGCCGACCCGGCGGCGCGGGCCGTGACGCCGGACCTGGCGCGGCCCGGCGACGTGGTGAGCCTGGCCGACGGTTTCCCATTGCTGGTGACGACGACCGCCTCGCTGGCGGCGCTGAACGCGGAGTTGGGCGCGCCGGTGCCGATGACGCGGTTCCGGCCGAACCTGGTCGTGGATGGGGCCGAAGCGTGGGACGAGGACGGCTGGGCGCACCTGGAGGCGGGCGGCGTGCGGTTGCGGCTCACCTCGGCCTGCGCGCGATGCAAGGTGACGACGATCGACCAGGTCACGGGCGAGCCGACGCCCAGGCTGGAGCCGTTGCGGACCCTGGGGCGGATCAGGCGTGGCGCGGCGGGCGACATCAGCTTCGGCTGGAACGCGGTGCCGGAGACGCTGGGCACGGTTGCGGTCGGGGCGAGCCTGACTGCCTTGCACCGATAAAGATATCCTTATATACCGCCGCCACCTTAAGGAGCCGCCCCCATGCCTGACGTGAACATCCAACACGACTACAACGTGCGCGACATCTCGCTGGCCGGCTGGGGCCGCAAGGAGATCGCGATGGCCGAGGACGAGATGCCCGGCCTGATGGCGCTTCGGCATGAATACGGCGCCTCGCAGCCGCTGAAGGGCGCGCGGATCGCAGGCTCGCTACACATGACGATCCAGACGGCCGTGCTGATCGAGACGCTGACGGCGCTGGGCGCCACCGTGCGCTGGTCGTCGTGCAACATCTTCTCGACGCAGGACCATGCGGCCGCCGCCGTGGCCGCGGCCGGGGTACCGGTGTTTGCGTGGAAGGGCATGAGCGAGGAGGAGTTCTGGGGCGCGATCGACGCGACCATCACGGGCCCCGATGGCTGGACGCCGAACATGATCCTCGACGATGGCGGGGACCTGACGAAGCTGATGCTCGAGAAGCACCCCGAGATGATGAAGGCCATCAAGGGGATCAGCGAGGAGACGACGACGGGCGTGCACCGCCTGTGGGAGTTGGAGAAGGCGGGCAAGCTGCCAGTGCCGGCGATCAACGTGAACGACAGCGTGACGAAGTCTAAGTTCGACAATCTCTATGGCTGCAAGGAGAGCCTGGTCGACGCCATCCGCCGCGGCACGGACGTGATGATGGCCGGCAAGGTGGCCGTGGTTGCCGGTTATGGCGACGTGGGCAAGGGTTCGGCGGCGAGCCTGAAGAACGGCGGCTGCCGCGTGCTGGTGACCGAGGTGGACCCGATCTGCGCGCTGCAGGCGGCGATGGAGGGCTACGAGGTCGTGACCATGGAGCAGGCCGCCCCGCGCGGCGACATCTTCGTGACGGCGACGGGCAACATCGACGTGATCACGGTCGACCACATGCGGGCGATGAAGCACCGGGCGATTGTGTGCAACATCGGGCACTTCGACAGCGAGATCCAGATCGAAGGCCTGCGGAACTACACTTGGGACAACGTGAAGCCGCAGGTGGACGAGGTGGTGTTCCCGGACGGCAAGCGGCTGATCGTGTTGAGCGAGGGGCGGCTGGTCAACCTCGGCAACGCGACCGGCCACCCGAGTTTCGTGATGTCGGCGAGCTTCACGAACCAGGTGCTTGCGCAGATCGAGCTGTGGACGGCGCCGGCGGGCACGTACGAGAACAAGGTGTACACGCTGCCGAAGCACCTGGACGAGAAGGTGGCGGCGCTGCACCTGGAGAAGGTGGGCGCCACGCTGACGAAGCTGAGCCCGGCGCAGGCCGAGTACATCGGCGCCGGGGTGAGCGGGCCGTTCAAGCACGACCTCTATCGCTACTGAGACTTCCCGGTAGCCGTCGTCGCGAGCGAGGCGTAGCGATCCAGGGGCCGTCGAGAGCAGTCTCGTGGCCCCGCGTCGCTTCGCCTAGGGCTCGCGGTGACGCATCGGATCGAGGGCTGGCGCCAGGTCGTCATCCCTCCCCCGCCCCGCCCGCAGGGGGCGGAGAGCAGGAACCAACGTATCATTCGACCCCGAGGAGCTCCACGTCGAACACGAGGGTCGCGTTCGGCGGGATCACGCTGCCGGCGCCGCGGGCGCCGTAGCCGAGCTCGGGCGGGATGACGAGGGTACGGCTGCCGCCGACCTTCATCCCGGCGACGCCTTTGTCCCACCCGGCGATCACGCGGCCGGCGCCGAGCTGGAAGCGGAACGGGTCCTGGCGGTCGCGCGAGCTGTCGAACTTCTTGCCCTTGTTGTTCGGGGCGGCGGCGTCGAACAGCCAGCCGGTGTAGTGGACCACCACGGTCTTGCCGGGGATGGCTTCGGGGCCGGAGCCTACGGTCACGTCGGTCATGCGGGGTCCTGTGGTTTGGGCGAGGGCCGGGGTTGCGAGAAGGGTGAGAAGGAGGGTGCGGCGGAGCATTCTCAAAGTCCTAATGGTCATTGGCCCATCTGGGTGGCGAGGTCGGTGACGCTCTCGGCGACGTAGTCATACCGGCCCGTGGCGGACATGTCGCGGGTCTGGTGCGGGCCGTATTCGGTGGGGCGGTTGATGTAGGCGGTGCGCATGCCCTGGGCCTGGGCGGCCTGCAGGTCCGCGTTGTGGGCGGCGACGAGCATGACCTGGCCGGGCTCGAGGTCCATCAGCGTCCAGCTGAGCGCGTAGGTCTGCGGCGCGGGCTTGTAGGCGCGGGCGAGCTCGGCGCCGAGGATGAGGTCGAAGGGGAGCCGGGCGGAACGCGCGAGGTTGGTGAGGAGGGCGACGTTGCCGTTGCTCATGGGGCTGAGCACGTAGCGGGTGTGGAGGCGGCCGAGGCCCTCCACGGTGTCGGGCCAGGGGTGGAGGCGATGCCAGGCGCGGACCAGGTGGCGGCGCTGGTCTTCCGTGACGTGCCCGGCGCCGAAGCGGGCGAGCAGGCGGTCGAGGGATTGGCGGTGGAGGTCGTCGAGCTTCGTCCAGGGGGCGTCGCCGGCGTTCACGCGGGCCATGGCGGGGGCGTATTCGGCGCGCCAGGCATCGGTGAAGGCGGTCCAGTCGAGGGGGGTGGCATGCTGCTCGCCCCAGGCGCCGAGTTCCTCGATCAGGCTGGTGCGCCAGTCCACGAGGGTGCCGAAGACGTCGAATACGAGCATGCGGAGGTCGGGCATGCGGAGGTCGGGCATGCGGAGGTCGGGCATGCGGAGGTCGGGCGTGGGCATCCATCGCTCGTAGCACACCGTCATCGCGAGCCGAAGGCGTGGCGATCCAGGGGCGGACGGGGACTGCGATGTGGGGTCCTGGATCGCCACGCTGCGCTCGCGATGACGGTCCTCGAGGCGGTCTGGTTCGGTCTGTGCGGCTCCCGCTCTCCCACGCCCTCTCCCGCGAGGGGAGAGCGCGCTACATTCCCAGGTAAGCCTTTCTCACGCCTTCGTCGGCGGCGATGGTGGCGGCGGGGCCTTGCATGACGATGCGGCCGGTTTGCAGCACGTAGGCGCGGTCGGCGAGTTCGAGCGCTTCGGCGAGGCGTTGCTCGACGAGGAGCACGGTGGTTCCGAGGTCCCGGATGCGGCCTACGGCGGCGAGGATGTCGTCGACGAGCTTGGGGGCGATGCCCTGGCTCGGTTCGTCGAGCATGAGCAGCCGGGGCTGCGTCATGAGCGCGCGGCCGATGGCGAGCATCTGCTGCTCGCCGCCGGAGAGGGTCTCGGCGCGCTGGGGCAGGCGTTCCTGCAGGCGGGGGAAGAGGGAGAAGACGAGGTCGAGCGGCTTGAAGCGGTTCGGGTCGCCGCGGCGGGCATAGGCGCCGAGGCGAAGGTTGTCCTCGACCGAGAGGCGCGGGAACAGGCGGCGGCCCTCCGGCACCAGGCCCACCCCGGCGCGGGTGACGAGGTGGGGCGCCATGCGGCTGACGACCTGGCCGGCGAAGGTCACGGTGCCGCCGGTGGCCACCTGGCCGGCGATGGCGCGGAGCAGGGTGCTCTTGCCGGCGCCGTTGGCGCCGACCACGGCGACGATCTCGCCGGTGCGGACGGTGAGGTCGATGCCTTGCAGGGCGGCCAGGCCGCGGTAGGAGGCGGACACGCCCTCCAGTTGCAGCAGGATCTCAGCCTTTGCGGGCTCAGGCTGCATAACGGTCTCCCAGGTAGGCGCGTATCACGTCCGGGTGGCGGACCACTTCGGCGGGCGTCCCCTGCATCAGCACGCGGCCGAGATGCAGCACGACGGCGCGGTCCACGAGCGGCAGCACCACCTCCATCACGTGCTCGACCATGATGATCGTGATCCCCTGGTCCCGCACGGCCCGCACCAGGGCCACCCCGGCGGCGGCTTCGGTGGGGGTGAGGCCGGTGAGCATCTCGTCCAGCAGGAGGAGCCGCGGGCGGGTGGCCAGCGCCCGGGCAATCTCGAGGCGGCGTTTCTCGGGCGGGGTCAGCTGGTGCGCCGGGCGGTCGGCGCGGGCCTCGAGGCCGCAGAACGCCATGACCTCGAAGGCGGTCCGCATGGCCGCGCGGGAGCCGCCGGGCTGGGTGAAGGCGCCGACCATGACATTCTCGAGCACCGTCATGCTGTCGAAGCTGCGGACCACCTGGAAGGTGCGGGCCACCCCGGCGCGGGCGCAGGCCACGGGGCCGGTCCCGCTGATGCGGGTGCCTTCGAGGCGGATTTCGCCGCGGTCGGGGCTGACCTCGCCGCCGATCGAGTTGAACAGGCTCGTCTTGCCAGCGCCGTTCGGGCCGATCAGGCCGAGGATCTCGCCCTTGGCCACGCTGAAGCTGATGTCCACGTTGGCGGCCACGCCGCCGAACGTCTTGGTCACGCCGTCCACCTCGAGGAAGGCGCTCATGCCGCGTGCTTCCGCTGGAACAGGCTGACGAGGCCGGCGGGGCGGAGCAGGGCCACCACCACGATGAGGCCGCCATAGATCATGAGGTCCACGCCGCGGCCGCCGCCGCCGAGGTAGGAGCGGGTGAGCTCTGTGAGCGGCATGAGCAGGGCGGCACCCAGCAGCGGCCCCCACAGGGTGCCGACGCCGCCGAGCACGGCGGGCAGCGCGATCAGGATGGAGAGGTGCCCGGCGAGGATGGAGTCCGGGTCGATGTAGCCCACATATTGCGCGTAGATGGCGCCGCCGAGGCCGGTGAGCCCGCCCGAGATGGCGGCGGCGGCCATCTTGGAGGGGAACACGCGGACGCCGAGGGAGCGGGCGGCGACCACGTCGTCCCGGACGGCGCGCCAGGAATAGCCCCAGCGGCCCCCCTCGATCACGTAGGCGGCGGCCCAGGCGAGGGCGGCGAAGGCGAGGACGACCAGGTGGATGGGGTATTTGTTGGTGCGGAACTGCAGCTCGACGAGGCTCTCGCCGCGGAAGGGGATGTAGAGCCCGGTGGCGGCACCCACCCACTCCCAGTTGAGGAACAGCAGATAGCCGATCTCGCCCACGACAACGGTGGCGATGGCGTAGTAATGGCCGCTGAGGCGGAAGCAGGGCCAACCCACCAGCAACGCCGCCAGCCCGGCGACCAGGCCGCCTGCGAACATGCCCACGGTGGGGGGGATGCCGAGCTTCAGATACAGCATGGTGCTGACGTAGGCGCCGATGCCCATGTAGAGCGCGTGGCCCAGGCTGATCTGGCCGCAATAACCGCCCAGAATGTTCCAGGCCTGGCTCAGCCCGGCGAACATGACGGTGATGATGATGAGGTTCTGCGCATAGACGTCCCGCACGAACAGCGGCAGCGCGGCCGTGGCGGCGAGCACGAGGACACCGCCGATCAGCTCCTGCCGGCGCCGGGTCAGGATGGCGTTCGGGCGCACGGCTGTTGGCCGGAGGGTGCTGTCCATCAGATTTTCCCGAACAGGCCGCGGGGGCGGACCAGGAGCACGGCGAGGTAGACGACGAAGACGCCCACCTGCTTCAGCGAGGGCTCGAGCAGCACGGCGGTGATGGCTTCCACCTCGCCGATAACGATGCCGGCGACGAGTGCGCCGAGGATGGAGCCGAAGCCGCCGAGCGCCACCGTCACGTAGGCGATGAGGGCGAAGTTGGCGCCGACGGTGGGCGACACGTAGTAGAACGAGATCAGCATGGTGCCGGCGACGCCTACGGTGGCGAGGCCGAGGCCCCAGCCGAGGGCGAAGATGCGGTCCCGGTCGATGCCGATGAGGGCGACGGCGTCCCGGTCCTCGCGCGTGGCCTCGAGGGCGCGGCCGAACTCGGTGCGGCCCACGAGCAGGAGGCCGGCGAAGGCGAGCAGGCATACGACGCTGGCGGCGAGCTGCGGCAGGGGGATGTAGATGCCGGCGAGTTGCGCGGTCTTGCCGCTGAACCAGGTGTCGTTCACGCTCTTGAAGTCGCCGCCGAACACGTATTGGGCGGCGCCGCGGATGAAGATAGCAAGGCCGAAGGTGGCGAAGATCTGCACCATGCCGCGGTTGAACCGCACGCCCAGCGCGCGGGCGATGACGCCGCGGTAGGTGGCGACGCCGAGCACGAACATGAAGGCCGCGATGAGCGGCAGCTGGAGGACCGGGTCCAGCCCCCAGAGCCCGAACAGGACCACGGCGGCGTACATGGCGATCATCATCATCTCGCCATGAGCGAAGTTGACCACGTCCATGAGGCCGAAGATGAGGCTGAGCCCGGCCGCCACCAGCGCGTAGATGAGGCCCATGAGCAGGCCGCTCACGAGGGCCTGGATGACCTGCTCAAGCAATTCCGTAGCCTCCGCCGCCGGGGGTTTCGATGGTGAAGGCGTCGCCGGGCTGGAGCTCGGCCTGATCGCGGCCGCCCATGGCGTGCGTGGTGCCGTCGGCGCGGTCGATCCATTGGCGGCCGGGGGCGCCGGGGCTGCCGCCCTCGAGGCCGAAGGGCGGCACGTCGCGGCGGGACGCCACGACGCTGATGGTCATGGGCTCGAGGAAGCGGATCGTTCGCCGGGAGCCGTTGCCGCCCTGGTGTTGCCCGGCGCCGCCGGAGCCGTGGCGGATCTCGAAGCGCTCGAGGCGGACGGGGTAGCGCAGCTCGAACACTTCGGGGTCGGTCATGCGGGTGTTGGTCATGTGCGTCTGCACGGCATGCTGGCCGGGGCCGTGGGGGCCGGCGCCCATGCCGCCGCAGATCGTTTCGTAGTATTGGCGGGTGGCGTCGCCGAACACCACGTTGTTCATGGTGGCCTGGCTGCAGGCGAGGCGGCCGAGGGCGCCCAGGAGTGCGTTGCAGGTGGCCTGGCTGACCTCCGTGTTGCCCGCCACCACGGCCGCCCCCGGGGCCGGGCTGAGGAAGGTGCCGGGGGGGATGACGATGCGGATGGGCACGAGGCAGCCGTCGTTCAGCGGGATGTCCTCGCCGACCAGGCAGCGGAAGACGTAGAGCACGACGGCGCGCGTGACGGCCGGCGGCGCATTGAAGTTACCGGGGGACTGGAGCCCGGTTCCGGTGAAGTCGACGGTCGCGGTGCGGGCGGCGTGGTCCACGGTGAGCCTCACGCGGAGGGGCGCGCCGTCGTCCATGGTGTAGTCGAACGTGGACTCCCCGTCCTTGGCGTGGATGCGGTCGAGCACGCGGCGCACGCCCTCCTCGGCGTTGTCCATCACGTGGCGCATGTAGGCCTGCACCGTGGGCCAGCCGTGGCGATGCACGACGCGGGCCAGCTCGTCCACGCCGCGCTGGTTGGCGGCGACCTGGGCCTTGATGTCGGCCACGTTCACGTCCGGGCTGCGTGCGGGGTGGCGCGCTCCGGCGAGCAGGGTGCGGAACCCGGCTTCGCGGAACTCGCCCTGGGATACGAGGAGGAAGTCGTCGATGACGACGCCTTCGTCCTCGAGCGTTCGGCTGTCTGGCGGCGTGCTGCCGGGCGTGGTGCCGCCGATGTCGGCGTGGTGGCCGCGGGAGCCGACGAAGAAGCGGATCGTGGCGCCGTGTTCGTCGAAGACGGGCGTGATGACGGTCACGTCCGGCAGGTGGGTGCCGCCGTTATAGGGGTTGTTGAGGGCCACCACGTCGCCCGGGCGGAGCGTGGCGCCGCGGCTTGCAATGACGGTGCGGACGCTCTCGCCCATGGCGCCGAGATGGACGGGCACGTGCGGGGCGTTGGCGACCAGGCGGCCCTCGGCGTCGAAGATGGCGCAGGAGAAGTCGAGCCGTTCCTTGATGTTGACGCTGAGCGAGGTGTTCTGGAGCACGGCGCCCGTCTGTTCGGCGACGTTCATGAACAGGTTGTTGAACAGCTCCAGCAGCACCGGGTCCGGGCGGCCCGTGGCGGCGGCAACAGCGTTGGGGCGGGGTGTGGTGCGGCGGAGGAGCATGTGATTCAGGCTGGTGACCTCGGCGGTCCAGCCCGGCTCCACCACGGTGGTGGCGTTGGCCTCTCGGATGAGGGCGGGGCCGGGGATGCGGTCGTTGGCGAGGAGGCCGGCGCGGTCGAACACGGGGGCCCGGTGCTCCTGGCCGTTCGAGAAGAGCGCCACGTGGTCGACGGGCTCGGGAGCGCCGTGGCTGCGGGCCTCGAGGGTGGGCTCGAGCGCGGGCTCGCCGGGGGCGACGGCCTCGACGGCGACGAGCTCGGCGATGACGGGGCGGCCGCGGGTGATGAAGCCGAAGCGGGCGCGGTGGGCGGCCTCGAACGCCTGGAGCGTGGTGCCCAGGGGTCCGAGCGGGACGGGGAGGGCGGCCTCGGTGCCGGCGTAGCGGAGGTGGACCGTGCGGCGGGTGACGAGGCCCGCGGGGTCGGCGCCCTGCGCCACGAGGGCGGCGGAGGCGGCTTGCGCCAGGGTGGCGGCGGTGGCCTCGAGGGCGGGGAGGGCCGCTTCGTCGAAGGGGCGCTCGACGGCCTGTTCGCGCAGCGCCGTCTGGTCGGCGAGGCCCATGCCGTAGGCGGAGAGGACGCCGGCATAGGGGTGGATGAAGACGGTCGTCATGCCGAGCTCGTCGGCCACCAGGCAGGCGTGCTGGCCGCCGGCGCCGCCGAAGCAGGCCAGCGCGAAGCCGGTGGCGTCATGCCCCTTCTGCACGCTGACCTGCTTGATGGCGTTGGCCATGTTGGCGACGGCCACGCGCAGGAAGCCTTCGGCCACGGTGCGCGGGTCCTGGCGCAGGTTCGGCTCGCCCATGCGCTCCGCCAGCTCGGCGAAGCGGGTTCGGACGGCCCCGGCGTCGAGGGGCTCGTCGCCGTTCGGGCCGAAGATCGGGGGGAAGTGGGCGGGCTGCACCTTGCCGACGCACAAATTCGCGTCCGTGACGGTGAGCGGGCCGCCGCGGCGGTAGCAGGCGGGGCCGGGGTTGGCGCCGGCGCTGTCCGGGCCGACGCGGACGCGGCTGCCGTCGAAATGCAGGATGGAGCCGCCGCCGGCCGCGACGGTGTTGATGGCCATCATGGGCGCGCGCATGCGGACGCCGGCGACCTCCGTCTCGAAGGCGCGCTCGAAGGCCCCGTCGTACAAGGCCACGTCCGTGCTGGTGCCGCCCATGTCGAAACCGATGATGCGGTTGAAGCCGCCGAGCCCGGCCGTGCGGGCGGCGCCGACGATGCCGCCGGCCGGGCCGCTCAGGATGGCATCCTTGCCCTGGAAGGCGGCAGCCTCGGCCAGGCCGCCGTTGGACTGCATGAAATAGAGGCGCGTGCCGCCCAGCTCGGAGGCCACCTGCGCCACGTATCGCCGCAGGATGGGGCTGAGATAGGCGTCCACCACGGTCGTGTCGCCGCGGGGCACGAGGCGGAGCAAGGGGCTGACGGCATGGCTGGCCGACACCTGGGCGAACCCGGCCTCTCGCGCCAGCTCGGCCAGGCGCTGCTCCATGGCGGGGTGGCGCCAGGCGTGGATGAGGGCGATGGCGCAGGCTTCGATGCCTTCGGCGCGGGCGGTGGCGAAGGCAGTGCGTGCGGCCTGCTCGTCGAGCTCTTCGATGGTCGCGCCGTGGACGTCGACGCGCCCCGGGAGCTCGACGGCGCGCTCGTAGAGGAGGGTCGGGAGCACGACCTCGAGGTCGAACAGGCGGGGACGGGCCTGGTTGCCGATGCGGAGCAGGTCGTGGAAGCCGCGGTTGACCACCAGCAGCGTGCGCTCGCCCCTGCGCTCCAGCAGGGCGTTGGTGGCCACCGTGGTGCCCATCTTCACGTGGTCGATGGCGCCGGCGGGGATGGGCGCCCCCGGGGCGAGGCCGAGCACCTGGCGGATGCCGGCGACGGCGGCGTCCGTGTAGCGCTCCGGGTTCTCGCTGAGCAGCTTGTGGGTGGACAGGACGCCGCCGGGGGCGCGGGCGACGATGTCGGTGAAGGTGCCGCCGCGGTCGATCCAGAACTGCCAGCCGCCAGCGGGCCGAAGGCCGGACTCGTCGTCCGACGCCTCATGCATCGGGGTGGACCTGGTCCGTGACCAGCATGCAGCCGGGCGCGTGGGCGATGAAGAAGGGAAGCCGGGCGCGCTCGAGGGCGGCCTGGCTGGTCACGCCGCAGGCCCAGAAGACGGGTGTCTCGTTGGGGAGCACGTCGACCGCGTCGCCGTAGTCGGGGCGGGCCAGGTCCGGGATGCCGATGGCGGCCGGGTCCCCGATGTGGACGGGGGCGCCGTGCTGGTCCGGGAAGCGGGCCGTGATGTCCCGCGCGCGCGCGGCGTCGGGCGTCGGGATGGGGCGCATCGACACCACCATGGGGCCTCCGAACGGCCCGACCGCATTTGTCTCGATGCTGCTGCGATACATGGCCACGTTGCGGCCCTGCTGCACGTGGCGGAGCGGGATGCCGGCCTGGATGAGGGCGCGCTCGAAGGTGAAGGAGCAGCCGATGACGAAGGTGACGAGGTCCCCGCTCCAGAGGTCGGCGACGTCCGTGCGGAGCCCGGAAAGCGCGCCGTCGCGGTAGACGCGGTAGCGCGGCAGGTCGTGGCGGATGTCGATGCCGCGGCCGAGCGTGGGAAGCGAGGGGTCCCCGGGGCGGCTTACGGCGAGCAGGGGGCAGGGCTGCCAGTTTGCGCGGCAGAAGGCCTCGAACTGGGCGGCCTGGGCGGCGGGGACGATCGCGACGTTGCCCTGCACGTAGCCGGGGGCGGCGCCTGAGGTGTGGGAGCCGAGCGTGCCGGCCCGGGCCTGCATGCGGACGGCTTCGGCCGGGGTGGCGCTAATCGTGTCGAGCATGGCTGGCCTCCGTTGCGTGCAACTCTCCGGCACTCGGGCGTATGTGGCAAATCGTATGTTCGGTTACGGTCTGATCAGCTTTCGTGATCGTATTCGGCCGCTACGGCCTGTGCCTGGCGCGCCACGGTGGCGGCCAGCGCGGCCCCCGGGCCCTCGCGCCAGCTTGCGGTGAAGCGGAGCGGATCGAGCGAAAGGTCGGTCTCGAGCAGCACCAGCGTGCCGCTGGCGAGCTCGGCGCGGATTGCGGCGGGGGCGATGACGCCGACGCCGATGCCGTCGACGACCATGCGGACGATGGAGGCCAGCGAGGCGTTGGCGAAGACGCGGGCGGGCTGCGCCGGGCGCGTCGCATCGAGGGCGTCACGGACCTGGCGCCAGGGGGCGGTCTGGCGGGCGTAGGTGACGATGGGGGTTGCCGCGAGCTGGGCGGCTGAGACGGGTCCGGCGAATGCGCCGGCGCGGGCGACCCAGGCGAGGGGAAACTCGCAGAGCGGGGCGTCGCTGATGCGCGGTGCGCCGACGGGGCCGAGCAGGAGTGCCACGTCGATCTCGCCGGCGAGGAGGGCGGCGCGCAGCGCGGGCGAGATGTCGACGGTGATGTCCACCTCGAGGGCCGGGTGGGCCTCGTGCAGGCGGCGGACGAGGGTGCCGAGCCAGGTGTGGACGATGGTCTCGGCGACGCCGAGGCGGACGGTGCCCTGGAGGCCGGCGCCGGGGCGGAAGGCCTCCAGCATCTCCGCCTGCAGCGCGATGAGGCGCTCGGCGTAGGGCAGGAGGAGCATGCCCTGGGGCGTGAGGCTGGGGCGGCGCCGCTGGCCGCGTTCGAGCAGGCGGGCGCCGAGCGTGGCCTCGAGGGCGGCGATGCGGGCGGAGATGGAGGGCTGGGTGGTGTGCACGCGCAGGGCGGCGCGGCGGAAGCCTCCGAGTTGCACCACCCACCAGAACGCCTCGATGGAGCGCGGGTCGATCATGGGCGGTTCTGCAATTCATGTCGGACCGTCATGGTCCGTTGGTCTATAGAGTGTTTCGCAACCGATGCGGGCGTATTACGTTGCTTGTCGGACTGGCAAGCCGCCGACCGTATCGGATGGACCTGTCCTGGGAGTGTCATCACATGAAGCGCCTCGTTCTCGCCGCCGCCCTCGTCCTCATGGCCGGGGGCGCGTTCGCCCAGGCCCAGCGCCCGAATGACACGGGCAACATGGCTTATCCGGCACCACTGCCCCAGGGCAACCTGGGCACTTCGAGCGCGGCCGGCGCGCAGAAGCCGCAGGACACAGGCAACATGGCCTATCCGGCGCCGCTGCCGCAGGGCAACGTCGGCAGCGCGGCCGCGGCTGGCGCGCAGAAGCCGACGGATACGGGCAACATGGCCTATCCGGCTCCGCTGCCCCAGGGCACCATCGGGACGACGACCGTCAAGTAACTCCTGCCTTTAAGTGGGAGTTGAGCCGAAGGGGCGCGGCCGTCTGGGCCGCGCCCTTGCCATGTTCGGGCAGGGGCGGCTACGGCGGTGGCGTCTGCCGGCCCGCGCGCCGCACGGCCCGGCCGAGCCGCGGAGCCCCATCGCGCGGGCGCTGGCGGACCAGCTGTTCAGCCGCGTGGCGGGGGCGGACCGGGTGTCCGGCTCGCTCGAACTGCTGCTGGACGCTGCCGCGAACTACCCGGCGTGGCTGGCCGCCATCGAGGCCGCCGAGCGGGTGGTGGATTTCGAGAACTACATCGTGCGGGACGATGCGACGGGGCGGCGCTTCGCGGACGCACTGACAGCGGCCGCCGGGCGCGGGGTGCGCGTGCGGGTGCTGTATGACTGGCTGGGGTGCATCGGCACGCCGCGGCGATACTGGCGGCGGCTGCGGGAGGCGGGGGTGGAGGTGCGGTGCTTCAACCGGCCACGGCTCGACAGCCCGTTCGGGTGGCTGAGCCGGAACCACCGCAAGACGATCGGGATCGACGGCGCGGTGGGGTTCGTGGCCGGGCTGTGCGTGGGCGATGCGTGGGTGGGGGACCCGGCGCAGGGCGTGCCGGCGTGGCGGGACACCGGGGTAGCCGTGCGCGGACCGGCGGTTGCGGACCTTCATGCGGCGTTCGGGCAGGCCTGGGCCTTCGCGGGCGGCGAGGCGGACCCGCCGGCCATGCCTGCGCCGCACGTGCGCGAGGAGGCGCCGGAGCCTGGGGGCATGGCGCTGCGGGTGATCGGGAGCCGGCCGAGCACCATGGGGATCTACCGGCTGGACCAGCTTGTGGCGGCCTGGGCGCAGCGGTCCCTGTGGCTGACGGACGCCTATTTCGTGGGCACGACCTCCTACGTGCGGGCGCTGTGCGCGGCGGCGCGGGACGGGGTGGACGTGCGGCTGCTGGTCCCGGGTTCGAGCGACATCCCGGCGGCCCAGGCGCTGTCGCGGGCCGGGTATCGGCCGCTCCTGGAGGCGGGGGTGCGGGTGTTCGAGTGGCAGGGGCCGATGCTGCACGCAAAGACGGCGGTGGCGGATGGCCGCTGGGCGCGGATCGGCAGCAGCAACCTCAACATCGCGAGCTGGGCCGGCAACTGGGAGCTGGACGTGGCGGTGGAGGACGAAGGCTTCGCGGGACAGATGGAGGCGGCCTACGAGCGGGACCTCGAGGATGCCACGGAGATCACACTCGACCCGTCGGGCGTGCATGGAAGCACCGACCTGGCCCGGCAGCGGGGGCACGGCGTGCGGCGGCGGCGTGGCAGCCCGGGGCGGCTGGCGGCCGGCGCCGTCGGCCTGGGCAACACCGTGACCGCCGCGATCACGAACCACAGGGTGCTGGGGGCGGCGGAGGCGGTGGTGATGGCGGCCGCGGGTGCGGGGCTGCTGGTGGTGGCGCTGGCCTGCCTGCTGGTGCCGCTGCTGGTGACGATCCCGCTGGCGCTGGTGGCGGCCTATGTGGCGGCGGCGCTGCTGGTGCGGGCGCTGCGGCTGCGGCACGGGGCGCGGCCGTGAGCGCCTCGGCGGCACGGGTGGGTGCAGGCGACGCCGAGCGCACGCAGCGCCCATGATCAAGATCATCTCCTGGAACCTGCTGCGGCTGGTGGGCGCCTCGTTGGACGACGTGGTGCACCTCGTGCGGCACGAGCGGCCGCAGCTGCTGCTGATGCAGGAGGCGACGAAGCGGATCGACGCGTTGCCGAGCCTGCTGGGCGGGCACTACGAGCGGGTGCTGCAGCCGGGGCGGATCCATGGGCTGGCGTATTGGACGCCGCTCGAGCTGCCGCGGGCGCGGGTGATCGACCTGCAGCAGGGGGCGATGTTCAAGCGGGTGAGCCAGGTGCTGGACCTCGGGCCGTTCTCGGTGGCGAACGTGCACCTGTCGCACGGCCAGGTGCTGAACCGCCGGCAGCTGCGGCGGGTGGCGGATGCGCTGCCGGCCCGGGCGGCGGTGCTCGGGGACTACAACCTGGTGGGCCCGGCGCTGCTGCCGGGGTTCCGCGACGTGGGGCCGCGGGAGCACACGCATCGGGCGGCGGATGTTTGGCCGCTGCGGATCGACCGGTGCCTGGTGCGCGGGCTGGTATGCGGCGCGGTGCAGGCGCTGCACCGGAGCACGAGCGACCACCGGCCCATCGTCGTGCGGCTCGGGACGCCGGAGATGCGGGTTGCGGGGTTCTAAGGGGGCCGAGCGACAGCCAGCACGGCGCCGGCGCCGATGAGCACGCCGCCCGAGATGCGCTGGCGGAGGCGGCCATGGGCCGCGAGCAGCGGGCGGGCGCGTGCGGCGGCGAGGGCCCAGGCGACGTCCACCGTGGCGGCGATGAGCACGAACGACACGCAGAGTATCGCGACCTGCGGGCCGATAGGGCGGCCCTGGGCGATGAAGGGCGGGAAGAACGCGCCGTAGAACAGCAGCAGCTTGGGGTTGGTCAGCGAGACGAGCAGCGCGCGGCCGACCATGCGGAGTGGGGCACCGCCCTGGGCGCGGATTTGCGTGAGGTCCTCGGGCGGCGCGCGCCACGCTTGCACGCCGATGAAGAGCAGATAGGCGACGCCGATCCAGCGCAGCCACCCGAGCACGGCGCCGAGCTCGCCCAGCACGCTCCCCAGGCCGACACCGACGACGACCAGGTGCAGCACCGTGGCGAGCGTGGTGCCGAGCACGGTGAGCAGGCCGTGGCGGGCCCCGTGGGCCACGGCGTTGGCGACGATCAGCGCAACGTTCGGGCCCGGCGTGAGCATGAGGAGCGTGGTGGCGAGGAGGAAGAGGGGCAGATCGTCGGGCATGGGGGAGGGTGGCGCGGCGATGTCGCAGCGGCAATGGCTTTCGAGCGGGACGACCACCCGAGTCGAATTTTTTCCACGCAACGCGTCATATCGTATCAATAACAACACATATTCGATTCGAGATGATCGCTGTGTCGTCTTGTGCTCTACTGTGTCAGGCCCGTTTGCCAACAGCTCTCGTGAGCCGATCTCCAAATCAGGAGTTGCGTCCATGGACACCTCCGTTGTCCCCCGGTCCCACTCGGTTTCCGCGCTGGCCGCGGTGCTCGGCCCCGATCGGGCCTTGCCCGTCGTAAACGGCAGCGTCGTCGAGCGATCGAGCGGGTTGCCGCTGGGCGGTGTGGTGGTGCGGTGGGTCGTTCATGCACCTGGCCCGCCGCGCGGCGATCAGCGGCACACGATGACGCTGGCCGAGGGCTCGACGGTGGCCGACGGCAGCTTTGCGCTGGTGGCTGCGGAGAGCCCGGCGGTGCGGCGCGCGCTGTGTGCCCTGGCGGCGGACCCGGCGGCGCCGCTCATGTTCGAGGTCGGGCCGGGGCACCTTGCAGTGGCGGTGGACCACTTGGAGGCCGGGGCGGGCCTGGTCATCGCGTTGCCCGGGGGCGAGACGCCGGATCCAGGGCACTGGGCGGCGCTCGGGGCGTTCCTGGCTGCGAACAGGCTGGTCCGCGCGGACGACTTGCAAGGGCAGCTTTCCGCACCGACGCCGGACTCGCCCGTGCGGACGTGGAGCGTTGGCGACCGGGCTGCGGCGCTTGCTGCGATGAGCGGCGCACTCGGGCTGCAGGACGGGGTGGCGCCCACACAGCTGCTGGACCTCGGCGCGCTGACGGCGGGGGACGTTGGAAAGGCGGTCACGCGGTTTCGCGATTTTGCCACGTTCGAACGGTTTGGCGGCACAGTCGACGAGTGGACCGATGGCGGATGGTTCCGCCAGCCCACGAGCGATCTCGAGCTCTATCGGGACTACCTGCGCGGAGTGTGGGTGGGCGCAGCGCGGCAGATGCACGCCGAGACGGACAAGGCTGTGGCCAGCGACGCAGCGTTCGAGGTGCAGCTCGATACCCGGTTGCTCCAGCGGTTCCGCACGGCGGACGCGGCGATGGTTCCGGCACATGGCCTGCTCGTGACGATACTGGAGCGGCTGCTCACGACGGCGGTGTCCGCTGGCGGCTTTGGGCTGGCGCTGCCGGCACGCCCCGCCGGGCAGACCGACCCGGACAGGGTGGCGGTGCTGGTCCAGCGCTCGGGCCAGTCCGCATCCGAGCTGCGCAACCGCGTCCGTGTCCGGTTCGACCGGCCGGAGGACGCGTTGGCGAGTGCGATCGGGCTGAACGTGGAGGCGCTGCTCGGGCTGCTGGCGGACACGTGGCAATCGCCCGAGGAGCCGTTCGTCACGCCCCTCCGCGGCGTGGCTGCGGGGACGCCCTTGCTGGTGCCGCCCTTCCTGGGCCGGGCGCCATACTTCCTGCAGTTCGAGGAGTGGCTGGACCGGCAGCGGCGCTTCTACCCGGAGAACGTGTACGACATTCGGCGGACGGTGCCGATCTTCACCGAGCGGTATCGGAAGGTTACCGCCGGGCAGAAGAGCCTGACGACGCATACGCGGTTCAACCCGAACAACGCCTACTTCACCGACCCGGCGGACTGGGCGGCTTCGGCGGGCTGGCTCGAGCGGATGTTCGGGATCGTGGATGAGATCAGGGCGGCGCTGGCCTCGGCGGAGCAGCAATCGTTCGGCCAGGCGCATGGCCATCTCGATGCGGCCTTGCGGGGGCTCGCGGACGCCCGCACGGCCAGCAAGGCGGCCTGGGTGCATGATGATTTCGTCTGGTTCCGCGAGAATGGCGGTCTCCCGCCGCCGGCCGACCTGAAGCGGGAACGGCGTGTGAGCCTGAAGCGCCGGGCGACGCTGCCCGTGACGAACCGGGGGGAGCTGGCCGCCTTCGAGGCGTTCTTCGACGCCCAGGCCGAGCCCGGCGTCGGCTTTAACCAAGGCGGGCCGCAGCCCGGCGACTTCGATTACGAGGAGCGCTGGCTGGCGCGGGCGCGCACGGTCCACTCGAACCAGCTCGACCATCTGGAGCTGGTCGTCGTGCCCTACCTCCGAGCGACCTTGCTCGATGCAACGGGCGACAAGGCCGGTGCCGTGAAGGTGCTGTCCAGGCTCACCGGATACGAGGTCGGCGTGGCCGAAATGACGGATGGCGCGGGGTGGTTCGACAGTGGTGGCTTCTTCAAGCCGCCCTATTTCTACCAAGGCCAGTCGGCGCCCTACACGACGGCCGTCGCGTTCGACGAAGGGCGGCATGATTACGACGACCAGGTTCCGCTCTCGGGGTTCTGGCCGGGTTCGCGTTCCAGCGCGGCCCCGCCGGTGATGGCGCCCTTCGAGCACCGGTTCCTGAAGCAGGCCCAGGCCCAGGCCATGCTCGGCTGGGCCGACGAGCTGTATCGGGCGGACGACCCGGCTTCGATCCGGCGTGCGCGGGAGCTCTACAAGGGCGTGTGCTTCCTGCACGGGGAGGACCCGGGGATCGCGCCGCACTATCCGGTGCCGGGCGAGGTTGTGCTCCCGAGGCTGGGCGGGTTCCCGGGGATCGGCGGCCTGGTGGTCACGTCGCAGGCGAACCCGGTCCGCATGGCCCAGCTCGCGCAGGCGCGGGCGGGGTTCGGGATGATCGAGCTGGGGCTGAACGCCTATGGGTTCCATGCCGACATGGTGCCCGTGCTGCGCTACCGGCCGCTCAAGGCGGCGGCGGACCAGTTCGCGGCATCGGCCAAGGCGGCACAGGCCGATTTCCTGCAATACCAGACGCGGTTCGAGCAGGGGCTGATCGAGGGGTGGCAGGCGGCCGCGATGGTGCAGAAGGCGCAGGCCGGTGTGGGGATCGCGGCCGAGCAGATCGGCATCGCGCAGGCCGGGGTGGCCCGTGCGCAGGAGCAGGTGGCGGCGGTGCAGGCGCAGATCGCGGCCAAGAAGAAGGAGATCGCCGACAAGAGCTCGTTGTTCTCGCAGGCGGAGGATTTCTTCGGCGGCATGAAGGATTCGCTCTCGAGCCTCGCTTCGGCCGGGAAGGGGGTGATGACGGAGGACGCCGCGGCGAGCTCGGTGAGCAGCGAGGAGCTGGTGGCGATGCTGGGCAAGAGCAGCGGGGGCGGAGCAGCGGCCAAGGAGGCGGCGGTGGCCACGCTCGGCAGCGGTGCGGCGCTCACGCTAGGGTTCGGCGCGTTCGCCTATTATGGTTACGTGAGCATGAGCGGCATGGCGGACGCGGCCAACAAGCGCGACGCGGAGCTGAAGGGGCTCGAGACGGGGGCGCTGGCCGCCGCACAGGCGCAGGTGACGCTGAAGCAACGCGACGTGACGATCGCGCGCCTCATGCAGCAGATCGCGGCGACCGAGCTGGACCTCGCGCGCGCGATCGACCGCTTCCAGCGCGAGCGGTTCCTGAACGTGGATGTGTGGAACAAGTTGGCCGCCTTCGCGCAGCGGACGATGCGGCGATTCCTCGAACTCGGCGCGCGGGCGGCGTGGTTTGCCGAGCGGGCGTTGGCGTTCGAGGCGAACCGGCCGCTCGCGATCGTGAAGCTCAACTACGCCCCGACGGCGCTGCGGGGGCTGACCGGGGCGGACCGGCTGCTCGCCGACCTGGCCGAGCTGGAGGCGACCCGGCTGAACGGGATCCGGCTGAGCGTGCCGGTGAAGCACACGCTCTCACTCGCGCGCGACTTGCCGCTGGCGTTCGGGCAGCTGAAGAAAACGGGGCGGTGCACCTTCCATACGGCCGAGCTGCCCCTGCAGTTGGCCTATCCCGGGACGTTCGGCTACCGCATCCGCGCCGTGACCGTGGCGGCGCACGACCCGGACGGCCCGGCGCCGCGAGGCGTGCTGCAGAACCTCGGCGTTTCGACCGTCTCCCGCGACGATGGCGGGGGGCCGACGCGCCTGGTCCGTTTCGCGGACGGGCTGCCGCTGTCAGAGTTCCGCCTGCACGACGACATGTGGGTGTATGGGCTGCCGGGCGAGACGCTGCTGCAATTCGAGGGCAGCGGGATCGAGACGGATTGGGAGCTGGCGTTCCCGGCCGAGGCGAACCCCAAGGGGCTGCGGACGATGGCGGACGTGCTGGTGACGTTCGACCTGAACGCGGGCTATTCGCGGCTGGCGCCCATCGTGGCCGCTCCGGCAGAGCCTGGGATGCGGGCCATCGCGCTCGCGGCGAGCGTGTGGGACCGCAAGGGGTTGGCGACGTTGCGTGGGCCCGGCCCGGTATCCGTGACGTTCGACCTGGCCCGGCTCGCGCTGCCGAAGGGCGAGGGTGCCCGGACGGTGGCGAACATGGCGCTGATGGCGGTGGGCCCGACGGCGCAGGACGTCGCGGCCACGCTCGAAGCGAAGAGCTCGGGCGTTACGTCCAGCTTCAGCGTGGCGAAGGGCCTCGCGCTGTCGAACTCCGGCCCGCTCCTGGGGGCCGCGGCGGCGCTGCCGTTGAACGCGATGGTGGGCGAGGTGGTCGACCAGGCCTTCGTGCTGAGCCTGGACCGGTTGGGCGTGGAGACGCAGTTGGCGCGGCTGCAGGACCTGGTGCTCTGGGTGGAGTATGCGGTCGCGCCCTGACGGGGTTAGTCGGCCAGCGCCCCATACGTCAGCACTCGGAGCTGGCGGCGGAGGGGGTAGGTGCTGCTGGGGGTGAGCTGGGTGAGGAGGATGACGATGAGGTCCTCGGCCGGGTCGATCCAGAAGGCGGTGCTGGCCGCGCCGCCCCAGGCGACCTCGCCGGGCGTGCCGAGGATCTGGGCGCGGGCCGGGTTCAGCATGACCGAGAAGCCGAGGCCGAAGCCGATGCCCTCGTAGGTGCTTTCGCTGAAGCGGGCGGTGCCGAGGGCTGCCATGTCGTTGTCGGGCGGGGCGTGGAGGTGGTTGGCCGTCATGAGCTGGACGGTCTTGCGGCCGAGGATGCGGGTGCCGTCCAGGGTGCCGCCCTGGCCTTCGCCAGCGCCCAGGATCATGCGGCAGAAGCGGAGGTAGTCGGGCGCGGTGCCGACCAGGCCGCCGCCGCCGGAGGGGAGGCGGGGGGTGGTGAACATGTCGTCGGCCAGCTCGGGCGGCAGGCGCTTGGCCTGGCCGTCGCGGCCGCGGACGTGGTTGGCGGCCCAGCGGGGGCGCTGGTCGGGACGCACCGCGAACCCGGTGTCCGTCATGCCGAGGGGGGCGAGGATGCGGTCGTGCAGGAAGGCGTCGAAGGGCTGGCCGGCGTGGATTTCGACGAGGCGGCCGACCACGTCGGTGGCTACGCTGTAGTTCCAGCGTGTGCCAGGCTGGGCCAGGAGGGGCATGGCGGCCAGGCCGTCGACGAGTTGCTCGAGGGTGCCGGGCGCGAGCTGCGGGTCGAGGCCGCGGTCGCGGTACAGCGCGTCGACGGGGGTGGCCTGCATGAAGCCGTAGGTGAGGCCGGAGGTGTGGGTGAGGAGCTGGCGGTAGGTGATGGGGCGGTCGGCGGGGGTGGTGGACCACGGGTCCTCGCTGCCGTCCCACACGCGCATGTCGGCGAAGGCGGGGAGGACGCGGGCGATGGGGTCGTCGAGCTGGAAGCGGCCTTCCTCGTAGAGCGTCATGAGGGCGGCGCTCGCGAGCGGCTTCGTCATGGAATACAGGCGGACGACCGTGTCCGACGCCCAGGGCTGGCCCGTGTCCGCGTCCCCGGCCGAGGCCTCGAGCACGGTGCGGCCGCGGTGGTGGACCAGCACGGAGAGGCCGGCCAGGCGGCCGTCGTCGATCCAAGACTGCATCCAGGGGCGGATGCGTTCGAGTCGGGTCTGGTCCATGCCGTCTGTGCTCATCGTGCGCCCTCGACTGCCCGTGCTTGCAATACGCGCGGCAATCGGCCAAAGCATAACTCGCGGCAGCGGACAAGTCCGGGTCGTACTCCACCAACACGTTCTGAAATCGAGATCTGATGGCCGACACTGGCGATCGTACGCCGCGCAATGCGGCCCCTGCTTCCACCTCCGCATCCGCTTCGACCGATGCGCAGACCGAGGCCAAGATGCGCCGGGCCCTGGGGCTCACGGGCAAGACCGCCTCGCACGGGCCGCAGCAGCGGCCGAACGAGGCTCGGGCGCGGCACAAGTTCGTCCAGGATGGCGGCGTGCCGGTGGTGATGCTGAATGCGCGGACGGATGTAGAGACGGCCGGGCTGCGGGAGCGGATCGGGTCGCTCGAGGGCGCGCTCGAGTTCGAGAAGTCGAACCACGACCATACGAAGAAGCTGTTGAGCGACGCGCTGGCGCAGGTGCAGGCGGTGAACACGCGACTGGTGCATGCGGACCTGGCGCACAAGGATGCGCTGGCGCAACTGCAGGACCAGCTGACGCGGACGCAGCAGGCGCTTTCGGAGGCGCTGGCCCACGCGCCCGCGCGCCGTGCGCCGCGCCCGGCGGTGCAGGCGGAGCCCGAGCCCGGGGCGGAGTATCGGGAGGCGCCGGTGGAGGCGGCCGAGCCGGTGGCGAAGCGCCCGCGCGGCCGCCCGCGGATCCATCCGGAGCCGGAGCCCAAGCCCGTGCGCTGGTGGACGCCGAGCTTCCGGGCCGCCCGCAACTCCTGATGCCTGCGATCCAGGTCCGGCGGTTGCCGCATGGGGCGCATCTGCCTTTGCCGGCCTACGCGACGCCGGGTGCGGCAGGCATGGACCTGATGGCGGCCATCGAGGCGCCGCTGGTGCTGGCGCCGGGTGCCCGCGCGCTGGTGCCGACGGGGCTCGCCATCGCATTGCCGCCGGGGCACGAGCTACAGGTGCGTCCACGCTCGGGCCTCGCGCTGCGCCACGGCATCACGTTGCCGAACGCGCCGGCGACGATCGACGAGGATTACCGCGGCGAACTGCAAGTAATCGTGATGAACGCGGGCGACGCGCCCTTCACCATCGAGCCCGGCATGCGCATCGCCCAGGCGGTGCTGGCCCCCGTGGTGCGGGCCACCTGGCACGAGGTGGACGCGCTGGACGAGACGGCGCGGGCGCATGGCGGGTTCGGCAGCACGGGCCACTAGAAGAATGTCGCCGATCGGCAATGTGCGGTCGGGCTGACACGGTGGCGCTTACCGGCTAACCACGCCGCCATGAGCCCATGAGGGAGGCCGCCCGCGCATGTCCGACACCGCCTTCCCCGCCTTCGTCTCCACGCGCCGGCTGCCAAACCTGATGGATCTGGTCGCGGGGGCGTTGATCCTGGCGGCGGTGGTGTATGTGGCGAGCATCGCGCGCGGCACGTTCGCGCCGCTGGGGCCGGAGGCGACGGCGATCAGCCTGGACCCCGCGAACCTGCCGCGCTACGCGGTCCGCACCACGCTGCGGATGTTCGCGGCACTGACGTTGAGCCTGCTGTTCACCTTCACCTACGCCACCTGGGCGGCCAAGAGCAGGCGGGCCGGGCTGATCCTGGTGCCGGTGCTCGACATATTGCAGTCGGTCCCGATCCTCGGGTTCCTGACGTTCACCGTCGTGTTCTTCATGAGCCTGTTCCCCGGGCGCGTGCTGGGGGCGGAGCTGGCGGCGATCTTTGCCATCTTCACCAGCCAGGCGTGGAACATGGCCTTCAGCCTGTATCAGTCGTTGAAGACGGTGCCTGCGGATCTGGACGAGGCGGCGCGGAGCTTGCGGCTCTCGACGTGGCAGCGGTTCTGGCGGCTCGAGGTGCCATTCGCCATGCCCGGGCTGGTGTGGAACACCATGATGAGCATGTCGGGCGGCTGGTTCTTCGTGGTGGCCAGCGAGGCGGTCACGGTGGGGGACACGACGTGGGCGCTGCCGGGCATCGGGAGCTACGTGGCGGCGGCGCTGGCGGCGCGGGACATCGGGGCCGTGGGGTGGGCGATCCTGGCGATGCTGGTGGTGATCCTGGTCTACGACCAGCTGCTGTTCCGGCCGCTGGTGGCATGGTCGGCCAAGTTCCGCTTCGAGACGACGGCGTCGGACACGGCGGAGGACCCTTGGGTGCTGAAGCTGCTGCGGCGGACCCGGCTGCTGCGGGTGGCGTCGGGCTACGTGGGCGACGCGTTCGATGCGTTCGGCAGCCTGCGGCTTTCGCGCGGGCCGCGGGCGGTGCGGTCGGCGCGGACGCCGTCGAAGGTGGGGGATGCGGCGTTCGTTGCCGTATTGCTGGCGGGGGTGGCGGCGGCGCTGTGGCAGATTGTCGGGTTCGTGTCCGACACGCTGGCCTGGGGGGACCTGGTGGAGGCGGTGGGGATGGGGCTCATCACCTTGCTGCGGGTGGTGGTGCTGATGGTGCTGGCGACCGTGGTGTGGGTGCCGGTGGGCGTGTGGCTGGGGCTGCGGCCGGAATGGGGACGGCGTGCGCAGCCTGTGGCGCAGTTCCTGGCGGCGTTCCCGGCCAACCTGTTCTACCCGATCTTCGTCGTGGCCATCGTGCGGTTCGGGGGCTGGCCGGACATCTGGCTGACGCCGCTGATGATCCTGGGGACGCAGTGGTACATCCTCTTCAACGTCATCGCCGGGGCCAGCGCGTATCCCGGGGACCTGCAGGAGGCGGCGCGAAACCTGCAGGTGGGCGGATGGCTGTGGTGGCGGCGCTGCATGCTGCCGGGGGTGTTCAGCTACTACGTGACGGGCGCCATCACGGCCTCGGGCGGGTCCTGGAACGCCGCCATCGTGTGCGAGGTGGCGAGCTGGGGCGAGACGAAGCTGGTGGCGCATGGCCTGGGCAGCTACATCGCGCAGGCGACGGCGGAGGGGAACACGGCGCGGGTGGTGCTGGGCGTGGCCGTGATGAGCGGCTTCGTGCTCGCGTTCAACCGGCTGCTGTGGCGGCCGATGTATGCCTTTGCCATTCGTCGCCTGACGCTCGGATAGGGGCCAAGCCATGGACCAGGTGACGACCGAGGCGTTGGTGGATGTGCGGCAGGTGCGGCAGGCCTACCACAAGGACAGCAGTGCGGACCTGGTGGTGCTGGACGACGTGGACGTGAGCATCCGGCATGGCGAGATCGTGGGCCTGCTGGGGCGGTCCGGCAGCGGCAAGAGCACGCTGCTGCGGATCATCGCCGGGCTGCTGCAGCCGACGGCCGGCGTGGTGACGTGGCGCGGCAAGGCGCTGCACGGGCCGGCGGACGGCGTGGCCATGGTGTTCCAGAGCTTCGCCCTGTTCCCGTGGCTGACGGTGCAGGAAAACGTGGAGCTGGGGCTCGAGGCGAAGGGCGTCGCGCGGGCCGAGCGGGAGGAGCGGGCGGAGGTGGCGATCGACCTCATCGGGCTCGGCGGCTACGAGAGCGCGTACCCGAAGGAGCTGTCGGGCGGCATGCGGCAGCGGGTGGGGCTGGCGCGGGCGCTGGTGGTGCACCCGGACCTGCTGCTGATGGACGAGCCGTTCTCGGCGCTGGACGTGTTGACGGCCGAGACGCTGCGGACGGACTTGATCGATCTGTGGTCCGAGGGGCGGCTGCCGATCAAGTCCATGCTGATGGTGACGCACAACATCGAGGAGGCGGTGCTGATGTGCGACCGGATCCTGGTGTTCAGCAGCAACCCGGGGCGGGTGGCGAGCGAGCTGCAGGTGCCATTCCCCCACCCCCGCAACCGGCACGACCCGGCGTTCCGCCAGATGGTGGACGACATCTATGCGCTGATGACCCGGCGCGCGCCCACGCCCCGTGCGGCGCCGGCGCCGACCTTGGCCATGCAGCTGTATCCGGTGAGCACCAACCTGATGGCGGGCCTGGCCGAGACGCTGGCCGCACCGCCCTATTCGGGCCGGGCGGACCTGCCGGCGCTGGCCGGGAGCCTGCAACTCGAACTCGATGACCTGCTGCCGCTGGGCGAAGCGCTGCAGCTGCTGGGCCTGGGCGTGATCGAGGAAGGCGACGTGCGGCTGCTGGACCAGGGGCGGCGCTTCGTGGAAGCGGACACGGACGACCGCAAGGCGATCTTCGGCGCGGCACTCCGGGCCAACGTGCCGCTGGTGGCGCAGATCCGCCGCGTGCTGGACGAGCGGCCGGCGCACCGTGCGGCGGCGGCGCGGTTCCGCGACGAGCTCGAGGACTTCATGTCCCCCGACTACGCCGAGGACACGCTGGCGGCGGCGATCGCCTGGGGACGGTATGCGGAGCTGTATTCGTACGACGAGGAGTCGGACCAGTTCTACCTGGACGAGGGGGAGTAGCGGAGGCTACCGCTCCTCCCGGTACAGCCGCTCGTCGTAGATGCTGCCGCTCCTGGGCAGCAGGAAATCTCGAAAGTCGCGGGTGGCCTGTGCGCGGGCGTGGCCGTGTGTGTCGTCGACGCCGGGCCAGAGCTCGACGATGGTCATGTGGTTGGGACGGCTGGCCTGCGTGAGCACGTCGAAGCGCAGGTTCCCGGCATGGCCCCGCGCGGCCTCGGCCAGGCGGCGAAGCCCGGCCTCCCCCTCTTCGCGATAGACGGGCACGAAGTCCACATGGGTCACGGCATGGACCGCGCCGGGCGGCGGCGGCGGCAACGAGGTTGGGCCGGTGGCGAGCGGACGGTGCGGGCGCTCGTCGTAGGGTGCCAGGGCGATCGCTCGCAACGCCGCACGGGCCTCGAGCACGTGCGGCTGGGCGGCATGGGCCTCCCGCGCCGCGTTGTCCTGCCATTCCTCGAGCAGCATGAGGTGGTTCGGGTGGGTGATGCGGCGCAGCACCACCATCGAGACGTATCCGGGGTCGGCCACGCTGCGCGCGCGCAACGCCTTGAGGACCTGGACGGCGCTGTCGGCCTGCCCGTGGGCGACCTCGATGTAGCTCACGACGAGGCCGCCCACGGGTACGACCGACCCTGCGGGGATGCCGGCTGGTGGGGGCGGCACTTGCGCCCCTGCCGCGGACGCGGCCAGCACCATGGCAAGCACCAGAGATATCGTTGACCTACGCATGGCAGCTCCTTTCTCTCGCCCAGGGGGTCTTCAGCCCAGTCGCCCAGGGGGGTCTTCAGCCCAGTCGCCCCGGGGCCTTCAGCCCAGGGGGCCGACGTGGGTTTCCAGCAGCGCCCAGCATTTGCTGCCGAGCCGCTCCTTCCAATCGGCATAGACCTTGGCCATCCGCGTGCGGAAGACCGTCTGGTCGACGTCGTTGAACACCATGCCGCGGGCGGCCAGCGTCTGCCGCAGCCCGCCGTTGAAGGTCACCTGGTCCTGCCGTTGCAGCCGCACGTATTTGGCCGCGTTGCGCTCGATCACGTCCTGCACGTCGGGCGGCAGGCCCTGCCAGGTGGCGAGGTTGGCCATCAGGTTGAAGCCCGACCACATATGGTTGGTCATCGCCATGTAGCGCTGGACCTCGTAGAGCCTGAACACCTCGGTGACCGCGAGCGGGTTCTCCTGCGCATCGGCCCGGCCGGCCTTCAGCTGGTCATAGATCTGGTTCACGTTGATCGTGACCGGCTGTGCCCCGAGCGCCCGGAACGTGTCGGTGAACATCTGCCCGGCTGGCAGGCGGATGCGGATCCCCTCGAAATCGGCCGGCGTCACGATGGGGCGGATCGCGCAGGATGTCTGCCGCATGCCGTTGTCGAAGACGCCGATGGGGAAACCATGGATGCCTTTCGCCCGCATCTCTGCCCGCACGTAGGCGCCCAACGGCCCGTCTGCCGCGGCGTGGGCCGCCGCCTCGGTGCCGAATGCGAACGGGATCTGCTGCACCTCGGCGACTGGCACGGCTTGGCCCAGGATGCCGCCCATCAGGGTGAAGAAGTCGAGCTCACCCGAGACCAGCATGCGCAACGCCGCCGGGTCCGACCCGGCGATGCCGGCGTTCTCGGCGAACACGGCACACTCGACCCGTCCGCCCGTCTCGGCCCTGACGGCCTCCCACATCTCGACCAGGCGGCGATGGACGGGGCTGTTCTCGGCCTGGTTGTGGAACTGGCGGAAGCTGCGCTCGGCCGCCCGGGCGCGTGGCGCCAGCAGGGAAGGGGTGGCGAGTGTCGCGCCGGCCAGGAGCGAACGGCGGCCCAGGTGCGTGCCCAAGATCGGATCTCCCCCCTACCGCTTCATTTCGCCTCGCGACCATACCGGGTCGGGCCCTGGCAGCAAGCGCCGCCTGCACGTGCACGCGGGGGGCCGCCGGGCGCCGGTTCCCCCCCGCGCAGGCAGGTGCTATCCGCCCGGCATGACCGACCGCACCCCCATCCGCCGCGCGCTGCTCTCCGTGTCCGACAAGGACAGCCTCATCCCGTTGGCGCAGGCGCTGGCGGCTTCGGGGGCGGAGCTGCTGAGCACGGGCGGCACGGCGGCGGTGCTGCGGGGCGCGGGGCTGGCGGTGGTGGAGGTGGCGGACTTCACGGGTGTGCCGGAGATGCTGGGCGGGCGGGTGAAGACCCTGGTGCCGCAGGTGCATGGCGGGCTGCTGGGGGTGCGGGGCGACGCGGTGCACGAGGCGGAGATGGCGCGGCACGGGATCGTCCCGATCGACCTCGTGTGCGTGAACCTCTACCCGTTCGAGGCGACGGTGGCGTCGGGCGCGGACGCGGCGGCGTGTGTGGAGAACATCGATATCGGGGGGCCGGCGATGATCCGGTCGGCGGCGAAGAACTTTGCCGGCGTGGCGGTGCTGACGGAGCCGGCGCAGTATGCGGCCGTGGTCGCAGCGGTGGCGGAGGGGGGTACGACGCTCGGGCAGCGGACGGCGCTGGCCGCTGCGGCCTATGCGCGGACGGCGGCATACGATGCGGCGATCGCGGCGTGGTTTGCGCGTGACGAGCCGTTCCCGGAGCGGCTGGCGCTGACGGGCGTGCGGCGGGAGGTGCTGCGGTATGGGGAAAACCCGCACCAGGCGGCGGCGCTTTATGTCAACGGGAACCGGCCCGGTGCAGCCACGGCGCACCAGGTCCAGGGCAAGGC
Organism: Acetobacterales bacterium; assembly: GCA_038229135.1. Taxonomy (GTDB): domain Bacteria; phylum Pseudomonadota; class Alphaproteobacteria; order Acetobacterales; family Acetobacteraceae; genus JBBROS01. The sequence continues at coordinate 63,805 of JBBROS010000012.1, forward strand.
GCTGAGCTACAACAACCTGGCCGACACGGATGCGGCGTTCGAGTGCGTTGCGGAGTTCGAGCAGCCGGCGGTCGTGATCGTGAAGCACGCGAACCCGTGCGGCGTGGCCGTCGGCGCGTCGTTGGCCGAGGCGTGGCGGGGGGCGCTCGCGTCGGACCCGGTGAGCGCCTTCGGGGGGATCATCGCGGTCAATCGCACGCTGGACGAGGCGGCGGCCCTGCTGATGGCGGAGCTGTTCACGGAGGTGATCGTGGCGCCCGACGCAACCGAGGGGGCCCGGGCCGCGCTCGCGCGGAAGAAGAACCTGCGCCTGCTGCTGACGGGCGGGCTGCCCGACCCGGCGGCACCGGGGATGATGCTGCGGACGATCGCGGGCGGGTTCCTGGCGCAGACGCGGGATGCGGGGCGGGTCATGGAGGCGGACCTGCGGGTCGTGACGCAGCGGGCGCCGACGCGCGCCGAGCTGCGGGACCTGGTGTTCGCGTTCAGGGTGGCCAAGCACGTGAAGTCGAACGCGATCGTCTATGCGAAGGGGCTGGCCACGGTGGGCATCGGGGCCGGGCAGATGAGCCGGGTCGATTCAGCGCGGATTGCGGCATGGAAGGGGGCGGAGGCGGCGAAGGCTGCCGGGGCCGAGCGGCCGCTGACGGAGGGCAGCGTGGTGGCGTCCGATGCGTTCTTCCCGTTTGCCGACGGGCTCGAGGCGGCGATCGCGGCCGGCGCCACGGCGGTGATCCAGCCCGGCGGGTCGATGCGGGACGCGGAGGTGGTGGCCGCGGCGGACCGGGCCGGGGTGGCGATGGTCCTGACGGGGTTGCGGCACTTCCGGCACTGAACGCGGTGCGCCCGGCCGCGGCCCTCACCCCACCGTCTCCAAGGGGGGAGAGGGCTCCTTCGGATCAGACGGCCAGCCTGGGATACGTAGGCGCTGGTGCTCGTCACGTTGACCGTCGAGGCGCTGGTGTCGACGTAGCCGCCCGCGGCGAAGCATGAAATGAACAAGCAATCGATCATCTCTTTAAACCTGCCGCGAGGCTGGCCCCGGGGCCGCAGGTGCGGCCCGCGGGCGGCCGGCGGTGCCCGGGGTCCAGCTTGCCAACGAAGTGACGTACGCTGTATGCCGGGGACCGCGGCGACACGTCCGTGTCGAGCGATGTCAACGAGTTCGGACAGGTGGACCGACGATATGGACGCCAAGGTCCGGGGATGAGCGCCGATGTTCGTGCCAAATAATTCGCGCATCGACTTCGTCGAACTGGAGCGTCGGCTCGAGCTCGCGCTGCAGCGTGCGCCCACGACGCGGCCTGCGGCGGCGGATCCCGTCCTGACGAGCCCCGGGGCGGCTGGACCATCGGTCGCCGAGCGCGGTGCGGCCGAGCCTGCCGTGGCGCGTGATGGCGGCGGGCGCCCGCTGTTTCATACGGTTCGGCACCTGCTTTGGGCGCTGATGCATCCGCGCCGCCTTGCGCGCCGGGCGATCGGGGCGGTGTTCCAGGCGGAGCACGCCTACGGGGAGGTGCAGGCGCTCGAGGCGCGTGCGGCGCGGCAGGCGGCCGAGATGGGGCGGCTGGCGAGCGACCTGGCCGCTGCGACGCGGGCGAACGGCGAGTTGCAGCGGTCCCATGCGGCGCTGGCGGAGCGGCTTGCGGCCGGGCTGCAGGGTGCCGCGGCGCACACGGACCGCGCGGCGGGCGATGCGGCGCGGCGGGCCGACGAGACCGCGCGGGTGGCCGACGAGGGCGCGCGGCACAGTGCGCGCCTGGCCGAGCAGCTCGCCATGGTGCGGCGTGAAGTGCTGTTCCAGCAGCGCCGGCTGACGGTGCTGGCCGCGTCGCCGGAGAGCACGGCATCCGGGGATGCCGCCCCGCGGGCGGCAGGCTTGAGTAATGCCGCCCCGCGGGCGGCAGTGGTGGAGGGGCGGCTCGACTCGCTCTACGCGGCGTTCGAGGACGTGTTCCGCGGTACGCGTGCGGACATCAAGCAGCGGCTGTCGATCTATGTCGATCGGCTCGCGCTTGCGGGTGCCGGGCAGGCGGGGCGGCCGGTGCTGGACATCGGGTGCGGCCGGGGCGAGTGGCTGGAGCTGCTGGGCGAGCGCGGCATCGCGGCCTACGGGATCGACATCAACGCCACCATGGTGGACCGAACGGCGGCGATGGGGCTCGACGTGCGGCACGAGGGCCTGGTGGGCCACCTGGGCGGCCTCGAGGATGGTTGCCGCAGCGCCATCACGGCCTTCCACGTGGTCGAGCACCTTCCGCTCGAGGTGCTGGTGGACATGATCGACGAGTGCCTGCGGGTGCTGGCGCCGGGCGGGGTGCTGCTGTTCGAGACGCCGAATGCCGAGACGATGCGGGTGGGGGCGACGACCTTCTACAACGATCCGACGCACCGCAACCCGGTGCTGCCGGCGCCGCTGCGCTTCATCCTGCAGCAGCGCGGGTTCATCGAGGTCGAGGTGCTGGCGCTGCACCCGTTCGAGCAGGGGCTGCTGGTGGAGGACACGGACGATGCGCGGCTGCTGAACCGCGTGCTGTTCGGGCCGCAGGACTACGCCATCGTCGCGCGCCGGCCTTGAACGCGGGGCTCGGGGCGGCGCCCGTCGCATCGGGGCGCGGGCAGGGGGGGCGCGGGCAGGGGGGGCTCGGGCAAGTGGGGCGCGGTCTGGTGCGGCCGTTGGCCGTGCACCAGTTCCACGCCGGGTCGGCGGTGGCGGATGGCATCACGAACGCGATGTTCTTCATCCAGCGCCTGTTGCAGGCGGCCGGGCACCGGTCCGAGATCTACTGCCAGCACATCCACCCGGCGTTGCGGCACCGGATCCAGCCGATGGAGGCCTATCCGGATGCGCCGGGGGACCTGCTGCTGGTGCACTACTCGCTCGGGTCCGAAACGGATGCGTGGGTGGGCGGGCTGCGGACCCCGCGGGTGCTGGTCTACCACAACATCACGCCCGAGGCGTTCTTCCCGCCGGGGAGCGATCTGGCGCGGCTGTCCGTTCAAGGGCGGCAGCAGCTCGCGCGCTGGGCGCTCGACGGCACATTCACGGCGGCGATCGCGGATTCGAGCTACAATGCGGAGGAGCTGACGGCGCTGGGCTTCGGGCTGGTGGCGCCGATCGGGCTGCTCGTGGACCTGGAGCGCATCCGGGCGCATGCGTGGACGCGCAGCCAGGTGGGCGGGCTCGCCGAGGTGGCGCCGGGCACGCGGCTGCTGCTGTTCGTGGGGCGGGTGGCGCGGCACAAGAACCAGGTGGCGCTGGTGGCGATGATGCGGCGGCTGGTGGCGCTGTCCGCGCAGCCGGTGCAGCTGCTGATGGTGGGCAGCGTGGCCTGGGGCGAGTATGGCGCCGAGGTGGAGGCGGCGATCACTGCGGCCGGGCTGGGCGGCGAGGTGCGGCTGCTGGGCTCCTGCAGCGACGAGGACCTGTTCGCGCTCTATCGCCAGGCGGACTTGTACGTGTCGGCCTCGGAGCACGAGGGGTTCGGGATGCCGCTGGTTGAGGCGATGGCGTTCGATGTGCCTGTGCTGGCGCATGGCGCGGAGGGCGTGGCGGCGACGCTGGGGGGTGGCGGCCTGGTCCTGCAGGATTGCGACCCGGAGCGGATGGCGGCGGCGGCGCACCTGCTGCTGGAGGACCCGGCGCTGCGGCGGCGGCTGGTGCTGGGCCAGCGCGAGCAGCTGGCGCGGTTCGAGCGGCCGGCGCTGGTGGAGGCGCTGGTGGGGCACCTGCGGCAGGCCGGGTTCGACGTGCCGATCGCGATGGAGCCATCTTCGGTCGAGCAGGTCTGGTCGGTCTCGGGGCCGTTCGACAGCTCGTACAGCCTGGCGCTGGTCAATCGGGAGCTCGCGCGGGCGTTGGGGCGGGGGGAGCGCGTGGCGCTGGTGTCCAGGGATGGCCCGGGGGCGTTCCCGGCCGACCCGGCTTTCCTGGAGGCCAACCCGGACCTTGCGGCAATGTCGGCGCGTGGCGAGGCGCATGCGGCAGTGGCGCTGCGCAACCAGTATCCGCCGCATGTGGCCGACATGCGTGGGGCCGTGCGGGTCCTGGCCAATCATGCGTGGGAGGAGAGCGGGTTCGACCCGGCGCTGGTGCGGGAGTTCAACGCGTCCCTCGACCTCGTGACGGTCACGAGCCGATACGTTGCCAAGGTGCTGCGGGACAACGGCGTGCGGGTGCCGATCGCGGTGGTGGGCAACGGGGCGGACCATGTACGCCCGGCGGCCCCGGCGCCGGATGGGGGGCCGTTCACCTTCCTGCACATGTCGTCCTGCTTTCCGCGGAAAGGGGTGGACGTGCTGCTGGAGGCTTGGGGCCGGGCGTTCACCGCCGCGGATGGGGTCGCGCTGGTCATCAAGGGGTTTCCGAACCCGCATAACGACGTGGCGTCGCAGCTGGAGGCGTTCCGGGCGCGGGTGCCGGGGCATGCGGCCATCACGCTGATCGATGCGGAGCTGGACGAGGCGGCAGTGGCGGGGCTGCTGGACGGCGCCGATGCGGTGGTGTGCCCGTCGCGCGGCGAGGGGTTCGGGCTGCCGCTGGCGGAGGCGATGGCGCGGGGCACGCCGGTGGTGACCACGGCGCATGGCGGGCCGGTGGATTTCTGCACGGCCGAGACGGCGTGGCTGGTGGACTACGAATTCGCCTATGCGCGGACGCATCTGGGGCTGTTCGACAGCGTGTGGGCGGAGCCGGATGTGGGCTCGCTGGTGCAGGCGCTGCGGGACGTGCGGACCCGCCCGGCCGAGCGTGCGGCGCGCGCGGCGCGGGGGCAGGCGGCGATGCTGGCGCACTGGACCTGGGATGGCGTTGCGGCGCGGACGCGGGCGGCGGTGGCGGCGGTGCGGGAGGGCTCGGACGCGGCGGGGATGCGGCGCCCGGTGATCGGGCTCGTGAGCACATGGAACGTGCGGTGCGGCATCGCGGCGTATGCGGAGGCGATGCTGGGGGCTGTCGAGCGGACCCGGCTGCACGTTTTCGCCAACGAGGCAGGCGGGCTGTTGGGGCCGGATGCGCCGCAGGTGCGGCGGTGCTGGCGGCAGGATGGGGCGGACACCCTGGATGGGCTGTTCGACGCCATCGTCGCGGCCGGCGTGGACGCGGTGGTGGTGCAGTTCAATTTCGGGTTCTTCGAGAAGCGGGCCTTCGTGCGGCTGCTGGGGCGGCTGCGGGAGCGGGGCATGGCCGTCTATGTGGTGATGCACGCGACGGTGGGGGTGGAGCGGGCGGACCTCGTGTTCACGCTGGCGGACGTCGCGGAGGCCCTGCGGGGGGTGACGCGGGTGCTCGTGCATTCGGTGCACGACCTGAACCGGCTGAAGGTGGCGGGCCTGGTGGACAACGTGGCGCTGTTCCCGATGGGCGTGCCGCCGTCCTGCCCGGTGGAGCGCGGGGCGCTGCGGCGTGCGCTGGGGTGGGAGGGGCGGCGCGTGCTGTGCAGCTTCGGCTATCTGCTGCCGCACAAGGGGCTGCGGGAGCTGATCGGCGCCGTGGACCTGGTGCGGCGGCGCGTGCCGGAGGTGCAGCTGGTGATGCTGAACGCGTTGTATCCGGCGGCGGAGTCGGAAGCCGAGCGGGCGGCGTGCGAGGCGGAGGTGGCCCGGCTGGGGCTCGAGGCGCATGTGACGATGGGGACCGGGTTCCTGGCCGAGGCGCGGGCCATGGCGCTGCTGTCGGCTTCGGACCTGGTGGTGTTCCCGTATCAGTACACGCAGGAATCGGCGAGCGCGGCGGTGCGGATGGGGCTTGCGTCGTTGGCCCCGGTGGCCGTGACGCCCTTGCCGATCTTTGCGGACGTGAAGGAGGTTTGCCATGCGCTGCCGGGGGTATCGCCCGAGGCGATGGCAGAGGGGATCGTGGCGGCTTTGGCGGAGCCAGGGCGGTTTGCGGAGCGGCAGCGCAATTGGGCGGCGGCGCATGGCTGGGCAGGGTTGTCGACGCGGTTGGTGGGTTTGGTGGAGGGGCAGTTTTCGGACCCGTTCGCGCGAGGGTCGGGGTGGCCCCCGGCCGGCGCCGGGGAGTCGGGGCGGTAGGCGACCTGCCCGGGCCGGCGGATGCCGCCACCCGGCTTGCTCGCGGTTTCTGCACCAAGAGAACTGCTGCGGCAGCTTCCTTCGGCCGAGGGGTCAGGTCATCCGGACGGGCAGGCTCGCCAGCGCCCGGAGGGTGTTGTTGTTGCGGCGGATGGCGGGGCCGGCGAGTTCGATCGTCTGCACCTGGTGGGCCAGGGCGGCGAGGACGCATTCGCCTTCGAGCCGGGCGAGGGCCATGCCGACGCAGGCGTGGATGCCGACGCCCCAGCCGACGTGGCCGCTGGTGTTGCGGGCGATGTCGTATTCGTCCGGGCGGTCCCAGCGGCGGGGGTCGCGGTTGCCGGCGCCCATGAAGACGAGGGTCTTGCAGTCGGGCGGGAGGGTGTGGCCGGCGAGCTCGACGGGGCCGGTGGTGGTGCGGAAGAAGGTCTGGACGGGGGTTTCGTAGCGCACCGCCTCCTCGAAGGCGGCGCGGGCGAGGCCGGGCTCGGCGCGGAGGGCCTGGAACTGGGCGGGGTGGGTGGCCAGGCAGTAGAGCGCGGCGCCGAGCCCGCTGACGGTGGTGTCGACGCCGGCGGTGAGCACGCTGCGGACCACCTGGGGCGCCTCGTCCTCCGTGAGCTCCCCGGTGGCGACGGCGGCGTGGATCTCGGCGCCGAAGCCCTCGTCGGAGAGGTTCTCGCGGCGGGACTGCGCCTGCACCCAGGCGAGCACCGGGGCCGCGTCGGCGACGGCCTCCTGGAAGAATGCGTTGTGCGGGCCGAAGCTGTTGAAGACCATGTTGCCGTAGGGCAGCAGGTGGCGGCGGTTCTCGCGCGGCATGCCCATGGCGTCCGGGAAGACGCGGAGCGGGTAGGCCTCGGCCAGGTCCGGGATGGCGTCGAAGCTGCCGCGGGCGAGGAGCTCGGCCACCATCTCCTCGGCGTCGGCCTCGAAGCGGTGGCGCAGGCGCTTCATCGCGGCGGCCGAGAGCACGCGGGAGAGGATGCGGCGGGTGCGGTCGTGCAGCGGCGGGTCCGTCTCGAGCACGAGGCTCGGGAGGCGCCAGGGTTTCTCGCGGCGGAAATCGGCAAGGCCGACGCCGGCGGCCGACGAGAAACGCTCCCAATCCTGCAGCACGGCGCGGACCTCGGCGTGGCGGCCGACGGCGGCGACGCCGTAGCGCTCGAGCCACACGACCGGCCCGGCGTCGCGGAGGGCCGCCTGGGCGGGGAACGGATCCTCGAGGTAGGCGCGGGTAAAGGGGTCGAGGTCGAACGCCGGGAGGCCGGGGTTGGCTGGGGCAGCGAGCATTCCGTCCATGGTCAGTCTCCTCCGAGCTTCGTCATCGCCACGCCGCCGGCTCGCGATGACGTCGAGGGTTTCGCCTACCTCTCCAGCATCTTGCAGCCGCCCTCGGCGAGGGGGCGGACGGCCTGGTCGGACTTCAGGTCGGCGACGGGCTTGTAGTAGTCCCACGGGCCCTGGCTCTCGGACGGGGATTTCACCTGGTAGAGGCGGAGGTCGTACAGCACGCGGCCGTCGGGGCGGAGGGTGGCGGCCTGGCCGAAATACTCGGCCGGGGCGGCCTTCATGGCGCGGGTGGTGACTGCGCCCGAGACGCTGCCGGTGCCGTCCACGGCGCGGAGCCAGTGGCGAACGGCGGCGTAGTTGGCGGCGTGGGTCTTGGCCGGCGGGCGGCCCATCTGCGCGCGGAAGCGTTCGGCGAAGGCGCGGGAGGGGGCGTCCGCGTCCCAGTAGTAGCCGCTGGTGACGAGCAGGCCCTGGGCGGTGGGCAGGCCGAGCGCGTGGATGTCGTTGATGAACACCAGCAACCCGGCCAGGCGCTGGCCCTGCTTGGCAAGGCCGAAGCTCGAGGCCTCCTTCACCGCGTTCGTCACGTCCGCGCCCACGCCGGCGAGGCCGACCACCTGGGCCTTGGAGGCCATGGCCTGCGCCACGAAACCGCTCATGTCGGCCACCATCAGCGGGTGCTTGACGGAGCCCAGCACCTGGCCGCCGGCGGCTTCCACGGCCTGGGAGGCGTCGCGCTGCATGGCGGCACCGAAGGCGTAGTCGGCGACCAGGAAGTACCAGGTCTTCTGCCCGGCCTGCACCAGCGCGCGGGCGGTGCCGGCCGCGAGCATGTGGGTGTCGTCGGTCCATTGCGTGGTGACCGCGTTGCAGGCGCGGCCGGTGAGGTCGCTGGTGGCGGCCGAGCCGATGAGGACGGCGCGGTCGCGTTCGGCGCCCAGCGCGCTGACGGCGAGGGCCACGTTGCTGTAGGGCAGGTCGACGAACGCGGCGACGTTCTGCGTGTCGATCCATTCGCGGGCGATGCTGAGGGCCAGGTCCGGCTTGCCGAGGTTGTTGCCTCCCAGGACCTCGACCTTGATGCCGCTGAGCGCGCCCTTGGCGGCTTCCATGCCGTCGGCCACGGCGAGCTGGGTGGCGACCACGCTGCCCTGGCCGGCGCTGTCGGCGGTGGATCCGGAGAAGTCGGTGAGGACGCCGATGCGGAGCGGGTTCGGCACCTGGGCCGCGGCCGTCGTCGCGCAAAGGAGGGCGGCCAGGAGGGCGAGTTTGTGGGCCATGACGTTTCCGGTTGTTTTGCCGCGATCAGGGCATGGTGGGCAGCCTGGGGCAAGGGGGTTTCGGGGTTCGCGCGTGCGGCCTCCCCTCCCCCTGGCGCCTCCCGCAACGGGAAGGGGGGAAGCAGGGGGGGCGGCCCGGTTCCTCCTCCGCTTGCGGGAGGGGGGGTTACGGAGCGGGCCTTTGTCCTCGGCGAGCGGTCATGCGTAGCGGAGGCTGGGGGCGGCGTCCCGGGCGTGGGCGCGCCAGGGGCGGGCGGCGTGCAGCGCGGCATTGTAGCGGGGGTCGTCCGGGTCGAGCGTGTTGAGCAGGAGGCCGCTGGTGCCGGGGCGGGCGGCGCCGATTGGGTGGCCGTCGGGGCCGAAGAGGGCGCAGGGGAGGGTGGGGCTGCACTGGGCGGGGCTCGCGAGGCTGAGCCACAGGCAGTTGGTGGCGGCGTGGGCCCGGGCCATGACGCCGTGGATGGGGTCGCAGCCATAGGTGCCGAGCAGCATGCATTGCACGCCGAGGCGCTCGTATTCGGCAAAGAGCTGGGGGAACACCACCTCGATGCAGAGCGCGCAGCCGAAGCGCAGTCCGCCGGCCTCGAACACGAGCGGGGTGGTGCCGGGGGTGTAGTAGTAGGTGAGCTCGGTGTTCGACAGCATGCGCTTGGCGTAACGGCCGACGAGGCTGCCATCGGGGCCTACGACGTGCATCGCGTTCTGCGGGCGGCGGCCCGGGAGGGGATGGTTGGCGCCGTAGACCGTCCAGAGGCCAAGGCGGGCGGCGTGCGCGGCGATGGCCTCGCGCTCGGAGGCGAGGAGGCGCCAATCGACCTCCGCCCAGTCCTCGATCTCGCTCTTCACGTAGCCGGAGAGGCAGGCCTCCGGGAAATGCGCGAGCTGCGCCCCCGCTTCGGCGGCTTTCGTCATGGCGGCCCGCATGTGCGCTCCGTTGGCGCGCACGTCCCTGGTAATCCTGGCCTGTACGGTGGCGAGCATGAACATCGACGACTTGTGTACGGCGCCGCAATGTCATGCCGCAAGCGCGAGCGTGTAACCAAACGTCACGCTTGCAGGGGGCTGCGGGCCGCGCGAGCATCGACCCCGAACGATGGAGGCGGGATGATGCTGGGTCGACGCGCTGCTTTGACGGGTGCCGTAACAGGGGCCGCCCTGGCCCCGCTCGCTGCCCCGGCGGTGGCGCAGCCGGCGCGGGTGCTGAAGTTCATCCCCGAGGGCGACACGGCGGTGCTGGACCCGATCTGGACGACGGCGACGGTCACGCGCAACCACGCCTACCTGGTGTTCGACACGCTCTATGGGCAGGACGCGCAGTTCGCGATGCAACCGCAGATGGTGGCCGGGCACAGTGTGGAGCAGGATGGCAAGCTCTGGCGGCTGACGTTGCGCGAGGGGCTGCGCTTCCACGACGGGGAGCCCGTGCGGGCGCAGGACGTGGTGCCGAGCATCCGGCGGTTCGCGGCACGGGATGCGTTCGGGCGGGCGCTGATGGAGGCGACGGACGAGCTGAGTGCCGTGGACGACCGGACGGTGCAGTTCCGCCTGAAGCGCCCCTTCCCGCTGCTGCCGAACGCGCTGGGCAAGACCGGCACCTCGATGCCCGCGATCATGCCGGAGCGGCTGGCGCGGACGGACCCGAACACGCAGGTGACGGAGATGGTCGGCAGCGGGCCGTATCGGTACCTGGCAGCGGAGCGCGTGTCCGGCTCGTTCGCGGCCTACTCGCGGTTCGAGGGCTACGTGCCGCGGGCGGATGGGCCGGCGACCTTCACGGCCGGGCCGAAGCGGGCGCTGTTCGACCGGGTGGAGTGGCGGATCATCCCCGACAGCGGCACGGCGGCGAGCGCGCTGCTGAATGGGGAGGTGGATTGGTGGCAGAGCCCGACGCCCGACCTTCAGCCGCGGCTGCGGCGCGGGCGGGACATAAGGCTCGAGGTGCTGGACCCGGGCGGCGGCATCGGGTGCCTGCGGTTCAACCATCTGTTCCCCCCGTTCGACAACCCGGGCGTGCGGCGTGCGCTGCTGGGGGCGGTGGACCAGCTGGAGGTGATGACGGCGGTGGCGGGCGACGAGACCCAGCTGTTCAAGACCAACGTGGGCGTGTTCAGCCCCGGCACGCCGATGGCCACCACGGAGGGCACGGAGCGCCTGGTGGGCAAGCGGGACTTCGCGGCGGTGAAGAAGGCGCTGCAGGAGGCGGGCTACAAGGGCGAGAAGGTCGTGTTCCTGGACCCCACCGACTACCCGGCGACGCATGCGATGGCGCTGGTGATGGCCGACGCGCTGACGCGGTGCGGCATGAACGTGGACCTGGTGAGCACGGATTGGGGCACGCTGGTGCAGCGCCGCAGCAGCCGCAAGCCGCCGGCCGAGGGCGGGTGGAACATCTTCGTCACCTACCTCAACGGCACCAACAACTTCGACCCGGCGAGCCAGCTCGGCATCCGGGGGAACGGGGACCAGGCGTGGTTCGGCTGGTCCCGCGCGCCGAAGCTGGAGGCGCTGCGGGCGGCCTGGTTCGAGGCGCCGGACCAGGCGGCGCAGAAGGCGGTGTGCGCGGACATCCAGCGGGCGTTCTGGGACGAGGTGCCATACCTGCCGCTGGGGGCCTACTACGAGGCGACGGCAACGCGGCGGCTGGGGCCGATGCGGAACGGGTTCGTGCAGTTCTACGACGTGGCCCGGGTCTGATCCAAATCTTCGACTGCCGGGGGCCGTGTATGCGGTCCCCACTCCCCCGTCCCCTGCCGCGAGGGGAGGGGGGAAGCGAAGAAGCGTTGCAGCCAGGCGGCGACGCGCTGGCAGTCGTTGGGAGCGGCGTAGCTCGCAATGGCGGGTTCGGCGGCAGGGCCGTAGCGGTCGAGGCGCTGCTCGATCAGGGCGATGCCGAAGGCGGGGCTGAACTCCGGGTGGGCCTGGATGGAGGCGGCGTCGCCGTAGTCGAGCCCGGCGTGCGGGCAGAAGGGGCTGGCGAGCGTGGTGGCGGCGCCGGGCGGGGGCCGGACGACCTGGTCCTGGTGGGAAGCGGGGAGCGCGATCTGGGCCGCCTCGTCCATCCAGGGGGTTCGGTGCATCACGTCGTAGCGGTGAAGGCCGATGCCCCAGCCCTTGCCGGACTTCGTCACCTGGCCGCCGAGGGCCTGCGCCATGGCCTGGTGGCCGAAGCAGATGCCGGCCATGGGGGCCGTGCCGCGGGCGGCACGGATCCATTCGAGGAGGCGGGCGATCCAGGCGTCGGGCTCGTATACGCCCGAGCTGGAGCCGCTCAGCAGGTAGCCGGCGTGGGCGCCGGGCGGGGGCGGGGGGGCGTGCTGGACGTCGAACACCTCTGCGGCGTGGGCAGGGCCGAGCAGGCGCTGGAGCATGGTGGCGTACGAGCCATGCGCCTCGAGGCCGGCCGGGGGCACGCCGCATTGCAGGATGGCGATCATTGGCCCACCGCCGCGCCGACCGCAGCCCCTGCCGGGCGCCGGTTGTCGTTGGCGCCGTAGAACAGGCCGGGCCGCATGCGGCCGGACAGGGCGGCGTCGTTCGCGGGTGTGGAGGTCGGCGTGGCCTGCTCGGCGGGTGGGCCGAGGGCGACGAACTCGGCCGCCCCCCACGGGACCTGGATGGTGATGCCGTGGCCCATCGCCTTCAGCACCGCCTGGGTGTCCGGGCTCATGGCGCGGGGCTCGGCGAAGATGGTGTCGGGCAGCCATTGGTGGTGGATGCGCCCGGCGTCCACCGCCTCCTGCAGCTCCATGCCGTGGTCCAGCAGGTTCAGGATGGTCTGCAGCGTGATGGTGATGATGCGGGACCCGCCGGGCGAGCCGCCGAGCAGCACGGGGCGGCCGTCGCGCAGCACTATGGTGGGGGCCATGGAGCTGAGCGGGCGCTTGCCGGGGGCGATGGCGTTGGCGGCGCCTTGCACGAGGCCGTAGAGGTTGGGCACGCCGGGCTTGATGGTGAAGTCGTCCATCTCGTTGTTGAGCAGGAAGCCGGTGCCGTCCGCGATGGCGACGGCGCCGAACGAGCCATTGATGGTGTAGGTGACGCTGACGGCGTTGCCGAGGCGGTCCGCTACCGAATACTGGGTGGTTTCGGGACGCTCGTGCGGGCCCACGCCGGGGCGGAGCTCGCGGCTGATGCCGGCACGGTCCGTGATGGTGGCGCGGATCGCGGCCGCGTAGTCCTTCGAGAGCAGGCGGTCGAGCGGGTTCTGCACGAAGTCGGGGTCGCCGAGGTGGGTGTTGCGGTCGAGGTAGGCGTGGCGCATGGCCTCGACCATGGCGTGGACGGTGCCGGCCGAGTTCCAGCCCATGGCCTTGAGGTCGTAACCCTCGAGGATGTTGAGGATCTCGCACAGGGTGGTGCCGCCGGAGCTGGGGGGCGGTGCGCTGACGATGTCCGAGCCCCGGTAGGTGCAGCGGAGGGGCTCGATATCCTGCGCGCGGTAGGCGGCGAAGTCGGCTTCGGTGAGCAGGCCGCCATCCTGGCGCGCGAGGGCGGCCACGGCCTGCGGGATGCGGCCCTCGTAGAAGCCCTTGGGGCCGTCCTGCGCGATGCCCTCGAGGGTGCGGGCGAGGTCGGGCTGGGTGAGGCGGTCGCCGGGCCGGAGGGGGGTGCCGTCGGGCCGAAGGAAGCTGCGCGCGACGGCGGGGCTGGCGGCGAAGCGGCGGGTCAGCGGCGCCAGGATGTCGGTGTCGGCGCGGGTGAGGATGAAGCCGTCGCGGGCGAGCGCGATGGCGGGGGCGAGGAGGGTCGCGCGGGGCAGGGTCCCGTAGCTGGCGCGCGCGGTCTCGAGCCCCATGACGGTGCCCGGCGTGCCGGCTGCGCGGGAGCCGTAAAGGCTGCTCTCGGGGATGGGGGCGCCCTGGGCGTCGAGATACATGGTGGCGGCGGCGGCGGCGGGGGCGGTCTCGCGGAAGTTGAGGAAGCGCTGGCGGGCGGGTGCGGAGGGGGTGGCGGCGAGGTGCAGCGTCATGAAGCCGCCGCCGCCGATGTTCCCGCAGCACGGGTTGACGACGGCGAGCGCGTAACCGACGGCGACGGCGGCATCGACCGCGTTGCCGCCCTGCCGGAGGATGCCGGCGCCGACTTCGGAGGCGAGGCGCTGGGAGGTGACGACCATTCCCTGTGCTGCCTCGACGGCCGGGGCGGAGGCGGCCATTGCCGGAGTCGCGGCAGCGCTGGCGAGGAGGAGGAGGGCTAGGGCGACACGGCGCATGAAGGACCTCGATGAGACGTGTCGACTATAGAGGAACGTCGTCGCGAGCGAAGCGTGACGATCCAGGGGCCGGTGAGACTGCCCTGTGCTGCCCCTGGGTCGCCACGCCTCCGGCTCGCGATGACGACGTGCGGTGGGGGCCTGATCGCGTGGCCTCCCCTCCCCCCGGCCCCCTCCCGCAAGGGAAGGGGGAGTGGGCGTGGTTCGTGCGGGTCATGGCAACCCGGCCAGCTCCGGGGCAGCGGCGATGAAGGCGGGCGGCGGGACGCGGTCGGCTTCGCGCATGAGCCACCAGGCGCTGCAGAGGTTGCTCGAGAGGAACGGGACCGTGGCGGTGGCGCGGGTGGCGAGGATGGCGGGGAGCGTGACCATGCCGGTGCCGCTCATGACGATGGCGTCGATGTCGGTGCGCACCTGCGCGAGGGCGGCGGCGATGGCGGCTTGGACCTGGGGGGTGGTGAGGGCGTAGGCTGTGTCGGCGCCTTCGGTCTTCACCACCGCGGCCACCTCGTGCCCGGCCGCCCGCCAGTAGGCGACGGCGAGGTCGGTGAGCCATTGCGGGTAGGGGCTGACGAGGGCGATGCGGCGGGCGCCGAGATGGGCGAGGGCCTCGCGGATGGCGCCGCTGGCGGTTTGGACCTTTGGAGAGCCTGGCGGCCCTGGCTCGGAGAGGGTGCGGGCGAGGGCGGCGTCGCCATCGGGGCCGAGGCGGTAGGACGGGCCGGTGAGGGCGATGAGCGCGAGCTCGAGCTTCATGGCGCCGAAGCTCGAGAGGGTCTGCGGGTAGAGATCGAGGTAGCGCTGGTTGCGCTGCTCGAGGGTGGTGCCGGGCATGACGGGGAAGCGGGCGGTGTAGGTGCGCACCAGCGGGGGCAGGAGTCGGTGGAGCTCGGGCTCGACTACCGGGTTGGCGGAGGGGACGAGGAGGGCGATGCGGGGGCCGGATTCGAGGCCGCTGATCGCGGCGGCGAGGTCGCTCATGGCGTTGCGGGTTCCTGCTGGCGGGCCCTCTCCCGCGGCGGTTCATGCTGGTCGCCCCCGTCCCCCGGCCCCTCCCGCGAGGGGAGGGGGGAAGGCAGGGCTGTGAGCATGTCGAGCATGGCGGCGGTCCTCAGGTAGGCGCGGGCGGCGTCGGGGTCCTGGGCGATGGTGGCGAGTTCCTGCGCCCATGTCGCGCCGCCGCTCACGGCGCGGTCGGTCCGGGGGATGAGCTGGTCACGGGCCACTCGGGCGCGGGCCGTGGCCGTGGCGGTGATGGCAGCGGGGTCGTTGGTCGCGATGGCGGCGGCGAGGGCGTGGGCGTCGTGGATGCCGCAGTTCATGTTCATGCCGCCGCGGGTGTTGGTCACGTGGGCTGCGTCGCCGAGCAGGATCGCGCGGCCGTGCTGCGTGCGGTCGGCCACGCGGCGGCTGGCGCCATAGACGTCCTTGTGCAGCACGGTGGGCAGGCGGGTGCAGGTGGGGAGCACCTCCTGCAGCCGGGCCAGGATCCAGGCTTCCTCGAGGGCCTGGTCGTCGGAGACCTCGGCGGGGACGCGGAGGATCAGGCGCCAGCACTCCGGCATGTGCAGCAGGCTCAGGGAGCGGGCGCCGTTATGGACGTAGGTGACGGGGGACAGGCCCGGGAGGAGGGCCTCGGGATCGTCCGTGGTCATGACGCGCAGCACGCGGTGGGGGTAGTCGGCGCCCGGAAAGCCGATGCCGAGCGCGTCGCGGATGCGGGAGCGCGCGCCGTCGGCGGCGAGGAGCCAGGTGCCGTGGAAGGTCTGTCGAAGGCCGGGGCCCTGGGCCGTGTGGGCCGTGATGCCGGTGTCGGACTGCTCGAGGCCGGTGACCTCGGCGTCGAACCGGATGGTGGCGTGGGGGTGGCGGCGGAGGCGCTGGAGCAGGATGGGCGTGATGTGGGCCTGCTCGAGGTGGAGGCGATACGGATGCCGGGTCTCGCCCGCGAGCACGGCGAGGTCGAACTCGGCGAAGGGGGCGTCTGGCGTGCGGTACTGGATGGTGCGGGCGATACGGCCGCGATGGGCCACGGGGGCCAGGGCGCCGAGGCTGTCCAGGATGTCGAGCGTGGGCGGGTGGATGGTGGATGCGCGGGAGGCGGCGGAGAGCTCGGGGCGGCGCTCGAGCAGCGTCACGGGGACGCCCCGGTCGGCGAGCGACAGGGCTGCCACCAGACCGACCGGGCCCGCGCCGGCGACGATCACGCGGAGGCCGGGGATCAAGCGGCCACGAACCCGGGGATGGGCGTCATGTGCCAGCCCTCGTCCTTGCGCTGGTAGTAGCGGTTGAGCAGGCGGGTGGTGACCGGGCCGGGGGCGCCGTTGCCGAGCACGCGGCCGTCGATGCGGGTCACGGGCACCAGGCCGCAGGAAGTGGAGGTGATGAAGGCCTCGTCGGCGTCGCGCAGTTCCTCCGGCGTGATGGGCGCGAGGCGGGCGGGGAGGCCGAGCTCGCTCGCGAGTTCCATCATGGTGAGGCGGCTCACGCCCTCGAGCACGCCGTGGTCGGGGGAGCGGAGTTCGCCGTCGATGAGGGCCATGACGTTGAAGCCGGGGCCTTCGGTGACGTGCCCGGTGTCGCTGGTGAGGACGACGGTGTCGAAGCCCTGGTCCTGGGCGTCGAACAGGGCGCGGGTGAAATCGCCCCAGTGCTGGTTCTTGCAGGTGGGGTCCACGGCGCTGGGCGGGATGCGGTGGACCCGCTCGTGGACGAGCATGGAGAGGCCGCGGGCAGCCTGGTCGGGGCTCGCGCGGAGCACGAGGGGCTGGCAGTGGGCCATGAAGGTGTTCGTGCAGAGCGCCGGGTCGCGGGAGCCGGGCGGGGGTGCGCCGCGGGTGCAGGCGAACCAGACGAGGGTGTTCGGCAGCCCGGCGCGGCGGACGAGCTCGCAGAGGGTCCCGGTGATCGCGGCGCGGTCGAGGCCCGGGTGGAGGCGCATGCCGCGGCAGGAGTGCTCGAAGCGGTCCAGGTGGTCCTCGAGGCGGAAGAAGGCGCCGCGCCAGGTGTGGACCACGTCGTAGGTGGCATCGGCGTGGGTGAAGCCGAAGTCGCGGACCGGCAGGCGGGCATCGTGGAGGGGGACGAAGGTGCCCTCGATGAAGGCGAGCGAGCGGGCGTGGTCGGCCTGGTGGGGGCCGAGATGGGTGGGCATGTGCAGGCCGTCGAGCATGGCGCGGCTCCCCGGGGAATGGGGAAGGTTAGGAGGCGAAGGGTTTGGGGGCAACGGTGTTGGTGTCGCCACGCGAGGACGGCGTCGAACGTCGGGTCGCGCCGTCATCGCGAGCCGAAGGCGTGGCGATCGAGGGGCCGACGGACCTGCGCTGTGCGGCCCCTGGATCGCCACGCTTCGCTCGCGATGACGTTCAGCGATCCCTTGTAGCGTTCCAGACGACGGGGGACGGGGGCCGAGAGGAGCCCTCGGCTGGTGGCGGGCCATCGCTCCATGCGCTACGGGCTGGTGAAAGGGAGGAACGGCGAATGCTGGAGCATGATCGGTTGAGGCACGGCGCGCTGACGGGGCTGCGGGTGCTGGATATCGGGACGTTCATCGCGGCGCCGTTCGCCGCGACCTTGATGGGGGAGCACGGGGCGGACGTGGTTAAGGTGGAGCTGCCGGGCGTGGGGGACCATGCGCGGCGGCTGGGGACGGCGAGTGAGGGCGTCGATGGAAGCGTGGGCGACACCTTCGTGTGGCTCAGCGAGGGGCGGAACAAGCGGTCCGTGACGCTGGACCTGCGGCTTGAGGAAGGGGCGGCGCTGTTCTTGCGGATGGTGGCCGGCGCCGACGTGGTGGTGGAGAACTTCCAGGCCGGCACGCTGGAGCGCTGGGGGCTGGGGCCGGAGGCGTTGATGGGGGTGAACCCGCGCCTCGTGGTGCTGCGGATCACGGGCTATGGGCAGACGGGGCCGTATGCCGGGAGGCCGTGCTTCGGGCGGATCGCCAATGCCTTCGGGGGTATCTCGTTCCTGTCGGGCGAGGCGGACCGGCCGCCGGCGCAGCCCGGGTCCGCCACGCTCAGCGACTACATGGCCGGGCTGTTCGGGGCCTACGCGGTGCAACTGGCCCTGCGCGCGCGGGACACGACGGCGCGCGGCCAGGTGATCGACCTGGCGCTGTACGACGGCATCTTCCGCATCCTGGACGAGGTGGCGCCGACCTACCAGAAGACCGGGTTCGTACGGCAGCGGGACGGGGCGGAGACGCCGCTGGTGGCGCCGCACAGCCACTACCCGACCGGCGACGGGCGCTGGGTGGCGATCGCCTGCACCAACGACCGCATCTTCGGGCGGCTGGCGATGGCGATGGGCCGGGGCGAGCTGGTGGAGGACGCGCGCTTCGCCACCAACGCGGCCCGGCTGCGGCACCGAGGGGAGGTGAACGGCATGGTGGCGGACTGGACGGGGAGCATGGACCGCAACGCGGCGCTGGCGGCGTGTGCGTCGGCCGAGGTGCCGTGCGGCCCGGTGTATGCGATCGACGAGATCTTCACCGACCCGCACTACGCGGCGCGGGGCAGCATCGCCATGGTGGACGACCCTCGCGTGGGGCCACTCGCGGTGCCGAACCTGGTGCCGCAACTGGGCGGCACGCCGGGCGGACTGCGCTGGCTGGGGCCGGCGCTGGGGGCGCATACGGAGGCGGTGCTGGGCGAGCTGGGGCTGGATGCCGTGGCGGTGGCGGGGCTGCGGGCGCGGGGGGTGGTGTAGGGACCGGCCTCCCGGCACCCGCATCGCGGCCGGGCATGCTGGCGCAACCAATCCGGTCCGCCTTGCGTTCGAATGGGCTGCCGGCCTAAAGCTGCGCCGCCGCGGCCGGGCCTGAACGGCGCCGCCTGCACGGGACCCCATCATGCGCCGACCCGCCTCCGCCCCGCAGCCCAAACCGTGAGCCAGCCGCTCGAGGCCACGGCCCTGCAAACGGCGCCTGCCCACGGCGCCGCGCGTGGCCCGCTCCGCGCTGCCTCGGTGCTCGGGGTGCTCGGCATCGTGTACGGGGACATCGGGACCAGCCCGCTCTATGCGCTCAAGACGAGCCTCGCCCACTTCACCGGGGTCGGCGTCGGCCGCCCCGAGATCCTGGGCGTGCTCAGCCTCATCACCTGGTCGTTGGTGTTGACGGTCACGGTCAAGTACGTGCTGCTGGTCATGCGCGCGGACAATAACGGCGAAGGCGGGGTGCTGGCGCTCATGGCCGTGGCGCAGCGCGGCTGCCGGGGGGAGCGGATGCGCGCCTTCCTCGGCCTCGTGGGCATCGCCGGCGCGTGCCTGTTCTTCGGGGATGGCGCCATCACCCCGGCCATCTCCGTGCTCTCGGCGGTCGAGGGGCTCGAGGTCGTCTCGCCGGCGTTCAAGAGCGCTGTGCTGCCGATCTCGCTCGTCATCATCGTGGGCCTGTTCGCCGTGCAGGCGCGCGGCACGGCCACCATCGGGCGGCTGTTCGGGCCCGTGATGGCGGTGTTCTTCGCCGTGATCGCCGTGCTCGGCCTGATGCAACTGATTGCCAACCCGTCCGTGCTCGCGGCGCTCTCGCCCTACTACGCGGCCCGGGTCTGCATGAGCCATGGATGGCTTGCCTTCGTCACGCTCGGGTCCGTGGTGCTGGCCGTGACGGGCGCGGAGGCGCTGTATGCCGACATGGGGCATTTCGGGGCGCGGCCGATCCGGCTCGCGTGGTCCGTGTATGTGCTGCCCTGCCTGTTGCTGAACTATTTCGGCCAGGGCGCCCTCGTGCTGGCCGACCCGGCCGCGCTCGAGAACCCGTTCTACCTGCTCGCCCCCGAGACGCTCCGCCTGCCGCTCGTCATCCTCGCCACCGCCGCCACGGTGATCGCGAGCCAGGCGCTCATATCCGGCGCCTTCTCGGTCGCGCGGCAGTGCATGCAGATGTCGCTGCTGCCCCGCATGCAGGTGCAGCACACGAGCATCACCGAGGAGGGGCAGATCTTCATGCCGCAGGTGAACGTGGCGCTGATGCTCGGCGTGATCCTACTCGTGCTGGCCTTCCGCACCAGCGACAGCCTGGCTTCGGCCTACGGCATCGCCGTCACGGGAACGTTCCTTTGCACGACGCTGCTGGCCACGGTCGTGTTCCGCCGCCGCTACGGCTGGAGCCGGTGGCTGGTGGTCGCGGTGTTCGGCCCGCTGTTCCTGCTCGACCTGCTGTTCTTCGGCGCCAACGCGCTCAAGATTCCGGATGGCGGCTGGGTGCCGCTGATGCTCGGGCTGGCCATCATGGGCATGATGACCAGCTGGTTCCGCGGCAGGGAGCTGATGCTGGCGCGGTGGAAGCAGGACAGCCTGCCGCTGGCCTCGTTCCTGAAGCGGCTCCCGCAGTCCCGCACGGTGCGGGTTCCTGGGATCGCGGTGTTCCTGACGGGCAACCCGGACTACGTGCCCGCGGCGCTGCTGCACAACCTGAAGCACAACAAGGTGCTGCACGAGCATGTCCTGTTCGTGACCGTGCAGAACCTGGACGTGCCGGAGGCGGCGCAGGAGGCACGGGCGGAGGTGTCCGAGCTTGCCCCCGGGGTGCATAGGGTGACGCTGCGCTACGGCTTCATGGAGAGCCCCAACATCCCGCGCGCGCTCGAGGAACTGGCCGAGCGCCCGCCTGGCCCGGGGCACATCGACTACGACCCCATGCAGGCGAGCTTCTTCCTGGGCCGCGAGGTGCTCGTGCGGGCCATGGTGCCGAAGCTGCCGCGGTGGCGCCTTTTCCTGTTCCTGCTCATGGCGCGCAATGCCATCCCGGCCACCGAGTTCTTCCGCATCCCCAGCGACCGCGTGGTGGAACTGGGCGTGCGTGTCGCGATCTAACGGCAACGAAGGGCGTGGTCGCGCGTTGGACCGTCATCGCGTAAGGCTAGGCAGGTGATGACCAAGGTAACACTCTTGCTGGCCCAAGGGCCGGGCAAGCCCGAAGGCGATCTCGAGGACAGGCTCGAGATGATGCTCGACCTCACGCCCCAGGGCCAGCTCGACCCGGCCGCCTACGATGCCGCCCCGGCGCCTTGGCTCGCCAGCCGGAAGCGGGAAGGCAGTTCGGTGCGGAACCTCGAGATCATCCGGCTGGACGAGGGGTGGGCGTTGCAGAGCACCAATAGCGGGGACGACCCCATCTGGGTGTTCGACGGACATATCTACCGCCCGGGCGAGCTCGTCCGCCTGCGCCGCCCGGATGGCGAGGAGATGCTGTTCCGCATCGTCAACACCGAAGCCGACTGACGCCGTATCCGACTGACGCCGAATCAGACTGACGGTGGCCTCGGTCATGGCCTAGCCTCCCGCATCCAAGCCGGAGGACACGCCCATGCGCCGCCGCACCCTTCTGTCCGCCATGCCCGCGCTGCTCGCGGCACCAGCCATTGCCCAGCGCACGCCCCTGCTGCGCTTCGTGCCGCAATCCAACCTCACGAGCCTCGACCCGATCTGGACGACGGCGACCGTGACGACGAACCACGCCTACTATGTCTACGACGTGCTGTACGCCACCGACGCGCGGCTGATGCCGAAGCCGCAGATGGCCGAGGGCCACAGCGTGAGCGACGATGGCCGGGCCTGGACCTTCCGCCTCCGCGACGGCCTCGTGTTCCACGACGGGACGCCCGTCCGCAGCCGGGACTGCGCCGCCTCCCTGGCGCGTTGGAGCAAGCGCGACGCCTACGGCCAGCTCATGGCCGCGGTGGTGGACCGCTACGACACGCCGGACGACCGCACCCTCGTCATCCGGCTCACCCGCCCATTCCCGCTCCTGCTGGCCGCCATCAGCAAGCCGGACAGCAACGTCGCGTTCATCATGCCCGAGCGGATTGCCAACACGGACCCGATGCGGGGCTTCACCGAGGTGGTGGGCTCCGGCCCCTACCGCTTCCTGCCGGACGAGTACGTGTCGGGCAGCCGCGTGGCGTATGCGCGGTTCGACGGCTACCGGCCCCGGAGCGAGCCGCCCGAATGGGGCACCGGCGGCAAGGTGGCCCATTTCCCACGCATCGAATGGCACATCATCCCAGACCCGGCCACTGCCGCCGCTGCGCTGCGGAACGGCGAGGTGGATTGGTGGGAGAACCCGATCCCCGACCTCCTGCCCACCCTCGTCCGCGCCGGGATCACCACGCAGATCGACCAGCCCGGCGGCCGCATGGCATTCGCGCGGATCAACCACCTGCAGGCCCCGTTCAACAAGAAGGCCGTGCGCCAGGCCTTCCTCATGGGTGTGAACCAGGAGGACTACATGCGCGCCGCCCATGGCGACGACCGCAGCCTCTGGGCCATTTGCCGCAGCCTCTACCCCTGCGGCACCCCGTATGGCCGGGACACCGCCGCCGGGCCGATGCGCGGGGATGTGGATGCCGCGCGCCGCATGCTCGCCGCCTCGGGCTATGCCGGCGAGCCCGTGGTGGTCATCAACCCCACGGACTACCCCGTCATCGGCGCGCTCGGCCAGGTCACGGCCGCGCTGCTGAAGACGATCGGGTTCAACACCGAGCTGCGGGAGAGCGACTGGGGCACCGTGATCCAGCGGCGCACCAACCGCGAGCCGGTCGACAAGGGCGGCTGGAGCGTATTCCACAGCACCGGCGCCGCAACGGCCTACGCGAACCCGGTCGCCTCCACACTCGTGCGCCAGCAAGGGGCCGCCGCCTGGTTCGGCTGGCCCGAGGATCCGGCGTCCGAGGCCATGGTCCAGGACTGGCTCGCCGCCCCCGACGAGCCGACCCGGACCCGGATCGCCGACGCCATCGGGGCGAGCGCGCTGGAGAGCGTCGCCACGGTCCCCGTGGGTCAGTTCTTCGTCAAGACCGCCTTCCGCCGCCAGATCACCGGCGTGTTGCAGGGCATCGCGCCATATCCCTGGAACGTGCGCCCGGCCTGATCCTTTCTCCCCAACGGGGGCAAGGGAGGGACTGGCGAGGGCCTTCGCAGGTAATCGTCATCGCGAGCGAAGCGTGGCCGTCATCGCGAGCGAAGCGTGGCGATCCAGGGGCCGACGGGACTGTCCTGTGCCGCCCCTGGATCGCCACGCCTTCGGCTCGCGATGACGTCGTCTCAAGGAGCCGCCTCGAACCCCGCCACGAGCCGATCCAGCAGCCGGACCCCCCACCCGCTCGCCCCGGCAGCATACCGGTCGCACGCCTCCGCCCGGGCCTCCACCCCCGCGATGTCCAGATGCGCCCAGGGCACCCCGTCGGCCACGAACCGCTGCAGGAACACCGCCGCCAGCCCGGCATCGGGCTGCAGCCGACCCTCCGTGCACTGCCTGATGTCCGCGATGTCGCTTTCCAGCGCCTCCGCGTCCCCGAACGGCATGCGCCAGGCGAGTTCGCCCACCGCTGCCCCGGCCGCCGCGACCTGCGCCGCCAATACGTCGGAGCTTGCATACATCCCGGCCATCGCGTGCCCCAGCGCCACGATGATGCTGCCGGTGAGTGTGGCGAGGTCCACCACCGCCGCAGGCTGGAAGCGGTCCACCCCGTAATCGAGCGCATCGGCCAGCACCAGGCGCCCCTCGGCATCCGTGTCCACCACCTCCACCGTGATACCCGACGCCATCCGCAGCACGTCACCGGGCCGGTAGCTGCGTGCGCCCACCATGTTCTCGGCCAGCGGCAGCACGGCCACGACGTGCGCCGACGAGCGCCGCCGGGCCAGCGCCAGCATCGCCCCGGCGCAGGCTGCCGCACCGGCCATGTCGGCCCGCATCTCCCACATCTTGTCGGCCGGCTTGATGGACACGCCCCCGGTGTCGAAGGTGATGCCCTTGCCCACCAGCAGCACCGGTGCCCCCCGGCCTTCGCCGGACCGTCCCCGCCATCGCAGCACTGCGAGCCGGGGCGGGTTCGCGCTCCCGCCACCCACGGCGAGCAGCCCGCCCATGCCCTCGAGCGCTGCGCCCTCCAGTACCTCGACCTCCACCCCCTCGGCCTCGAGCGCCAGCAGGTGGCCGGCCAGCATCGCCGGTGTCTTGAGATTGGAGGGCATGGCCACCAGGTCCCGCGCGAACAGCGCGCCCTCCACCCCCGGCCCGATCAACCGCCAAGCCGCCCGCGCCGCCCGCGGCGAGTCCACGACCACGTCCACGGCGCCGAGCACGGGCCGCTCGAGGGCCGGGTCCGGCTGCGTCACGTGCCGCGCATACCGGCAGGCCCGCATGGCCGCCCCGGCCGCGAAGGATGCCGCGTCGGCCGCCGACCATCCCCGCGCGTCGATTGCGATGGCCTCCACCGCGCCCAGCCGCGCGGCTGCCATCGCCCCCGCCGCCTCGGGCTGCGCCGGGTCGGTCCGCACCAGCAGCACCCGCCGCCGGCCGATGGCGATCTCGGCCACCTGGCCCGGGCGTTCCCCGAACCCGGCCCGCGCCGCCCGCCGCGGCTTGGGCGGCGCCTCTTCGAGCCGCACCGGCACGGCCCAGACCCGGGCCTTGCTGTCGGAGACGAAGCGCGGTGTCACCCCCCCATCTCCCGACCGGGCTCCCGACCCGTCTCCCGACCGGGCGCCCGACCGGCCTCATGGTGGTCGGCGACGAACTGGTCCAGCAGCCGCACGCCGTACGCGGTCGCTCCCTTGGGCGTGGTCGCCGTGTCCTTCGTGGCCCATGCCATGCCTGCGATGTCCAGGTGGGCCCAGGGGCCGCGCACGAAACGCTGGATGAACTGCGCCCCGATGATGGCGCCGCCCGGCCGGCCGCCGATATTCTTCATGTCCGCGATGTCGCTCCGGATGAGCTTGTCGTAGGCTTCGCCGAGCGGCATGCGCCACACGCCCTCGCCCGTGGCCTTGCCTGCCGCCAGCACCTGACCCGCCAGCGCCTCGTCGTTGCAGAACAGCCCGGCGTGCTCGTGCCCCAGGCTCACGATGATGGCCCCGGTGAGCGTGGCGAGATCGATCGTGCATCGGGGCGCGAACCGGTCCTGCGCGTACCAGAGCACGTCGGCCAGCACGAGCCTGCCTTCGGCGTCGGTGTTCAGCACCTCGATCGTCTGGCCGCTCAGGCTGCGGACCACGTCGCCGGGGCGCATGGCCGTGCCGCTCGGCATGTTCTCCGTCAGGCCGACCAGCCCCACCACGTTGGCCTTCGCCTTGCGGCCGGCCAGCGCCGCCATGGCGCCGATCACGGCGCCGGCCCCGGCCATGTCGTACTTCATGTCGCCCATGCCGGCGGCCGGCTTGATGCTGATCCCGCCGGTGTCGAACGTCACGCCCTTGCCGACGAAGCACACGGGCTTTTCCCCCTCCGCCCCGCCGCGCCACTGCATCACCACCACCCGCGGCTCGTTCGCGCTGCCCTGCGACACCCCCATCAGGGCGCCCCAGTCCTGCAGCGCCGACGGCTCGAGCACCTCCACTTCCACCCCGAGTTCCCGCAGCGCCAGGCACCGCTCGGCCATCACGGCGGGCGTCAGCACGTTCGGCGGTTCGGTGATCATGTCCCGCGCCAGCGCCGCGCCGTGCGCGATGGCCCTTGCGGCCGGCCAGGCTGCCTCGGCCGCCGCCACGTCGTCGGTCAGCACCACCAGCCGCTTCAGGCGCGGCGCCTGGTCCGCCGGCTCCTTCGTGCGATACAGGCCGA
Organism: Acetobacterales bacterium; assembly: GCA_038229135.1. Classification (GTDB taxonomy): domain Bacteria; phylum Pseudomonadota; class Alphaproteobacteria; order Acetobacterales; family Acetobacteraceae; genus JBBROS01. Next base: position 89,192 of record JBBROS010000012.1, read on the forward strand.
AGCGGTAGGAGCGTAGCATCGCGCCGAGCCCGGCATGGGCCGCATGGGACGCCGGCATGCCGTCGGTCGCGAGCGCCGCCTCCTCGTCCCGCAGCAGCGCCGCGGCTGCCGCGCCCCCGGCCGCCTCCATGTCGCGCAGACTGTGCCCACCGCCTTGCTCGCGGTTGCCCACGCCGATGAGCACCACCCGCCGCAGCCCGGCGCCGGGCGCGAGCACCACGCAGCTCGAGCCCGCCTTGCCCGTGAAATCCGCTGCCGCCATGGCCCGGGTCAGCGCGCCGCCGCAGGCCGCATCGGCGGCCGCCGCCAGCCCTGCAAGCTGGGGCGCCGTCCCCTTCTCCTGCGCCCCCTTCTCCTGCGCCCCCTTCTCCTGCGCCCCCTTCTCCTGCACGGCCTTCTCTGGCGCCCGCACCAGCAC
>JBBROS010000013.1:0-88925 GCA_038229135.1 Acetobacterales bacterium
AGGAACAACGATGCCGCGAGCCCGATGAACAAGGTCGTCCAGACCGCGTCCAGCACCAACTGCGGCAGGATCCCGTGCAGCCGCATGGCGCTGGCAACGATGCATATCGCGGCGGCCAGGAGCGCGATCCGCACGAACGCCCAGGCCGACACGGGCAACCTGTGCTCGAGCTGCGACAGCCACCAGCACACCAGCATATAGACGAACCACGTCACCAAGGTCGCCGCCGCGGCGCCCATGATCCCGTAGGTGGGGATCAGCAGCGCGTTCGCCCCGAGGTTGAACAGCGCGCTCCCGAGCGCGACCCGGCCCACGAGACCGGAGCGCTTGTTGATCAGCATGAGGCTGCGGAAGAAGTCCCCGATCTCGCGCGCCACGTAGGCCGCGATGAGGATGGGCAGGATCAGCGGCGGCGGCAGGAAGTCGGCCGGGACCATCAGGCGCAGCAGGTCCGGCCCGAACAGCACGACGCCGACCCCGGCGGTGAACAGCACGAAGGCGAAGTAGGACGCCACCCGCGCAAACCGGGCCTGCCAGCCCGCCTCGTCGGTGTATTGATACAGCGTCGCGCCCCAGCTTTTCGAGAAGCTGTCGCCCACCAGCATGCTGACCAGGAACGCGAACCGGTAGGCCAGAGAGTATCGTCCGAGATCGGCCAGCAGCTCCGGCGCGCTGAGGAAGAAGCGGTCCGAGGAGTGGATGGCGAAATAGGACAGGCCCGACAAGACCAACGGCGCGCCGAACCGGGCCAACTCCGGCAGGTGCGAGGGCCGGAAGCGCCAGCCCACGGTCCGCCCGAAGCGCGCCATGAGATACACGCAGCTGATGCCGGTAACGATCAGCTTGCTGCACACGAAGCCCCAAACGCCGAAGCCTAGAACGCCGATGAAAAGGATGTTGAGGCTGAGCAGCGCGCAGGTCGAGATGACGGTATAGATGAGATAGAGGCGTGCATTCGATTGCATGCGCTCCCACACGAGCGAGATTTCGGCGATGTTGGCGAAGAACATCGCAACGAAGGCCGCCTGCAGCAGGCGCGTGTACTGCGTGGTATGGAACATCGCTCCGCTCAACGCCTCCGCGCCCATGCACGCGACGATGGTCACGACCAGGCTGAGCCCGAGACTGGTCAGCACGCAGGTCGACGCCACCGTCCGTTGGCCGGCTTCGGACGTCTCGTCGTGGTAAAGCCGGGTGAGCGCCGTGCCGATCGCCTGCAGGCCCAGCGCGATGGCGATCGTCTGCGTGCTGAGTTCGACCAGTTCGATGAGGCCGTATTCGGCAGGGGACAAGAACCTGGAGTAGAATGGGATCGCCAGGAACCCGACCACTCGCGTCATCAGGTTCGCGAGCAGGTACAACGACGAGTCCTGAAGCACACGCTGCATGCGTGGAGCAGGCCTTCCCTCCACGCCCGCCGACACTTGCTGCACCAACTCAGGGCTCGGCTCGGCTGTCAGGGACTCGTTCCTCCATGGTGTCGGCACGCCACGGACCCATGCCGCGCGCCTCTGATGCGCGCACCGGGGTCCAACAATCAAGGGGGGAGGTCGCCTGCCCAGACCGGCGCTATCCCGGGCTGGGCGGCTTCGCTACACACGCGGCATGCCCCCGCCCCCCCTCGTGCTGCACGCCTTCCCAAGCTTCGCCGTGGGTGGCGCCCAGGCCCGGTTTTGCACGCTCGCCAACCATTTCGGCCACCGCCTCCGCCACGCCGTGATCGCCATGGACGGGAACACCAGCTGCCGCGAACGACTCGCGCCGACCCTCGATGTGGCATATCCCGTGTTAACAATTCCTAAAGGAGATCTGGTCTCAACGCTGCGCCTGCTCCGCGCCACGCTGCGCGCCCTGCGCCCGGCCATGCTGGTCACGAGCAATTGGGGCACGGTCGAGTGGGCGCTCGCCAACCGGCTCCAACTCGTCCCGCATCTGCACATGGAGGACGGCTTCGGCCCCGACGAGCGCACGGGGCAGTTGCCGAGGCGGGTCTGGACCCGGCGCCTGGCACTCGCCGGGCGCACCGTAATGGTGCCGTCGCGCACGCTGCAGCGCATCGCGCTCGACACCTGGCGGCTCGCGCCCTCCCGCGTCCGGCTCGTGCCGAACGGGATCGACCTGCAGCGCTTTGCGGCCGGCCCGCCGGCGCCTCTGCCGGGGGAGGAGGGGCCGGTCGTAGGCACCATCGCCGCCTTGCGGCCCGAGAAGAACGTTGGCCGCCTGGTGCGCGCCTTCGCCGCCGCCGCCCGCCCCGGCCGCCTGCTCATCGTGGGTGACGGCCCGGACCGCCCCATGCTCGAGCGCCTCGCCGACCAGCTTGGCATCGCCAACCGCACCATCTTCGCCGGACACGTCGCCGACCCGGTCGCTCATCTGCACGCCATGGACCTGTTCGTGCTGTCGTCCGACACGGAGCAGATGCCGATCTCCCTGCTGGAGGCCATGGCCGCCGGGCGCCCGGTGGCCTCGACCCGGGTCGGAGACGTCGCGCACATGCTTCCCGCGGCGCAACAGCCCTACGTGGTGCCGATCGACGACGCTCCGCTGGCCGGCGCGCTCGGAACGCTGCTGGACGACACGGCTCTTCGCGGACGTCTCGGACAGGCCAATCTCGAGCATGTGACCGCGACCTACGGGCAGGACCGCATGTTCACGGCCTGGGAAGAGCTTCTTGCGCCAGCCCTCACGTCGATCTGATCTATTACTGAACAACTGGTGATGCCGTGCTGGCGTTGTTCGGCATATCCCAACCAGGAGACGCTCCAATGACCCGCTTCGTGCTCGCCGCTGCCCTTTTCCTTGCCGCCGTGCCGGCCTTCGCGCAGTCCGGCGCAACCCAAAGCCCGCCCTCGCCCAACGCCAGCTCGCAGGGCCCGACTTCGGCCAACAGCGTTCCGGCCGGCGCGCTCACGGCCAACCCGTCCTCCGCCAGCAACCCGTGCCCCAGCGCAGGCGTCGGCTCGACCGTGACGCAGCCGGGCGCCGTCGTGTTGACCCCGTCCGTGCCGGCCGCCGGCGCGGGCGACACGACGATACCGACGCCCGTGCGCTGAGCGACAGGACGCACGCCGAAGGGCCGGCCTCGAAAGGGCCGGCCCTTTTTTTTGTGCTGCCCTTCAGGCGGGGCGGGTGGACAGTTGGAGCGCCCGGCCGCGATAATCGCGCCGTGCATCCCGTCTCGCTCATCCTACACGACCATGTCGCCACCATCGCCATGGCCGATACGCGTCGGCGGAATGTGCTCGGCGCGGCAATGCTCGCCGGCCTGATGGCCGCCTTGGCCGAGGCCGAGGCGGCCCAGGCGCGCGTTGTCGTTCTCCGCGCGAGCCAAGGGCCGGTCTGGTGCGCGGGCTTCGACATCGGCGCGCTGTCTCGAGGCTTCGACCCGCTGGATGATACCGGCCCGCTGAAGCGCCTGTTCGCGGCCGTTGCCGGCTTCCCCGGTCCGGTCATCGCCATGCTGAACGGCAGTGCCTGGGGCGGCGGCACCGACCTGGCCCTTCGCTGCGACATTGCCATCGCGAGCCCGGCCTGCACCCTTGCCTTCACTCCCGCGCGGCTCGGCCTGCCCTACGATGCCGACGGGCTGCAGAACGTGCTGCGTCGCTGCGGCCTCGCCTTCGCCATCGAGATGTTCGCGACCGCCGCCCCGGTCGACTCCACCCGGGCCCTCGAGGCCGGGCTGCTGAACCACCTGGTGCCGGAAGAGGAGCTCGAGGCATTCACGTCCGCCATGGCCTGCCAGATCGCCGCCAACGCACCCCTCTCGGTGGCGAGTGCCAAGGCGACCCTCCGCGCCCTGAACGCAAATCGCCCGGCGATGCCGCCCCACGTGGAGGCGGCGCGCCGCCACGCGCTGGACAGTGCCGACTTCGCCGAGGGCCTCGCTGCCTTCGCCGCAAAGCGGCGCCCCGTGTTCGAGGGGCGCTAGCCTACTTGGCGGGTTCGGGCTCCCGCTCCGGCGCCGTCTCGCTCGCGGCGGCGCCTGCCGGCCGGGCCGTCTTCATCATCGTGCCGGTCATCGGGATGAAATAGACACCCACGTCCTTGCGGGACCGCACCTTCCCGTCCTCGTCCTTCGTGTAGACGTACAGCACCTGGCCGCGCTTGAACGGCTGCCCGATGGGGATGACCATGCGGCCCCCGGGCTTGAGTTGGCGGATCAGCTCGGGCGGCACATACTGCGCGGCACAGGTCACGATGATCACGTCGAACCCGGTCTTCACTTCCGGCCAGCCGAAATACCCATCGCCCACTCGCGATTCGATATTGTCGTAGCCCAGCGGCGCGAAGATCTTGCCCACCGCCTGGCCGAGCGGCTCGATGATCTCGATCGAGTAGGACCGCTTCACGATGCGGGACAGCAGGGAGCTCTGGAACCCGCTGCCGGTGCCGACCTCGAGCGTGATGTCGGAGGGCTGCGGCTTGCACACCTGCGTCATGTAGGCCTGGCCCAGGAAGTCGCTCAGCGCCGAGCCGTAGCCGAGCGCCCACGGCTTCGGGTCGTCCTCGTAGGCCACGCCACCTTGCGAGCGGCGGTCGGGATAGACGTAGTGGTAGTATTCGCGCGGCACCTCCTGGAAGGCACGCAGCACGGCTGGGTCGGCGCTTCCGAGGCGATCTTTCAGATAGGACTCGATCCGGCGCAACGCCGCCGGCTTGCGCGCCTGGATGGCCTGGAACTGGGCGTCGCTCAGCTCCACCGGGCGGCCGGACCGGCGCATGGCCTCCATGTAGGCCTCCCGCGTCCAGGGTTGGCCCGGCGCGGCCAACGCCGGCGCGAAGGGCAGCGCCGCTGCGCCCGCTAGGGCGGCACGGCGGGTGAGCGGGTGGGAGATGCTTGCCACGGGACAGACTTTCGCGATGCGGGGAACGACAGGATGGTGGTCACATAGAGCATCGCGGCGCAGAGCAGAACCCGGTCGAACCCCTCCTGCACCGCAACGAGGTTGGCCAGTGGCGTCGCCACCACAGAAAATGCGCCATTGAGCCCCCAGGCCCAGGGGAGGAACGCACTGCCGCCCTGCCCTCCCGTCTCGTGCCCAACTCGCCCGGCCCGCGCCAGCCCCATGGGAAATGGCATGCCGAGCGCCAACGAGACAGGTGCCGTGACCGCGAGCAGGATCGCCGCGCGTGCCGCCCAGGGCAGCCCGATCGTGGCGAGCAGCAGCGGCTCGAGCGCCACGAGTGCGACCAAACACCACGCGACGACCGCGCCCCCCACCCAGACGATCCCTGCCCGCCCCGCCCGGTCCGCCATGAGGCTGCCGAGGCCGGAGAACACGAGCATCCCCGTGAGCACGAGAGCGAACGCGCTCGTCCGGTCGTTCAGATAGAAGCTCGCCTTCTCGATCAGCACGATCTCGATGAACAGGAAGCCGAGCCCGAGGCTTGCGAAATACACCACCGGCCGCAGGATCGCCGGCCGCCGCTGCCCATCGCCCGCCGCCGCGACGCGGGGCGCCAGCAGAGGCACGGCCAGCACCAGCAGCGCGAGCACGATCGCCTGCCCGAGCACGGCCAGGTTCACCAGCTGCCCTACCTCCGGCTGCGGCAAGATCTCCACCCGGCGCAGGATGTTCGGCACCTGGTTCAACCGCAGGATCGAGTAGAACGAAGGCCGGTCCAGCGTGATCGGCGACAGGTTGAACGCCGCCTGGCTCTCGCTCGGCTCGCCCCGCAGCACGGGGCCGGCCTCGTCCGCCACCGCATCCGACGCGCCGGCGCCCGACGACACCTCCCCGCTCTCGAAGTTCACCGCTGGCAAATCGTTGTAGATCGAGGCCCGCGCGGCGACCGGATCGATGCCCGGGTAGTAGGACAGGTCGAACGACCGTTCGTCGCAGAAACGGCGCGCGGCCTCCACCTGGTCTGCGGACCACGGCGCGAGCGATGCCAGGATCCGCACGTTCCACGCCGACCGATAGACGATCACGTTCTCCGACGGCGCCAGCGCACCCGCCCGGCGCAGCGCCTCCCGCACGGTGGCCAGCACGCGCACGGCATAGACCGGCAGCTCGCGGATCGACACCGGCACGCTCAGCACGCCGCCGGGTTTGAGCGCGCGCAGGTCGGCGGCCAACGACTCCGCGGTGAACGCGGCCGCATTGGCCTCGCCCGCCTCGAGAAAGTCGGCGGCGAGGTCGATCAGGTCGAACGGCCCGCGACGCACGGCGGCAAATGGGCTGTCCGGCAGCAGGCGCACGCGCGGGTCGGCGGGCAGCCCCGGCAGCCCCGGGGCACCCTCCAGGATCAGGCGCCGCAGCACCGGATCCGGCTCGAGCGCCACCACCTCGGCCGCGCCCAGGGCCAGCGCCTGCCGCACGCGGAACCCGCCGGATGCTCCAGCCAGCAGCACGCGGCCACCGGGCCGCATGGTGTACGGCAGCGCATCCAGCAACGCCGGCGCATAGGCGGCGTCGGGCGACGCCTCCTTCGGCAGCGCGCCGATGCGGGACCCGTCCCGATACACCCCCACCGACGCCGGCGGCCCGGGCAGGCCCATCATCCCGGCGTTGTTGGATACGTCCACGTCCACGCGCTCGGTGAAGTCGTCGAGCAACGCGTAGAGCCCGCGCGGAGACGGCATCTCCGCCAGCACCTTAGCATACGGCGTGTGAAGCGGCGCATAGATCGCCTTGAAATCGTTGTAGGCCGCACGGTCGTCCAGCAGCAGCACCACCTCGCTTGCCACCAGCGCCGCAAGCGCCAGCGCCGCCGGGCCGACCCGGACCCGCCCAAGCAGCGCCGTGGCCGCAAGCGGAACCAGCAGCGCGGGCGCCAGCTGGAATGGGTGCAGCACCGTCATCAGTCCCAGCACGGCCGCTGCCCCCGCGCCCGCCCCGGTCAGGTCGTAGCCATACACCAGGTTCACCCGCCCGGCATTCAGGACGAACACGAGGCTGATATAGAAACCTGTCAGGAAGAAGAACGGCAGCAGCACGACGTAGTAGAGCCCGATGTTCCACAGTTGCGGCTCGAACGTCGCCGCATTCTGCAATTGGAGGGGGTTGAACGGGTTCGCCGTGGTGCCCCAGTAACCAAGCGCCGCCGTGGCCACGAGCGCCGCAGGCAGCCACTGGAGCAGCGCCGGGCCGTGCCGCACCGCCCAGTCCCGCACGATGGCCACGCACACGCCGCTCATGGCGAACCCGGCCATGACGATGGAGATGACCCAGTAGCCATACTCGGACCACTTCGCGACGGCGAAATACCGGGTCAGCGCGATCTCGAACGCAACCGCCGTGCCCGATACGAGGAACAGCGGCCACAGCGACATGGGCCTGGGCGACATTGGCCTGGGCGACATGGGCCTGGGCGACATGGGCTTGGGCGACATGGCCTTGGATGCCGACATCAGCCCGGCCACACGCGGCGACGCAGGAAGCCGTCCAACAGCGCATTGAACCGCCCCGGCTCATCGACGAACAATGCGTGGCCCGCCTGCTCGAACAGCGCCGTCTCGGCCATCGGGTGCCGCGCGGCCAGGTTGGAGGCCTGGGCTGCGAACCGGGGGCGCACCACATAAAGGATGGGCTTGCGCACGGCATAGACCGCATCCCGCCAGTAGGTGCGTGGCACCGGGTAGTTCGAAAGCTGGGCGGCGGCATCTGGCGGCGTCTGCAACGCGGCGTCAGTCAACGCCGCGAGGTACGCCGGCCCGGGCCCGCTACGGAACATGCCAGCCACGAAGCGCCGCATCTGCTCGTCGCGCGCCAGCTTCGGGCCACGCTTGGTGGGCAGGGCCGAGGGCGTGGGCGGCGGGTCCTCCCCGACCGAGTTGTCGATCAGCACGAGCCCGGCGAGGCGCCCATCCCCCGCCTGTTGCACGTAGGCCAGGCTGTCGAGCACGCCGAGCGACCAGCCGACCAGCACCACCGGCCGGTTGCCGAGCGCCGCGATCAGCTCCGCGATGTCCTGGCCACGCCGGATGTGGTCGTAGCCGAAGGCCGGCTTGTCACTCGAGCCCTGCCCGCGCGGGTCCATGGCGACCACATGATAGACCCGGCTGAACGCGTCGATCTGCGGCTGGAAGATCCACGCCGGCATCGTCCAGCCCGGCACGAACACGAGTGTAGGCGCAGCCGATGGCCCCTGCTCGGTGATGTGCAGCCTGACGCCGTCCGACAGGGTCAATTGCATGTCCCGCGCCACGGCTGGCTGCACGGCACCGGGCAGGAGAAGGATGGCTAGGAGGAGCAGGCGCGGCAGCATCCCGACTTATGGCGTCGACCGGCGGTGGCGTGTCAACCTGTGTTGGGCAAGCCAGGAGGCCGGGTTGAGCAACCACGACGAGCGGGACGGCATGCGGCAGACTATCGCCGTGTTGATCCTCCTGGCCATGCTGGTGGGCGCCGGCTTGTTTCTCACTGGCGCGTTGCGCGGTGCGGCCCGGGTGCAGGACTGTGTGGCCGCGGGCCGGACCAACTGCGGGCCCCTCCGACTATGAGCCTGTGTGACCTTCCGTTAGGGCCGGCAACACTTTCTTAATTGGCCCGAGGCGTCGTGAGTGGCACGTCAATCCTGCATCCCTCCGCAAGGATCCCGCATGCGCTACGCAGTCCTTCTAGCCCTGCTTTCGACCCTGGCGTTCTTACCCTCGCCGGGCCATGCCGCGCCATACGGGCCAAACCTGATCAAGAACGGCGGTTTCGAAAGCGTCGGCTTCGCGACGCCCACGCAGATGAACACGACCAACGTCCCGTTCTGGTCCACCAACGGATACAACTTCGTGTTCTTCCCCGGCACGGCCGACAGCCCGGGCTCCTACACGCCGCAGTTCAACGGCAACATCACGTTCTGGGGCCCTAAGAGCGGCTCGGCGAACGGCCTTACGGCCACGAGCCCGGCAGGCGGCAACTTCGTGGGCGCGGATGGCGCGTTCCAGACGGAAGCCATCGTGCAATCCGTGGCGGGGCTCACGATCGGCACCGACTACCTGCTCAGCTTCTACTGGGGTGCTGCGCAACAGGCCGGGTTCGACGGTGCCACGACGGAGAACTGGACCGTCTCGTTCGGCGACCAGACACTCTCGACACCCTGGGTGAACAATGCGTCGCACGGCTTCGTGCCCTGGGTGCAGCAGTCGATGGTGTTCCGCGCCAGATCGACCACGCAGACCCTGTCGTTCCTGGCCGGTGGCACGCCCGCTGGCCTGCCGCCCTTCTCCCTTCTCGACGGTGTGACGCTGTTTGCCGTGCCTGAGCCGATGGCTGTCGTGTTGTTGCTCGGCGCTGTCTCCACCGTGATCGGAGCCCGCCTTCGTCGGTCGTGAACGAAAGTTTACGAAATTCACTACGAAACCAAACAATCGGCTTGACCTCGTCAACGAGCGTTATATAACCGCGACACACCGCCCTGTGAGGGCGCAACGGTCGAGGAGCCGAGATGAGCAAGCTGAATATCGCAGCGGCCGTTGCCGCTATCACGCTGGTCACAGGTGCGGCCGTCGCGGCCCCCTACGGCCCGGACAAAATCCTGAACGGCGGCTTCGAGACGAACACGCTGGGCGGTACATCGGCCCAGATGACGACGACGAACGTTGCCAACTGGACCATCAACCCGACGCCTGGTTACACCTTCGTCTACTCGCCGTCGGCCACCAACGTGTCGAAGACCCAGGCTGACAGCCCCGGCGGCCTCGGCCAGTATGGCGCCGTGAGCCTCTATGGTCCCGCAAACGGCAACAACAACGGGCTGACCACCTGTTCCCCCGCGGCAGCATGCGGCGGCACGTTCATCGCGACGGACGGTGCCTTCCAGCTGGCCAAGGTCCAGCAGACCGTGAGCGGCCTGAGCATCGGCACCGACTACCTGCTCACCTTCTATCAGGCGGCAGCGCAGCAGACCGGGTTCACCGGCGCGACGACAGACCAGTGGTCCGTCACGTTCGGCAACAGCCCGGCCACGCTGTCCTCGCTGATGTCCATCGGCACCGCGGGTTTCGCCGCCTGGAACCGGGTGACGATGACGTTCCGCGCCACCGGCACCTCGCAGCTGCTCTCGTTCAATGCGATCGGCACGCCTTCTTCGAGCCAGCCGCCCTTCGCGCTCCTCGACGGCGTGAGCCTCTTCGCCGTGCCCGAGCCCGCCACCTGGGCGCTCATGCTCGGCAGCGTCGTGGGCATCTCCGCCCTCGTCCGTCGCCGGGGCGGGTCGGCCAGCGCCGCCTAACGTTTCCCTCCACGGTTCCGCGTTCGCGAAGCACCCCCGTCCTGCTAGGACGGGGGTGTTCCTCTTGAGGCCGCCATGCCAGCCATGTTCGACAACCTGGTGCCCGAGATGCTCCGGCTCAGCCTATGGCTCGCCGGGCTCGCCCTCGTGTTCATCCCGCTCGAGCGCGCCTTCGCCGTGCGAGAAGCCGGCATCTGGCGCAAGGGCGTCGGCACGGACATATCCCTCTATTTCGTCAACGGGATCATCCCGGCAATCCTGCTGAGCCTGCCGCTCTCGGTTGCCGCCTCCGCAGGCCACGCGCTGGTGCCCTCCGGCGTGCTCCAGGCCATCGGCGAGCAGCCGCTTTGGCTCCGCATGGCTGCAGGGCTCGTGATCGGGGAGCTGGGCTCCTACTGGGGCCATCGCTGGTCCCACGAGGTCCCGCCGCTGTGGCGCTTCCACGCGGTGCATCACGAGGCCGAGCATATGGACTGGCTCGTGAACACCCGCGCGCATCCCGTCGACATGGTCTTCACCAAGCTCTGCGGCCTCGTCCCCCTCTACATGCTCGGCCTCGGCAGCCCGCACGGCGCCGAGGACTCGATCGTGCCGGCCGTCGTCCTGCTGGTGGGCTCCGTCTGGGGCTACGTCATACATTCCAACCTGAAGGTGCGGTTCGGGCCCTTCGAACATCTCATCTCGTCGCCCGCCTTCCACCACTGGCATCACGTCCGCATCGGGCCGATCAACTCAAACTATGCGTCCATGCTGCCCTGGCTCGACCGGCTGTTCGGCACGCTGAACCTTCCCCCGAACCAATGGCCCGGCTCGTATGGCGTTGCGGATGCCACACCTGTTGCAACACGCACCAAACCGTCCCAGGCAATGGCTGACAAGATCTGACCAACAACGCTTTGACGATTGAATAACGGCAATCTACACCAGTCCTATCGCGCTGCCGGTATTGCCCGGCTCTGGATGAGGCTGTTGAAGATGCAATTCCAACCCGCCTGGCTCGCCCCGACCGTTGCACTTGCCGCCGCCCTCGGCGCCGCTCCGGCCGTTGCAGGGCCTGCCGTGAACGTCGTCGTCAACGGGGATTTCGAAACGACTTCGATCACCGCGCCCACACAGGTGACCGCCACGAACGTGGCCGGCTGGACCACCAACCCGGGCGGCAACAGCGTCGGCTACACGTTCCTCTACTTCGCCGGCACCGGAGACGGCACGCCGACCGTGGGCCTTACCCCGGCCAACTACCCCGGCGCCACGAACAGCAGCGGTGGTGACTCGGTCAAGTTGTGGGGCCCGAAGAACGGCTCCAACAACGGTTTCACGACCGCGAGCCCGACAGGCGGCAACTTCATCGCCTCCGACCCTGCATACAACCAGGGCCCAATCTACCAAAGCATCGGCGGGCTCACGATCGGGACCGACTACCTGCTGACGTTCTACTGGGCGGCCGCACAGCAATACGGCTTCGATGGCGCAACCACCGAATCCTGGACGGTCACGTTCGGCACGCAGGCCTACACCACTCTCACGGTCAACAACGCCAACCATGGCTTCGTGCCCTGGATGAAGGAGACGGTCATGTTCCGCGCAAAGGCAAACACGCAGACCCTCTCGTTCATGGCGAATGGCGGCCCGAATGGCCTGCCACCGTTCGCACTGCTCGACGGGGTCAGCTTGTTCGCGGTGCCCGAGCCCGCCACCTGGGCCGTCCTGCTCGGCGCAGTGGTCGGCATCGGATCGGTGACCCGCCGCCGCCGGGCCTGAGCCGCCGACGACGTCAGTGCAGCGCCGGCTCGGGCGCGTCCGTGGACGAGCGTAACGGCAGGTCGTCCATCCACCACGCCATCAGCAGCGCCATCGCCGTCACGAGCCCGCACACGGCGAACGCCAGCGCGAACCCGCTCGAGAGAGCCGCCCGCGCCCCCTCCACGGAGATCGTGCCCAACCCGGCGAGCGCGTCGCCCCCTTCTGCGCCGTGCCGCAACGCGCCCAGGTCCACCTCATGGTCCACCCCCGCCGCCGCCAGCCCGGCGTTGAACCGCACCGCCAGCAGTGCCCCCACCACCGTGCTGCCGAACGCCCCGCCCATGGAGCGCAGAAACAGCAGCGTCCCGGTCGCAGCCCCCACATCCGCCCGCCCGGCGGCATTCTGTACCGCCATCAGGACCGTCGGCATCGTGAGCCCCGTGCCCAACCCGAGCACGAACGAGCACGGCAGCAGCAGCCAGAGCGACGCCCAACCCGACATCAAGGCCAAGCCAACGAAGCCGAACAGCGCAGCCACCGCCCCCGCCAGGATGATCGCCCGAACCCGCCCTACCCTCCGCGCCATGGTTCCGGCCGCCATCGCACCCAAGACCGAGCTCCCCATGTATGGCACGACCAGCAGCCCCGAGCTCGAGGCGCTGAAGCCCAGCACGAGCTGGAGGTAGAGCGGCAGCAGGAATGTGGCCCCGAACAGCCCGAGCGACGCAAAGAACGAGATCCATACGCCGCACGCGATCGTCCGGCTCCGGAATAGCCGAGGCGGCACGATCGGGTCCGGCGTGCGCCCCTCATGCCACATCAGCACTGCCAGCAGCACGGCACCGGCCACCCCCAGCCCGATGATGGGCGCCGACCCCCACCCGTATTCCGACCCGCCCCAGCTCAGCAACAGCAACCAGGCCGTGACCCCCGCCACCAGCAGCGTCGCCCCCCACCAGTCGATGCGCGCCGGGCGCCGCTGGTGCGCGATCAGCTTCAGAGCCCGGTTGCACAGCACCATCGCCACCAGCCCGACCGGCAGGTTGATCCAGAATACCCATCGCCACGAGAACTGGTCCGTCACCCACCCGCCCAGGATGGGCCCGGCGATGGACGACAGCCCCCACATCGAGGCCATGTAGCCCTGGTATCGCCCCCGCTCCCGCGGCGCTACCACGTCCGCCACCGCCGCCTGCGACATGGCCATCAGCCCGGCCCCACCCAGCCCCTGCAGCGCCCGCGCCACGATCAGCTGCGGCAAGGTCTGTGCAAACCCACACGCCATGCTCGCGGCAATGAACAGCCCGAGCGCCGGCAGCAGCATCGCACGCCGGCCATAGATGTCGGAGAGCTTGCCATAGATCGGCGTCGCCGCCGTGCTGGTCAGTAGATAGGCGGTGACGATCCATGAGAGGTGCCCGAACGCGTTCAGGTCGCCCGCGATGGCCGGTACGGCCGGGATCACGACCGTCTGATCCAGCGAGGCGAGGAAGATGCACAGCATGATCCCGGTGACGACCCTCAGGATCTGCCTGTGAGAGTAGTGCGGCGCAGCCTCGAAGGCCGGAGCCGGGGCCGGAGCGAGGGCCGGAGCAAGGGCCGGAGCGAGGGAGGATGGCGTGTCGGGCATCCCCCGGCTTACCTCGCCGGGCCGTGTCGCGTCAGCAACAATGCCGTCATCCGGCCAAGGCGGCGCAACCGGCGCATTCGGCGCCTCAGCCCGCCGTGCCCGGTGCCGCCATCTTGCGGTGCAGCTCGGCCAGCACCGGCGCCGGGGTGATGTGCGCAATCGCGGCCTGCAGCTTGTTGTGCCAACCGGTCACGACGTCGCCCTCGCCCTTCATCATGGCCTCGAACCCCTTCTGGGCCACCATCGCCGCGTCGTCCTTCTTCGCCGTGCCCACGTTGGTGTCCATCATGTCGGCCCGCTCGAAGAACTCCGTCTCCGTCGCGCCCGGCATCAGGCAGGTCACGGTGATGCCCGTGTCCTTCAGCTCGGCGCGGATGGCGAAGCTGATGCTGTCCAGAAACGCCTTGGAGGCGTTGTAGACGGCCTGGTAGGTGCCCGGCATGAACCCGGCGATCGACCCGGTGATCAGAACCCGGCCCGACCCGCGCTGCTTCATCGCCGGCAGCGCCTTGTGCAACAGGTAGGTCGTCCCGGTCACGTTGGTGTTGATCACCCGCAAGATGTCGGCCCAGTCCTGGTCGACGAAGCCGTGCCCGAGACCCCGCCCCGCATTGGCCAGCAAGGCCGCGATCGGCCGGCCCCCGGCCGCCGCCAGCATCGTATCGACGCCGTCCACGGTCGCCAGGTCCGCCTGCACGGCCTCGACCGTGGCGCCCTCGCCTCGCAGGCTGGTGGCAGCGGCCTCGATGCCCGGCTCGTCGGCCGCGATCAGCAGGTCGAAACCGGCCTTCGCGCAGCAACGCGCCAGTTCGTAGCCGATGCCGGTGCTGGCGCCTGTGACGATCGCGAGTTGTCCGGCCATGATGCGTGCTCCTCGAAGGTGGTGCCCACACGAAAGCGCGCCGACCGGCGTCGTTGCCTCACGTTTGCTTCAGGCCCGACCGCAGGAGCCCATCCACGATCACCGCCCGTTGCGCATAGGTATGCTCCCGCAGCACCCGCGTCCGGGCAGCCTGCCCGATAACCCGCGCCCGCTCCGGCGTCAGCGACTCGAGGTGCGCCGCCACATCCTGCCCGTCCCGCGCCACCAGCACCTCGGCGCCCGGCTCCAGGAACGACTCCACGCCCTCCCAGGCATCCGTGATGAGGCAGGCCCCCGCCCCCGCCGCCTCGAACACCCGGGTGGCCGGGGAGAAGCCGACGGCCGCCATGCTGTCCCGCGCGACGTTCAGCGTGGCCAGCGCCGAGCAGTTGAACGCGTTGTGGTCCGCCGTGCCCACGTGCCCGATGGCCCGCACGTTCTGCGGTATGGGCTTGTCGTGCCAGCCATTGCCGCCGAGCAGGAAGGCTCGTGCGGGGCAGCGCGCGGCGGCGTCGAGGAAGAACTGCTCAACCCGCCGTTCCCGGTCCGGCAGCCGGTTGGCCAGGAAGGCGAGGTCGGCCGCGAAGCGCGGATCCGCAGGCACGGGGTGGTGGGTCGCCGGGTCGAGCGCGTTGTAGATGGGCTCGCACCGACGTGCCCCCAGCGCGAGGTAGGAAGCCACGACGGGCGGGCCGCCGCCATACGTGAACACAGCGTCGAGGTGCGGGAGGGCCGCGTGCATCGGGTCGGCCGGGTTCGCCCGCACCGTCTCCAAGGTGGCTGCCGCATCCACGTCCCAGAAGATGCGGAGTGCGCCGGGCCGTGCATGCGCGAGAATGCCGGCCAGCAGCTCGTCGTCGAACACGCCCACGCCGCTCGCCTTCACCACCACGTCCGCCGCGGACGCCCCGGCCAGGACGGAGGCGAGTCCCTCGGCCGTGGCCGGATAGACGACGGAGCGGGCATAGTCCGGCGGCGCGATGTCCGTGTGGCTCTGCCGGTCGAACGCGTCCGGCTCGTAGAAGACGATCTCGTGCCCCAGCGGCGCCAAAGCGGAGAGGATGCCGCGATAATAGGTCGCCGCCCCGTTCCAGTAGGACGACAGCAGGCTCGAGCCGTAGAAGGCGATCTTCACGCGATACCCCCGATGATGCTCAGCAACTCGACCGCGCGATGGCCGCAGCTGTGCCGCGCCCGGATGGTGGCCAGCCCGTGAGCCGCCAGCGCCGCCCGCAGCCCGGCGTCGTGGACGAGGTCCCGCAGTGCCCGCTCCATCGCTGCCCCGTCCTTCGCGACCAGGTAGTCGACGCCGGGCGTGAACAGGCCCTCAGCATCGTCCCATGGGGCCGAGGCGAGCGGGATGCCGCAGGCCAGCGCCTCGAACACTCGGATGGTCGGGATGCCCGGCAGCGCCTGCGCGTAGTATCGGCGCGGCACGTGCACCGTCAGCAGATGCCGCCCGAACACCTCCGGTGCGCGATGGTTCGGCAGCCAGCCGCGATATCGCGCGCCGTGCCGGGCGAGCATGGCCCTCGCCTGCTCCGGGTAGCGAACGCCATGCACATCGAGCGGCAGGCCCACGCGCTGCAGCGGCCCGAACAGGAACGCCTCGAGCTCCGCGGTGCGCTCCCCATCGCCCCAGTTCCCGATCCACACCGCCCCGGACCGCGGGTCGAGCCGGGCTGGAGGGTGGAACAGCGCCGTGTCCGCTGCCTCGTGCCAAACATGCACCCGGTCGCCCCAGCCCCAGCCGCGATAAACCGCTGCCAGCGCCTCCCCAAAGGCCAGCACGCCGTCGTACTCCGAAAGGTCGTAGCGCCGCATCGCCTCGGGCTCGCTGACCGCGCGGTGATGCGTGTCGTGGAACAACAGGCGGAACCGGCCGGTGCGCCGCAGCGCGCCGAGGGCCGACACCAGCGCGGGCTCATTCCACTCGTGCACGATTACGACGTCGGCACCAACGAGGAGGGGCGCGAGGTCCGCGGCCGGGTCGAACACCGTGGTGCGGAGCGTGGGGTAGAAGCCGCGCCAGCACTCCAGCAGCGCCTCCCCGCCATCCCGGACCAGGTTCTGAACACTCCAGGCCCCTTCGGGCTCGAAGGCCTGCACGTCGTGCCCGCGCGCGCCCAGCTCCCGCAACACGCCACGCAGGAAATGCGCGTTGCCATGGTTCCAGCAGCTCTGCAGCGAATGCGTGAAGTAGACGATCCGCATCAGGCAGCCACGAGCAGGGCGCGGTGCACGGCCAGCGTGCCGTCGACCATGGCGTCCAGCGTGTAATGCGTGGCCCGCTCGGCAGCGCCTCCGTCCCCCTGCGCGTCGAGCGCCGCACGCAATGCCGTGCTCGGGTCCTCCCCGCGGGGCACGAAGGTCGCGACGCCATCCCAAAGCTCGCGGAATGTCGGGATGTCGCTCAGCACGAGCCGCATCCCGGCCTGCGCGGCCTCGAGCACCGCCAGGCCGAACGGCTCATACCGGGCCAGGGAGGCGAACACCGTCGCCGCCCCGAAGGCACGCTGCATCCCGGTTGCGTCGAGCATGCCGAGCGTTTCGATGTCGTGCAGGGTCACCCGCGCTCCGTTCGGCCCTTCGAGCGGCCCCGCAGCACGCACCGGCGCACCGAGCCCGTCCGCCGCATGGTCCAGCATGGCGATGCCCTTGCCTTCGTCCCACAGCCGCCCGGCCGTCAACACGGCCCGCTCGCGGGAGCCATCCAGGCGCGCCCGTGGCGATACACCATTATGCACCACCGCGATCGGCACGGTCCCATACAGCGCGCGCATGGCCCGGGCCTGCGCCGAGCTCGGCGCAATCACCGCCGACGCCCTGTGCAGCCCGGCCTTCGTCGCCGCTGCGCGCCACGCCAGGTCCTCCGGAAGCTCCCCGCCCCGCACCGCCGCCCACCAGGTGCCCACGCAACTATGCCCGACGGCCACCACGGGCACGGGCCACCGCGCCTCGCCCATCAGCGCTGGCGCATGGAGGTGCACGGCGGCCGCCCCGGTCAGTCCGGCCAAGGCCGCGAGCCGCCCCGAGGCATGGGCCAGCGCCGCCTCGTCCGCCGCTGTCCAGTCGAGCGGCAGCCCGGTCTGCACCACCCGTGCGCCCTCCACGGCCTCGATCTCGGCCACCTGCTGCCCCGTCGCCTTCGGCCCGAGCACCGCGACGACGCTGCCTACGCCCCTCTCGCGAAGGCCCCGCGCCAAATCCGCCGTGTAGCGCCACACGCCCC
This sequence comes from Acetobacterales bacterium, assembly GCA_038229135.1. Taxonomy (GTDB): domain Bacteria; phylum Pseudomonadota; class Alphaproteobacteria; order Acetobacterales; family Acetobacteraceae; genus JBBROS01. The sequence continues at coordinate 17,641 of JBBROS010000013.1, forward strand.
CCACCGCATCGGTCGTCAGCAGCAGGTCGCCGCCTAATCCGCCCGGCATGCACGCTCCAGCGCCGGCAGCGGCAAGGGCCGCCCGTCCTGGATATCGGAGAAACTTTCGAACTGGCCCAGATAGTGCTCGTGCGCCCGCTCCCACGCGCGGTCGTCCGGAAGGCCGAACAGCCGGCGGTAATCGGGTGAGCTCGGGTAGGGGTAGAGCGGGACCGGATCGTTCGCCCAAACGCCGGCCTCCCTCAGGCGAGCGCGCCAGGCCTGGACCAACGCGTCGTCGTCGCTCGGTGTCTCGATCAGGTTCGCCTGCACGAACGGCACGTGCCGGCGGGCGACGATCAGCCGCTCGGCCAATTCGTCCGTCGTCATCTTGCACTTCTTGTCGAGCGCAGCCCGGCCGTCCTCCGTCAGGCTCTCCACCCCCGCCTCGATGCTGACGCAGCCGGCGCGGCCCAGCAGCTCGAGCATGTCCGGCTTCCACAGGTCGATGCGCGTTTGAACACCGAACTGCAGGCCGCGCCCGATCAGCGCCTCGAGCAGCGGCCGGTTCGGCAGGAAGATCTCGTCGATGAAGTAGAGGTATGTCACGCCCTGCGCCCGCAGCGCGTCGATCTCCTCGAGCAAGGGCGCCAGCTCCCGCCGGCGATACGCGTCCCGGAAGTCGATCTTGGCGCAGAAGCTGCACGTGTAGGGGCAGCCCCGCGATGCCTCCACCTCGGCCCCCGGGCCACGGCCTTCGTCGTGGTAGCGGTGATGGTGATGGTGGTGCCGCGCGACCCAGGCATCGGGCCAGTGCAGCGCCGCCGCGTCCACGAACCGCGCGGCTTGCGGCCCACCAGCCTGCACCAGCGCACCATCGAGCAGCGCCGCGGTGCCCGGCACCACACCCGGCAACCCGCCATTCGCCAGGGCAGCGACCACCTCCTCGCACTCGCCCATCACCACGCAGCCTACGCCGAGCTTCGCGAGCGTCGCGGCCGGCGTCGCGGAGCCATGCGGCCCAACGGCCACCGTCAGCCCGCCTTGCCCCGACAACGCATCCAGCATGGCCCGCGGCACCCGCAGCTCCGGCGGCGCACAGCGCCAGAAGAGGTAGCTCGGCGCCGTGGCCACCACCGTCATGGCGGGGCCGAATGCCACGATACCCGTGGCCAGGTCCTCGTAGCTGCGGCCCTCGAGGTGCCCGTCCAGGAGCAGCACCTCGTGCCCGTCGCGCTCCAGCAGCGCCCGGCAATAACCGAGTTCCAGGGGCAGATGCGGTTCGCGGCAGCCAAAGTAGATGCTGCCCTCGAACGTCCAGGGCGGGTTGACCAGGGCGACCCTCACGCGCCGCCTCCCATGGCGGGTGCATGGGCCGGCGCCGGCGCCCGTTCGCTGCCGACCCACGCCGCGAGCCGCCGAAGGCCATCCCGCCAGGGCACCAAGGCACCCAAACCGAACGCCTCCCGCGCCCGGCCCATGTCGGCCACGAAATAGCGCTGATCACCAGGCCGCCACTCGCTGAACCGCAGGTCCGGCTGCCGCCCGGTGATGCCGCCGATCTCTGCGAGCACCTGCAGCAGCGTCACGGCGTTCTGCGGCCCGCCGCCCAGGTTGAAAGCCTGGCCGGACACGGCCTCGATGCGGCCCCAGGCACCCAGGTAGGCTTCGACCGCGTCGTCCACATACAGCAGATCCCGCACCTGGCGCCCGTCGCCATAGATGCTGATCGGCCGGCCGGCGAGCACCGAATACAGGAAATGCGCGAGCCACCCCTGGTCCTCCGTCCCGCGTTGCCGCGGCCCGTAGATGCAGCTCATCCGCAGCACGCAGGCCGGCACGTCGAAGCTGCGCGCGTAATCCAGCACGTATTGGTCCGCGGCCCCCTTGGAGCAGCCATAGGGCGTGTAGAAGCTGAGCGGCCGCGTCTCGTCGATGCCGCGGGCCCTAAGCCGTTCATCTTGGGGCAGATACGCCCCGCCATCCCGAGCAAGCGGGATGTCGCCCAGGTTGCCATAGACCTTGTTCGTGCTGGCAAAGAGGAAGGCCGGCCGCGTCGGCTGGGCCCGCACCGCCTCGAGCAGGTTCAGCGTGCCACGCAGGTTCACGTCGAAATCGAGCTCCGGGTCATCGAGGCTCGTCGTGACCGCAACCCGAGCGGCCATGTGGAAGACGGCGTCCACCCCCCGCACTGCCTCGCTCACCGCCGCCCGATCCCGCACATCGGCCACCATCGGCTCCACCCGGTCCGGGTGCAGGCGACGCAGCCAGTGCAGGTTCGCCTCGACGCCGGGCCGTGCCAGCGCGTCGAACACGCGCACCTGGTGGCCGTCGCCTGCCAATCGGTCCACCAGGTTCGCCCCGATGAACCCGGCGCCGCCCGTGACCAGGACGGTGCTCACGCGAACAGACCGCGGCGCTCGAGCTCCCGCCTGGCATCCTGCACGCGATCCTCGGCGCGCTGCTCGGCGACCCATTCGGCGAGCTCGCCCAGGCTGTCGTCGAACGTCCGCCGCGGCGCGAAGCCCAGCACTTCGCGCGCCAGCGAGATGTCGGCAAAGCAGTGCCTTATGTCGCCGACCCGGGCCTTGCCCACCACCTCGGGCTGCAGATGCGGCACGGCCATCGCCCGCGCCATCGCCTCACCCACCTCGAGGATGCTCACGTCCCGCCCACTGCCCACGTTGAATACGCGGCCGGCCGCCTCCGGATGCTCGAGCGCCAGCATGAAGGCGCGCGCCACGTCGTCCACGTGCACGAAGTCCCGCCGCTGCTCGCCGTCCTCGAACACCAACGGGCGCTCGTTGTTCTGTAGCCGCGAGGCAAAGATGGCGAGCACGCCGGTATAGGGGTTGGAGAGCGCCTGGCCGGGGCCGTACACGTTGAACAGCCGCAACGCGACGCCCTGCATGTCGTAGGCCGGGCTGACGGTGAGGGTCAGCCGCTCCTGCACGTATTTGGTGAGCGCATAGACGGAGGCGAGGTTGGTCCGCTTCCACTCGGGCGTCGCGATGGGCGTGAGGCGCTTGCCATCCGGCCCGACCGGATCCCACCCCGTCGGGAGCTTGCCGGCCGGGCGCTGCACATCGTCCAGCCGCTCGCCAGCCGCAGTTCGATACAGCCCCTCGCCATACACGCTCATGCTGCTCGCCACCACGACGCGCCGCACGGGGTGGTCGATGAGGGCCTGGAACAGGACCGCAGTCCCGGTGTCGTTGACCGAGACGTAGCGGTCGATGGCATACATGCTCTGGCCCACGCCCACCTCGGCGGCCAGGTGGATCACGGCATCGACCCCCTGCAGCGCTTCTGCCACCCGGTCCAGGTCCCGCACGTCGGCGCGCACCAGCTCGACCTGCGCAAGCACCGGATCCCGCTTGCCGCCGCCATGCACCTGATCGATCAGGCTATCGAGGACACGCACCGAGTGGCCTCGCTGCAAGAGGGCTCTCACCACGTGGCATCCGATGAACCCGGCGCCACCCGTGACCAACACCTGCTCTGCCATCGTCACCGTCCTCTACAGTCGCAGCATTGCGACGGGTTCATGGACACGAACGCCTAAGTAGATGAAGAGACGCTAGGATTGCGGTCATATTCGTTCAAAAAGCCGTGAGCGTCGAACCCGGTGCCTGGCGGCTGTGAGGGTCTCGTTAACGTTCTCCCGGTAGGAAGGCGACATCTCAGAAGGAGTCGCGAATGTCGGTCGACCAGTCGATGAACGTGCTGATCGTGGACGACTACAAGACCATGTTGCGGATCATCCGCAACCTGCTGCGCCAGATCGGCTTCAACAACGTCGATGAAGCGTCCGATGGTACGGAGGCGCTGCAGAAGCTGCGCTCCGGGCAGTTCGGCCTTGTCATCAGTGATTGGAACATGGAGCCGATGACCGGCCTGCAGCTGTTGCAGGAGGTGCGGGGCGACGCGCGGCTTAAGGCCGTGCCCTTCATCATGGTCACGGCCGAGAGCAAGGCCGAGAACATCGTGGCCGCACGCGATGCGGGCGTGTCGAACTACATCGTCAAACCGTTCAACGCCGAGACGCTGCAGGCCAAGATCGAGAAGGTGCTCGCCCATGCTTGAGGATGCACGCGCCCCCCGCTCTCTGCTGGCCGAGGTCGAGGCGCTGGCCTCCTCCATCGCCGCCACGCGTGCCGAGCTGCAGCGCCTCGAGGCCGGGCCGTTCGTGGCAGGCCACATCCCGGCCGCTACGGACGAGCTGGACGCGGTGGTGGCCCACACGGCTTCGGCCACGAACGCGATCCTCGAGTCGTGCGAACTGCTCGAAAACGCGGCGCAAGCCGGCGCCCCAGTCGATGCGGTGCTGATCCAGCGTGCGACGACCACGATCTACGAGGCCTGCTCCTTCCAGGACGTGACGGGCCAGCGCATCTCCAAGGTGGTCGCGGCGCTCAAGGCTGTGGAGGCGAAGGTCGACGACATGATCGGCGTGTTCGGCGCCACCCGAATCGCTGCCGCCCCTCCGCCGGAGCCCACGGGCATGCTGAACGGGCCGCAACTGCCCGCCCATGCCATGGCGCAGGCAGATATCGACGCCTTGCTCGCCTTCTAGCGCCGATCGCGTGCCCGGGCGGGCTTTCGCCCGGCATGCAACCCGCCTAGGCTCCCGCTTCGGCCCAACACCGAAGGGGGAGTTTCACATGCTTCGCAGGACCTTGTTTGCCGCCGCTGCCATGGTCGTCGCAACCGGCGCGGCCCAGGCGCAGATCAACATAGCGACCGTCGGCCCCATGACGGGCAACTACGCCTCGACCGGCGCACAGATGAAGGCCGGGGCCGAAATGGCCGTCGCCGACATCAACAAGGCCGGCGGCGTGCTCGGCAAGCAGCTCGTGCTGCAGGTCGGCGACGATGCGTGCGACCCGAAGCAGGCCGTCAGCGTCGCCAACCAGATGGCAAGCCGCAAGGTGGTCCTGGTCGCCGGGCACTATTGCTCGAGCTCGTCCATCCCGGCCAGCAAGGTGTATGCCGAGGAGGGCGTGCTCCAGATCAGCCCGGCGAGCACCAACGTGAAATATACGGACGAGGGCGGCTGGAACACCTTCCGCGTCTGCGGGCGGGATGACCAGCAGGGCGCCATCGCCGGCAAGTACCTGGCGACGAAGTTCAAGGGCAAGAAGATCGCGGTGCTGCACGACAACACCGCCTACGGCAAGGGCCTGGCCGATGAGACCTTGAAGGGCCTGAAGGCCAACGGCGGCAAGGAGACGCTCTACAGCGCCTACACCCCCGGCGAGCGCGACTACTCCGCCGTGGTGAGCCGCCTCAAGCAGGCCGCGGTCGAGGTCGTCTACATCGGCGGCTACCACACCGAGACGGGGCTGATCGCGCGCCAGGCGAAGGAGCAGGGCATGAACGTGACGATCGTGGGCGGCGACGCGCTCGCCACAACCGAGTTCTGGCAGATCGCCGGCGACGCGGGTGCGAACACGCTCATGACCTTCCCGTCCGACCCGCGCAAGCGCCCGACGGCCTCGAAGGTGGTCGCCGAGTTCAAGGCGAAGGGCTTCGACCCCGAAGGCTACACGCTCTACACCTACGCCGCGATCCAGACCTGGGCCGCCGGCGTGAAGAAGGCCGGCACGACCGACCCGAAGAAGGTCTCGGCCGCACTCCGGGCCAACCTGAAGATCGACACCGTCATCGGCCCGATCCTGTTCGACAAGAAGGGTGACGTGACCGCCGCCGACTACGTGTTCTACGTGTGGAAGAACGGCACCTACACCGAACTCTGACACCTCCAACCGGGCGCGGCTGGCAACCGCCGCGCCCACCATCCAGTCAGGTGCCCCTATGCTGTTGCTGATCCCCGGTCCCGTGACCACCGACCCCCGGGTCCGCGCCGCTGCCGCGCAGGATTATGCGCCCTGGGACCTCGATTTCCGCGCGATCTATGCCCGAATCCGCGCCCGCGTGCTGGCCCTTGCGGGTGGCGTCCCTGGGCAGCACGCCTGCCTGCCCCTCCCCGGTTGCGGCCACTTCGCACTGGAGGCGGCCATCCGCACCTTCGTGCCGCCAGGTGGACGCGTCCTGCTGCCCATCACGGGCCAGTATGCCGACCGTATCCGCCGCCTCGCCACGGAGGCCGGGCGCGTCATCGTGCCCCTGCCCGTCGCGCGGGACACCGCTACCAGCCCCGACGCCGTCGAGCAGGCGCTGCACGACGACCCGACCATCAGCCACCTCGCCTGCGTCTACAGCGAGACGGCGACCGGCATCATCCACGACGTCCCCGCCCTCGCCCGGGCCGCCGGGCGCGCCGGGCGCCGTGTGGTCGTGGACGCCGTGTCGGCCTTCGGGGCCCTCCCGTTCGACATCGGCGGGCTGCCCATGGTCGACAGCATGAGCTTCACGTCCAACAAGTGCCTCGAGGGCCTGCCCGGCACCTCCTTCACCATCGCCCCGGTGGACCGCCTGCTCGCCTGCGTCGGCCAGGCCGGCAGCTGGTCGTTCGATTTCGGTGAGCTGTATCAGCACTCGGTCGAGACGAAGTGGGGATCCCACCGCTTCACCCCCGCCGCCGGCACCCTCGCCAGCTTCGACGTGGCGCTCGACCTCTACGACGCCGAGGGTGGCCAGCCCGCACGCCTCGCCCGCTACACGGCCAATGCCGACGCGCTCCACGAAGGCGCACGCTCCCTCGGCCTGCGCCCCTGCCTGCCGCGCGCGCTCCAGGGCCCGATCGTGATGAACATCGAGGCTCCGCCGCACCCGGCTTGGAACCTGCAAGCCTTCGTCGATCAGTTGAAGGCCCACGGCTTCCTCATCAGCAATTTCTACAACACTCCCGAGCCCAGCATCCGGATCGGCTGCATCGGCGCGATCGGCCCGGACGACATGCGCCGCACGGTGCACGCCATGGGCCGGGTGCTCGAAGCCATGGGACTCTCCAGCCACGAACGGGCCCGCGCCGCATGAGCACCGACCTCGAGATCGCCCGTGCCGCCACCCTGCGCCCCATCGCCGAGATCGCTGCCCGCGCCGGGATCCCGGATTCCGCCCTCGAGCCCTATGGGCGGTTCAAGGCCAAGATCGCGCTCGACTTCGTGGCCGAGCGCAGCCGCACGCCGTCCGGCAAGCTCGTGCTCGTCACAGGCATCAGCCCCACCGCGGCCGGTGAGGGCAAGACCACCACCACGATCGGCCTCGGCGACGCGCTGAACCACATCGGCACCCGCGCCATGATCTGCCTGCGCGAACCGAGCCTCGGCCCCTGCTTCGGCATGAAGGGCGGCGCCACGGGCGGCGGCCGCGCCCAGGTGGCCCCCATGGACGAGATCAACCTGCACTTCACCGGCGACTTCCACGCCATCACCAGCGCCAACAACCTGCTCGCCGCCCTGCTCGACAACCATGTCTATTGGGGCAACGAGCTCGGCATCGACACGCGGCGCATCACCTGGCGCCGGGCGCTGGACATGAACGACCGTGCTTTGCGCCAAATCGTGGCCGGCCTCGGCGGCGTGGCGAACGGCTTGCCCCGCGAGGACGGCTTCGACATCACGGTGGCCAGCGAAGTCATGGCCGTGTTCTGCCTCGCGCGAGACCTCGAGGACCTGCAGGCCCGGCTCGGCCGCATCCAGGTCGCCAGCCGCCGCGATGGCTCAGCCGTGCTCGCCCGGGACCTGCAGGCCGATGGCGCCATGGCGGCCCTGCTACGGGATGCGTTCTCGCCCAACCTGGTCCAGACCCTCGATGGCAGCCCGGCCCTCATCCATGGCGGCCCGTTCGCCAACATCGCCCATGGCTGCAACTCGGTCGTCGCCACGCGGCTGGGCCTCGGCCTCGCGGATGTCGTGGTCACGGAAGCCGGGTTCGGCGCCGACCTGGGCGGGGAGAAGTTCCTCGACATCAAGTGCCCCTCGGCCGGCATCGCGCCCAGCTGCGCCGTGGTTGTGGCCACCGTCCGCGCCCTCAAGATGCATGGCGGTGTGGCGAAGTCCGACCTCGGGCGGGAGGACACGGCCGCCGTCGCCCGCGGCGTGGTCAACCTCGCCCGGCACGTGGAGAACCTCGGCAAGTTCGGCCTGCCCGTCGTGGTGGCGCTCAACCGCTTCACGTCCGACACGGAGGCCGAGTTCGCCGTCATCCGCAAGGCCATGGCCACGCGCGGCACCGAGGTCGTGCTCTGCACCCACTGGTCCGACGGCGCCGCAGGGGCCGCCGACCTGGCACGCGCCGTGCTCGCCCGCATCGAGGCCGGAACCGCCGCTTACAAGCCGCTCTACGCCTCGGAGCTCGGCCTCGCGGACAAGCTCCGCACCATCGCCCGCGAGATCTACCGCGCCGCCGACGTGTCCATTCCCGCAGCCGTCGCCAAGCGCCTCGAGGCGTTCGAGAAGGCGGGTTTCGGCCACGTCCCTGTCTGCGTGGCCAAGACGCAATACAGCTTCAGCGCGGACCCGACGAAGATGGGCGCGCCCGAAGGACACGTCCTGCCCGTGCGCGAGGTGCGGCTCTCGGCCGGCGCCGGGTTCGTGGTGGCCGTCTGCGGCGACATCATGACCATGCCCGGCCTGCCCCGCGTGCCGGCCGCCAACGCGATCAGGCTCGATGCCGCCGGGCAGATCGAGGGATTGTTCTAGGCGGCGAGGTCGGCGCCGGCAGCGAGCATCAGCCGCTCGCGACACCTCGGACGAGCGACGAAACGGAGGACCGGCCAGGTGGCGCTGCAATTTGCAATCGACGTGTTCGCCGTCTTCAACGGCATGCTGTCCGTGTCCGGTTGGGTCATCGGCGCCACGCCGATACGTCGGCTGGAGCTGTGCTCGTCCGGCCTTCCGGAAGGGCGCGCGCAACTGCTCAGCTACGGCAGCATCGACAGCCCGGACGTTGCGGCCCAGCTCGGCCCGGCGGCCGCGACCGTTCGGTTCGCCGAAACTCTGCCGTTCACCGCCACGAACGAGGCGTTGCGCGATGCCTACCTCCTCGTGCGGCATGAAACGGGCGAGACCGAGATCGTGCGCGGCCTCAACGTCGATCAGCAGGACCCCGCCGCGAACCTCACGGCCCGGTTCGCCGGCCTGCTGCGGGAGAGCAAGGCCGGCCAACTGCTCGAGGTCGGGTCGAGGGCCCGGTCGCAGATCGTGCGTCGAGACATCGTGCCGCCAGGTTGGGGCTACACCGGGTTCGACGTGCTGGACGGTCCGAACGTCGACATGGTGGGAGACGCCCACGACCTATCGATCGCGTTCCCGCAGCAACGCTTCGATGCCGTGATGGCATTTTCTGTCCTGGAGCATCTCCTGATGCCCTGGAAGTTCATCCTCGAACTGAACAACGTCCTCAACGTCGGCGCGGTCGGCCTGTTCACCACCCATCAGTGCTGGCCCGTCCACGATGCTCCGTGGGATTTCTGGAGGTATTCGGATCGGGCCTGGGCTGGATTGTTGAACGGCCATACCGGCTTCGAGATCGTGTCCGCGCAGATGGCCGAGCCGGCCTTCATCGTCGCGCAGCGATGCCACCCCATCACCAATTTCGGCTATGCGGCGGGCGGCTTTCTCGCCTCGAACGTGCTGTTCAGGAAAACAGGCCCGACCCGGCTCGAGTGGAAGGTGTCGCTCGGGGACGTCGTTTCGACCACCTACCCCTCGTGAACGCGGCCCACACGCAGGCGCTCTAACGCCGCGCCTCCCGCCACCACGTCAGCAGCCCCGCAGCCACCAGCACGCCGATCCCGATCCCGTCCCACACGCCCGGCCGCTCGCCCCACACGACGAAGCCGAGCGCCAGCGTGTAGAGGATCGCGCTATACTCGAAGGGCGCCAGCATGCTGGCCTCGCCGCTGCGGTAGCCCTCCGTCATCAGCAGCTGCGCCGCCCCGCTCAGCACCCCGATCCCCAGCAGCGCCGGCCATAGCTCGAGCCTCGGCGACGTCCAGCCCGGCACTGCCGCCAGGCTCGAGACCAGCGTGCACAGCAGGCTGAACAGCGCGACGATGGTGAGGTTCGACTCGCCCGACCGCCCCATGCGCCGGATACTCACCATCGCCAGCGCCCACCCCACGACCCCCCCGACCACAACCGCGCTCTCGAACAGCGGCAGCCCCTTCGACCCCTGCCAGGGCCGGATCACCAGCAGGACGCCGACCAGCCCGGCCCCGACCGAGATCGCGCGCCCGGCCGTCAGCCGCTCCCCCAGCAGCGGGATGCTGAGGACGGCGAGGAACAGTGGCATGGCGAACCCGAGCGCCGTCACGGCCGCGATCGGCAGGTGCGCCAGGCCGTAGAAGGTGGTGAACATGCCCGCGAGCCCAGCCAGCCCACGCACGAGGTGCCCGAATGGCTGGCGCGTGCGGAACACCGTCCAGCCGCCGCCCTGCACGATCAGTGGGACGACGAACAGGAGCGCGATCGCACTGCGGAACAGCACGAGCTCGATGACCGGCACCTCCGCCGCCACGGTCTTGACCAGCGCCGCAGCCACCGCGAACGAGCCAGAAGAGCCCAGCACGCACAGGATCGCCCGCCGCCGCACCAGCGCCACGCTGCCCCGGGCCGTCTCGCTCATCGAAGGGCGATCACGGCTTCGACGATCTCGGGTTCGTCCGGCACGCGATGGATTTCCGCCCCGAAGCGCCGCATGAAGGCGAGCATCGGTGCGTTCTCGGCCAACACCTGCCCGGTGACATTCTCCAGTTCCTTGGACCGCGCCCAATCGACCAGGCGCTGCATGAGCCGCCTCGCCACCCCGCGCCCCTTCATCGAGGGCTCGACCACGATGGCGAACTCCGCCGTTTGCGTGCCCGGCTCCCACACCAGCCGCGACACGCCGACCGTCTCGGCCCCGCGCACGGCGACGAACGCCATCTCCCGATCGTAGTCCACCTGCGTCATGCGCGCGATCTGCTCGGGCGGCAGATCCCGCATCATGTTGAAGAAGCGGTAGCGGATGTCCTCGGGTGGCAGCCGGCTGAACAGGCCGCGATGCGCCTCGGCGTCCTCGGGGCGGATCGGGCGGATCGTCAGTGCCTCGCCCCGGGCGTCGAACGTCTCTGCCAGCTCCTCCGGATAGGGTGTTATCGCGAGCACGGCCTGCTCGCCCAGCGGCCGCAGCCCGATCCAGGCATCGGCCGCCGATACGCCCGCTTCGTCGGCGAAGAGCGGGTTGATGTCGACGGAGCCGATCTCCGGGTGGTCGACGGCGAGCTGGCTCAGCCGAACGAGCGCGTCGGCCACGGCGTCGGGGTCGGCCGCGGGCTGGTCGCGCAGTTCGGCGAGCAACTGGCCCGCCCGGGTGCGCGCCACCAGCGCCCGGGCCAGCACCAGGTTGAGCGGCGGCAGGTCGTAGGCCACGTCCGCCAGCAGGTCGGAGGCCGTGCCGCCAAGGCCGAAGCCGATCGCCGGGCCGAACAGGGTGTCGTCGTCGAGCGTGAGGCGCAGCTCGCGCGCCCGGCCCACCTGGCGCTGCACGAGCAGGCCATGCTCGGAGGGCAGCAGGCGCTCAGCCGCGGCGCGCACCGCGGTCGGGTCGGGCAAGGACAGCGCCAGCCCACCCGCCCCGCGGCCCGCGGGTCGTGTAGTGCGGCGCCGCTTCACCACGGCGGGGTAGCCGAGCAGCGCCGCCGCCGCCACGGCGTCCTCCGCCGTCGCGACCGCTCGACCCGGCACGGTCGGGAGCCCGTAAGCCTCGAGCACGGCCAGGGCCTCGTCCTGCAACAACCCATCCCGCCCCGCCTGTCGTACGCCCTCCAGGATGCGCCGGACGCTGGCGTGGTCCGGCGCCAGGCGCAGGACCCGCCGCGGCGGAAGCTCGACCGCCGCCGCACGCGCCCTACGCTGCGCCACCAACTGCCCGAACGCCCGCACACTCGCCTCCGGGCTCGCGAATACCGCAAGCCCTGCCCCGGCCAGGCGCTGCCGCAGCCCCGCCCCGGTCGTCTCCCCCAGCACGCATGTGAGCATCGGCACCCGCAGCGAGGCATTCAGCGCGACCAGCGCCTCCGCGCCCGCCGCGTCCGCCCCCGCTGCGTGGGCGGTACCGCCCGGGGCCATGATGACGATGACCCCGCCCGTCTCCTTCAAGCCCCCGAGCAGCGCCGCGGCTTCGGCCAAGCGCGTGGGCTGGTCGGAGCCCGTCCACACGACGCCCGGGTCCGCTGGCCCCTGCGGCAGCCGCAGCGCCAGCACCGCCTGGGCCACGGCGTCGAGCTGCATCAGTTCGATCCCTTGTGCCACCGCCGCGTCGGCGGCCAGGTGCGCAGGCCCGAGCGCGTTCGTCACGATCGATAGCCGGTCCTGCCGAAGCGGCCTCACCCGGCCCTGGATCTCGGCCGCGCCGAGAAGGTCGGCATAGGCCGACACGCGCAGCACGCCGGCCCTGCGCAGCGCCGCGTCGAACACCCGGTCCGCCTGCCCCGATGGATCGGCGAGCCGCCCGCCCGCCCGCAGCGCGACCACCGGGCGCAGCCGCGCCGCGGCCCGGGCTGCGGCCAGGAAGGACCGCCGATCCCGGATGGTGCGGATATCGAGCAGGATCGCCCCCGTGTTCGGGTCGCGAGAGAGCCAATCGAGAGCAAGGCTGAACCCTGCGTCGGCGTTTCCGCCCTGCCCGACCACGTGGCTGAACCCGACCCCGTTCGGCCCGGCCCAGTCGAGCACGGCCCGGCACAATGCTGCCGACTGGGAGACGAGTGCCACACGCCCCGCCGCGACGGGCACATGCGCAGTCGATGCGTTGAGGCCGATCCCGGGCACGATGAGCCCGAACGAGGCCGGCCCCAGGACCCTCACCCTTGCCTCCCGCGCCATGGCGGCCAGCCCCGGCACTGGGGTCGTGCAGACCGCCGCGAACACGCCGGCCTGGCCGAGCGCCTGCAACTGCCCTCGCACGAGCGCGCCATCGCCCGACAACACCGCCAGGTCGTGCGCATCCGGCACTGCAGCGTCCGCGGGCAACGCCGTGAACCGGCCCTCGAAGCCGGCCATGTTGCGGGCGATCAGTCCGCCCGCGTCCGTATCGGCCCCAAGGAGCACGACGGAGCGCGGCCTGAACAGGCTGTCAGGTTGGAACCGCCTCATAGGGCCTTGCAGGCGCATGCATGCACCTTGCACCAGAGGCGCGTGGCCCTGGCGTAAGCAAGCGTAGGGAATACCCCGGCCACGACGGCCAGGGGACATGGTCAGCGCAGGATCAGCGCAGCCCGATGAACGACAGCACGGCGCCGATAACCACGATCAAGCCGACGATGTAGATGATGCTGTTCATGACGACACTCTCCGTTGGTGCCCGGAACAACGCCGCCCGCCGCCCTGGGTTCACTCGTCGCTTGATCGGCGCTCGAACTCGCTCAGCCAATCCGCGCCACGTGCCCCGGCGGCTACACGCCCGAACCGCCGCATGTCGGACAGCGCCGGGACTGCGAGGCGCGCAGCCGGCCAGCCCTCGTGCCCGAGCACGCCGGGCGCATGGAACCAGGCGAGCCGGTCCACCAGATCCGCCTCGAGCAGCGCGCCCGCCACCGCCGCCCCACCCTCCACCAGAACGCGCGTCAGACCGGCTTGGCCGAGCGCCGCCAGGGCCTCCGCCGCCGTGCCCCGCCCGGCCTCGAGCAGCACCACCCCTGCCTGCACCAGCGCCGGCGACGCTGCGCCTGCCGCGTGCACCACCCAGACGGGCTTCTCCCGTGCCGTCCGCGCCAGCACGCCCGAGGCCGGCAGTCGCAGCGTGCGGTCCAGCACCACCCGCACCTCGGGCCGCCGGCGCAAGCCCTCGATCCGGCAAGTCAGCGCCGGATCGTCGGCGAGCGCGGTGCCGATGCCCACCAGCACGGCGTCGTGGTCGCCTCGCATCGCATGCGCGGCCCGGCGCGCCTCGGCTCCCGTGATCCAGCGGCTCTCGCCCGCGGCCGTCGCGATCCGCCCGTCCAACGTCGTCGCGAGCTTCAACGTTATCATCGGGCGCCCCAGCCGCACGCGCGTGAGAAACCCAGCCTGCAGCGCATCCGCCTCCGCGGCGAGCAGCCCGGCTTCGACCATCAAGCCTGCCTCGCGCAGCCGGGCCAGCCCGCGCCCGTCCACGCGGGGGTCCGGGTCGGCCCCGGCCACCACCACGCGCGCCACCCCCGCTGCAATCAGCGCATCCGCGCAGGGCGGCGTCTGCCCCTGGTGGCTGCACGGCTCGAGCGTGACATAGGCCGTCGCCCCGTGCGCCGCCGCCCCGGCCTGCCCCAGCGCCTGCGTCTCCGCATGCGGCCGTCCACCCGGGCCCGTCGTCGCCCGGCCCACGACCCGACCGTTCTGCACGATCACGCAGCCCACACTCGGGTTCGGCCAGGTGCTGCCCAGCCCCCGCCGGGCCAGCGCCAAGGCCGACCGCATGTGCGCGCGGTCGAGGTCGCTACTCGTCATCCTGGTCGAGACTGCCCAGGAACGTCTCGAAGTCCTTCGCCTCGCGGAAGTCCCGATAAACGCTCGCGAACCGGACATAGGCCACGGCGTCCACCTCGCGCAGCACCTCCATCACCATCTCACCGAGCTGCTTGCTCGGGATGTCCGCCTCGCCCGACGCCTCCAGGTGACGCACGATCCCGTTCACGATGCGCTCGACCTGCTCCTCCTGCACCGGCCGCTTGCGCAGCGCGATCCGGATGGAGCGGGCCAGCTTATCCCGGTCGAACGGCACCCGCCGCCCGTCGGACTTGAGCACGGTCAGCTCCCGCAGCTGCACCCGCTCGATGGTGGTGAAGCGCTGGCCGCACGCGGTGCAGGCCCGGCGCCGCCGAATGGAGGAGCCGTCCTCGCTGGGGCGGCTATCCTTCACCTGCGTGTCCTCATTGCCGCAGAACGGGCATCTCATGCAGCGTGGGCAGAGGCCCGCAACTGCGGATAGATCGGGAAGCGCGCGCACATGGCCTTGACGCGCTCGGCGACCGCCCGCTCGGCCGCTTCGTTGCCCTCGGAATTGGAGGCCGCAAGCCCCTCGAGCACCTCGTTGATCATCAGCCCCACTTCGCGGAACTCGGCCAGGCCGAACCCCCGCGTGGTGGCCGCCGGAGAGCCGAGGCGGATGCCGGAGGTGATGGCGGGCTTGGCCGGGTCGAACGGGATAGCGTTCTTGTTGGCCGTGATGTGCGCCCGCTCGAGGCTGGCCTCGGCCGCCTTGCCCGTGGTGCGCTTGGGCCGCAGGTCCACCAGCATCAGGTGGCTGTCCGTCCCGCCCGTCACGATGTCGCAGCCCTGCTCCATCAGCGTCTCGGCCAGCATGCGCGCGTTGTCCACCACGGCGCGCTGATACACCTTGAACTCCGGCCGCAGCGCCTCGGCGAACGCCACCGCCTTGCCCGCGATCACGTGCATCAGGGGACCGCCCTGCAGGCCGGGGAACACGGCCGAGTTGAACTTCTTCCCCAGGTCGAGGTCGTTCGAAAGGATCATCCCGCCCCGCGGCCCGCGCAGCGTCTTGTGGGTGGTCGTCGTGACGACATGCGCGTGCGGCAGCGGCGACGGATACACGCCTGCCGCCACCAGCCCGGCGAAATGCGCCATGTCCACCAGGAACAGCGCGCCCACTGCGTCCGCCACGCGCCGGATGCGGGCGAAGTCGATGGTGCGCGGATAGGCGCTGCCCCCGGCGATGATCAGCTTGGGGCGCTCGCTCTGCGCCAGCCGCTCCAACTCCTCGTAGTCCAGCAGCCCGTCATCGGGCCGCACGCCATACTGCACCGCGCGGAACCACTTGCCCGAAAGGTTGGGTGCCGCCCCGTGCGTCAGATGCCCGCCCGCGGCCAGGCTCATGCCCAGGATGGTGTCGCCGGGCTGGATGAGCGCGAGGAACACGGCCTGGTTCGCCTGCGCGCCCGAATGGGGCTGCACGTTGGCGTAGGCGCACCCGAACAGCTGCTTGGCCCGCTCGATGGCCAGCGCCTCGGCCACGTCCACCTCCACGCAGCCGCCATAGTAGCGCCGCCCCGGATAGCCCTCGGCATACTTGTTCGTCAGCACCGAGCCCTGCGCCTCCAGGACGGCCGCACTCACGATGTTCTCGCTCGCGATCAGCTCGATCCCGTCCTGCTGCCGCACCAGCTCCCGCCCGATGGCGGCGGCCAGCTCCGGGTCCGTCTCGGCGAGGCTCGAGGTGAAGAAGCTGTGGTGGGCTGCGGGCAGGTGGGTGTCCATGGGGCGGGTGCTCGGCTGTTTGGGTTGGATCGTATTAGCACATAGGCCGTAACGGTCGAAAGCCTAGCGGACCGGCGGCAGCGCCCGCACCCAGGCCGGCACGTCCCGCAGCGCCGCCTCACGCCCGGCAGGGTCGGTGCCGACATGGGCCACACCATCGTTGTTGGCGCTGAAGGCGAGTCCTCGGCGGATGCGAAGGGGCACGTTCGGCGCGTCGAAATCATGGTAGGCGCCCGGATGCAGCACGAGGGTGATCCGCCCCGGGTGCTTGGCCGCAAGCTGGCGGCAAGGCTCGACGGGGGTCCAATCGTCCGAGTCGCCCATTACGATCAGCATGGGGGCGGACGGCGCCCAGCCGTCCCGGTCCACATAGGCGCGGCACCCTGGGTAGAAGGCGACGAAGCCGCGCACGAGGCCGGGCGGCATCGCCCCTGGCGCAGAAGCGGCCAGCACCGTGCTGCCGCCGTTCGACCAGCCGGCCACCACCACACCGCCCGCTGGCGTGCCGGGCTGGGCTGCGAGCCACTGCACCGCGGCCACCGTGTCCGTCCGCCGCTTGCCGTTCGGCCCGATCGTGCGGTCCGCATTGGTGCACTGGCTGCCGAGCCCGCGCGAGCCGAAGCTGTCGGGTAGTAATGCGCGGTGCCCTGCGGCCACGAACAGGTCTCGCCACTGCCCATCCCGCGCCGGGTAGGGCCCGCCGCAGCCATGCAGCATCACGATGGCCGGGCCCTTATCGGCGCGCGGTTGCACGTACTGCGCCCGCAGCTCCACGCCCGGTGCCGGGATGATGACCTCGCCGGCCCGCGCCGCCGCGCAACCGCCAAGCAGCAGCATGGCCAGGAGCGCCCTCACCCGATCACGCCCTGCTCGCGTAGCGCGGCAAGCCGGGCCGCGTCATACCCGAGCATTGTGCCCAACACCTCGTCCGTGTGCTGCCCCAGCACCGGGGGTGGGCGGCGGTAGTCGGCCGGCGTCTCGGAAAGCCGCACGGGGTTGGCGATCACGCGCACCCCCGCCTGCGTCGCCGCGTGGGGCATCTGCACCACCATGCCCCGCGCCAGCACGTGCGGGTCTGCGAACACCTGCTCCAGCGTGTTGATCGGCCCGCACCCGATCTGCGCCGTCTCCAGCCGCTCCAGCCACCAGGCCGACGGGTGCGCGGCCAGGACCGGCGCGAGCGTCTGCGTCGTCAGCGCCCGGTTGCCCACCCGTGCCGCGTTGGTGGCGAAACGCTCGTCCTCCAGCATGTGCGTCAGCTCGAACGTCCGGCAGAACCGCTCCCAGGTCGGGTCGTTGGCGATGCTCAGCACGATATGCCCGTCCGCCGTCGCAAACACTTGGTAGGGCACGATGTTCGGGTGGTCGTTGCCCAGCCGTGGCGGGTTCTGCCCGGTGGCCAGGTAGTTCATCCCCTGGTTCGCAAGCCACGCCACGTGCGTGTCCAGCATGCCGATGTCCACCTGCTGCCCGAGCCCCGTCCGCTCCCGGTGCCGCAGCGCAGCCAACACGCCGATGGCGCCGTACAGCCCCGCGAACAGGTCCGCCACCGGGATCCCCACCTTCGTCGGCGCACCGTCCGGCTCGCCGGTCAGGCTCATCACGCCACCCATCGCCTGCACCAGCCCGTCATAGCCCGGCCGAGGCGCATAGGGCCCCGTCTGCCCGAACCCGGTGATGCTGCAATAGATCAGGCCCGGGTGGGCCGCATGCACCTGATCGTAGCCCAGGCCGTACTTGGCCAGCGCGCCCACCTTGAAGTTCTCGACCAGGATGTCGGACTTGGCGATCAGCGCGTGGGCGATCGCCTGGCCCTCCTTCGTGCCGATATCCAGCGTCACGCTGCGCTTGTTGCGGTTCACGCCCACGAAGTAGGCGCTCTCCTTCGTGTCCGGCACGAAGGGCGGCGCAAACCCCCGCGTGTCATCGCCGGCTCCGGGGCGCTCGATCTTGATCACGTCGGCACCCATGTCGCCCAGCATCTGCACGCAGGTCGGGCCCGCCAACACCCGGGTGAGGTCGAACACGGTCAGCCCGGCAAGGGGCCCAGTGGGTGTGGCATCGGTCATCGTGGGCGTCTCTCTCCAGCCAGGCGCGGCCCCTGATAGGCCGATTTACCAAGTCAATGGTTCGGTCTAAGCGTTACCCAACCTCGCGCCAAAGGGCAAAAAGATGCTGGATCGTCCTCACCCCACCCCGCACGGCGTCACGCTGGATCAGCAGGCGCTCGCCACGGCGCTGTCCGGCGTGCACTTCATCGGCGGCCGCTTCGTGCCGCCGCGCTCGGGCAAGACCTTCGCCGTCGTGAACCCGGCCACCCGCAAGGAAGTGGCCCGCGCGGCCGAGGGCGACGGGGCCGACGTGGAGGCCGCCGTGGCCGACGCAGACCAGGCGCAGAAAGCCTGGGCCAAGATGCCGGCCCGCAAGCGCGGCGCCCTCGTGGGCCAGTGCGCGGCGGTGCTGAAGGAGCATGTGGAGGAGCTCGCCCGCCTCATCGCGCTCGAAACCGGCAAGGCGCTCCGGACCGAGAGCCGGGTCGAGGCGCAGGTCGTGGCCGACATCTTCGAGTTCTACGGCGGCCTCGGCGGCGAGCTGAAGGGCGAGACGGTGCCGTTCGCCCCGAACGTGCTGAGCGTGACCGTGCGCGAGCCGCTGGGCGTGGTGGGCGCCATCATCCCATGGAACGTGCCGATGCTGCTGATGGCCCTGAAGGTGGCGCCCGCGCTCGTGGCCGGGAACACGGTGGTGGTGAAGTCCGCCGAGGAGGCGCCGCTGGCGGTGCTGCGCATCTGCGAGCTACTGAACCGCGTGCTGCCGCCGGGCTGCTTCAACATGGTGTCGGGCTTCGGCCCCGAGTGCGGCGCGCCGCTGGTGGCGCACCCGAAGGTGCGCAAGGTGACGTTCACCGGCTCCGTCGAGGTCGGCCGCATCGTCGGCAAGGCCGCGGCCGAGAAGATGGTGCCCGTCACGCTCGAGCTGGGCGGCAAGTCGCCCATGATCGTGTTCGCCGACTGCGACTTCGAGAAGACGGTGCTGGGCGCCGTCACCTCCATGCGCTTCACCCGCCAGGGCCAGAGCTGCACGGCGGCCAGCCGCATCTACGTCGAGCGCCCGATCTACGACCGCTTCATCGAGGCGCTGGCCGCTAAGGTGGACGCGATGGTCATGGGGGACCCGCTGGATGAGGCCACCGACATCGGCACCATCATCAGCCAGGACCAGTTCGACAAGGTGGCCGGCTTCATCGAGGAAGGGCTTGCCACCCCCAACGCCACAGGCCGCCCCGCGAGCGCCATGCCGACTGACCCGGCGCTCAAGGATGGCCTGTTCGTCCGCCCGCACATCTTCAGCGGCCTGCCCAACGAGAGCCGCCTCGTGCAGGAGGAGATCTTTGGCCCGGTGACCGTCGTGTTCCCGTTCGACGACGCCGAAACGGTGCTGGCCCAGGCCAACGGCACCGAATACGGCCTAGCCGCCTCGCTCTGGACCAACAACCTGAAGGTCGGGCTCGACCTCGCGCACCGGCTCGAGAGCGGGCTCGTGCAGATCAACCAGAACCTCGTCGTGCAGGCCAACCTCAGCTACGGCGGCGTGAAGTCCTCGGGGCTTGGCAAGGAGGCGAGCCTCGAGAGCATGCTCGAGCACTTCATGCACAAGAAGACGATCATGGTGAACTACGGCTGACCGCTGCCCACGGCGACAGCCCAGTGCAGGCTGTCGCCGTCTTGTAACGAGTCAAGCAAAAAAAACGGGCGGGGCACACCTTAGCAAAGCCCCGCACCGCGTCATGTAAGGCTCGGTTAAGACAACTGGGGAAACCTTCCATGACCGAGATCAAGCGCGGCCTCGCGGCCGTTACGCTCGCCAGCCTGCTCGCCTTCTCGCCGGGCGCCCGCGCGGCCGACATTGTCGACACCGCCGTCAGTGCCGGCACGTTCAACACCCTCGTAGCCGCCGTCAAGGCCGCGGGCCTGGTGGACACGTTGAAGAGCCCCGGCCCGTTCACCGTGTTCGCACCCACCGACGCCGCGTTTGCGGCGCTGCCGGTCGGCACGGTCGAGACGCTGCTGAAGCCCGAGAACAAGGCGAAGCTCGTTCAGGTGCTCACCTACCACGTGCTTCCTGGCCGCGTGACCTATGCCGACGTCAACGGGAAGAAGACCGAGGCCAAGACGGTCGAGGGCCAAATCCTGACGGTCGACGGCACCGGCCCGACCGTCCACGTCAACAACGCCACCGTCGTGCGCGCAGGCATCGCCGCAGACAATGGCGTCATCCACGTCATCGATACCGTGCTGCTCCCGAAGTAGCCGGCCCTCGATACGCAGCGGCAACACACAACTTCTAGGATAATACCCATGCACGACATCGTCGATACCGCGGTCGCCGCCGGCTCGTTCTCCACCCTCGTCGCCGCCGTCACGGCTGCCGGCCTGGTCGAGACGCTCAAGGGCGCCGGCCCGTTCACCGTCTTCGCCCCTTCGGACGACGCGTTCGCCAAGCTTCCGGCCGGCACGGTCGAGAGCCTCGTCAAGCCCGAGAACAAGGCGCAGCTGACCAAGATCCTCACCCTGCATGTCATGCCGGGCAAGGTCATGGCGGCCGACGTCACGGGCCAGAAGGTCTCCCCCGCCTCGGTTGGCGGCGAGAACCTGCATGTGGATGGCACGCACGGTGTGACCGTGAACGGCGCGACCGTCACCACCGCCGACATCGCATGCACCAACGGCGTGATCCACGTGATCGACACCGTCCTGATGCCGGCCGCGTAAACCACTCCATCCTGCGGCAAAGAGGCGGGCCGGGCGAGCGATCGCCCGGCCCGTCGCGGTTGCGCCAGCCTGCTCGCTGCGCCCATTCACTCGCGCCCTTTCACTCGCGCCCCACATGGCCCACATTGATCGACGGTACCGTCCTGCCGACCGTCCACAAGGGTGAATCACGGCCGATCCATGCCCAAATCCGACCTCTCCATCCCCTCGTCCCAGCACCCCAAGCCCGCCGACTACGCGTTCGACCTCGAGGCGGCGCTCACGTCCATCGTGGCCCTGCGCGCGACGGTGCCGGACGACGCCTTCACCGCCGCCACGCTCGGCACGGAGCGCATGGGCAGCGCCGTCCACATCCGGCAAGGCATTTTCGTCACCATCGGATACCTCATTACCGAGGCCGACCAGGTCTGGCTCACGGCAGCCGACGGCCGGGCGATCCCGGGCCATGCGCTCGCCTACGACCAGGAGACGGGTTTCGGCTTGGTGCAGGCGCTCGGCAAGTTCGACCTGCCGATCATGCCGATCGGGGACAGCACCTCGGCCCGGCTCGGGGAGCGTGTGGTGTTCGCCGCCGCCGGGGGCCGCCGCCATGCAGTCGCCGCCAAGGTGGCCGCCCGTCAGGAGTTCCCGGGGTATTGGGAATACCTCTTGGAAGACGCGATCTTCACCACGCCCGCGCACCCGTTCTGGGGCGGCGCCGCGCTGCTCGGTCCGGAGGGAAGCCTGCTGGGCATCGGCTCACTGGTGCTGCAGCAGGGCGGCGAGGGCAGCCGCCGGCAGGACATGAACATGGTCGTGCCCACCGAGCTGCTGACACCCATCCTGGACGAGCTGCTCAAGTTCGGCCGCGTGACGCGCCCGCCCCGTCCGTGGCTCGGCCTGTATGCGATGGAGGATGATGGCACGCTCGTCGTCGGCGGCCTCGCCGATAACGGCCCGGCGGACAAGGCAGGCGTGCGGGCCGGAGACCGTATCATCGCGGTGAACGGCACGAAGGTGCCGGACCTCGCCGGGCTCTGGCGCGCCGTGTGGGCCAGCGGGCACGCGGGCGCCTCGGTGCATGTCAGCCTTGGCCGCGGCAACCGCGCCGCCTCGGTCACGATCGCCTCGACGGACCGGGACAGCATTCTCAAGGCGCCCCGCCTTCACTAGGGCGGCCGCCTGTTGCGCGTGCTGCTGCGCCTGCTGCTGGGGTCGGGCGCGCTGCTCGCGCTGGCCGCCCTCGGTGTCGGCGGCGCGCTCTGGTGGTCACTGCCCCCCACGGGGCTCATCACCAGCATCCCGGGCCTCTCGGCCACGGTGCGGGTGGCGCTCGATGCTGACGGCATCCCGCGCGTGGAAGCGGCAACCGACGACGATGCTGCTGCGGCACTCGGCTTCCTGCACGCGCGGGACCGCATGTTCCAGATGGACCTCACCCGCCGCGCCGCTGCCGGGCGGCTCAGCGAGCTCGCCGGCCCGAGCACGCTCCGGCTCGACCGCACCATGCGCACGCTGGGCCTGCAGCGCCGGGCCGAGGCGGACTGGCCGGCGCTGGCGCCCGAGACGCGCGCGCGGATCGAGGCCTACGCCCGCGGCGTGAACGCCTGGATCACCCTTCGCGGCCGGTTTGCTGCCCCGGAGTTCGTGGCATTCGGCGTGCCCGAGCCCTGGCAGCCTACGGACAGCCTGCTCTGGGGCAAGGCGATGGCGCTCTTCCTCAGCGGCAACTATCGCCAGGAGCTCGGCCGCGCCGGGCTGCCGGAGGAGCAGCGCCGCACGCTCTGGCCACCGCAGGACGCAACGCCCGGCCCCGCCGCCGCACTCCACACGGGCCGCCTGCTCGCCGCGTTGCCCGCCTTCCCCGAGCCCTTCACCTGGCCCGGCTCGGCCAGCAACGAATGGGCCGTCGACGGCGCCCACAGCGTCACGGGCGCACCGCTGCTCGCAGGCGACCCGCATCTCGGGCTCACCATGCCCGGCATCTGGTATCTCGCCCGCGTCACCACGCCCTCCGGCGTGCTGGCCGGCGCCACGGCCCCGGGCGTGCCCTTCCTCGTGCTGGGCCATAACGGCCGCATCGCCTGGACCTTCACCACCACGGGCGCCGACACGCAGGACGTGTTCGTCGAAACGCCGGTCGATGGCGGCTACGCGACGCCCGACGGACCTCGCCCCTACGCCACCCGCACCGAGACCATCCGCATCCGAGGCGCCGCCGACCAGGTGCTGACCGTCCGCGAGACGCGCCACGGCCCCGTCATCAGCGACCTGGGCGCCGACACGCCGGACGGCCCTGTGCTCGCCGTCGCCATGGCCAGCCTTGCCCCGGGCGACGCCGCGGACGGGCTGCTGGCACTGAATCGCGCCCGCACCGTGGACGAGGCAGGCATCGCCGCAACGGGCATCGCCGCCCCGGTGCAGAACCTGCTCGTGGCGGACCGCGACGGCATCGGCCAGTTCACCACCGGCCGTATCCCGCTACGCCGCGCCGGCGACGGCACGACCCCGGTGCAGGGGGCGGATGGCGCCCATGACTGGACCGGCTTCGCCAAGGGCGACCAGCTGCCGCGTCAGCGCAACCCGGCCTCGGGCCGCCTCGTCAACGCCAACGAGCGCGTGGCCCCGCCCGGCTTCCCGGTGTTCATGGGCCAGGACTGGTTCGGTGACTGGCGCGCCCGGCGCGTCCGGGAGCTGCTCGATGCGCGGACAACCCACAGCGTCCAGGGCTTCGCCCAGATGCAGGTGGACCACACCAGCGCCTTTGCCCGCGCCATTCTGCCCCGCCTGCTGGCCGTGCCGCCGCCGGACGAGGCGTCGCGCAAGGCCCTGCTGGTGCTGCGCCGATGGGACGGCTCCATGCGCGCCGACCAGGCGGCGGCGCTGCTGTTCAACGCCTGGATGCGCCGGCTCGAGGCAGCCCTGCTCGCGCGGCGCTCGCTCGCCCCCGGCAGCGCCGGGCAGCAGGCGGACCTGGTCTGGCGTGCGCTGCAGACCGAGGATGGCCCAGGCGGCTGCGGCGGCCCATGTGCGCCGCTGCTCGCCGAGACGTTGCAGCAGGCCGCCGCCGGATGGGACCCGGAGGCCCGCTGGGGCGAGGAGCACAAGGCCGAGTTCGCCCACCCCTTGCTCGGCCGCCTGCCGCTGATCGGCCGCCTGTTCACCTGGTCCATCGACCAGCCCGGCGACGACTCGACCCTGTTCCGTGGCACGCCGCGGGGGCCGGGGTGGACCAGCGTGCACGGCCCCGGCTTCCGCGGCGTCTACGACCTGGCCGACCTCGACCGCAGCGTGTTCGCCATGGCGCCCGGCCAGTCCGGCCATATGCTGAGTGCCCACGTAGCGGACCTGATGCAGCGCTGGCGCAACGGCACGACATTGCGCCTTGGTCCCGCCGCACAGGTAGCCGACACCATCGAGCTGCGGCCATGAGGAGCGTGCGATGATAGGACTGACCGAAGGCGTCGTGCTGCGCCGGCTCTGGGCCTGGTTGATCGACCTGGTCATGATCGCGATCATCGTCGCCATACTCTGGGCGCTGCTCGCGTTCCTCGGCCTCATCACCCTCGGCCTCGGCTGGGGCCTCATGGCGCTGCTGCCCGCCGTGCCCCTGCTCTACCACGTGCTGTTCGTGTCCAGCGCCCGCGCCGCCACACCCGGCCAGTCCCTGCTCGGCCTCGTCGTCCGCCACGAGCGGGACATGACGCGCCCCGGACTTGGCGAGTCCATCATCTTTACCGGCGGCCTCTGGCTCACCCTCAGCATCGGCGTGTGGCCGCTCGCCATCATGCTGTTCACCAACGGCAACCGCGCGCTGCACGACATCGCCTCGGGCCTGATCGTGGTCCGATCCGACGCGCTCGCGGCCCGGGCGCGGCCGGTTCCGTTCGGCTGAGGCATGCGCCGGACAATCCTTGACCCCCCGGACCCACATGCGCCGTTGACCCGCACCGCCGGATTCGCGACCATCCCCCTCGCATGAGCTACAAGCCGCCTCGCCGCCCGCAATTCTTCTACACCACCGCGCCGCTCCCCTGCCCCTACGTGCCGGGGCGGACGGAGCGGAAGGTCGTGACCGAGATCACCGGCCCCGAGGCCGAGCAACTGCACGACCGGCTGAGCCGCGCCGGGTTTCGACGTAGCCACAACATCGCCTACGCCCCGGTCTGCCCGGCCTGCCAATCCTGCGTGCCCATCCGCATCCCCGTCGCCACCTTCGAGCCCGGCCAGAGCCTGCGCCGCATCCTGCGCGCAAATTCCCGGGTCGAGGGCATCGACGTCCCGCCCCGGGCCACAGCCGAGCAGTTCCAACTCTTCCAGCGTTATCAGCAGAGCCGCCATGGCGACGGCGACATGGCCACGATGAGCTTCTACGACTTCCGCGCAATGATCGAGGACACCCCGATCGACACCATGATCACGGAGTTCCGCGAGGACGGCCGCCTGATCGGCGGCTGCCTTACGGACCGCCTCGGCGATGGTCTTTCAGCCGTTTACAGCTTCTATGCGCCAGAGCTCGAGCGCCAATCGCTCGGCACCTACGCCATCCTCTGGCTGTTCGAGCGCGCCCGGCTCGAGGGCCTGCCCTACGTCTATCTCGGCTACTGGGTGCCCGAGAGTCGCAAGATGGCCTACAAGGCCCGCTTCCGCCCCTGCGAGATCCTGGTCGGCGGCACTTGGCGGACACTGACGGACGCCGAGGCCGACGGCACCGCCAGCCCCGTCGCAACCCCCTGCCGCACGTTCGTCCAGGAGACGATCGGGTAGGACATTCCACGCTCCTCGAGTACGGCCGGGACGACCGCCGGGTCGCTACGCCTTCGGCCCGCGATGACGGAGCTACCTGACACCCGAAGTTCATAACGCCCCCGGTTGACCGCCTAACGCCTCGGGCGCAAGCCGGGCGGCATGCTCAACCGCCTCTTCACCACCTTCGAGCGCCTGGTCGACCCGACCGGCCCGGCACCGCCCGAGCCGCCGCCGTCTGGCCTCGTGCCGTTCTGCCGATACTTCCTGCGCCAGATGCCAGGCCTCGTCGTCCGCCTGTTCGTGGGCGGCTTCGCGGTGGCGCTGCTCGACACTGCCATCCCCATCACCATCGGCCGCCTCACCGGGCTGCTTTCCACCTCCCCTCCCGCCACGTTGTTCGCCGAGGCCTGGCCGCAGCTCCTGCTCATGGCCGTCATCGTGCTGGTGGTCCGCCCAGGGACCCTGCTGCTGCAGATCCTCACCATCAACCAGGCGCTCGGCCCGGGCATGGCGAACCTCATCCGCTGGCAGAGCCACTTCCACGTCGTGCGCCAGTCCTGGTCCTGGTTCCAGGCGGACTTCGCCGGGCGGATCGCAAACCGCGTCATGCAGGTGGGTCCGAGCCTGCGCGAAAGCCTGGTGATGTCGGCCGACGCGGTGTGGTACCTGCTCGTCTACGGCGCCAGCGCCATGGCGGTGCTGCTCCTGTTCGACGCCAGGCTCATCGCGCCGATCGCGGCCTGGTTCGTGCTCTACGGCGTCCTGATGCGCCTCTTCGTGCCGCTGCTGCGGGACAGTTCGCGGGCCGTGTCCGAGCAGCGCTCCCTGCTCACGGGCCGTGTCGTGGATGCCTACACGAACATCCTGACCGTGAAGCTGTTCGCCCGCGCGCAGGACGAGGACGACTTCGTCCGCGCCGGCTTCGACGAGCATACCCAGGCGTACCGCGCTCAGACCCGCATGATGACGCGCTGGGTCGCGTGCCTCGCCTTTCTCAACGCCTCGCTTCTCACGAGCATGGCCGGCCTGTCGCTCTGGCTTTGGAGCCGGGGCGAGATCGCGGTCGACTCCGTCGTGACCGCAATGCCGCTTGCCTGGCAGCTGACGAACATGGCCGGCTGGGTCGGGCGCAGCATTACCGGTATCTTCGAGAACATCGGCCAGGTGCAGGACGCGATGCGCAGCGTGGCCCAGCCCCGCACCATGCCGGATGCGCCTGGCGCCGGGCTGCTGCAGGTGACGGGTGGCGGCATCGCCTTCGAGCGTGTGACGTTCGGTTACGGCTCCGAGCGTGGCGTGCTCCACGGGATCGACCTCGCCATCCGCCCCGGCGAGCGCGTGGGGCTCGTCGGCCCCTCCGGCGCCGGCAAGTCGACGTTGGTGAACCTGCTGCTCGGCTTCCACCGCCCCGAGGCCGGCCGCATCCTGATCGACGGGCAGGATATCGCGCTGGTCACCCAGGAGAGCCTCCGACACCGGATCGGGATGGTGACGCAGGACACGAGCCTGCTGCACCGCTCGATCCGCGAGAACATCGCCTACGGCCGCCCCGGCGCCTCGGAGGCCGAGGTGGAGGACGCCGCCCGCCGCGCCCATGCCGACGCGTTCATCATGGACCTCGAGGACTGGCAGGGCCGCCGCGGCTACGGGGCCCATGTGGGCGAGCGTGGCGTGAAGCTCTCCGGCGGCCAGCGCCAGCGCATCGCCATCGCCCGGGTCGTGCTGAAGGACGCGCCCATCCTGGTGCTGGACGAAGCCACGAGCGCCCTGGACACGGAGGTCGAAGCCGCCATCCAGGAGCAGCTCGAGGGGCTCATGCAGGGCCGCACCGTCATCGCCATCGCCCACCGCCTCTCCACCATCGCCCGCATGGACCGCCTGGTGATGCTGAACGCGGGCCGCATCGTCGAGCAGGGCACGCACGCCGAGCTGCTGTCGCGCGGCGGCCCTTATGCCCGCGCCTGGACCCGGCAGAGCGGCGGGTTCGCGGGGGCGTAGCGTCCATGCACCACGCCCACCCAACCACGCCCGACGGCCGCTACTTCGTTGTGCGTGGTCGCCTGTGGCGCTGCGCGAACCCGGCCCTGCCCGAGGGTGTCCGCGCCGCCCTCGTCCACGAGCTCATGGCCGCCCGAGCCGCCAAGGGCCGGGCGATGCGGGCGCAAGATGCCGCGGCACGCGAAGCCGCCCGGATGCGTGTGGATACCGCCAAGGTAGGCTTGGGCGAGCGCGGCCCGGTATGGTGGACCGACGGCGCGCCGGACTACGGCCGCTGCCTGGCCCGCACCACACCTTACGCGCGCTGGTTCGCGGAGCTCGGCTCGGCCTACTGCGTCGCCGCTTCACCGAAGTAGGCCTGCACCGTCTGCCAAGCCACCTCCCGCAGCGCCCGCGCCGCCGCAGGGTCGAGCCCGGCCGTGTAGGCGTTCTCGACCGGGCTGCGCCGATAGAGCGTGCCGTAGGTCGTCGCCGCCGCGAGGTAGGTGCCCGCGAGCGTCGGGTGCCGCCGGTCCGGCTGATACAGCTCGAGGTCCGGCCGCGCCGCCCGCGCCCGGGCGAAGGCGAGCCCGGCCGGGATGACGAGCGCCCCGTTGGCGTTGCCCGCGGCCGTGTAGGCCTCGGCCAGCATCTGCGTCATCTCGGGCTTGTCCGCATAGGCCCAGCTCATGAACAACACCGGCTCCGCCCCGTGCGACCGCGCGATCGCCGCGTTCTTGGCAGCATACTCGGTGAACACGGAGGACAGCGTCGGGTGGACCGGGCACTGGCTGCAATCCATCATGATCACCGCGTCCCACATCTTCGGGCGGCTGTTCATTACGATGTTGTTGCTGGAGTTGAACGAGTAGTAGCCGACGCTTTTGGGCCGGAAGTAGCTCTCGAGGTCGTGCCAGTCGAGGCCGGAGCCGCCCATCGTCACCATGGTGGCGCGGTAGGGCTGGCGATCGGCGGCTGGCGCGCCGTCCAGGAGGCGCTGCACGAAAGCCGGCATGCCGTTGTTGTAATAAAAGAAGCTGTTGCCCACCCACATGAAGCTCTCGGCCTTGACGTCCGAAAGGCGCCGCACCTGCGGGGCCGTCTGGGCGAAGGCAGGCATGGCGAGCAGGAGGATTGCAGCAACGAGCATCCGGCGCATGGCGTGTCTCCCCTGTTTCGTGGCTACCCTGCCAGATCATTCCGCTCCTGGCCAGTTTCCTCGGGTGCAGGCGCCAGACCATACGGCGCCACCAGCGCCCACACATGCGCCGGCACCATGGCCCGCATCCGCCGCGGCATGACGCGCCGCAGGTGTAGAACGGTCTCGGCCGCCTTCATCTCCACCCGCGCCCGCGCGAACTCGAGCCCTCGCGGCCCGATCCGCGGCATGAGCCACGCCACGATCGGGCGCGCCCAGTTCGGCATCGACCGCAGCGGCAGCCCGCCCGCCGCCCGCGCCGTGTTGGCGATGAACCCGGCCACCGTCCCCCGTCGCTTCCCGGCGCTTCCCGGCGCCTCGGTGACCACCTCGTCCCCCAGCAACGCCAGCAGTTCCGCCCCGCGCGCGTTCCGCACGATCAGCCACTGCTCCCCCTGCCCGCCCATATAGCCGACGGTGATGTCGGCCAGCACGTTCGTGTAGTCCACGCAGGTTCGGCACGTCAGCGGGAAGAAGTCACCCGGCAGCTTGGACAGCGGCAGCATCAGGAACGGGATCGTCCGCCCGCCCCCGCCTTCATAGCGCAGCTCCACCCGGTAATCGGCACGGAACTCGAGGTAGGTCACCCGCGCCGGCTCGGGCTCGATCAGCGCCAGGAACTCGTGGAAGCGCTCCGTGGTGGTGTTGTCCGAGCAGGGCGTGCCGATCACATACAGCCGCTCGAACCCCAGCTCCGCCTCCAGCGCCCGCAGCGCATACACCTGGCAGGGGATGCCGATCACCGCGAGCCGCCTGTGCCCGGCCGCCCGGGCTGGCCCGAGCAGCGCCAGCAGCGGCGCGTATCCCATGCGCATGCCGCGGCAGGCCGCCAGGTCGGCCGCGTTCGTGACCAGCACGGGCACCGGGCGCCAGCGATCAGCGGGGTCTGCCGCCATGGTCAACACCGCGTCCACCGCCCCCGTCTCGAGCAGGCGCTCGGCGATCCGGGTGGTGATCCCCGTCCACTGCGCGCCAGGGCTGGGCCGGGCGAGCCGGGCACGCAGCATCTGCCGATGCGGGCCGAAATGCAGCTCGTCGGGCCGCGCCGGGTCCCGCGCGCGGCCATGGACCTGCGCCTCGAGCCGAGGATAGTCCGGCGCGATGAATTGGCAGGCCCGGCCACACGCTTTCGGGTCCTCGGAGCGCGACACCCCGCAATCGGTGCACAGCGTGCGGTGGGGGGCGGCTTGCATCGCGGGAACAGACAACGTGGAGGCCAGGCTGTCCAGCCGCGAACTCCCCTGCAACCGCCCGCGTTGTGACGGCACCCGTTCGTGGAGCCTCTCGTGAGCCTGTTCGACCCCTTCGACCTGCATGGCCTCGCGCTGCCCAACCGTATGGTGATGGCCCCCATGACCCGCACCCGCGCCAGCGACGACCACGTGCCGGGGCCAATGATGGCCGAATACTACTCGCAGCGTGCCTCGGCCGGGCTGATCGTCAGCGAGTGCACCGAGATCAGCACGCAGACCCACGGCATCCTCCGCGCGCCCGGCCTGTATCGGGACGATCAGGTGGCCGGATGGCGCAAAGTGACGGATTCGGTGCACGCTGCCGGCGGCCGGATCTACGCCCAGATCTGGCATTGCGGCCGCATCTCGCACCCGGACCTGCTGGGCGGCGCCCTCCCCGTGGCACCGTCCGCGGTGAAGGCGGAAGGCGAGATCTTCCTCCCCTCCGGTATCAAGGCGCCCTTCCCCACGCCCCGCGCGCTCGAGCTGAAGGAGATCCCACCCATCATCGAGGCATTCGGCGCCGCCACGCGACGGGCGCGCCAGGCCGGATTCGACGGTGTGGAGTTGCACGGCGCCTTCGGCTACCTGCCCGACCAGTTCCTCCAGGACGGCACGAACCACCGCACGGATGGATATGGCGGCAACGTTCACAACCGCGCCCGTTTCATGATGGAGGTCATCGACGAGATGATCTCCGCCTGGGAGCCGGCGCGCCTCGGCGTGAAACTCTCGCCGTCGAACCGGTTCTACGGCGCCTTCTGCAGCAATGCCTACGAGACCTACGCCCACGTCATCCAGGCGCTCGTGGCCGAGAAGGTCGGCTACATCCATCTGATGGAGCCGAGCGCTGCGGACCTGAAGACGGGCACCGTGCAGATCGAGCACGTGGTGCAGTCCTTCCGGCCGCTCATCCCGGGCGTGGTCATCGCCAATGGCGGGTTCGACAAGGCGCGCGCGGAGGCCGTGCTCGTCTCGGGCCAGGCGAACCTGGTGTCGTTCGGCGTGCCTTACGTGGCGAACCCCGACCTGGTCGAGCGGTTCCGCCGCGACGCCCCGCTCAACACCCCCGACCCGGCCACGTTCTACAGCGAGGGCCCCCACGGCTACACGGACTACCCCTCGCTGGCGGCCTGAGCCTCGATGTGCATGCCGAACGCCATCGACTGACCCGGCGCCACGAGGACGATCCCCGGCTTGTCCTGGAACTCGCCCGCGTAACCGGCCGGGTCGGCCCAACCGCGCCATGGCTCGATGCACACGAACCCGGCCGGCTTGGACCAGATACCGAGGGCGCTGGCGTCTTCCCACCGGACCGTCACGCTGCTGCCGTCCGGCGCCTCCAACCGCGCCGTGGTGCTGCGGACGGGCTCGAAGATCAAAGCGTCATGCCCGAACACGGAGTCGGACAGTGCCAGCACCCGCCCGGTCTCCAGGGGGTTCGGCACGCGCCGGGCCACGAGCCCGTCAGGGTCGATCTGCGCGACCGTCGCCTCCTCGGCGATGTCGAGCACGATCCGGTGGCCCTCCTTCACCGCGCCCGCCAGCGGCCAGCGGAAGGCGGGGTGAAACCCGAGCGAGCACGGCAGCGGCGCCCCAGCCGGGTTCGCGACGGTCGCGCGCAGGTGCAGGCCGTCGCGTGCCAGCCGGTAATCGAGGTCCAGCCGGAACGCGAACGGGAAGATCGCCCGCGTCTCGGCATCGTCCTCGAGCACGAGCGTGCATCCGTCGGCGTCCAGGCGTTCGAACCGGAACGCCCGGTCCCGGGCGAACCCGTGCTTGCCCATGCGATACGCACGCCCATCCACCCGGATGGTGTCGTCCCGAACCGCGCCCACGATCGGGAACAGGAGCGGCGCATGTCGGGGCCAGGCGGGTCCGGCATCCCACAGCACGTCCCACGCGCCTAGCCGCAGGCTAGAGAGCTCGGCCCCCTCCGCGAGAACGGAAGCGCTATAGGGACCCGAGGTGAAGCTATGGGCGATGGTCACGCAGGCTGTTCCTCGCTGGCGAAACCTATCCTTCGCATCACGTCACGCAGGCAGGACAGGCGTTGCTCGTTGGGCGCTTGCCGCCCGTAGCGCACGCACCATTGCCTCTGCAGGGTGCGCGCCGGAGAACACGAAGCGGCCCTCCACCAGCACGGACGGCACCCCATCCAGCCGCAACGACCGCGCCAGCCGCTCCTCCTCGCGCACCGCATCCGCCCGGGCCGGGTCGTCCAGGGCCGCGACTGCCGCCAGTTGCAGTCCCGCGGCCGTCCCGATATCGGCCAGCACCGCCCGGTCCCCGATGTCCCGCCCGGCCGTGAAGTAGGCCACGAAGAGCGCCTCCACCACCGCCTCCTGCATCGCCGCCCCGCCCGCCTCGTGTGCCAGCCGCACCAGCACGTGCGACGCCACCGTGTTCGGGGTGCGCACCATCCGATCATGTCGAAACAAAAGCCCGCTGGCCGCCCCGGCCCCTGCCACCTGACGATCGAGCGCCTGGCTCCGCTCCCAGGACCCGAACTTCGCCGTCCGATACTGCACGCGCTCCACACCTCCCGCCGGCATGTCCGGGTTCAGCTGGAACGGCCGCCACGTCACGTCGAACACCATCCCCTCCGCCGCCAATACCGGCAGCGCCGCCTCCAGGTGCCGCTTGCCCACGTAGCACCACGGGCAGATCGTGTCGGACACGATGTCGAGCCGCAAAGCCGCCTCCCATTCATCGCAGACGTTTCCACGATAGCTTCGTCGAGTTCGGCCCATGAACACGGGCCACACGTCAGACTCTACACATTCCTGGAGGAAATCCAGGGGCTCAGGTCGTTAGGCAGCTGGTGGGCCGACGCGTTCGTTTTGGCCTTCTATCAGCCTTGAAGCGAAGCGAAGCCTTGCTTGATCGTCATCGGTGCCGTGGAGCGCGCGTACATAGTTTCCATGTACGCTTGCAGCCGTGGCGCATCACCCAGCATTCCGGCCCAATTGGCCCAGTCCAGCGTATAGGCGGCGATGAAGTCGGCGACCGACAACCGGTCCCCGGCAACAAAGTCGCGGCCCGCCATGTGCTTTTCGAACACGGCGACCATCTTCTTGCAGTCTCGCGTAGCGTTGCCGACGTCGGCTGGCACCCGATTTTCTTCCGGATAAATTACTGTGTTCAGCGCGATGCGCCACAGCGGCTGCTCAATCTCCGTGACCAGAAAGAACATCCAGCGATACATCTGCGCCCGTTCCGCCAAGTCGGTCGGGATCAACCCTTTTTCCGGGTACTTCTCGGCAAGATAGAGCGGGATCGCCGCCGACTCCGTCAGCACCACGTTACCGTCAACAAGGACCGGGAGTTTTCCGGCCGGATTCAGCGCCATGAATTCTGGCCCGGGATCCGTCGGGTTCAAGCCGATAACCTCGCAATCGATGTTAAGCTCGTTCAGCAGCCATTGCACACGAATGGCGCGGGTCGGCGGTGTTCCATACAGCTTCATTGTTCGTCTCCGGTTTGACGAATCGTGCCGCCCCGCCCGCATCGTGCGTCAGCCGCACCAGCACGTGCGAGGCCACCGTGTTCGGGGTGCACCATCCGATCATGTCGAAACAACAGCCCGCTTGCCGCCCCGGTGCAACAACGCCGATGTCGCGTGCTCCGTCCGCCGGCCGCGATCGGACTCAGCCCTGGCCGCTCAGCTCCTTCGCAAGCGGGGCGGCGTCCATCTTCAGCAAGTCGGGTAACGCCGCGGCGCGCTGGTGACCGGGGTCTTGAATCCCCGACGCCGCCGCAGCCGCGCCCCTCGGCCATGAGTTACGAACCTACTCCCACTCGATCGTTCCCGGCGGCTTGCTCGTGATGTCGTATGTCACCCGGTTGATCCCCCGCACCTCGTTCACGATCCGGGTCGCGCAACGGGCCAGGAAGGCCATGTCGAACGGATAGATCTCGGCCGTCATGCCATCCACGCTCGTGACCGCCCGCAGCGCGCAGGCGTTGTCGTAGGTGCGGCTGTCGCCCATCACGCCCACGGTGCGCACGGGAAGCAGCACGGCGAAGGCCTGCCAGATGGCGTCGTACAGCCCGGCGCTCCTGATCTCCTCGAGGAAGATCGCGTCCGCCCGGCGCAGGATCGCCAGCCGCTCCTCCGTGACCTCCCCGGGGATGCGGATGGCCAGGCCAGGCCCCGGGAAGGGGTGGCGCCCCACGATGTGCTCCGGCACGCCCAGCTCCCGACCGAGCTGCCGCACCTCGTCCTTGAACAGCTCCCGCAGCGGCTCCACCAGCTGCATCCGCATGTGCGCCGGCAGGCCGCCCACGTTGTGGTGGCTCTTGATGGTGGCGCTCTTGCCGCCATGCGCGCTGATGCTCTCGATCACGTCCGGATAGAGCGTGCCCTGCGCGAGGAAATCCGCCCCCCCTATCTTGGCCGCCTCCTCCTCGAACACCTCGATGAACACGCGCCCGATCGTCTTGCGCTTGGTCTCGGGGTCGGTCACGCCCGCCAGCTCCCGCAGGAACAGGGCGCCGGCGTCCCGGTGCACGAGCTTGATGTTGAACCGCTCGCGGAAGGTCTTGACCACCTCTTCCGCCTCGCCCGCCCGCAGCAGGCCGGTATCCACGAAGATGCAGGTCAGCTGGTCTCCGACCGCCTCGTGGATCAGCGCCGCCGCCACGCTGCTGTCCACGCCGCCCGAGAGGCCGCAGATCACCCGGCCCTGCCCCACCTGCGCCCGCACCCGCTCCCGCTGCGCCTCGCGGTAGCCGGCCATGGTCCAGTCCCCGCGCAGGCCCGCCACCCCGTGGGTGAAATTATGCAGCAATTGCCGCCCGTGCGGCGTGTGGACCACCTCGGGGTGGAACATCAGCCCGTAATAGCGGCGCGCGTCGTCGGCGATTACCGCGAACGGTGCCCCCGGGCTCGTCGCGACCTTGCGGAAGCCGGGCGGCAGGCTGGTCACATGGTCGCCGTGGCTCATCCACACCTGCTCACGCCCGCCCACTTCCCACGCCCCACGGAACAGCGCGCAATCGTCCTCGACCGTCACGACGGCGCCGCCGAATTCCTGGTGGTCGCCGCGCGCGACCGTGCCGCCGAGCTGATCGACCATCGCCATCTGCCCGTAGCAGATGCCGAGGACCGGTAGGCCCGACTGGAACACGAGGTCCGGCACGCGAGGCGCCTCGAGGTCCGCGACACTCGCCGGGCCGCCGGAGAGGATCCACGCCGTGGTGCCGAACGCCAGCATCCGCTCCGGCCCGGCGTCGGCCGGCATGATTTCGCAGTAGATCCCCGACTCGCGCACGCGCCGCGCGATGAGCTGGGTGAACTGGCTGCCGAAATCCAGGATCAGCACCCGGTCGCGCGCGGGTGTGTGGATTGCTTGAAGGTCACTCATGCGCCCGGTTGCAGCACGAAGGCCGCTTCAGGGCAACTACGCGCGCTTGATCCCCGTGAACTGCACGAGCCCCTTCGGCACGTCCCGCAGCCCCCGGTGGGCCACGGGCTGCGCGTAGCTGCCGAGCGGGAGGTAGGGCACGTCCTTCAACGCCTGCGCCTGGTATTCGCGCGCGATGCTCTTCTGCCCGGCCAGGTCCGGCGCCGCGATCCAGCGGTCCCGGATCGCCTCCAGCTCCGGTAGCTTCGGCCAGCCGACATACGCGCCGTCCCCGTTGCCCCGCGCCAGCTGGTGCGTGCTTGGCGTGCTGCAGTCGATGCCGCCCGTGAAGGCCGAGAACATGTGCCAGCCGCCCTCGTAAGGGCCCTTGCGGTTGACCGTGCGCTGCACCGTGGTGCCCCAATCGGTCGCGATCACGTCGATGTTCATGCCGATCTTCCGCA
Source organism: Acetobacterales bacterium (assembly GCA_038229135.1). Taxonomy (GTDB): domain Bacteria; phylum Pseudomonadota; class Alphaproteobacteria; order Acetobacterales; family Acetobacteraceae; genus JBBROS01. The sequence goes on from JBBROS010000013.1 coordinate 53,481, forward strand.
GCATGTCCGCCCCCACCTCGGCGATGGCGTTTATCCGCGGCACGTCCGTCGGCTCGAGGTACGTAATCTTCTCGCCGGCATACCCGGCCGCCTTCAACTCGCGCGTGAGCTCCGCGATGGTCGAGCCGCCGATCGCCTCCATGCCCGCGTCGTTCGCGAGCGGGGTGCCAGGGGTGAAGATGCCGCAGCGCGTGTTGTACTCGGCGTTCCCGCCCGTCACGGCCTCCATATACTCCTTCTGGTTCACCGCCTTCAGCACCACGCGGCGAATGGCCGGGTTGTCGAAGGGCGGGAAGAGGAAGTTGAACCGCAGGAACCCGATCAGCCCCTTCGTTTCGACCAGCTCCACCTTGATGGCGCCGTTGGCCTTAAGCGAGGGCACCAGGTCCATCAATGGCTGCTCGACGAAGTCCACCTCGCCGGCCTTCAGCGCCGCGACCTGGGTGGCCGGGTCGGGCACCGTGATCCATTCCACCCGGTCGAAGTTCACGATGCGCGGCCCGGCCGTGAAGCTGGCCACCCCCTGCCGCGGCACGTAGCCCTCGAACTTCGCATAGTGGTTGCGCGCGCCGGGCACGCGCTCGTTGCCGAGGTAGCGGAACGGCCCGCTGCCGACCATCTCGGTCATCTTCGTGGCGGCAGGGATGTTGGCCAGGCGTTCCGGCATGATCGCGGCCATGGTGTTCGTCGGGTGCGCCAGCGCGTCCGGCAGCAGCGGGAACGGGCGCTTGAGGCGGAAGACGATCGTGCGGTCGTCGGCCGCACCCAGCTCGTCCGTGGCCGCCATCAGCGCCTGGCCGAACGCGTCGCCCACGCTCCAGCGCTTCAGGCTCGCCACGCAGTCCCGCGCGAGCACGGGCGTGTTGTCGTGGAACTTGAGGCCTGGGCGCAGGGTCAGCCGCCAGACGAGCCCGTCCGCCGACACGTCCTGCCCCTCGAGCATCTGCAGCTGCGGCACCCCGGCCTCGTCCACGCCATAGAGCGTGTCGAACACCATCAGCACGTGGTTGCGCGTGATGAAGGCATTCACCGTTGGGTCGAGCAGCGCCAGGTCGGCGTAGGGGATGACCTTGAGCGTGGTGGCCGACTGCGCGCGAACGATGGCGGGCGCGGCCAAGGTGGCGAAGCTCGTGGTGAGCAGCGAACGACGGCGCATGGGCAGGCTCCTTGTTGGGCAGGCGCAACCAAGCAATTCTCGTGCCTACCTTCTCCTGCTCCCCTGCGGGAGGGGGCCGGGGAGAGGGGGGCCGCATGCGCCGCGCCCCGGCCAAAGGACGTCATCGCGAGCGAAGCATGGCGACCCAGGGGCAGCACGGCACGGTCCTGCCAGTTCCTGGACCGCCACGCCTCCGGCTCGAGATGACGAGCAGGCGACCTGCCATCACCCCCGCACGATCAACGACGCCAACGGATCCCACTTGTATGCCGTCAGCTCGAACGGCCGCCCCGCCACCCGCGTCATGTCCGTCGATACCGCCCGGCCCCCCATGCGCTCGTAGAACCACCGCGCCCCGTTGCCCGACAGCACCCACACGACCAGGCTCCGGCACCCGAGCACGGACATCCGCTCCGCCCCCGCCACCAGCAGCCCCCGCCCCAGCCCCCGGTCCCGAAAGTCGTCGAGCACATACAGCGTCTCGACCTCCCCATCCGCCAACCCCTTCGTCCGGCACCGCCCCACCGTGCAGAACCCCACCACGAGCCCATCCGCCTCCGCCACCAACACCGCCCGCCCCGACCCGATGGCCCCCCGCGCCTGCTCCACCTGCTGCCGCACCGACATTCCCGCCAGATGCCCCTCCGGCAACAACCCGGCATACGCACTCCGCCACGACGCGACCGTGATCCGTCCGATGGCATCGGCGTCCTCGGGGCGGGCGGGGCGGATGAGTTCGACCAGGCACATGTGGGGGTTCCTGTGCGACTGGGGTGATATTAAGCTTAAGTTATCCGAACGGCATCAGCGTGCGCTGAGAGCCACCCCTCCCTCCGGCCCCTCCCGCAACGGGAGGGGAGAAGAGCGCGCGGCTTCCGTGGCGATCGGGGAGTCGGTCGGAACGATCCGTGCGGCGGCAACAGCCTGCCGCTCCAGCACAGCCCCGAAGAACCCATCCGTCCCGTGCTGCCGCGGTGTGAGGGACAGGTAAGGCCCCGCACAGGGCGTCATGCCCGCCCAGGCCTGCTCCAGCGGCACCAGAGAGAACTCCGCATGCCGCTCCAGAAAGCGCGCCACCTGGTGCTCGTTCTCGTCCGGCAGCAGCGAGCACGTCGCGTAAACAAGTCGCCCGCCCGGCTTCACCAGCCGCGCTGCCACGTCCAGGATGCCGGCCTGCTTGGGCACGAGCTCGGCCAGGTCCAGCGCCCGCAGCCGCAGTCTGGCGTCCGGGTTGCGGCGCCAGGTGCCAGTGCCGGTGCAGGGCGCGTCCACCAGGACCCGGTCGAAGCTGCCGCCGCGGCGCTTCGCCCACTTGTCGCCGGGCGCGACCAGGTGCCGCTCACAATTCTGCACGCCTGCACGCCGCAGCCGCCGCACCGCGCCCTCGAGCCGGGGCGCGCTCACGTCGGCCGCGACGAGGTGCCCCCGCCCCTGCATCAGCATCGCGATGGCCAGCGTCTTGCCGCCGGCGCCGGCGCACCAGTCCAGCACCCGCATCTCGGGCGCAACACCCAGCAGCATCGCCACGAGCTGGCTGCCTTCGTCCTGGATCTCGACCAGGCCCGATTGGAACGCCGGCCCCGTCGTCACGGCCCGGCGCCCGTCGATGCGCAGACCCCACGGGCTGTAGGGCGTCGGCCGCGCCTCGATCCCTTCGGCCGCCAGCGCCGCCTGCGCCTCGTCACGCGTGCCCTTCAGCAGGTTCACCCGCAGGTCGAGCGGCGCCGGGTCGAGCGCTGCCGCCATTTCGGGCAGCAGCGTGTCGCCGAACCGGCCCACCAGCGCCGGCAGCACCCAGTCCGGCACCTCGGCCCGCACGGCATCGTCCATCTCCGGATGCTCGAGCGTGTGGCCCTCCAGCGCGTGCAGCGCCGCGACCTCGGGCTGCAGCAGGGGCGCCGGGCCGTATTGGCCGCCGGAGTAGCTCTGCGCCACCCCCGCCTGCGTCCAGCCCTCCAGCACCAGGCTCGCGGCCACCAGCAGCCGCGCCGTGTGCCCGGCGCCCGCCCGGTCCAGCCACCAGCCCAGCCGCCTCCGCGCCCGCAGCACGCGCCAGGCCCGGTCCGACACGGCCCGCCGGTCGCCGGACCCGATGAACCGGCGTGCCCGGAAGAAGTCGTTGGCCACCGCATCGGCCGGGCGACGCTGGGCCTGCTCGATCTCGGTCAGCAGCTCGATGCTGCCAGCCAGGCGTGCCGCCGGGGTCAAACGAGGCTCGTCAAACGAGGCGCCTCAAACCAGGCCGGGCAGCGCCGCGAGCCCGTCCATCACCGTCGCCGTCCGCTCCAACTCGTATTCGAACGGCGCCCCGGTCCGATTGCACCAGAACACCCGCATGCCGAACCCGCGCGCCGCCTGCGCATCCCACGCATTACCGCTCACGAAGCCCATGGAAGACGCCTTCAGCCCCAGCGCCGCCTCGGCCAGCGCATACACGCGCGGGTCCGGCTTGAACACGCCGGCCACCTCCACGCTGATGACCGCATCGAGCAGCGCCTCGAGCCCTGCCGCCTGCACCGCCTCGGCAAGCATCCCCGGCTCCCCATTGGACAGGATCGCCGTCCGGATACCCCGCGCCCGCAGCGCCTCGAGCGCCGGCGCCGCATCCGCATAGGCCGGCAGCCGACGATAGGCCGAAAGCAGGCTGGCCCGCACCTCGGGGCTCGTGATCCGGTGCCGCGCCGACACGAAGTCTAGCGCATCCTGCGTCACCTGCCAGAAGTCCACGTGGTGCGAGGCGCCCGTCAGCGACCGCACCCAGGTATATTCCAGCTGCTTCGTGCGCCACTCCGCGCTGATCCGCTCCCATTCCGGCGGCAGCCGATCCGCATGCGCCGCCATGGCGCCGTGCACGTCCAGCAGCGTGCCATACGCGTCGAAGACGACAGCCTGCATTACAGCTCCTGCCGGTAGTTCGGCGCCTCGCGCGTGATCGCCACGTCGTGCACGTGGCTCTCCCGCAGCCCGGCGCCCGTGATCCGCCGGAACCGCGCGTTGCGCTGCAGATCCGCGATGTCCCCGCTGCCCGTATAGCCCATGCCAGCCCGCAGCCCGCCGACCAACTGGTGTACCACAGGCGCCACCGGCCCCTTGTAGCCCACCCGGCCCTCGATGCCTTCCGGGACCAGCTTCAGCATGTCTTTGATCTCCTGCTGGAAATACCGGTCCGCCGAGCCCCGCGCCATGGCGCCGATGCTGCCCATCCCGCGGTAGCTCTTGTAGCTGCGGCCCTGATACAGGAACACCTCGCCCGGCGCCTCGTCCGTGCCCGCGAGCAGGCTGCCGATCATCACGCAATCCGCCCCGGCGCCGATGGCCTTAACCATGTCGCCCGAGGTCCGGATGCCGCCATCGGCGATGGCCGGCACCCCCATCTCCCGGCAGGCCGCCGCCGTCTCGAGCACCGCAGTGAACTGCGGCACGCCCACGCCCGCCACCACGCGGGTGGTGCAGATGCTGCCCGGCCCGATGCCGATCTTCACCGCATCCGCCCCGGCCTCGATCAGCGCCCGCGCCCCCTCGGGCGTCGCCACGTTGCCGGCGATGATCTGCACCGCGTTGGACAGCCGCTTCACCCGCGTGACGCTCGACAGCACCCCCGCCGAATGCCCGTGCGCCGTGTCGATCACGATCACGTCCGCCTCGGCCGCCACCAATGCCTCGGCGCGCAGCAGCCCGTCCTCCCCCACCCCCGTGGCCGCCGCCACGCGCAGCCGGCCCAGCGCATCCTTGTTGGCCAGCGGGTGCGCCTGCGCCTTGTCCATGTCCTTGACGGTGATGAGCCCCACGCAGCGGTAAGCCTCGTCCACCACCAGCAGCTTCTCGATCCGGTGCCGGTGGAGCAGCCGACGCGCCTCGTCGTGATGCACGTCGGCCGTGACGGTGATGAGGTTTTCCCGCGTCATCAGCTCGTAGATGCGCACGTTCGGGTCGGTTGCGAACCGCACGTCGCGGTTGGTCAGGATGCCCACGAGCCGCCCCGTGTCCCGCTCCACCACGGGGAAACCGCTGATGTGATGCGCGTTCATCAGCGCCCGGGCCTCGGCCAGCGTCTGGTCCGGATGGATGGTGAGCGGGTTCACCACCATGCCGCTCTCGTACTTCTTCACCCGCCGCACCTGCGCCGCCTGCTCGGCGATCTCGAGGTTCTTGTGGATCACCCCGATGCCGCCCAGCTGCGCCATCGCGATGGCCATGGGCGCCTCCGTCACGGTGTCCATGGCCGAGCTGATCAGCGGGATGTGCAGGTCGATCGTGCGGGTCAGGCGGGTGCGCGTGTCCACGCTGGTCGGCAGCACCTGCGAGTAGGCCGGAACCACGAGCACGTCATCGAAGGCAAGAGCCTCCTCCACGCGGTCCATCGGGGTCAAACGGGGGCGGGCCGTCTCGGTGGCCGCGTTGGTGTCGGGTGCCATGGGGTCGGCCTTTCCTGCGGCGCGTCCGGCCCCGTCCCTCTGTCTGGGCGGACCGGTCCTTGGCGCCCCGACATAAGCCCCGGCCCGCGCCGCCGCAAGCAGAACCGATCCGCCTTCAGGGCTTGGCTGGCCTGAACCCGGTCGCGACCACATACAACTCGCTCGACTCCTTGCGGCTCGCCGGCGGCTTCGCATGCTTCACGCTGGTGAAATGCGCCTTCATCCGCTCCAGCATGTCCCGCTGGGAGCCGCCCTGGAACACCTTGGCGACGAACGCGCCACCGGGCTCGAGCGTGTCGAGCGCAAACGCGAGGGCCAGATCCGCCAGCGCCATGATGCGCAGATGGTCCGTCATGGTGTGCCCGGTCGTATTCGGCGCCATGTCGGATAGCACCAGGTCCGCCTTGCCGCCGAGCGCCTCGTGCAGCCGAGCCTCCACGGCCTCGTCCATGAAGTCGCCTTGGAACAGCGTGGCCCCGGGCACCGGCTCGACGTCCAGCAGGTCCACGCCGACCACGCGCGCGGCACCCCGCTGCACCGCCACCTGCGCCCAGCCGCCCGGCGCGCAGCCCAGGTCCACCACACGCACCCCGCGGCGCAACAGGTGGAAGCGGTCGTCCAGCTCCAGCAACTTGAACGCGGCCCGCGAGCGCCACCCCTGCTCCCGCGCCGCCCGCACGTAGGGGTCGTTCAATTGCCGCAGTAGCCACTTCTGCTGCTGCGTGCTTCGCCCCAGCGCCGTCTTGAGCGTAACGCTGACCCCGCGGGACGTGATGGGCGGTGTCTTGCCAGTCGGCGTGCGAGGCGCCTTGGTGGGCGGCTTGGCCATGCTCAGCCCCCCACGGCCGCAGCGGGCATCGCGCCGCGAAGCTGCACCGGATGCACCGCCGCCGCATCACGGATCAGCCGCAGCAGCAGCCCCTCGCGCAGCCCACGGTCCGCCACCAGGATCTCGGGCAATGGCCACATGTCCCGGATGGCCTGGAACAGCGCACAGCCCGGCAGCACGAACGGCACCCGCTCCGGCCCTACGCACGGATGCCCGTGCAGCCCCTCCTGCCCGAGCGCCCGCAACGTGGCCAGCGCCGCGTCGGCCGCCTCGAGCGTCAGCACCGTGCCATCCACCGCCGTGCGCCGATACCGCGCCAGCCGCAACGCCACGCCAGCCAGCGTCGTCACGGTCCCGCTGGTGCCCAGCAGCTGCACCCCGCCTCGCCGCATCTCCGCCCGGATGCGGTGCACGCCCTCGAACGCCGCAACGGCACCACGCAACTCGTCGACCATCGCGTCATATCCGGCCGCGGTGAACCGCGCCGCACCATGCCGCTCGGCGAGCGACACAACGCCCACGGGGATGCTCGTGTAGCCGATCAGCTCCGGTACGCGCCCTACCCCGCCAGCGCTCGCCCCATCGAGCCTTACCCAGGCAAGCTCCGTCGATCCACCCCCAATGTCGAACAGCAGCGCCCGGCGGCCAGTGGGCGACAGCAGCGGCCCACAACTCTCGAGCGCCAGCTCCGCCTCCTCCCGCGCGGTGATGATCTCGAAGCGCAACCCGGTCTCGCTCTGCACCCGCATGAGGAAGGCACGCCCGTTCGTCGCACGCCGGCACGCCTCGGTCGCCACCGCCCGCACCGCCCGAACCCGCCACCGCCCAAGCCGGCCGGCACAGACCCGCAGCGCCAGCAGCGCACGAGCCATCACCTCGTCGCTCAACCGCCCCTCGCCATCCAGCCCGGCCCCCAGCCCGACGACCCGGCTGAAGCTGTCCACCACGCGAAAGCCGCCCGGTGCCTGGGCAGCCATCAACAGCCGACACGAATTCGTCCCCAGATCGAGCGCCGCAAACACCGGCTCGCCATCCACCCAAGGCGCAGCCCCACCGATCGTCGTCAGTCCTCCAGCCATCCCCCAATCTCGACCGCCCAGCGCCGCCGGGCAAGCATCTTCACGCCCGCTGCACGAATGACGGCGCGAGCGTTGCACCCCCCGTCCCACCATGCTACTGCGCTGCCCGCCACACGAGCCCCGGTGCCTACGCTCCGAAGGCCCGCTTGGGGGATAGTTTAGCGGTAGAACTTCCGACTCTGACTCGGAAAGCCTTGGTTCGAATCCAGGTCCCCCAGCCATCTCCCTTATTTCGCTATGACTGCAGCTTGCAGGCCCTGCCTAACGAAAGCGGGAGCAAACGAGCCATTCGCCTGCTCCTGGCCGACCGTAGTGCCGGTCTCATCCGATTCGGCGGGGCATTCCGCTCACCGCGCCCGTAGTGTACTCGCATAGGCAACCGCCGCCGCTTGGATGGTCGTGTCGTCCACGTCATCCAGTGGTTGCGCCTTCATCAGCGCACGCGCGTCCGCCGCAAGGTCCTCGCCCGAGCCGCCGGCACCTGGGCCGGTGCTTTCGGCTGCCAGGCCTTCGGCGATGGTCGCGATGGCCCCCTCCAGCAGCGGCGCGACGGGGCCCCCGTGCTCCGCGCGCTGTCGCGCCGCAAGCGCCGTCATCTGCGGCGAATTGTAGGCCCCGGCGAGCACGGGCTTGTACGAGGCTTCCAGCTTGCGGCGTGCGGCCGCATAGACTTGGATCAGCCAGAACCGGTCCCGCCAGACCAGCGCCGGTGAGGCGAGGATGTCCGTCTCGAGCTTCACCATATGGTCGTCCGCGCTCTCCGACGGGCCGCCGCGCTTCTCCGCCACCGACTGCATGGCGGCAACGAAGTGCTGGTGGAACGGCAGCGCCGAAACCTGCGCGAAGTCGTCGTCCACCAGCGTCGCGGCGTGCTGGAACTCGAGCAGCATGTAGTCCAGGTCGTCGACCGTCCGGCCGCCGCTCGTCACCTGGCCGTCGGCCACAGCGAGCGCGCCGGGCAGGGCCGCGCTGCTCGCGGCAAGCAGGCGGTAGCCGCTCTCCACCAGCGCGTCGCCGTCCAGCCGGGCGAACCGGGTTTCCACGCCGTCCGCGCCCAGTAGCCCCTGCAGCTTGCCCGTGAGGTCGGTCGCCACCTTCACCGGGGCCGCCAGCGCTTCGCCGCCGACCGTCTTGGCCGCCTCGGCCAGGAACCCGAGCAGCGCCCGCGACAGGCTGCTGTCGTTGAAGCGGCACAGCGAGGTGTAGAGCATCAGCCCCCCGGCCCGCACCGGCAGGTTCCGCACGAGGTCGATGTTCGCTATCGCCAGGTTGTGCCCGGCCGTTCCCGGCGCCGCTGCCCCCAGCCCGCCGCGGATCGTTTCCGCGCCGAGCACCACGGGCAGCGTCCGTTGGCCCTCGCCGGCGCCATAGCGCACGAAGCAAGCGCACATGGGCAGGAACGTGGTCAGGTACGACCGTGCCTCCGCGAGCCGCAATTCGACCACGCGGATCGTCGCGTAGGATTTCTCGGCCTCGAACGGCTTGGGCGCCGGGTCGCCCTCCGCGGACACCTTCAGGTAGGCCTGCCGCAGGTTCGGCCGGGTCTTGAACCCGCCCCAGGCGGATTGGATCGTCTCTGCGACACCGCTCATGAACGCCATTCGCTGCTCCCCTCCGCTCAATCCGCCGCCAGCGCCACCGCCGAGGCCCACACCGTCTGGATATCGTCCGCCGTCTCGTGGCAGGCACGCCGGTAGGACGCGGCCACCCCGGCCTTCGCGGCCCCCGTTGAAAGGTGGGCGCGGTAGAAATGCTCGACGAACGCAGGGATGCGGTCGGCCCGGACCTCCCAGCGGAACCCCACGACGCTGCAACGCCGGGCATTGTGCAGCAGCGAGGCGGTGCTGGCCGACACGCTCTGGCAGGCGCCGAGGAAAACCAGCCGCACGCCGTCCGGCAGCCACTCCGCCAGCCGCCCGATGCGCAGCAGCTCCACCTTCCGCGGCTTCGAGCCCGGCAGCACCAGGCGGGTCTCTCCGCCCGTGGGCGTCACGCCATGGCCCGCGAAATGCAGCACGTCGATCGCGCGGTCCTCCGCTCGGGGCTCCTGCAGGCGCCGCCGCAGCGCCTCGCCGGCCTCGCTTCCGTCGCCCGGGGCCGTCCACCGCTCCAGCGTGCACTGCCCCGACGCTGCAAGCGCCGCCAGCGCGGCATGTTGCTGGTCGGTATTGGCCTGCAGCGCCGGGAAGCCGGTGGGCTTCACCTCGTGCCCGTCCACGATCTCGCTGCCGCCGCTCGCGCTTCCGGCATCGACGAACAGGATGTGCGGCACGGCGGCGCCGTCGGTCGAAGCCTGGCGCGCCTCCCGCAGCGCGCCCACCCGCCGCGCCATCGGCAGCAGGCGGCAGAGGAACCCGGCCGGGCCGTCCCCCCGGTTGAGCAACTCGAGCGGCAGACCGAAGCGCTCGGCCAGCACGCCCGGGCTCATCTCGAACCGGAACTCGATCCGCACCGGCATGTCGCTGCCCAGCAGCGCGTCGTACATGTTGCTGAACAGGGAGAGAAACACCTTCTCCCCGATGTTCCCGAACTCCCGCCAGGATTCCGTCACGTCGGCCAGGTTCGCGTAGGCCTCGAGGTCGTTGTTCGCAAGCCGGTGCAGCCGGTCCCGCGCCGCCGCCTGTGGCAGCAGCGGGCGCGAGCGGAGGTGCGTGAGCCCGTTCTCCTCGATGCTCAGCAGCTCCGCATCGCGCTCGAACCGCACCGTCACGCACAGGTCCCGGGTGCGCGGGCGCGTCACGGCCTTCTGCAGCACGGCCACCAGCCGCTCCCCCTCCTTGCCGTCGGGGGTCGTGTCCCAGATCCACACCTGCCGCCGCAGGATGGCCTCGATGTCGAAATCGGTGCCCACCGACCGGGTCGCGAGCACGATCGGCAGGTCCGGCAGCATCGTCGTGATGGTGGTGAGCAGCTCCCTCGCCGACTGCGCGAGGCCTGGCCTCGGAGCCGGGCTGGCGCGCGCCTCGGTGTCGAGCAGCACGACGTCCGGCACCCGGTTCCGCTGCACGGACAGCCGCAGGGCAGCCTCCGCGCCGTCTGTGTACCGCCAGGGCATCTGGCCCCGCAGCGGGTCGTTGGCCGGCAGGTCCGCAATGGCGTCGTTCACCGCCGTCTGCACCCCGTCGTCGTTCGAGACGAAGTAGACCGTCATGTGGCCTCCTCGAGCGGCAGGTCGAACTCGAACCCGCTCCCCGTGCGCCGCACCGCGCCGCCATGGGCGTGCAGCACGCCCTCGACAGTCTCGTAGGCGAGGCCTGCGGCCTCCCGCGCCGCCTGCGCCGCCTCCTCCAGCAGGGAGAGCGGGCCTGCCCGCTCCGCCGGTGCCGGCTCCGAGGGCTCGAGCGACAGCGTGACGTGGTTCCCGCGCAAATCGGCGCCGATACGGATGCGGTCCGGACAGGCCGTCAGCAGGTGGCCCAGCAAGGTCCGCAGCACGAAACGCAGCCGCTCCCGGTCGCCCCGGACAATGCGCCCGGCCGGCACCGTGCCGGCCGGCGCCCGCGCGCGGTCGCGCTCCGGCAGCGCCTCCAGGACGTCCTGCACGAGGCCCGCCAGGTCCACCCGGTCGTCGGTGCGCCGTGGGTCCCGCTTGGCGCCGATGGCCTCGGCCAGGCGCTCGAACGTGAGGTCCGCCTTGCCGATCTGTGCCCGCAGCTGCTCCAGCGCCGGCGCCGCCTCCGTCGACATCTGGCGCGCGAGCCGGCCCGCCAAGGTCGAAGCCATCAGCAGCGGCCCGCGCACCTGGCGCGCCACCTCCTGCACCGTCGCCTCGATGTAGGTGCGGTCATACATCCAGTCCTGCGCGTCGGCGCCGTCGAGCAGCCAGACCAGGTCCCGGGTCTGCATCGTATCCTCGCTGCGGACCACCCGCACGTCCGATCCCACTCCGCCGATCGGGCCGAGCCGCACCGTGCCGGAGGCATCGGGCCCGGCGAGGAAAGTCCGCGCCGCATCGTCGGACGCATGGGCCGACAGCAGCCGGCCCTCGGGCAGCATCGCCCCCTGCGGCAGGCCCAGCATGTCCCGCGCCCGAGCGTTCGCGCGCAGCAGCACCAGCGACGAGTCCGTCACCACCACGCCCTGCTCGATCCGTTCGATCAGCATCTCGTTCAGCCACGCGTTGCGCCGGCTCGCGAGCTGCCGGGCCAGGCGCCGCACCATGGGGCCCGCCAGCTCGCCATCGTCCTCGTGGAACGCGTTCGGGTAGCGCGACACGGTGTCCAGCACCCAGCGGATACGGCCGTCGAACTCGATCGGCACCGTCATGGCCGAGCCGTGATGGACGGTGGGGGAGCGGAAGAAGTACTCGCAATCCCCGGCCGCATCGCGCTGCAGCGTGCTGGCCACGACCAGCGGGCGGCCGGCGCGCACCGCCGAGCCCATCATCCCCGAGGCCCGCGCGCGCTCGAGGTCGAGCGTGGCGCCGGCAGCCGGGGCATAGAGTGGCTGCGTGTAGCCGGGCGGGAGCGCGAGCGGGTGCGGGTGGCCGTCCTGCTCCTGCTCCGGATACTGCGCGAACAGGCGAAACCGCCCGCCCCCCTCCCCCGGCTCCACCGCGAACAGCGCCGCATGGTCCCACCGGAACTGCTCGACCAGCGCCACCAGCAGCGTGTTCGACGCCTCCGGCAGCGTGCGCGCCGTGCCCACCCGGTGCGCCAGCGCCCGCATCGCCTGGTCCTGCTGCCGCTCCACCCGGCGCAGCATGCCGACCAGGATTGGGTCGAGCCCCAACGCCATCGCGCCGCGGAATGGGTCGGGCGGCCAAACGTCGTCCGATGGGTCGTGCGTCTCCTCCAGGTCGCGGAAGTGCCGGCGTTTGGCGGAGCACAGCGTGAGCAGCGCCTCCGGGTCCTTCTCCGGGAACGGCAGGACGGCGTTCGACACCAGGCCAGCCTCATCATGCGTGCGCACCAGGCTGTTCTGCCGCAGCTCGGGCGAGCGCTCGAGCAGTTCGGCCATGTCTATCGTGAAGGCGCCCTGCCGCATGCGCGCCAGCTCCTGCGGTGGCACCGGGGCCCAGCCGGGCGGCATGGGCGGGTCGGCAGGCGGATGCACCAGGATCGGCCGGACCCAGCGCCGGTCCTGCGACATCACGCTCAACACCGCGCGGTCGTGCGGCGCGGCGTGCTGCACCAGGTCCAGCACGGCGCACATTCGGCCCTGCCAGTCCTCGTTGGCCCCGCCCGCGCCCTCGCCGCTGGCAGCCTCCCGGACCGCGATGCGCAGCGCCTCCAGCACCCGAGCGCGGACATGCGCCACCACGCCCGCAATGTGCCGCCCCGGCAGGTAATACGGCACGAGCGTGATCTGCGGCGCCGACGGCAGCGCGCCCCGGGCGGCCTCCTGCGGGCGCAACACCCGCGACGTCTCGGTGCGGACCACCTCCTCGACCATCGTGCGCGCGAGCACGGGGTCGGGCAGCAGCGCCGCGAACTCTACCCCGGTCGCGAGCCCCGGCCACATGGCCCGCGCCCGCTCGTTCGCGAACCGCACCCGGCCGTGCACGTCGAGCCGCAGCACGCCGTAGGGCGTCTTCTCGAACCGTGCCTGCTCGGCCTCCTGGAAGCCGTCGAGCGGCGTGAGCAACACCAGCGTGCCGCCATCCTCGAGCGGCAGCGCCTGCCCGGGCGGCGCATCCGCGTCGTCGGGCTGCCAGGCATCGTCCAGCGCCGTGCCGGGCAGGGCGCGCGCGGCCGCCGGGTTCAGTCCGCGCACGCGCCCATCCGGCCCCAGCCGGACCACCGGCAGCGCCGAGCCGAGCAGCGCCGCCTCCGCGGCCGAGCCCAAGGCGTCCCGCGGGGGGCTGAGCGTGCTCACGGCCGCGCCCGGATCGACACGAGCTGCGCCGCGTTCAGGTCGTCGGCACTGCTGGTGCCGCCCCCACCCCCGCCCCCACTGCCCCCGCCCCCGCCGCCACCGCTGCCACCGCCCGTCGCCACGATCGCTCCTGGCCTCGGAATGGCACCGGACGGGATGCTCATGGCCAGCTGGTCCTGCGCGTGCTGCAACAGCGCGTCCTTGTTGCGCGACCCCGACGAGGAGCCCAGCCAGTAGTTCGACACCTGGGTCGCCAGCGCCGCGAGCGTGCCCAGCAGCACGTTGGCCAGCGGCAGGTTGGCCTCGCCGATCTGCCGGTTGATCACGAACCACACCATCACCGCGAACGAGAGCACGATGATGATCGACAGCACCGGCGACCCCCAGGCCAGTAGGCTGTTCGCCTTGACCAGGTCCGCAGTCGCAGTGCGCGCCGCCCCGGCGTCCGCGATCTGCGCCCGCAGCGTCTCCAGCTCGGCCTGGCGCCGTGCGGCGTCGGCGGCGAACTCGGCCTTCAACGAATCGAGGTCCGCCTGGCGCTGCGCCGCCTCCGCGTCGGCCGCAATCTGCGCGAGTTTGATCCGCAGCTCCGCCGTCTTGGCCGGGTCGGCGCTGAGGGCTGCGGCCGCGGCATCCGGGTCGTCGGTGCCCGCCACCTGCTTCACCGCGCCGGCGATGGCGGCCGTCACGGTGCCGGCCTGGCTGCCCCCGATCCAACGGGCGATCTCGGGTGCCAGGCTCAATATCAAAGGGAGGGCAGCGAACATCCAGGGCTCCTCTTGCTAGCGGATTCCAAGTGCGGCTCGGGCGACTTCGTAGCGGTCGCGGACCTCGGCAATGCCGTTGAGGCCGCCGTTCACCTGCAGCCGCACGTCGTCGATCCGCCAGGCATCGGCAGGCCCGTTGCAACCGGCCGAAGCCCAGAACGCCCCGGCGCTGTCGGCCGCGCCGCTCCGCGTCTCCAGCAGGGCCGGCAGGTCCGCGAGCGGCAGCCCGCGTTTCTCGGCAAAGCGCGTGTAGTTCTCGCGCCCCGTCAGCTGGATCAGCCCGCGCCCGCGGAACCGGAACCCGTCGCCGCTGCCCGGCGGCCCGTTGCCCAACCGGCCGCCATAGGCGATCTCGGCGATGCCCCGCTGGTCCGCCGGGTGCTGCGGCGTGCGGCCCAGCCGGTGCGCCATCTCGGGCGTGAAACGGGTGCGAAAGGTGGCGAGCAGGCCCTCGGGCGTATAGTTGAGGCTTTCGACGAGGCTGGAAAGCCGACCGGTCTCGGCCATGACGTTGGCGAGGAAGGCCGCCAACCGCAGCGGCGTGTCGATGCCGTGGTCCGCGCAGGCCGCGGCGAGCGGCGGGGCCCACAGGTCCGGGTCCCGCGCGCCCATCGCGTGCAGGAGCTGCGGCGTCACGGTCGCCGCCATCGCGACCCGGCGCGGCAGCACGGGCGCCAAACGGATCGCGCCAGGCAGCGGGGCGGCGAGCGGGGCCGGCCGCGCTGGCGCCTGCTGCCCCAGCGCCAGCAGGAACGCCGCCAACCAGGACCGGTCGTCGAGCATGGCTCCCCCTACTCCCACGTCGTCGAGCGAACCGCGCGATGCGGTGCATCCTCGTTTCGCCAGGCCCGTAGCGCCTCGGGCGCATGCCGCCGCGGCGCACGAGGCCCCGCGGCCGGTCGTGCGGCGTCATGCAACGGCTGAGGCAGGCCCATCGGCGCCCTCCAACGGCGAACGTCGGTGCAACGGAGGCACCGTCTACCACGATTAACAATCTGATTTCGATTTCACAACTTATTAAGTCGAGCCGATCCGCTAAAGTATCGTCAGCTTTCAGCTAACAAGCCCGACGGAGGAACGGCCCTGCCCGACACCCTCACCTGTCCCGGCGTCTACGTGCAGAAGCTGCCGAGCGGAATCCGCACCGGGATCGGCGTCAGCACCTCCAGCAGCAACCTGTTCGTCGGCGCCACCTCTAACGTTCCATCGACCGAACGGAATTGACGGCTGGTCCCGAACCGGCGATCCTTGGCCTGCGGCGCGCTTCGGGCCGCTGAGAGGCGAGGACGTTCACGTGCGTCTCACAGGCGCTCGGCCGCTCAGTCGGCCGCCTCGGTCCGGCGCTCCCGCCCAGCGTATTCAGCTTGGCAAGGCAGAGCCCTCGGGAGCGGTGGACCGCCTCGGCGCCGGTCGTGCGGCCGCCCTTCCACAGGACCCGGTCGCCGCCATCGCGGGCTCCGGCCTGTTCGAGCCCGCTTTCTACCTGCAAACCAATCCCGACGTCGCCCGGGACGGCTGTGACCCCGTCGGCCACTTCGTCCTCCATGGCTGGCGGGAGGGGCGCTGGCCCAACCCCTGTTTCGACACTCGATGGTATTGTCGCCTTTTCCCCGAGGTCGACTGGGAGCAGGCGGAAAACCCGCTCCTGCACTACCTTCACGTCGGGGAACGGCAGGATCGGCAACCCGCGGAGTGGTTCGACACTGCCTGGTATCGCGCCCGATGGGCCGAGGATTGCACGGGTTCGCCCCTGGCCCACTACCTCGCCCGGCGCCACACCGGCGGCGTGAGCCCGCTGCCCGAGTTCGACCCGGCCTACTACCTCGCCCGCTATCCGGACGTGGCCGAGGCCGGCATCGACCCCTTCGACCACTACCTGCACACCGGGTTCCACGAGGGGCGGGATCCGTCATCGGCGTTCGACACCCGCACCTACCGCGCTACCCACCTCGAGGGGCAGCTGCAGCTCAACCCTCTGCTGCACTGGCGGCGCCACCGACACCAGGCGGCCAACCCCGCGAGCCCGGCCGGCACGGTCGGCACCCGGGCCGGCAAGCCATCCACCATCTTCGACGATGTCCGCCACGCCACCAGCGCCGGCCCTGCTTTCGAGGCCTTCGAGCCGCTGCCGAACCACGCGCAGCCTCTGGCGAAGGTGCTCGCCTTCTACCTGCCGCAGTATCACGCAATCCCGGAGAACGACGCCTGGTGGGGGAGCGGCTACACCGAGTGGACGGCGGTCTCACGGGGGGTGCCCCGCTTCGCCGGCCACCTGCAGCCGCGCATCCCGCGGGACCTCGGGCACTACACGCTCGAGGGCACCGCCACCTTGCGCCGCCGCCAGATCACCCTCGCGCGCGGGGCCGGGCTGCATGGCTTCGTGTTCTACTTCTACTGGTTCGACGGCCGCCGCCTGCTGGAGCGGCCGATCGAGGCCTATCTCGCCGACTCCAGCCTCGACCTGCCCTTCTGCCTCATGTGGGCCAACGAGAACTGGACACGGCGGTGGGACGGCAACGACCAGGAGGTGCTGATCGCCCAGACCCACGACCCGGCCCGCGAAGCGGACCTCGCCGACTGCTTCGCGCGGCACTTCCAGGACCCGCGCTACATCCGCCTCGAAGGCCGCCCGCTCCTGTTCGTGTATCGGGCCGACATCGTCCCCGATGCCGCCGCCGCCTTCGCCCGGCTCCGCGCCCTGTTCATGGAGCGGCATGGCGAGAACCCCGTGTTCGTGCTCGCCCAAAGCTTCGACCAGCTGGACCCCAGGCCCGCCGGGTTCGACGCCGCGGTCGAGTTCCCGCCGCATAAGCTGACCAAGTCCCTGCCCCTGCAGAACGCCGGGCTCGTGCTGCACGACCCGGGCTTTGCCGGCCAGATCTATGCGTATGACGACGTCGTCGCCGCCTCGCTCGCCGAACCTCCGCCCGGCTACGCGCTGATCAAGACGGCCGTCCCGGGGTGGGACAACGACGTTCGGCGCCAGGGCTCGGGCCTCGTGCTGCACGGCGCGACCCCCGCCGCCTACGAGGCCTGGCTCCGCGCCCTCGTCCGCCGGGCGGCGGCCGCCCCTGTCCTGGGTGAAAGCCTGGTCTGCTTGAATGCCTGGAACGAATGGGCCGAGGGCGCGACGCTCGAGCCGGACCTGCACTTCGGAGCCGCCTTCCTCAATGCGACCGGCCGTGCCGTGACCGCCCCACGCGTCGACCCGTGGAACGGCAAGCTGCTTCTGGTCGGCCACGACGCCTTCCCGGGCGGTTCGCAATACCTGCTGCTCCACCTCGCGCGCCGGCTCCGGAGCGTGTGCGGCGTGCAGGTCGAGATCGTTCTGCTCGGGGGCGGGGCGCTGCTGGAGAGCTATGCCGCGGAAGCCCCCACCTCGCTGCTCGAGCCGCCCGGCTGGCCGGAGGCTGCACCGGGCTGGGCCGCGCGCGGTTTCAGGGTCGCGATCCTGAACACCACCGCCTCGGCCACCGCCGCAGCCCCCCTGCGCGCTGCCGGCCTCGAGGTCACGATGCTCGTCCACGAGCTGCCAGGGCTCCTGCGCGAGAAGCAGCTCGTGGAAGCGGCCCTGGCCGGGGCGGAGCACGCAGCCCGACTGGTGTTCGGCGCCGAGATCGTGGCCGAGCGCTTCGCCGGGCTGGTCCCGCACGATCCGGCCAAGCGGGTCATCCTGCCGCAGGGCGCCTACCACGTCCCGTCCACCTCTCCGGCGCTTCGGCGCGCGCAGCGTCGCCAGCTCGGGCTTTCGGCGCGCACCACCATGGTCCTGGGCGTCGGCTACGGCGACATGCGGAAGGGCTTCGACCTGTTTTTGCAGGCATGGCGGGCCGCGCGCCGCGCCGGGGCCGATGCGTGCTTCTGCTGGCTGGGCGACCTCGACCCCACGCTCGCCGCCCACCTCGCCCCGGAGATCGCGGTGGCCGGGGCCACCGGCACCTTCCACCACGCGCCGCACCAGCACCCGCCCGACCCCTGGTTCGCGGCAGCCGACGTGTTCGCGCTGACCTCGAGGGAGGACCCGCTGCCCACCGTCGTGTTCGAGGCGATGAAGGTCGGGCTGCCGGTCGCCTGCTTCGAGGGCTCGGGCGGCGCGCCCGCCGTGGTGGCCGCGCATGCAGCGGGCCGCATTGTCCCCATGGGTGACGCGGTCGCCCTCGCCGACGCCGCACTCGAGCTCGGCGCCGACCGGGCCCGGCGTGCGGTTCTGCGGCAACGATGCGCCCCGCTCTTCTCGTTCGACGCCTACGCGGCCGCCCTCCTGCGGCACGCGGCGCCGGGGTGGCTCCCGGTCTCGGTGTGCGTCGTCAGTCACGACCACGCCCGTTTCATGCACGAGCGCCTCGCCTCGGTGTTCGGGCAGACCTACCCTGTACACGACGTGGCCCTGTTCGACGACGCCTCGACCGACGACGGGGTGGCTGTCGCCATGGCCGTCTCGAGGCAGCTCGGGCGCAGCCTCCATGTGCAGGTGAACGCGGCCAATTCCGGCTCCCCCCTCGCCGCATGGGCGCACGCCGCCCGGCATGGCGGCGGCGAGTGGGTGTGGATTGCGGAGGCCGACGACGCCGCCGACCCAAGGCTGCTCGAAGCCCTCGCCGCCCGGGCCGCGTCCGCGCCAGACATCGACCTAGTGTTCTGCGACAGCCGCGCCATGGACGAGGCCGGCACCGAGATCTGGCCCAACTACAAGGACCATTACAGCCAGCACGGCGGCGAGGCGCTGGCCACGGACCGGCTCTTCCCCAGCCGGGACTTCGTGCGGGACCTGCTCGGCGCCCGCAACCTGGTCCTCAACGTCAGCGCCGTGCTCTGGCGCCGCTCCACGCTACTGGCCGCCCTCGAGCGCTGCGGGGCCGACAATACGGTCCGCAACGCCGTGGACTGGCGCCTGTACGTGGAGGCGTTGGCCGACAGCCCCGGCCGGGTCGCTTACGTCGCCGAACCGCTCAACGCACACCGCCGGCATGCCGCGAGCATCACGCAACGGACCGGGCCCGCGGCGCTCGAGCGCGAGGTGACGCGCATGCACCGCCTAGTGGCCGAGCGCGTGGGCGCTTCCCCGGAGATGCTGCAGCGGCAGGCCGCCTTCATCGACTCGATCCGTACGGGCGCATGACGGGCAAGCATGCGGTCGCCGTGGTCACGATGGCCTATGACGAGGAGGACTTCCTGCCGCTCTGGCTGCGCCACCACGCCCGCCAGGTCGGCCGGGCGCATTGCTACGTGATCGACCATGGCTCGACCGATTTCGGCCCGCACCTCATCCCGGGCGCCAACGTGCTCCGCCTTCCTCGCAGCCCGCTCGACGAGCAGCAGCGCGCCGGCTTCGTCTCGGATTTTTGCGCGTCGCTCCTGCACTGGTACGATTGCGTGGCCTACATGGACGCCGACGAGCTTCTCGTGGCCGACCCGGCCCGGCACACGGACCTGGCCGCCTACTGCGCCGCGACGTCGCTCGAGGTCACGACCGCATTCGGGATGAACGTGGTGCACCGGCTCGGCCGCGAGAGTGAGTTGAACCTCACGGGCCTCATCAGCCGGCAGCGCGGTTCGGCCACCCCCGCCGCCAGCCTTTGCAAGCCGAGCCTCATCCGCCGCCCCGTGCGCTGGGCACCGGGCTTCCACAGTGCGGATGCCGCCCCGGTGTTCGACGACCTGCTGCTCTTCCACCTGGCCTTTGCCGATTACGACCTGGCCCTCCGCCGACAGCGCAAGCGCCAGGCCCATGCGCGCGTGAGCATGGCCGAGAACACGCATCACCAGGTCGGCCAGGCGGAACTGGCCAGCTGGTTGCAGGGCTGGGCCGCGCAGGAGCAGGTGCCGGATGTCGACCTGGGCCCGGACTGCCCGGTGCGTGCCGGGTTCACGCACCGGATCCTCGCCTCCGCGGCAGGGCGCGAGCAGGAGAGCTACTGGATCGACATCAGCCTGACCGAGCCCCGCAGTTGGTGCTTGCCTTCCCGCCTCGCGGGCTCATTCTGAACGCATGAAGCCCCGCCAGCCTGCACTTCCCTCGCGTCGACACCGGATGGCGGCGTGCATGAGAGCCTGACGGCTATCCAAGGTGTGTGACCGTCCCTGCGCCGCACGGAGCCCGAAATCTTGAGCCTCCCGGCCTGGCTTCTGGCCGTCGCCGTCGCGATCGGCCTGGTTCTGGGCGCGATGGCGCTGCTCGAGCGGCGGCCGAACGGGGTCCTGATTGCCGCGCATGCCCTGGCCGGAGCAGCCGGGTCGGTGCTGCTGGTGCTGGCGATTTGGCAAGGCACGATGGATGCTCGCGGCTCGGCAAGGGTGGCGGCGGGGATGGTCGTGGCAGCGCTCGCGGGTGGCGCCGTGCTCCTTGTGGCACGGGCACGGGGCAGGCCGGTATCCGGCCTCGTGGTTCTGCTCCACGCTGTATTCGGCGCTGGCGGCCTCGCCTTGCTGGCTGCCTCGTAGGCTACTCCGCGTCCGGCTGCTTCGCTGGGACCGCGTCGGCGAACGCCGGCAGCGCGTTGCACGCCGCCTCCGCCGCGAGCAGGCGCGGGAACCGTCCCACGTCCACCCCGAACCGCCGGGCATTGCCCAGCTGCGGGGCAAGGCACAGGTCGGCCAGTGTCGGCGATACCCCGAAGCAGAATGGCCCCGGTTCCTGCGCGAGCATCGCCTCCACTGCCCCGAGCCCGGCTGCGTTCGCCTCCGCCGCCCAGGCCTGCACTGCCTCCTCGGGCTGCGCCAGCGCCCGCAACCGGCCCAGCACGACAAGGTTCTGCAGCGGGTGGGTGTCGGCCGCCAGCACCAGGGCCACGGCCCGCACGCGCGCGCGCCGCACCGGGTCGCGCGGCAGCAGCGGCGGCTCCGGCACCGTCTCGTCCAGCCACTCGATGATGGCCAGCGACTGGGTCAGCACCGTCCCGTCATCCAGCTCCAGCGCCGGCACGTAGCCCTGCGGGTTCAGCGCGAGAAACTCCGGCGCCCGCTGCTCGCCCCGGCGCAGATGGTGGAACCGGTGCTCCACCGCCACCCCCTTCAGCGCCAGCGCGATCCTCACGCGCCAGCTCGCTGCACTCCGGAAGTAGCCGTGCAGGATCATGGCGTGACGAGCGCGCAGCCGCCCCCCTCCATGGGCCGGAACGCCTGCTCGGCCGGGATGGTGGCAACCAGCTTGTAGTAGTCCCACCGCCCCGCGCTCTCGGCGGGCTTCTTCACCTCGAACAGGAACATGTCGTGCACCGCCCGCCCGTCCCGCCGGACCATCGTGCGGCCGAACAGCGGGTCCTCCGTCACGGTCGCTTTCATCCGGTCTACCACCTGGCTGCCCGCCACCGTCCGAGCGGCCAAAGCTGCCCGCAGGTAGGCCATCACAGAGGAATACACCCCGGCATGGTTCATCGTCGGCTTCCGCCCGCCATGCACCGCCGCGAACCGCTCGCTCCACACCCGCGTGCTCGGGTTCAGGTCCCAGTAGAACGCCTCCGTCAGCACCAGCCCCTGCGCCACCTGCAACCCGATTGCGTCCACGTCCGTCAGGAACACCAGCAGCCCGGCCAGGCGCTGCTTCCCGTCCCGCCCTATCCCGAACTCCGCCGCCTGCTTGATGCTGTTGGACGTATCCGCCCCGGCATTGGCGAGTGCTATTACCTTCGCGCCCGAGCTCTGCGCCTGCAGCAGGAACGACGACAGGTCTGCCGTGTCCAACGGGTGGGCCACCTGGCCAACCACACGGCCGCCCATCTCCCGCACCACCGCGCCCGCATCCCGCGCGAGCGCCTGGCCGAACGCGAAGTCGGCCTGCAGGAAGAACCAGGTGTCCCCGCCCTTGGCCACCAGCGCCCGCGCCGTGCCGTTGGACAGCGCCCAGGTGTCGAACACCCATTGCACCGTGGTCGGCGCGCAAGCCTTGCCCGTGAGGTCCGACGTTGCGGCGGAGGACGCCAGGAACGTCCGGTCCTTCTCCCGCAGCACCTGGTTCACCGCCAGCGCCACCGCCGAGTTCGGCACGTCCACCACGGCGGCCACCTGCTCCCGGTCCACCCAGGCGCGCACCACGGCGGCGCCCACGTCCGCCTTGTTCTGGTGGTCCGCCGAGATGATCTCCACCCGCGGCGCCCCGGCCCCCGCCTCCTTCGCAAAATCCTGCGCCGCCAGCTGCGCCGCCGCAACCGAGCCTCGGCCCGAGAGGTCCGCGAACGGCCCCGACATGTCGTTCAGCACGCCGATCCGGATTACGGGCGGCAACTGCGCCAGCGCCGGGGAGGCCAGCAGCAGGCACGCCAGAACGAGCTCACGCATTGCCGCGATCCTCCCGGAACAGGCCCAAGGCCTCTTGGATGGGGCGGTCCGAAAAGGAGAACAGCACGCTCTCCTCATCCGCCTCGTGCCGCACGCCCTGCCAGCTCGGAACCACGAAGATGTCCCGCTTGCCCCACTCCACCGTGAAGCCGCCTCCGATATGGGTCCGCCCCCGCCCCTCCATCGGCACCACGATCGTCGCGTCCGTGGAGCGGTAGGCCTGCGTGGCAAACCCCTTGGGCAGCAGCTGCATGAAGGTGCCCATCGTCGTCGTCGCGTGCCCCCCCGTCTCGGGGTTCGCGTAGCGCATCTTGAGGCCGTGGCACGGGTCCCACTCGTCCTGCGCCTTCATCGCCTCCAGCGCCGCCCGGGTCCGCTCGTAGGGGTAGTTGAAGATCGGCGAGGCCGCCCGGCGCCGCGCGTGGTCCACCGGCATCAGGTTCGCGCCGAACCGGGCCAGGCTGTCGTCCTGCCGCCGCGTGATCGGTTGCGCGCCGTCGCCGCCCTTCACCGGCCAGGGCTCGGCGAAGCTCGCATCCACGAACTGCACCACCGGGATGTCGAGCCCGTCCAGCCAGAACATCGGCGCGTCGCCCTCGTTGCCGTGGTCGTGCCAGGTCATCGCCGGCGTAATGATGAAGTCCCCCTCCCGCATCGCCGTGCGCTCGCCATCCACCACCGTGTGCGCACCGCTGCCCTCGAGCACGAATCGGAGCGCCGTCTGGCTGTGCCGGTGCGCCGGCGCCACTTCGCCGGGCAGCACCATCTGCACGCCGGCATAGAGGTCCGTCGTGATCTTGGACTGCCCCCGTAGCCCCGGGTTCTCCAGCACCAGCACCCGGCGCTCCGCCTCCTTGGCCGTGATCAGCCCACCCGCCTCGATCATCGCAGCCCGGATGTCCGCGAACTTCCACGCCGCCGGCACGCAGGGGCTGCGCGGCTCGGGCGTGATGAGGGCCGCCATCGAGGTCCACAGCGGCGCCAGGTTCTGCAGCCCGATGCGCTCGTAGAACGCACGGCGCTCCGGCGTGTCGGCGGGTTGACCCTCCATCTCGGCCTCCTTGGCGTTTCGATCCCTAAGTGACAGCATAGGCTGCAAGATCGAAGCACGTCACCTCACCAAGACATCCCGGGGAAGCATCCATGCCGGACCACCCTACCCTCATCGCCGGCGGCGGCATCGGGGGCCTCGCCGCCGCCCTCGGCCTCGCGCGTCAGGGCCAGGACGTGCTGGTGCTCGAGAAGGCGGCCAAGCTCGGTGAGATCGGCGCCGGCATCCAGCTCGGCCCCAACGCCTTCCACAGCTTCGACTACCTCGGCATCGGCGACACCGCCCGCGGCATGGCCGTGTTCATCGACCAGCTGCGCCTCATGGACGCCGTCTCCGGTGACGAGATCACCCGCATTCCGCTGGATGAGCCGTTCCGCCAGCGCTTCGGCAACCCCTACGCCGTGATCCACCGCGGCGACCTGCACGGCGTGTTCCTCCGCGCCTGCGAGGCGGAGCCGCGCATCACGCTCCGCACCAGCGCCGAGGTGGCCCGATACGAGCAGGACGACACCGGCGTTGTCGCCGTGCTGGCCTCCGGCGAAGCCGTGCACGGCAGCGCGTTGATCGCCGCCGACGGCCTGTGGAGCAACATCCGCCGCCAGCTCGTGGGCGACGGTCCGCCCCGCGTCTCGGGCCACACCACCTATCGCAGCGTGATCCCCACGGAGCAGATGCCCGAAGACCTGCGCTGGAACGCCGCCACGCTATGGGCCGGGCCGAAATGCCATATCGTGCACTACCCGCTGAGCGGCTGGCGCAACTTCAACCTGGTCGTCACCTACCACAACCACGCCCCCGAGCCGGTGGCAGGCAAGCCCGTGAGCCACGAGGAGGTGATGGCCGGGTTCACCCACGTGCACCCCACCGCCCAGGCCATCATCCGCCACGGCACGGACTGGAAGATGTGGGTGCTGTGCGACCGGGACCCGGTGGAGCACTGGGTGGACGGCCGCGTGGCCCTGCTCGGCGACGCGGCGCACCCCATGATGCAGTATTTCGCCCAGGGCGCCTGCATGGCCATGGAAGACGCCGTGTGCCTCGCCGACCAGATCGGCAAGCACCAGGGGGAGGTCGCCCCGGCCCTCGAGGCCTACCGCAGCCGCCGCGTGCTCCGCACGGCCCGCGTCCAGCTCCAATCCCGCGCCATCGGCGAGCACGTCTATCACCCGGAAGGCGCCCACGCGGCGCTCCGGAACAGCATCATGTCCGCCAAATCGCCGGAGCAATGGTATGACACGCTCGCCTGGCTCTATGGCGGCTCCGGCCTGGACAGCGCGCCGCACTGACCTCGTCTTCCTTCCCGATGACGATCGATCTGGACACGGCAAGGAACGCGAAACAATCAGCCCTAAGGATGCGTCGCGCCCCCGTCCACCGCGATCGCCTGCCCCGTGACGAACGCGCTTCCCTCCCCGCACAGGAACAGCAGCGTCCCCACCAGGTCGTCCGCCCTTTGCGGCCGGTGCACGCATTGCTGCGCCACGATCCGCTCCACGAACTCCGGGGTCACCGTCTTGCGCTCCACCTCGGTGAAGGTGGCACCGGGCATGATGGTGTTGACCGTGATCCCGTCCGGCCCCAGCTCGCGCGCCATCGAGCGGCTCATGCCCACCAGCGCCGACTTCGTCGCGATGTAGTGCAGGTAGCCCGGCCGCCCCAGCGTGACCGCGCCGGAGCCGATGTTGACGATCCGCCCCCAACCGCCCCGCCGCATGCCCGGCAGCACGGCGCGGGCGCAGAGGAACGGCCCGGTCAGGTTCACCCGCAACACCTCGTCCCACTCCTCGAGCGGGATCTGCTCGAAGGGCCGCATGGTGATGGTGGAAAAGATCGCCGCGTTGTTGACCAGCACGTCGATGCGGCCGTGCGCCGCCTCGACGGCCGCCACCATCGCGCCGACGGAGGCCGGGTCGCCCACGTCGACCGGCGCCGCCATGCCGCCCACGGCCTCGGCCACCGCCCGCGCGTTGCCCTCGTTGCGGTCGGCCACCACCACCTTGGCGCCCGCACCCGCCAGGGCGTGGGCGAACACCCGCCCGATCCCCTGCCCCGCCCCGGTGACGATCGCGACCCGATCCTTCATGCCGCATCCCTCAGCGTGGCCAGTCGCTCGGCCGCGCGCCAAGGCGACCACCAAGGCTTCAGCCCCAGATCGTCCACGATCAGCCCGGCCGTGACATAGCCCGCACCGCCGCTGATGGCGCCGTTCGGGTGCCCGGAGCTGCCCGCCATGTAGAAATTCGGGATGGGCGTACGATAGCCGAAATGGTTGTACATCACCTGCTCGGCGTTCATCGCGCCCATGAAGATGTCGCCATGCCGCATGTTCGGCAGCTCCATCGTGTACTCCCGGGCCGTATAGACGTGCTGCGCCAGGACGTTCCGCTTGCCCATGTTCGGGCAATACCGCCCGAACACCTCGAGGATGCGGTCCGCGAACTCCGCCTTGAACCGCTCGTGGTCGTTGCCGTACTCGGCGATGTCCGGGTTCTCCGGCATGACGTGCCACGCATAGGTCGTGGCGCGACCGGGCGGCGCCTGGCTCGGGTCCACCTGGCTCAGCGCGCCCGAGCCGAACTGCACCACGCGCGGCACCCGGTTCGCCTCCACGTCCTCGAACGCGCTCACCAGGTCACCCATGGTCTCGGCGCCAAGGTTCCACTTCAGCGTGTTGCGGATGTTCGGATCGAACGCCTCGGCATGGAACCGCGGCGTCTCGGCCAGCGCGTAGTGCACGCCGAACAGTGTCCAGCTCGTGTAGCGGAACCGGTCGATCTTCTCGGCGTAGGCGGCCGGCAGCTGCGCCCGCCCGATTAGCCCCTCCAACGACTGGTGCACGTCCAGCGTGCTCGCCACGAACCCGGCCCGCACCGTCCGCCCATCGGCCAGCGCGATGCCCGTCGCGCGCCCGCCCTCGATCACCACCCGTTCGATCGCCACCTGGGGCTGGTAGGTGCCGCCCGCCGCAATGAACCCCTCCATCAGCCCCCGCGCCAGGTTGAACGAGCCGCCGCGGCACAGCTGGTAGCCACTCTCGAGGTCGAAGGCGCGGATCACGCTGCCCATGGGGCTCGTCTTGGACAGCGTGTCGGTCAACCACGTGCCGAACAGGCTCACCTTGAACAGGAAGAGCAGCCGCACGTGCTCGTTTTCGAACAGCTCCTCCACCACCTCGAGCGGTTGCCGCCGGGTCGTCTCCAGGAAGTCCCGCCCTACCGCGGTGCGCTCCAGCAGCGCCTCGCGCTCCGTCTGCGGCAGCGGCTCGCTGTAGCGCTCGGGCAGGAAGATCTCGCGCGTGATCCGCTCCGCCCGAGCGTTCCACGCCCGGAACGTCGCCGCGTCCTTCGCGCTGAACCGGGCGATGTTGGCGCAGGTCTCGTCCAGGTTCCGCCCGAACACCAGCGCCGTGCCGTCCAGGTGTGGCTGCGCGAACTCGTAGCGGGGCGTGATGTATTCGACGCGGTCCGCCAGCCCGAGATCGATGAACCACGGCGCCTGCGTGATGTGGAAGTGGTTGATGCTGTGCAGGTTGTGCATGAAGCCGGGGAGCGTCGCCTCCTCCGTGGTCAGCCCGCCGCCATAGCGTAGCCGCCGGTCCACCAGCAGCACCCGCAGCCCCTGCCGCGCCAGGTAGCTCCCCAGCACCAGCCCGTGCTGGCCCGCGCCGACGATGATGCCGTCGTACGCGCGGTCCAGCGGCAGCGACATCAGAGCCCCCGGAACCCGGCCCGCGCCGCCCGGTAATCCCATGCCCGGTTCTGCGGGAGGTCGCTGAACAGCATGGCGCGCGTCGCGTCGATCTCGCCCGGCGAGAGGTAGTCGGGCTCGCCCAGCGGCAGCGTCTGCAGCACGAGCTCCGCGTTCTCCTTCATGTAGATCGACACGAACACCGCCTCCCGCAGCGTGTTGCCGCAGTTGGTGGCTCCATGCCCCCGCAGCAGCACGCACCGCTCCTGGCCCATGGCGCGCGCCATCGAGTGGCCCTGCTCCAAGGTCTCCACCAGCATGTTCGTGTCCCCGAACTCGTGCCGGCTGTCCCACACCGGCACCTGGTGCCCGATCACGCTGGCCATGTGGAAGGCCGGGCGGAGCGCCCGCCCGGTGAGGCCGAACGGGATGCAGGCCCGCGCATGGTGGTGGATCACGGCCCGAACCTCCGGCCGCGACATGAACACCGCGCCGTGCAGCGCCCGCTCGCGATACATCGGGCGGCCCCCCTGGTCCACGGGCGTGCCGTCCAGCTCGAACTCGATGATGTCCTCCCGCACCACGATCTCGGGCGACCGGCTCCGGCTCAGGAAGTAGCGCCCCGGGTTCGTCGGATGCCGCACGCTCACATGCCCGAAATCGTCGATCACCCCCTCCCGCGCCAGGATACGGTTGGCGATCACGAGCATATGCAGCGTCTCGGACACGGCGGCGCCAAGGGTGTCATCGGTCATGGTCAAGTCCTTATGGTCGAGCCTGGAAGGCGGATACGGCCGAATAGGGCGTTGCCCAGCCCGGCGAGTGCGAACACCACGAGCAGCACCGCATACATCTCGGGGATGCGGAACTGCCCGTAGAACTGGATGGCGAGGAAGCCGAGCCCGCGGTTGGACAGCTTGATCTCACTGAGCAGGCAACCGATGACGGCCACACCCAACCCGAGACGCAGCCCCGTCACCAGCGGCCCCACGAGCGACGGCAGCACGACCGAGCGGATCGTCCGCCAGCGCGACAGCCCGAAGCTGCGAGCAACCCGCAAATGCACCGGGTCGATCAGCGCCATGCCGGAAGCCACGCTGAGCGCCACGGGGAAGAAGCAGGAGAGCGCGCCCATGGCCGTCTTGGACGAAGGTCCGACCCCGAACAGCACGATGAGGATGGGCAAAAAGATGATCTTCGGCGTGGGCGCCAGGTAGTGCAGCGCCGGCTCGTACGCCGCCCGCAGCCACCGCCCGCCGCCCACGAGGATGCCCACCACCACGCCGAGCGCGCCCCCGATCAGCAGCGCGAGCCCCACCTCCATCGCCGTCGTGCCGAGGTGCCGCGCGAACGCCGGATCGCCTACGACGCGGACCACGGCGGGTCCGATCTGGCTAATGGAGGGCAGCACTCCGCGGTAGAACCAGCCCGAGGCCGAGGCCGCCTCCCACAGCGCGAGCAGGCTCAGCGCCGCGCCGGCGCGCATGGCGAGCACCCGGTTCATGCCGGGCGGATCCAGCGCTCGAGCCGCTCCGTCAACACGAAGAACACGGTGCTCACCAGGATGACGAACAGCACCGCCCCATACATCAACGCCAGCTCGTAACGGTCCGACAGGTCTGCGATCAGCTGCCCGAGCCCGCCGAAATTGACCAGGAACTCCACCCCGACCACGTTGATGAGCGCGAACACGAGCGCGAGCCGCAATCCGTTGGCGAGCGTCGGCACCGCGCTCGGCAACAGCACCTTGCGGAACATCTCCCACCGCCCGAACCCGAAGCTCCGCGCCACCCGCAGCAGCACCGGGGGCACGCCGTCGAACCCCTCCTTCGTCTTCAGCGCCATCGCCGGCAGGCCGGCCACGCCACCCATCAGGATGATCGTGCCCATGTTGCGACCGACGATCACCAGGAATAGCGGGTAGAGCAGCACGAGCGGCGCCGCGGCGATGGCGGCCACCCAGGGCGTGAACGCCACCCCGGCCGCCCGGCTCGCATGCAGCCACAGCCCGAGCGGCACGCCCACCGAGGCCGCGAGCCCGGCGGCCGCGAACGCCTCGAGGAAGGTGGTCGCGAACCGGTGCACCAGGTCTTCATCGGTGAACAGCGCCGGGATCCCCGCCAGCACCTCGCCCGGCGGCGGCACGATCGCGCCGTCCACCCAGCCGAAGAAGGCCGCAGCCTCCCAAACGAGGCCTAGCGCCACGACCGTGGCCACCAGCAGCGCGGGACCTCTCACGCGGTCGGCGTCCAGGGCACCTGCACCAGACGCGTCTCCTGCTCGGCCGTCAGCGTCCGCGGGATCCGCTTCAGCTCGACTGCCTGCTGCTGGCTCAGCGCCAGGTTGCCGGGCGGCCCCAGGGCCATGGCCGATTGCGGATAGAACTCGGACCGCGCCCGCACGGCCTGGGCGTGGGTGGCGTTCGCACCCTCGGCGAACCAGTCCAGCACCCGGTCTTCGGTGTACATCGCGCCGATCGTCTTGTGGTAGGCCTGCAGGAAGCGCGTCGCCGTGTCCCGCCGCTGCTCCACGAAGGCCGGCGTGCAGATCAGGCAGCGTACCGTCTGGTCCCGGAACTCCGCCACCTCCCGCCCGGAGCCCACGAACACCAGGCGCCCGGCCTCCATGTCCGGGAACCCGATGGGCGGCAGCGAGTAGCCGATGTCGATCTGCCCGCTCATGACCTGCGTGAGCGTCGCCACCGGGTTGCCCGTCGGCACCCCCTTGGCCGTCGTCACGCCCGCCAGCTGCAGCAGCTTCAACGACACGAGGTTGCTGGACGATCCGTTGGTGCTGTAGGCGAACGTCTTGCCGCCCGCATCCTTGAACGAGGCGATGCCCGCGCCGGCCCGCGCATACCAGAACGTGTCGGACGCACCCCGGAAGTTGCTGGACAGGATCCGCACCGGCGCATTCCGCACCGCCGCCCCCAGGATTGCGAGCATCCCCGCCCCAACGCCCACATCCGTGCCGCCGCTCACCACGGCCTGCTGCGTCTCCGTCCCGCCATCGGTGAACAGCAGCTCCAGCGACAGCCCCGCCTCCTGGAAAAACCCCATCCGGTCCCCGAAGGCGCAGACGGACGTGTCCCAGGCGCCCCTCTGGCCCACGGCCACCTTCACGGGCTCCGCAGCGCCCACCGGACGCGAGAGCAGCGCCGGCAGCGCCAAGGCGCCAATCGTTGCACCAAGTGTCCGCCGTGTGATCATGACGCCTTGTCTCCCAGCAAATCGATCGCCCCCCGCAGCTGCTCCACCGTCGTCCCAGGCGGCATGCGCTTGAGGTCGAGTGCCTGCTTCAGCGTGGTCTCGAGCCCGCGCACAACGTCCGGCTGCATGGCGGCCTTGGGGTAGAACTCGTCCCGCATGCGCCGGGCCGCATCGGCGCCGATGCCCATGCCCTCGGCATACCAGGCCACAGCCTGCGGGTCCGCATAGGCCCAATCCAGGCTCGCCTGATAGGCGCGCGCGAACCGCCGCATCACGTCCCGGTTGGCCGTGAGCCAGGTGGCGTTCACGATGTTGAGCCGCGTCGTCTGCTCGGCCAGCTCCGGCAGGTCCGCTCCCCGCGCCACCACGCGCACCTGGCCGCCCTCCAGCTCCTTCATCCCCACGCCCGGTACGGACCAACCGACGTCGATCTGCCCGCTCATCACCTGCGTCAGCGTGACCCCGGCCCCGCCCGTGGGCGTAGGCTTGGCCTGAACGCCATCGAGCAGCGAGAGCAGCACCAGGTGGCTCGAGGAGCCCACCGTGGAAAAGCCCGCCGTGCGCCCGGCCGCGTCCTTGAGGCTCCGCACCGGCGAATCCGACCGCACATACCAATACAGGTCGGCCGCCCCGTGCCACTCCGCGCTCCACGCCCGGATCGGGGCGCGGCGGGCCGCCGCCCCCAGCACGCCGAGCGACCCGGCCCCGATGCCCACCTCCACACCCCCCACGATCACCGCGTTCTGCGTCTCCGCCCCGCCATCCGTGTAGAGCACCTCGAGCGTCAGCCCCTCCCGCGCGAAAAACCCGGCCCTGTCCCCCCACACGGCAATGCTCGTGTCCCAGAAACCCTTCTGGCCGACCGCCACGCGCACCGTTTCGGCCTGGGCGGGCCAGGCGACGAAAGCCGCGAGGAAAGCCGCGAGCAAGAGAACGAGCCGCATCACCGCTTCTCCGATTCCGCAAGGCCGCGCGTCGCCTCGTCCCGCAAATCCCGCCAGATCTCCGCCACCAGCCGCCCGAAGCGCGGGTCGCTCACCGCCTCGCTGCTCCGCGGCCGCGGCAGGTCCACATCGACGAAGCGCTTCAGCCGCCCTGGGCGATAGGTCATCACCAGCACCCGGTCGCTCAGCTGCACGCTCTCGGCGATGCTGTGCGTGATGAGCAATATCGTCTGGTTCAGCTCCGCCTGGATGCGCAGCACCGTGTCGCCCAGCAGCAGCCGGGTCTGCTCGTCGAGCGCCCCGAACGGCTCGTCCATCATCAGGATGTCCGGCGCATAGGCCAGCGTCCGCGCGATCGCCGTCCGCTGCCGCATGCCGCCCGAGATCTCCCGCGGGTAGCGCCGCTCGAAACCGCTCAGGCCCACCAGCCGCACGAAACTCTCGGCGCGGTCCATCCGCTCGGACCGGCTCATCACCTGGCCCTCGAGCGGCAGCGCCACGTTCTCGAGCACCGTGCGCCAGGGAAAGGTGCTCTCCTCCTGGAACACCATCCCGATGCTCCGGTCCGTGACACCCGGCCGCACCTCGGCGCCGTTCACCCGGATGCGGCCCGTCCAGCCATCGACCAGGCCGCCGATCATGCCGAACAAGGTGCTCTTGCCGCAGCCCGAGGGCCCGATGACGCTCACGAACTCGCCGCGCCGCAGGTCGAACGACACGTCCTGCACGGCCACGACATCCCCCTGAGGCGTGGCGAACCGCTTGCCCACGCCCTCCACCTGCAGCGCGGGAGGTGCGGCGGCCACGGGCACCAGGCGGTGGACGGTGGCAGACTCAGCCACCCTTCGTCTCCCGCGTCAGCGCCGCCTGCATCTCGGCGGCGTAGCCGGGCTCCACGCGAACATCGACCAGAACGGGCGCGCCCGCCCGCACCACGGCCACCGCCTCGGCCAGGGCCGCGTCCAGCCCGGCCCTGTCGTGCACCGGCCCGATCCCCACGCAGCCCTGCGCCCGGGCCATGGCCGCGATGTCGATGTCCGGCCCCCCGATGCGCTGCCCGATCCACTTGTTGGCCGGGTTGCGGCCCCGCATGTGCGCCACCCGCTCCTGGTGGATCTCATCGTTGAAGAAGCTGCGGTTGTTCGCCACCACCGTCAGCAGCGGGATGCCATAGCGCGCCGCCGTCCAGAACGCCGTGATGCCCATCAGCGTGTCGCCATCGCCCAGCACGCCCACGGGCAACCGGCCCGTGCCACCGTCCCGCAGTGCCAGCGCGGCGCCCACCATCATGCCGGGGCCGGACCCGATGCCGCCGCCGCCGTCGTAGCCCAGCGTGTCCATTGGGTGTGCGATGGGCCACAGCCCGCCCGACCAGGAGAGCGGCGACCTGACGAGGCACGTGTCCAGACCCTCGACCGCCGCGAGCAGCGCCTCGGCCAGCTCCGGCAGCCGGAGCCGCCCATCCGAAGGCGGCGCCGCAGCAGCAGCCGCCTGCATGTGCCAAGGCGTCCCCTCGCCGGGCCCGAGCGCCGCGAGCAAGCCGTCCACCGCCGCTTCGGGCGCGCAGAGCAGGCTCACGTCGACGGCCGGCAACCCTTGGTGGTCCATGCTCCACCCGTTGTGCACGAGCTGGTCCACGGAGGCCTGGATGATATGCGCCTGGGTCGCGGCCGATTTCAGCGTCCCGGCCAGATCGATCCAGTCGAGGCTCAGCACGACGTCGGCCTGCTGCAGCGCCGACACCGCGCCCGGCCCCGGGAACATGGCCGCCGGCGCCGCGTGCAGGGGGTGCGCCGTCGGGAACGCCGCCGCCGCCTTCAGATCCGTCAGCACCGCCGCCCCGAGCCGCTCCGCGAGCCTCACCCGCGCCGCCCACGCCGCCTCGCCGCGCAGTACGCGGCCCATCAGTATCAGCGGCCGCTTGGCCCCGCGCAGGGCGTGCGCCGCCTCTGCCAGCGACTCCGGGTTGGGCGCGGGCGGCAGCGGCGCCCGGTAGCGCATCACGTCCGGCGCGGGCCGGGCCTGGGTTTCCGCCTCCTGCATGGCCGCATCGAGATTGATGTAGGTCGGCCCGCACGGCGCCGTGGTGGCGAGCAGATGCGCCCGCAGCAACGCCTCTACGGCGGCATCCGGGCTCGCGGGTTGGTCGTCCCATTTCACGTAGGGCCGCACCAGCGCCCCCTGGTCCCGCGCCGTGTGGATCCAATCGATCCAGGGGCGGCGCTTGGCCGCGTCCACCGGTCCGGTCGCACCCACCACCAGCATCGGCACCCGGTCGCACCAGGCGTTGAAGATCGCCATCGTCGCGTGCATCAGGCCGACATTGCTGTGCACCGCTGCCGCCATGGGCCGCCCCGTCACCTTCGCCCACCCGTGGGCCAGCGCCACCGCATGCTCCTCATGGAGGCACAGGAGCATGCGCGGGTCGTGGTTGCCGAGGTGGTTGACGAGGCTGTCGTGCAGCCCTCGGAAGCTCGCCCCGGGGTTCAGCGCGACATATGGGATGCCCAGCGCCCGCAGCGCCTCGGCCACACGGTCGCTGCCATACGTCGCTGTCCCGGGCTCGCCCGCCTCGGGCCGTTCAACCGAATCGGGATCGTTGCCCCGCAACCCGTGCGTGTCCGGCACCGGCGTTTCCCCATTCTCGTTGCAGACACGCTAACCCGCGGTGCGGCGCTAGGCTACCGTCATGTCCGCCCGCCCTGCAGCCAGCAGCTGGGCCTCCTGCGCCGCCACGGCGCTTACGTTCACGATGCCCCGCGCGGTGACACTCGGCACCACCACATGGATCGGCTTGCTCATCCCCAGCAGGATCGGCCCGATCGGCAGCCCGTCGGCGGCGGCCTTCACCAGATTGAACGAGATGTTCGCCGCATCGAGGCTCGGCATCACGAGCAGGTTCGCGACGCCCTCGAGCCGGCTGTCATGGATCATCCGCTCCCGCAGGCTCGGCACCAGCGCCGCATCAGGGTGCATCTCGCCATCCACCTCGAGCTCCGGCGCCATCTCCCGCACCAGCGCCAGCGCCGTCCGCATCTTCCGGGCGCTGTCGCTGCTGGAGCTGCCAAAACTGCTATGGCTCATCAAAGCCACCTTCGGCACAACGCCGAAGTTCCGCACCGCGTCGGCGGCCAGCAGGGTCATCTCCGCAATCATCTCGGCCGTGGGGTCCACGTTCACGTGCGTGTCGCAGACGAAGATGTTCCCGGCCCCGGTGATCAACGCGCTCAGCGCATAGATCCGGCTCACCTCCGGCCGCTTCGGAATGATCGGCATCAGGTAGGTCATGTGCCGCCACCAGTCGCCGGTGCCGCCGCAGATGGCGGCGTCGGCCTGGCCCGATTGCAGCAGCATCGCGGCCGCCACCGTGTTGCGCCGCATCAGCCGCCGGGCTGCCGCATCGGGCGGCACGCCCCGGCGCCCGACCAGGCCCTGGTAGGTCGCGACCAACGGCGCGAACACGTCGTGGTCGTGCTCCGGGTCCAGCACGCGCACGCCATGCTCCATGTCGAGCCGCAGGCCCATCTCCCGCACCCGCCGCACGATGGCCTCGCGCCGCCCGATCAGGATGGCGTCCGCAATCCCGTCATCCACCAGGGTCTGCACGGCCCGCAGCACCCGCTCGTCCGCGCCCTCGGCGAACACGATCCGCTGGCGGTCCTTCTTGGCCGCCTCCACCACCGGGCGCATCAGCTGCCCGGAGCGGAACACGAACTTCTCGAGGTCCCGCTTGTAGGCCTCCCAATCCGCGATGGGGCGAGTGGCGACGCCGCTGTCCATGGCCGCCCGCGCGACGGCGGGGGCGATCTGCAAGATAAGCCGCGGATCGAACGGCTTCGGGATGATGTAGTCCGGCCCGAACACCGGGGCGGCCCCGCCGTACGCCGCGGCCACCACCTCGCTCGCCTCCACGCGCGCGAGCTCCGCCGTGGCCTCGACGGCAGCCACCTTCATCGCCTCGTTGATCTCGGTGGCGCCCACGTCGAGCGCGCCGCGGAAGATGAAGGGGAAGCACAGCACGTTGTTGACCTGGTTCGGGTAGTCCGTCCGCCCCGTTGCCACGATCG
Organism: Acetobacterales bacterium; assembly: GCA_038229135.1. GTDB lineage: Bacteria > Pseudomonadota > Alphaproteobacteria > Acetobacterales > Acetobacteraceae > JBBROS01. Next base: position 88,776 of record JBBROS010000013.1, read on the forward strand.
CGTCCGGACGGGCCGCGCGCACGAGGTCCGGCAGGATCTCCGGGTCGGGGTTCGCCAAGGCCATGATCAACGGCTTCGGCGCCAGCAGCGGCAGCCACTCCTCCTTCAGCACGCCGGGCGCCGACAGCCCCAGGAACACGTCGGCCCCCG
>JBBROS010000014.1:0-87924 GCA_038229135.1 Acetobacterales bacterium
CCGCGAGGGGAGGGGGAGAAGGGCCGTTACCCCCACCCACCTCCGCGAGGAGGTGGAGAGGCAGCTAGGCGGCCATGTCGCGCTTCATGGCGAGTTGGAGGTTGTCGTCGATCTTGGCGAGAAAGTCCTGGGTGTTGAGCCAGGGCTGCTGGCGGCCGATGAGCGACGCGAGGTCCTTCGTCATGGCGCCGCTCTCGACGGTGGCGATGCAGACGCGCTCGAGCGTTTCGGCAAACGCCGTCACGTCGGGCGTGTTGTCGAACTGGCCGCGGTAGGCAAGGCCGCGGGTCCAGGCGAAGATGCTGGCGATGGGGTTCGTGCTGGTCTCGCGGCCCTTCTGGTGCTCGCGGTAGTGGCGCGTCACGGTGCCGTGCGCGGCCTCGCTCTCGACGGTGTTGCCGTCGGGGCTCATCAGCACGCTCGTCATGAGGCCGAGGCTGCCGAAGCCCTGGGCCACGATGTCGGACTGCACGTCGCCGTCGTAGTTCTTGCAGGCCCACACATAGCCGCCCTCCCACTTGAGGGCCGAAGCGACCATGTCGTCGATCAGGCGATGCTCGTAGGTGAGCTTCAGCTCGTCGAAGCGCTGCTTGAACTCGGCGTCGAAGATCTCCTGGAACACGTCCTTGAACATGCCGTCATAGGCCTTGAGGATGGTGTTCTTGGTGGAGAGATAGACGGGATACTTGCGGGCCAGGCCGTAGTTGAAGCTGGCGCGGGCGAAGCCCTCGATGGAGGCGCGGGTGTTGTGCATACCCATGGCCACGCCCGGGCCCTTGAAGTCGAACACGTCCATGATGAGCGGCTCGCCGCCGCCCGCCGGGTGATACTGCAGCGTCACCTTGCCGGGCCCCGGGATCTTGGTCTCGCTCGCGCGGTAGATGTCGCCGTAGGCGTGGCGGCCGATCACGATGGGCTTGGACCAGTGCGGCACCAGGCGTGGCACGTTGCTGCAGATGATGGGCTCGCGGAAGATCGTGCCGTCGAGGATGTTGCGGATGGTGCCGTTCGGGCTGCGCCACATCTTCTTGAGGCCGAACTCGGTCACGCGGGCCTCGTCGGGCGTGATGGTCGCGCACTTCACGCCGACGCCGTACTGCTTGATGGCGTGAGCGCTGTCGATCGTTACCTGGTCGTCGGTCTGGTCGCGGTATTCGATGCCGAGGTCGTAGTATTTCAGGTCGATGTCGAGGTAGGGCAGGATCAGCTTGTCTTTGATGAAGCCCCAGATGATGCGGGTCATCTCGTCGCCGTCGAGCTCGACGACGGGGGTCTTCACCTTGATTTTAGCCATGCTGTCCTCGTGTAGGTAAGGGCGCCGGGGGCGCGGTCGTGGTCGTGAAGGTGGTCGGCGCGGTATCGCACCCGGCGCGCTGCACTTCAAGGCGTGGGTGGGCCGGGCGACTGTGGGGCGATGGCTTGGCAGGCGGCGCCGCTCCACATGGCCACGATGTCCATGCGCGCCGGGTCGGACATCGTGGCTGGGGCCCGTCCGTCCAGCCCGGCGCCGTCCAGCCCCGCGCCGTCCAGCCCGGCGCCTTCCAGCACGCGGTCGCGGCAGGCCGGGGTCCACTGCGCGGCGATCACGTCCCGCGCGACGGCGGAGAGCGACCAGCCGCGCGGGGCCGTGCGCCCGGTGGGTGAGCGGCCGAGCCGGACCGGCACGTAGGCGCCGCCCAGGGAGACCACGCGCCGGGCCAGCGCCTCGGATGCGCTTGCGCCGCGGGCGTTTCGGGTGTGGAGCAGCACCGTGGCCGGACCGGTCAGCCCGCGGGGCAGCAACGACCATGGCGAAAGCGGCGCGCTGGCCGGGATGGGTGCGCCGGCGTTCGGGTCGTTCACGAGCTGCAGCACCACGAACCGGACGGGGCGGTCGTGGCGTCGGGCCACGCCGTCCAGCGCGTCCAGCAGCTCGAGCAGGGTGGAGGCGCCAAGGTTTTCGAAATAGCCGCCATCCGCGACAGCGTCGGGGCCCATGGGGCCGGTAAAGGTGCCGAGCGGGTCGATATAGGGGAAGCGGGCGCTGGTCCCCACCGCGGCGCTGGCAGGCATGTCAGTCCCCAGCTGGGCCAGCATGTCGCCGCCCTGGCCGCCGACATTGTTCGGCCCGAGGTCCAGGTTGCTCACCACGAGGCGGCCGCCACGCTGGAGGGAGGTGCCGTTGAGGAGCAGCGCGGGCCAGGAACGCTGCCCTGTCCAGAGCTCGAGGAAGGGGCTGGCAAGGCGGTCGTTGCCCATGACCTCGCGCCAGCGGGCTTCCCAGGCGCGTTCGAGGGCTTCGGCGCGGTCCTTGAACAAGGGGAAGGGCAGGAATCGCTGCAGCAGGTCCGGATACAGCATGGCGCCGAGGGCGGGGCCCAGGAACTCGCCGCTGAGTGCGCGCTGGAGGCAGGGTTGCAGGCCTTGGTCCGGACCTTCAGAGGCCGGGGCGGAGGCTGGGGCGGAGGCCGGGGCGGAGGCAGGGGCAGGGGCGGAGGCGGAGGCGGAGGCGGGGGCGCAGGCGGGCGCGCGGCCGGCGGCGTAGGCCGTGAGGCCGAGTGCGCCGCCGCTGACGCCGCTCATGGCGAACACCCGTTGGGCGAAGGCCGGCGAGGCGTCGGCCAGGTCCCCCAGCACGGTTGCGGTCCAGTAGGCGGCTGCGATGCCGCCGCCGCTTGCGGCCACGAGAACGACCGGGGTGGGACCACTTGAAGGCGGCCCGGCGGCGTCCAGGAAGCCAAGGAAGGCGGTCTCCACGTCTGGCCGAAACGGCAGCGCCGCCCGCTCCTGACGCAGTGCGTGGTTGTCGGGTGCCAGCCCGCGGTCCCGGAGCACGGCGAGTGCAGCGGCGAGGGCGAAGGCGAGGAACAGCACAGGTACCCCGGTGCGGCGCCCCAGGTCCAGCAGGAGGGTGCCGCCCGACATCAGCCCGGCGGCGGCAAACAGCACGATGGACACGGGTTGCACCGCGCTGGCGGCCGCGACCGGGTCCGTGCCGAACGCGGCAAGTCCGGCGGTGCCGAGGGCCACGCTCGACAACAGCATGAGCTGGCCCGCGCGCCCCAGCCCGGCCATGGCGGACCGGGGCGCGCGCATCGCCAGGCCCGAGCGGACGGCGCCCACCAGGAAGAGCAGGGCGCAGCCGCCGAACAGGCTCGAGGCGAGCACGAGATGCCCACGCCCGCCGGGCGCGCCCATGCTGTCGGGCACGCTGGCGCCCGCCATGCGGAGCGCATCGGCCACGACGGCGAGCGAGGCTGCCGCGAGCAGGGGCGGCATGATGGCAGGCGCGGCGCCCCGGCCCGCCTCCCGCGTGAGCGCGAACCGTGACCAGAACCAGGCATTGGTCGCCAGCCACGCTGCGCCCACGGCGAGGCTGGCCCACGCCGGGGCCGCACCGTCCTGTCCGAGGGCGATCAACAGGTCGATCGCCTGGGGCGTCGTGCCGAGGCCGAGCTGCAGCAGCACCAGCGTGCCCAGGATGACCCGGCATCTCTGGGCGGCGCGGAGCATGCTACGGCATCGTGGCGTGTGACGGAGGCGAAGGCGGGGGCGGGGCCGCGGGCCCGAGGGCGGCGCGGATGCCGGCGTCGTCGGGGAGTGTGCCGAGCGGGAAGAGCCGCGTCACGTGGCCCATCTTGCGGCCCGGCCTGGCCTCGGCCTTGCCGTACAGGTGCGGGATGAGGCCGGGAACGGCGACGAGGGCGGGCCAGAGCGCCATCTCCTCGGGGCCGACCAGGTTCTTCATCACCGCGTCCGCATGGCGCATGCCGGGCGGCAGCGGCAGCCCGGCGACGGCGCGTACGTGCAGCTCGAACTGGCTGCAGGGACAGGCATCGATGGTCCAGTGGCCGGAATTGTGCGGGCGGGGCGCGATCTCGTTCACTAGGACGCGGCCGGCCCGGTCCACGAACATCTCGACGGCGAGGAGGCCCACGAGCTCGAGCGCCTCGGCCACCCGCCAGGCGACGCGGGCGGCCTCGGCGGCGGTGGCGGGCTTCACGCGGGCCGGGGCGAGGGTGAGGTCGAGGATGCCGTCGCGGTGGCGGTTCTCGACGGCGTCGAAGATGGAGCCGCCGCCATCGAGGCCGCGGGCGACGATGACGCTGATCTCGCAGGCATAGTCGACGAAGCCTTCGAGGATGAGGGGCTTCGGTTCGAGGCTGGCCCAGGCGGGTGCGGCATCCTCGGGGCTGCGCAGCACGGCCTGGCCCTTGCCGTCATAGCCGAGGCGCGTGGTCTTCAGCACGGCTGGCAGCCCGAGTTCGACGGTTGCCGCGTCCAGGGCGGCGGCGCTGCCTATGGCGCGCCAGGGGGTGGTGGGCACCCCGGCGTCGCGCAGGAAGCTCTTTTCCACTACGCGGTCCTGACTGATGCGGAGCACGTGCGGCGAGGGGCGGACGGGGCGGAGCGAGGCTAGGAGGTCGAGCCCCTCGGCGCTGACGTTCTCGAACTCGAAGGTGATGACGTCGACCGCTTCCGCGAAGCGGCGCAGGGCGCCCTGGTCTTCGTAGTCTGCGAGGGTGCAGGCGGCGCTGACCTGGGCGGCCGGGCTGTCGGGCTCCGGGGTGAGGATGTGGCAGCGGTAGCCGAGGCGGGCCGCGGCGAGCGCGGACATGCGGCCGAGCTGGCCGCCGCCGACGATGCCGATGGTGGAGTTGGGTTGCAGGAAGGCGCTCAAGCGGGGCTGTCCGCGACCGCCTCGGTCTGGGTCGTGCGCCAGGCCTCGAGCCGGGTGGCGAGGGCCGGGTCGGTGGTGGCGAGCATGGCGGCGGCGAGCAGGGCGGCGTTGATGGCGCCGGCGCGGCCGATGGCGAGCGTGCCGACGGGGATGCCGGCGGGCATCTGGACGATGCTGAGTAGGCTGTCCATGCCCTTCAAAGCGTGGCTTTCGATGGGAACGCCGAGGACGGGCAGCTGCGTCCAGGCAGCGCACATGCCGGGGAGGTGGGCCGCACCTCCGGCGCCGGCGACTATGGCGCGCAAGCCGCGCGCGCGCGCGGAGCCTGCATAATCCCGCAGGCGGTCGGGCGTGCGATGGGCGCTCACGATGCGGACTTCGTGGGGTATCACGAGGGCCGTCAAGGTTTCGGCGGCATGCTGCATGGTGGGCCAGTCGGACTGGCTGCCCATGATGATCCCGATGAGCGCCTGCATCAGGCGATGTTGTCGGGGATGAGCCGGCTCTCGAGCCAGCTGACTTCGTCCTTCAGGAGCAGCTTGCGCTTCTTCAGGCGCTGCATGTGGAGCTGGTCCGTGCCGGCTTCGGCCAGGCGGGCGATGACAGTGTCGAGGTCGCGGTGTTCGCTGCGGAGTTCATGGAGCTGGCGGAGCAGGGAGTCGCGGTCAGTCAACATTCCGTGCTGTTACCACGATGCGCGCCGGGGCGTCACCTGTGGGTTCCGGGACCATTCGGGGCAACTTGCGATTGACGTGGCGTTTCGCCGTGGGACGGTATTACGGTTGTGTTGCACGGCTGCGGTGCAGCCGCGCGACCATCAATCCATGGAGGCACCATGAGCCTGCAATCGCGGATCGAGAGCCTAAAGGGGCGGCATGCCCAGTTGGAGACGCGGATTTCGGCCGAGGATCATCGCCCGCGGCCAGATACGGAGGCGTTGTCGCGGCTGAAGGTCGAGAAATTGCGGTTGAAGGAAGAGATGGAGCGGCTGCAGCAGCACTGACGGCGCCTGTTGCTCCCCCTCTCCCGCAATGAGAGGGGGCAGAGCAGCCCTGGTGGTTACGCGGCCTCTTCGGCTTCGGGCGGCGGGGGTACCGGGACGGCGTGGCCTTCGCGGACCAAGCGGTCGTTGGCGACCTGGACCATCCCGTTGAGGTCCGACTGGCTACACAGGCCGAGGATGACCGGGTCGCGCGGCTTGATGTTGGCGCTGTTCCAGTGGCTGCGCTCGCGGACCTTCTGGATGGTTTCCTTCGTGGTGCCGAGGAGCTTGATCACCTGGGCCTCGCTGAGCTGCGGGAAGTTGCGCAGCACGAAGGCGATGGCGTCCGGGCGGTCGTTGCGCTTGGCCACCGGCGTGTAGCGGGCGCCGCGGCCGCGCTTGTTGATCGGGTTGGAGGGCGGGATGAGTTTCAGCCGCGCCTCAGGGTCCGCCTCGCAACGCTTGACCTCGTCGCCGGTGACTTGAATGTTGGCGACCGGGTCGTAGCCGACGATGCCTTGAGCGACCTCCCCATCCGCGATGGCCTGCACCTCCAGCGGATGCATGCCGCAGAAATCGGCGATCTGCGTGAAGGTGAGCGCGGTCTTCTCGATCAGCCACACGGCGGTGGCTTTCGGCATGAGGGGGAGGGTCATGGCATCCTGATACGGGTCGAGGGGCCGGCCGGCATGCCGGGCGATGCAACCTGCGTTGAGTGGTCGGGCATATGGACCTTGGGCCGTGGCAGGGTCAAGAGTTGTGGGCGAGTGGCGGAGATGAAACGATGATTCCCGAGGACGACCGGCCCCGGCCAAAGGCCCCGCTGCTGCAGGCGCCGCCGCTGGAGCGGCTGGATGTGGACGAGCTTACGGCCTACGTGGCGGCGTTGCGGGCCGAGATCGGGCGGGTGGAGGCCGAGATCGGGCGCAAGGGGGCGGTGCGGGCGGCGGCGGACAGCGTGTTCAAGTTCTGAAGGTGACAACGGGACCGGTTGTTCCGGCCCCGTTGCCCTTACCCTAGCCCTCGCCCAGCGGAAGAGGGAGGCGCGTCAGGCCGCCTGTGCCTGCGTTCCCTGGTCGTTGGCGATCGCAGGCGTCTGGCTGCCGCCGATGGTGATGCGGCGGGGCTTCAAGGCCTCGGGCACCACGCGCTTCAGGCCGACGTGCAGCAGGCCGTTCTGCAGGTCCGCGCCATCGACCTGGATGTGGTCGGCGAGCACGAAGCGACGCTCGAACGCACGGCCGGCGATGCCGCGGTAAAGCACCTCGCGCTTGCCCTCGCCCTGGGTCGCCTCGGCCTTCACGCGCCCGGTGATCACGAGCGTGCTCTCGCGGACGACCATATCGAGGTCGTCGGGGCCGAAGCCGGCCACGGCCATGGTGAGGCGGTAGCTGTCATCGCCGGTGCGCTCGATGTTGTAGGGCGGATAGGAGGGTGCGGCGGCGCTGCCCTGCGCCGTGTCGACGAGGCGCGCGAGCCGGTCGAAACCGATCGCGGTGCGGAAAAGGGGAGCAAGATCGTACGTCATGAAAAAACCTCCAAGAAGCAAGGTCATCGAGGAGCGCGCCGCCGCTAGGGCCGGCCCGTTCCGGGTGGTGTATGGCGAAGCCCCGTTCGGGCACCCCGCACGAGACATCAGATGAAATTGGACGGCGCCGCGTTCAAGAGGCGCAATCCTCATCAGCTCACGATTTCAGCAAAGGACGCGTAAACGGGCAGTTTAGGATTGTGCGCTGCAGAAAACTGGGTTGGCGGTCGAGATTCTGCGTGTTCTGCGAGCAGGTCTGCGCTAACGAGCCCGGCATCACGCACCCGCCAGTCCGGCGGAGACGAGGAATCTGCACGCATGAACATGATCTCGCCCCAGGGCAGCCCAGGCAGCGCGGACCGGCTTCGTCTCGTTGTGGTGGGCAATGGGATGGCGGGCATGCGCACGGTGGAGGAGATCCTCGCGCGGGCGCCGACGATGTACAGCATCACCGTGTTCGGCGCCGAACCGCACCCGAACTACAACCGGATCATGCTGAGCCCGCTGCTGGCCGGCGAGAAGGCGTTCGAGGACATCGTGATCAACGACCGCGCCTGGTATGCGGCGAACGGGATCGAGCTGATCGCGGGCGAGCGCGTATGGCACGTGGACCGGGCGGCGCGGGTGGTGCAGGGCGAGCACGGGACGGCGCGGCCGTATGACTTGCTGCTGGTCGCGACCGGGTCGGACCCGTTCATCCTGCCGCTGGTGGGGCGAGACCTGCCGGGCGTGATCGGCTTCCGGGACGTGGCGGACGTGCACACCATGCAGGCAGCAGCCGCGAAGGGCGGGCGTGCCGTGGTGATCGGCGGCGGGCTGCTCGGGCTCGAAGCGGCGCACGGGCTGAGCCTGGGCGGCATGCATGTGACCGTCGTGCACCTGATGGCGACCCTGATGGAGCGCCAGCTGGATGCCGATGCGGGCGGGATGCTGAAGTCGGACCTCATGGCGCGCGGCATCGACGTGCTGACCGAGGCGCACACGAAGCAGATCCTGGGTGACGAGGACGGCGTGACGGGCGTGGAGCTGAAGGACGGCACGGTGCTGCCGGCCGACATCGTGGTGATGGCAGTGGGCATCCGGCCCAACACGAAGCTGGCGGCGGAAGCCGGGCTCGAGGTGCGGCGGGGCCTGGTCGTGGACGACCGGATGCGGACGGCCGACGGGGCGATCTTTGCGGTGGGCGAGTGCGTGGAGCATCGCGGGCAGACCTACGGGCTGGTGGCGCCGCTCTGGGACATGGCGAAGGTGTGCGCAGACGCGATCACGGGTGTGGCCGACAGCGTGTACGAAGGCAGCGTGACGGGCACGCGGCTCAAGGTGACGGGCATCGACATGTTCTCGGCCGGTGATTTCGCGGGTGGGCCAGGCACGGAGGAGGTGGTGTTCCGCGACCCGGCGCGCGGTGTCTATCGCCGCCTGGTGCTGCGGGACGACAAGCTGCTGGGCGCCGTGCTGTATGGCGAGGCGAAGGATGCGAGCTGGTATTTCGGGTTGCTGAAGGATGCGCAGCCCGTGGGTGCGCTGCGGGACCTGCTGGTGTTCGGGCAGGACGTGGCGCTGGCGGCCTCCGGCGTGGACCCGAACGCGGCGATGGCGGCCATGGCGGACGCGGCCGAGGTGTGCGGCTGCAACGGCGTGTGCAAGGGCGCGATCGTCGGCGCCATCCGCGAGAAAGGGCTGACCTCGCTCGACCAGGTTCGGGCGCACACGAAGGCGTCGGCCAGCTGCGGCAGCTGCACCGGGCTGGTGGAGGGCCTGCTGGCGGCGACGCTGGGCGACGGCTACCTGGCGCCCGTGGGCGAGAAGCCGATGTGCAAGTGCACGACGCATGGGCACGACGCGGTGCGCGCCTCGATCCTCGAGCTGCGGCTCGAGACCATCCCGGCCACCATGGCGGCCCTGGGCTGGACCACGCCCGATGGCTGCCACGTCTGCCGCCCGGCGCTCAACTACTACCTGCTCTGCGCCTGGCCCGGCGAATACGAGGACCACGCGGCGAGCCGGTTCGTGAACGAGCGCATGCACGCGAACATCCAGAAGGACGGGACATATTCCGTGGTGCCCCGAATGTGGGGCGGCACGACGAACGCGCGCGAGCTGCGGGCGATCGCGGACGTGGTGGACAAGTTCGGCATCCCGAGCGTGAAGGTCACGGGCGGGCAGCGGATCGACCTGCTGGGCGTGAAGCGCGAGGACCTGCCGGCGGTGTGGGCGGACCTGAACGCGGCCGGGATGGTGAGCGGCCACGCCTATGGCAAGGCGCTGCGGACCGTGAAGACCTGCGTGGGCAGCGAGTGGTGCCGGTTCGGCGTGCAGGACAGCACGCAGATGGGCATCGACCTCGAGCACATGACCTGGGGCGCCTGGTTCCCGCACAAGGTGAAGCTGGCCGTCAGCGGCTGCCCGCGGAACTGCGCGGAGGCGACCATCAAGGATTTCGGCGTGATCGCGGTGGAGAGCGGCTGGGAGCTGAGCGTGGGCGGCAACGGGGGCATCCATCTCCGCGGCACGGACGCGCTGGCGAAGGTGGCGACCACGGACGAGGTGAAGGAGTATGCTGGCGCCTTCCTGCAGCTTTATCGGGAGGATGCGCGCTACCTGGAGCGGACCGCGCCCTGGGTGGAGCGGCGTGGCGTGGATTGGGTGAAGGCGCGCTGCGTGGATGATGCCGAGAACCGCCGGGCGCTGCATGCGCGGTTCCTGCACGCGCAGAGCTTCGTGCAGACCGACCCGTGGGCCGAGCTGGCGCCGGGCACGGTGGCGGCCGCGCCGTTCCGCAGCCTGGTGCCGGCGGAATGAGCGAGGCGGGTTTGAGCGTGCGCTGGGTGGATGTGGGCGGGCTGGACGACATCCCGCGTCAAGGGGCCCGGGTGGTGCCGACGGCGCGGGGGGATGTGGCGGTGTTTCGCACGTTGGACGACACGGTGTTCGCGCTGGACGATGCCTGCCCGCACAAGCAGGGCAAGCTGAGCCAGGGCATCGTGCATGGGCATAGCGTGACGTGCCCGCTGCACAACTGGGTCATCGGGCTCGAGAGCGGCACGGCGGCGGCGCCGGACGAGGGCTGCGTGCACCGGGTGCCGGCACGGCTCGAGGGCGGCCGGGTGCTGATCGCGCCGGTATGAGCCGGGTCGTATGACGGGTGGCGTGCGCACGACCTGCCCGTATTGCGGTGTGGGCTGCGGCGTGGTGGCCCAGGCGGACGGGACGGTGGTGGGCGATGCGTCGCATCCGGCCAACGAGGGCCGGCTGTGCAGCAAGGGCGCGGCGCTGGCCGAGACGCTGGTGGATGCCGGGCGGCTGCTGCACCCGGTGGTGGATGGGGCGCGGGCGAGCTGGGATGGGGCGCTGGACCGTGTGGCCGAGCGGTTTGCCGCGACGGTGGCCGAGCATGGGCCGGACAGCGTGGCGCTCTATGTGTCCGGGCAGTGCCTGACCGAGGATTACTACGTGGCCAACAAGCTGATGAAGGGTTTTGTGGGCACGGCGAACATCGACACGAACTCACGGCTGTGCATGGCGAGCTCGGTGGCCGGGCATGTCCGGGCGTTCGGGGCGGACGTGGTGCCCGGCGTCTACGAGGACCTCGAGCAGGCGGACCTGGTCGTGCTCGTGGGCAGCAACCTGGCCTGGTGCCACCCGGTGCTGTTCCAGCGGCTGCAGGCGGCCCAGGCGGGGCGTGGGGCGGCGCGGCACACGCGGGTGGTGGTGATCGACCCGCGGCGGACGGCGAGCTGCGAGGGGGCGGACTTGCACCTGAAGCTGGCGCCGGGAAGCGACGTCGCGCTGTTTGCCGGGCTGCTGGCGCATTGTGCGGCGGCGGGCATGGTGGATGCGGCCTGGGTGGGCGCGCACACCGAGGGCCTCGAGGCCGCGTTGGAGGCGGCGCGGGGCGTGGACGTGGCCGGGGTGACCGGCCTGGACCCGGAGGACATCGCGACGTTCTATGGCTGGTTTGCTGCGACGGAGCGGGTGGTGACGGCCTACTCGCAAGGGGTGAACCAGTCCTCCTCGGGCACGGACAAGGTTTCGGCGATCGTGAACGTGCATCTCGCCACGGCGCGGATCGGGCGGCCGGGCATGGGGCCGTTCAGCCTGACGGGGCAGCCGAACGCGATGGGCGGGCGGGAGGTGGGCGGGCTTGCGAACCAGCTGGCGGCGCACATGCGGTTCGACCAGCCGGGAGCGGTGGAGCGCGTGGGCCGGTTCTGGGGTGCGGCGCGGATGGCGACCGGGCCGGGGCTGAAGGCGGTGGACTTGTTCGAGGCCGTGCACGATGGCCGCGTGAAGGCGCTCTGGATCATCTGCACCAACCCGGCCGACAGCATGCCGCGGGCGGACCGGGTGCGGGCGGCGCTGGCGGCCTGCCCGTTCGTCGTGGTGAGCGACCTGTGGCCCACGGACACCACGAGATTCGCGCATGTGCTGCTGCCGGCCGCGGGCTGGGGCGAGCGAAGCGGGACGGTGACGAACTCCGAGCGGCGGATCAGCCGGCAGCGGGCGTTCCGGGAAGCGCCGGGCGAGGCGCGGGCGGATTGGTGGGCTCTGGCGCAAGTTGGCCAGCGCATGGGCTGGCCGGAGGCGTTCGCGTGGAGCGGCGCGGCGGCCGTGTTCCGCGAGCATGCGGCGCTGACGGCGTTCGAGAACGGGGGCACGCGGCCGCTCGATCTGGGCCGGCTCGCGGGGCTGTCCGACGAGGAGTACGACGGGTTGGCACCGGTCCAGTGGCCCGTTCCCGCATCCGGCGCTGCCGGAGGGCGGCTGTTCGGGGCGGGTGTATTTCCGACGCCGGACGGGCGTGCGCGGCTGATGCCGACCACGTGGAAGCCACCGGCGACGGCGCGGGACGCGGACTATCCGCTGTGGCTGAACACCGGGCGCGTGCGGGACCAGTGGCACACGATGACGCGGACCGGGCTGGTGCCGCGGCTGGTGCAGCACGTGGCGGAGCCGTTGGCGACCCTGCATCCGGACGACGCGGCGGCGCGGGGCATCGCGGCGGGGGGGCTCGTTCGGCTGCGCACCGTGGATGGGGTGGCGGTGCTGCGGGCGGCGCTGGACGCGGGGCAGCGCCCGGGCGAGGTGTTCGTGCCGATGCACTGGACGGACGCGTTCAGCGGCGCGGGGCCGGTCGGGCGGCTGGTGGGGGCGGCGACGGACCCCTACTCGGGCCAGCCGGAGCTGAAGGCGACGCCGCTGCAGGCGAGCGCGGTGCCGATCGCCTGGCGCGGGCTGCTGCTGCACAACGAAGCGGTGCGGCCGGCAGCGCCGGTGTGGTCGCGCATCCCGGTCGAGACGGGCCATGCGTTCGACCTGGCGGGTGACGTGCCGTTGCCGGAGGCCGAGGGCCTCGCGGCGTTCGCGGCAGGGCTGCTGGCGGCGGACGGTGCCGAGTTGATCACCCTGGCGGACCCGGCGCGTGGCGTGTGGCGGTGGGCGGCGCTTCGGGAGGGCCGGCTGGTGGCGAGCCTGCACCTGTCGGCCGGCGCCGCGGCGCTGCCGTCCAGGGCAATGATGGCGGCGCTGCTCGGGCCGGTGGCGGAGGCGGCCCGAGGTGCGGTGCTCGCGGGCGGCCAGACGCTGCCGTCGGACCCGACGGTGTGCGCGTGTTTCGCCGTAGGGCTCGGGACGTTGCGGGACGCGATCGCGTCGCAATGTGTGACCAGCGTGGCCGAGATCGGGCGGGCCTTGCGGGCCGGCACGAATTGCGGTTCGTGCATCCCGGAGCTGAGAGAGATCCTGCGTGACCAACTCGTCCCTGCCTGACCTGGACGCCCTGCTCGGGGCGCTGATGCTCGAGGGGCGGCGCGTGCTGCTCGTGGGCGGGGCGCCGGCCGTGCGGGCGCGGCTGCTCGAGGCGGGGGCGGTGCTGTGCGACGTGCTCGAGGATGCGGCGCTGGTGTTGGCGCCGGCCGGCCATGCGGCGCTGGTGGAGGCGGCCCAGCGGGGCGTGCTGGCCATGGCGCTCCCGGCCATGGGGGCGCGGCGGGGGCGGGCGAGCCTGGTGGGGGCGGGGCCGGGGGCTGCGGACCTGTTGACCGTGCGGGCCGTGGCCGCGCTGCGGCGTGCGGATTTGGTGCTGTTCGACAAGCTGGTGGGGGACGACGTGCTGGCGCTGATCCCGCCGGGCGCGCGGCGGATCGACGTGGGCAAGCGGTGCGGGCGGCATGCCATGGCGCAGGCGGCCATCAACGCGCTGATCGTGCGGCACGCGCAGGCGGGGGCGCATGTGGTGCGGCTGAAGGGCGGGGACCCGTTCGTGTTCGGGCGCGGGGGGGAGGAGCTGGAGGCCCTGCTTGCGGCCGGGGTGGAGACGGAGGTGGTGCCGGGCATCACGGCGGCGCTTGCGGTGGCCGCGCGGCTCGGCGTGCCGCTGACGCACCGGGGCGAGGCGCGAAGCCTGCACCTGATCACGGCGCATGGGGCGGATGACCGGTTGCCGGAGCATGACTGGGCGGCGCTGGCGCGGTCGGGCGGGACGCTCGCGGTGTACATGGGCGTGCGGACCTTGCCGGAGCTGGCGGCGCGGCTGCTGGCGGCGGGCATGGCGGCGGCGACCCCGGCGGTCGCGGTGGAGAACGCGTCGCTGGCCGGGGAGCGGCATGTGTCGTCGAGCCTGGGCGGGCTGGCGGCGGCGATGGAGCGGGCCGGGGTGACGGGGCCGACCCTGGTGCTGATCGGGACGGTCGTGGGCCGGGCCGCGAGCACGAACGCTGCGGCGAAGGCGGGGCGCCTTGCCGCCTGACGGGGTCCGTGCGCCGCGGCCGGACCCGGCGGAGGTGTCGGGGGAGCATGTGTTCGCGCAGTATGTGCGCACGCTCGGCCGCGGGCCGGGGCGGTCGCGCGCGCTGACGCGGGAGGAGGCGCGGGCTGCGCTGGGGCACGTGCTACGGGGCGAGGCGGACCCGCACCAGGTGGGCGCGTTCCTGATGCTGCTGCGCTACCGCGGAGAGGACCCGGCGGAGATGGCTGGGCTGGTGGAGGCGGCGCGGGACTGGTCGGGCCCGGTGTTGCCGGGCGGGGCGCGGGTGGCGCTGGACTGGCCGAGCTACGGAGCGGGGCGGACGCGGGGGGCGCCGTGGTTCCTGCTGGCGGCGCTCGCGCTGGCGCGGGCCGGGCATCGAGTGCTGATGCATGGCAGCAACGAGTTCACGCGCGGTATCCCGGTGCAGGCGGCGCTGGAGGCGCTGGGGCGGCCGGCTTGCGGCAGCGCTGCGGAGGCGGCACGGGCGCTCGAGGAAACGGGGTTCGCCTATTTGCCGCTGGCCGCGTTCAACCCGGGGCTCGATGCGCTGCTGCGCCTGCGCGGGGTGCTGGGGCTGCGATCGCCAATCAACACCGCGGCGCGGCTGCTGAACCCGGGGGATGCGGCTTGCGGTGTGGATGGCGTGTTCCACCCGCCCTACATTGCGCTGCACGGGGCCACGGCGGCGCTGCTGGGGCGTGGGCGCCTGGTGGTGGTGAAGGGCGGCGGGGGCGAGGCGGAGCGCACGCCGGGCAAGGCGATGGTGGCGCATGTGTTCGATCCCGAGGCGGGGGGTGGCGCGGGGGTGGAGCACGCCTTTGCTGCCGGGCCGGTGCCGGAGGGGACGGACGACCTCGTGGCGGTGTGGCGAGGCGCGGACGGGCCAGGGGCGGCGGTGGCGAGGGCGACGGTGGCGCTGGGGCTGCTGGCGCTCGGCTTGGCCGGGGATGCGGACGAGGCGGACCGTCGGGCGGGGGAGGTCTGGGCGGGACGGCTGGGATAGGTGCTCCTCCGCCGGCGTCGTGCCTTTCGCCACCCCTCCTCCAGCAAGGAGAAGGGGAGCCGGCGTGGGCTATGCCTCTTACCGCCTCGAGACGCCTCTTACCGCCCCGAGAGCCGCTCGCTTTCTTCTGCGAGGTCTGGCTGGGCCATCACGAAACGCTGGAGCTGGCCGACGATGAGCTGCAGCTCGGCGTCCGACACCGTGCGGCCCGGGCGGTGGGTGATGCCGATGACGACGGGCTGGGGCGCGGTCCCGGTGAGCGAGTTGCGGGCCAGGGCGATGCGCTGGTTCAGGCCGCCGCGCGCGGGGGCACCGTCGACGTAGGTGCCGACGCCCGTGATCTGCAGCGGCTGGCGCAGCACGCTGACCTGCCAGCCGGGGACGCCGACCATGGCCTTCGTGTCCAGGTCCTCGGTGTCGATATCGCCCAGCATGGCGCCGCGGGCCTGGCCTAGTGCGCCGCCCGTGACGCGGTTTGGCAGCACCTGGACGTCCACGTCCCACACACGGCCGTCGCAATCCAGGCGGATTTGTGCGCGGTCCGCTGCAGTTCGTGGCTGGCCCTCGAGCGTGCAGCCCTCGGGGGCCACCAGGCGCGGCGTGTCGACGAGGCGGGCGGGGGCGGCGATGGTGCCGAGGGCCATGGCGGCGGCCGGGCCGAGGACGGCGCAGAGCAGCACCGGAAGCGCTGCCCAGGCGCGGCCCCACCCGCCATCGTTGCCGCGCGGCGGCAGGGTTGCGGCGGCGGGGGCGGGGGCGGGCGTCTCGCGGAACGGCAGGCCGGCCGCGACCAGGAGCAGCATGACGACCGAGAAGAACACCCAACCATAGATCAGGTGGTCGGCCGCCGCCGCCTGGGCGCTGCCGAGCAGGTTGCCGAGCAGCACGATGCCGAGCGCGCGACACCCGTTGGCGATGATCGGGATGGCGATGGAGGCGAGCATGAACAGCGTGCGCCGGCCGGGGCTGCGGTAGTTCAGCAGGGCAAAGAACACGCCGAACGCGATGGAGGCGATGAGGAAGCGCAGCCCGGCGCAGGCTTCGGCCACGAAGAAGGTGCCGGAGCGGACCTCGATCGTCATGTCGTTCATCTCGTGCGTCACGTTCAGCACCGTGAGCCCGGCATCGATGAACCAGGCGGTGAAGCTTTGCAGCGCCGGGGTGACGAAGGCGCCGAAGGGCACGAGGAAGTAGAGGTAGAGCAGCGGGCCGACCACGGCGAGGAACAGGCGCGGGCCGAGCATGGTGAGGCACAGCACTTGGAACGCGGTGAGGGCGACGAGCTGCCGGCCCTCCATGATGCCGAGGCGCTCGGCGAAGAACCAGGCGAGCGGGAGCGGCAAGGCGAGCAGGGCGAGGGCTGGCACGGGCTGCGGCGTGAGGCCCTGCAGGCTCTCGCGCCGTTCGTAGATCAGGTAGGCCGCGATGGGCGCCACCAGGAAGCAGTGCCCGTAGGCCGTGCTGTCGATCCAGACCCGCACGGCGGCCGAGCATTCGGGCCAGAACATCGCGACGAGCGCCGCCGCGCCGAGGGCGAGGCCGATCCAGGCCGGGGAAACGGTGCGGGCGGGGGCGGTCGAGACGGATAAACTCATCGTGTGGCCCTCATAGCACGGCTGGCGCGTGGGAGGCTTGCAGGATGTGGTCCAGACGCGAGAGTGTCGCGGACCAGGCGTAGCGGGCCTCCACGGCGCGGCGCCCCGCGGCTGCAAGGCCAGAGTGCCCACCATCGAGCACGGCCAGGATGGCGGCCTCCGTCGCGTCCGGGCCGTCCGGCACCAGCAAGTCCTGCCCGGCGACGGCGTGCACACCTTCGAAGGCCTGGGGCGAGGCGACGACCGGGCGGGCCATGGCCATCGCCTCGAGCACCTTGTTCTGGATGCCGCGGGCGATGCGGAGCGGGGCGACACAGATACCCGCATGGGCCACGTAGGGCCGGACGTCCGGCACGCGGCCCGTCACGCGGATGCCGGGGTGGTTGGCGAGCGCCAAGGTCTCGGGGCCGGGGTTGGCGCCGACCACGTGGAACTCCAGACCGGGCCGCGCGGCGCGGAGGCGGGGCATCATCTCGTCGGCAAAGCTGATGGCCGCGTCGGCGTTGGGCCAGTAATCCATGTTGCCCGTGAAGACGAGGTGCGGGCCGGGGGTGGTGAAGGGGGTGTCGAATGCGAGGCCCGGGTTGAAGCGTTCGAGGTCGACGCCATTCTCGACCGCGTGGAGGCGGGAGGCGACTTCCGGGGCGAGTTCGGCGAAGCGGGCGGTTTCCTGCGGGCTCACGAACAGCGTCGCATCGCAGGCTGCGGCAGCGTGGCGCTCGTAGGCGAGGAGGGTGCGGCCCTCGCGGGCCCAGACGAGGCGCATGGGGAAGCGGGCGGCCTCGGCGTAGGTGGACCACTTCTCGCTGTCGATGTCCTGCGCGTCGAGGATGAAGCCGGGGCGCTTGGGCTCGAGGGCACGGAGGCGCTCGGCGTAGGGCATCATGGCGACGGAGTAGATGTATATGATGTCGAACCGGGTGCGGGCGGTGGCGGCATCGACCCAGGCCTGGAGGCCGGGGTGGCGGTAATAGTCGAGCATCAGCGGGCGGCCGGGGCGGGCACGGAGCAGGGCTGCGTATTTCTGGCGGGACTTGTCGATGGGGAAGCCGGCGACGTCCGCACACCACTCGCGCAGCGTCTCGAGGTGGCCCGGGTCCTCCGGGTTGTCCATGAGGCAGCCGAGATGGATGTCGAACGTTTGCGAAAGGTGTTTCAACAGGTTCAGGCCGCGGATCTTTTCCCCCTTGTCGGGCGGATAGGGGATGCGGTGGCTGATGAAGAGGAGGGTGGGGCGGCGTGGGCTGGCCGTTGCGGCCACCCCGTCCGCAGCCCCTCCCGCAAGGGCAGGGGAGACGCGATCCTGGCTCATCCGACGCCGCGCACGACGTAGGGGCCGATGGCGTTCGCGACCGGTATCGGCAGGCGCTTCCAGGCGGCGATGAAGAGGCGATATTTCGGGTTGAGCGGGTTGTGGTCCGGGATGGTGGCGCCTGGGGCGAGGCGGAAGCGGTGAAGGAGGGGCGTGGGCTCGAAGCCCCAGTTCTTCTTGAAGCTGAACGGGCCGGTGCCGACCTTGCTGCGGCCGAAGTCGAAGCCGGTGCAGCCGCGTGCAGCGGCGCGGCGCATGACTTCCCAGTAGAGGAAGTCGTGCCCGGCGGCGGCGCGGGCGGCCACGGTGCCGCCGCCGTAATAGGGCAGGACTTCCCCACGGTGGTAGAAGTTCAACACGGCCGTGACGGGCGTGCCGGCATCGCTGACCACCACGATGTCGGCATCGTCTCCGAAGGCCTCGAGCAGCAAGGAGAAGTAGCGGCGCGGGACGACGGGGGTGCCCAGGTTGCGGACGCTTTCGGCGTAGATGCGGTGCAGCGTCGTCACGTCCTGCCCGACCGTGGAGGTCAGGCCGCGGTCGAGGCCCTTGCGGACCATGGCGCGCTGCTTGCGGGGGATGGCCTTCATGTTCGCGTCGTCGGACGCCCCGATGGGCTTGCGGAACGTCACGTAGAGGTCGTCCTTGGTGGCCCACTCGCCTTGCAGGGCGCCGGGCTCGGGGGCGTCGCGGAAGCGCCACTCCATCACGGGGGCGCCGGTGCGGGATTGGACGTCGGCCGCCGCCTGGTGCAGGGCGGCGTAGGCTTCGGGGCTGGCCGCGAGGGGGCCGCCATAGACGCCGAACGGGCTGGATTGCAGCGCGTGGCCGAACAGCATGGACTTGACCTGGGCCAGCGGCAGCACGCCGACCACCGCGCCGTCCTGCTCGGCCATCAGGTGGTGCGCGGTGTGGCCGAACGCGGCCGGCAGCACGCGGGCCCAGGCGGCGCGGTGCAGGAAGGTGCCGTGGGGGTGGCTGGCGACGAACGCATCCCACGCGGGCGCGGCCTCGGGGGCGAGGGGGCGGACCTTTATCATGGGCTCGTCAGGCCAGCTCGGACGCGAAGACGCGGTCCATCCGGTCCCACTCGAAGTCCTGCAGCAGGCGCGCGAGGCGGCCTTCGGTGCGGGCCAGGTTCACGCGGTGGCGAAAGCGGGCCTTGCGGGACGCTTTGGGCACCTGGGGCTGGCCGGGGTCGATCTCCCACGGGTGGGTGTAGAACACGGCCGGGTGCGGCTCGGTGCGCTGGAAGCGGCCGAGGAGGGTGCGGAACACGGTGTAGGGCATGATGCGGAACCAGCCGCCGCCCGAGATGGGGACCATGCGGCGGCCGACGGCGACGGTCGTCATGGGGATCTCGACGAGCCGCCCGGTGCCGGGGCGATAGGGGGTGCGGCGGCCTTCGGGGTCGCCGTAGAGGTCGTGCTTGATGGGGTAGGTGCTCGAGCTGTAGCGGTGGCCGGTCTGCTCCAGCACGTCCCAAGCCCAAGGGGTGCGGGGGCCGATGCTGAAGGTGGGGGCGCGGTAGCCCTGCACGGGCACGCCGCCGGTGTCCTCGAGCAATGACTTGGCACGCACCAGGTCGTCGTGGAACTGCGCCGGGGTGAGGCTGCTCACCAGCGCGTGGCCGTGGCCGTGGCTCGCGAGCTCGTGCCCGGCGGCCACGATGCGGCGGATGAGCGCCGGGCAGCGCTCGGCGACCCAGCCGAGGGTGAAGAAGGTGCCGTGCACGCCGGCGGCTTCGAACCGGGCGAGCATGCGGTCCATGTTGGCTTCCACGCGGAGAGGCAGCTTATCCCAGTCGGCGCGGTCGATGCAGCCGGCAAAGGCCTGGACCTGGAACCAGTCCTCCACGTCGACCGAGACCGCATGGACCCTGGGCCCCCTGCGCTCCCTGGGGGGAGTCATTGCACGCCGAGCATCTGGGTGAGGCGGCGGAAGACTCGCTCGCGCATGGCCATCTGGCTCTCGAGGACCTGCACGCGCAGCACGAGGTCGGGCAGGGTCTCGCCGGTCTCGTTCAGGCCGTGGCCGTTCTCGTCGGAGTGGGTGGACCGTTCGGCGTAGTCCTGCTTGACGCCCTCGAGGTCCTGCGCGAGCTCGATGGCGGTGGTGTCGACCACGTTGGCGGTGATGTGGTGCGTCTCCTCGAGCACGCCGTAGAGCAGCACGCGGGAGCAGAGGCGGTTGACGCGGCGCGGGATGCCGCCGGAGTGGCTGAACACGGCGGTGAAGGCGTCGTCGTCCCAGTGCGGGTCGTCGTTCCAGCCGACGGCGTTGAGGCGGTGCTCGATGTAGGCGCGGGTCTCGTCCTGGCTGAGCGGGCCCAGGTGGTAGGAGGTGAGCACGCGCTGGCGAAGCTGGTCGAGGTTCGGGCTGGCCAGCATGCGGCGGAACTGGGGCTGGCCGAGCAGGATGGTCTGCAGGCTGGTGCGGCCGTCGACCGTGATGTTGGAGAGCATCCGCAGCTCCTCCAGCGCGGCGAGGCTGAGGTTCTGCGCCTCGTCCACCACCAGAAGGCAGCGGCGGCCGGTGGCCTGGTGTTGGCGGAGCACGTCCTCGAAGCGGTGCAGCAGGGCGGCCTTGGTCAGGCTCTCGTCGGAGAGGCCGAAGCCGGCCATGGCGAGGCGGAACAGGTCCCCTTCGGACACCTGCGTGGTGCTGACGCGGGCCACGGTGTAGGCGGTGCGGTCCATCTGCGAGCGGAGCCACTCGACGAGGGTGGTCTTGCCGGCGCCGACCTCGCCGGTGATGATGATGAAGCCTTCGCCCTGGGCCAGGCCGTAGTTGAGGTGGGCGATGGCCTTGCTGTGCCCCTTGCTGCCGAAGAAGAACCGGCTGTCGGGCGTAAGCTGGAACGGCATCGCGCTCAGGTTGTAGAACTTTTCGTACACGGCGGATCCGTTCAGAAGCCCTTGCGGAGGCTGAGGAGGAGCAGGTTCTCGGTGTAGTTGCCTTGTCCCAAACCTTGGCTGAACGTCTGGTTCGCCACGCGCGCGCCCGAGCGGTCGGTGTAGGTATAGCGAACGCTGCCGCTCAGGGTTTCCGTGAACGTCCGGGTGAGCGTGGTGCTGAGCGCGATCGTGCGCTGGTTGCCTTGGCCGCCTTGCCCGATCGGGCTGCCCACGAGCTGGTTGGGGCTGTTGCTGATGCCGTATTGTGCGCTGGCCGACAGGCTCATGTCGGGGGCGAGGTCGTGCTGCCAGGCGGCCGAGACCGTGGTGCTGTTCGTCTTGGTGCCGGCCGGGATGTTGCCGCCGAGGAGGCCCTGCGAGGTGCTGAGCGTCGTGCGGTCCTCGTTCGAGATATCGATCGAGTAGCTGTCGCGGTCCTGCAGGAAGATCAGCGTGGCGGAGGCGCGGCGCACCCGGTAGATGCCGTTCTGCAAGCCGCCGAAGCTGCCGCCGCTGACGGGCGCGCCGGTGCGGCTGTCGGTGAGCAGGCCGGTGGGGCCCACGCTCGTGGTCTCGAGCAGGTTTTGCGCCTCCTCCGCGTCGCTCGTGATGCCCGTGCTGTAGCGGACGACGAGGCGGGTGCGGGGCGTGGGCGTGGTGGAGCCGTCGACCGAGAAGTTGGCCGAGCCGTCGCGGCGGCCATACAGGACCGTCAGCGTGGTGTCCGGGTTCGGGTTGTAGCGCCCGCCGACGTTCCAGGTCGGCTCGTTCACCCGGTAGCCTGGCGTGCCGCCGAACTTGATGTCCTGGTAGCCGATGCCGCCGATGGCGGTGAAGACGCGGGTGACGGCATAGCCGAGCTGCTCGTTCAGCTGGTTGCGGTATGCGCCGCGATAGGTGGCGATGCCGCCGCTGTACTGGATGGCCTCGACGACGGTGAGCGAGTTGAAGCGGCCGAGGTTCTCGCCGCTGGCGAACGAGGCGCGCTGACGCTGGGTGGTGAGGTTGCCGGTGGCGCCGAAGCCGACGTTGTTGAAGCTCGACTGGTTGAACGTGTTCGCCCGGTTCGGGTCCTGCTGGTCCTGCAGGGTGCGGGCGTAGGAGTAGCCGACGCGGGCCGTGCCCCAGCCGCCGATGCGGCGTTCGAGATAGGGCGTCGCGCTGAACGCGACCGTCTGCACCTGGTCCTGGCGGTTCGAGCTGCGGGTCACGTCCTGGTTGAACCCCGTGTTGGACAGCGACTGCTGGGTGACGCTGCCGCGCAGGTCGAGGAAGGCGAGGTCGGGGTAGAGGATGATGTTGGCGCGGGCGTCGCCGAACTGGTCGACACGGTTCTGGCTGCCGGTCTTCAGGTAACGGGTGATCTGGGGCGCATAGTTGAGATTGACCTGGGCGCGCGCGGTGTCGCCGTTGAGGCCGAGCTGTGGCTGGATTGTGACGTAGACGTCCGCCTGCTTGGACTGGCTTCCGCGCTGGGCGTTGTCGGTGATGCCGAGCGTGGCGCCGACCGATTTGTAGAACTGCCAAGCCGGGCCGGCCCCCGTGAGCGGCGGCGGGCGGAGGGCACGCTCGATCTGCACGCGCAGGTCCCCGTTGCGGGCGTCCGAGCCGGGGCCGGCGAGGAGGCCGCCAGTGTAGAGGCTCGTGGTGCCCAGGTTGTTCGTTTGCGCCTGCGCGGGCAGGTTCGCAGCCATTGCGGCGAGGACGGCGCCCTGAAGGAGGGCGCCCCGCACGAGAGCTCCCCGGGGAAGGGCGCGGCAGATGTCGCGCGGCCGGGGCATGCCAGGGCGCGAGGGTTCTGTGGGCGTCATCGGTATCATCGGCTCAGGTGTAGGAGCCGAAGTAGTCATAGGCGCCGAAGGTGTGGCTGGTCGTCATGCGCACCTTGTTGAGCAGCATGGTGATGCTCGGGCAGACGCGCACGAGATCGACCGCGGCCTCCACCTCGGAGCGTTGGGTGCGCTCGGCCTCCACCACGAGCACGACCTGGCCGACATGGGCGGCGAGCGTGTGCGGGTCGCTGGTGGAGAGGCAGGGTGGAGCATCTAGCATGATCAGGTGCTTGGGGAAGCGGCGCGCCAGCCGTGTGATGGTGGGGATGATCGGGCGCATGCTGGCCGCGCCGCCCGCCGTCTGCGCCGCGCCGCCCAGGCGGGTGCCGACCGGCATGATGGCGAGGTTCGAGATGGCCGTGACGCGCAGCAGGTCCTCGGGCCGGAGGGATGGGTCGGCCACCAGGTCGAGGAAGCCGGGCGCGTCGCCGAGGCCGAGCTGGTCGGACAGGGGTCGAACCTTCGGGTCGACGTCGACCAGGAGCACGGCTTCGGTGCCGTTCTGCGCGATGGACCCCGCCAGGTTGAGCGCGGTGAAGCTCTTGCCCTCGCCCGGACGGGCGCTGGTGATCATGAGCACGTTGCGGGCGCCCTGCGTGTCCGTGGTTTCCTGGAGCACGCGGAGGATGCGGCCGATGACGATCCGGTATTCCTCGGAGATGCGGGTGCGCGTGGTGCGGGCAACCACCATGCCGGCACGCTCGAGCGCATCGAGCTGGACGACGGGCGGGGCCTGGAGCGTGTTGCCCGGCGGGCGCATCTCGTCGGCCCGTGCGGGTGGCCGGCTGGCGCTGGAGCCGGGCTGGACGTTGACGCCGAGGGCGGGCGGGATGGTGGCGAGCACCGGACGGGTGAGCGGTGCCGCCGGGGCAGGGATGGGCCCGGGCATGCTGTCCGGAACGTTCGGCACGGGCTGGGGTGCGGCGAACGCGGCGGGCCCGGGGCGAGGCACCGGGTTTTGATCCTGGCGTGGGTCCGGGCGAGCCTCGGGTCGGATTTCGGGGCGGGATACGGCGTCGTCCAGGGCTTGCGGCACGTTGGCCGCCCCCGTGTCGCGCAGGCGGGCTGCGGCGCGTTCGATGAGGTGTTCGGACCGCTCGCTCATGCCGCTCTCCAGGGCCGGCGCGGCCTGGCTGGCCTTGGTCGGCCACGCTGGAGCGGGCTCGGTGCGGGCATGCGGGTCGCGCAGCGGGGGTTGACCAGGCAATTCATGCGAATCCACTAACATAGGGCGCGCGGTTCGTCACGGGATAGAGAGCCCATGGAAGCGGGTGTCTGACAAACAATGTGAAGATATGACGTGAGTGGCATTTTGTTCGCTCACGCATTCATGTTAACCGCCCGCGACGGTAGGTGGAGGCTCGCGATGCGGGACCATTGTGATTAGTCGAATCCGGTGTCTGCCGCGTTAAGGCCGATGCACGCCGCGCCGTGCGCAAGGCCCGCCCGATACGGAGTCGCAATCTAGGCGGAAAGTCGTTAAGACCATCGTCATGAACTCGCACAATGGCCCACGGGGCCACGGCCGCGCGTCCGCCTCTGTCACGAGGACGATGATGTCCAGATTGTTCGGCCGACATGTCGCTCCGGAGATGGTTGCCTTGCTGGCCGTCGAGCTCGGGCTCAGCTTCATCCTGTCGTATCTGGTCCTGTCCCCGTCGGACGGCGCGCCGGGCGGCAGTGCGTTGTCGGCGGCCAACACGGCGGCGGTCGTGGCAGTCTCGGTCGGGCTGATGTCGTTCATGCTCGGCTTGTATCGGCCGGTGCTGTTCCTCAAGACACGGTCGTTGTTCCTGAGCACGGCGCTTGGCGGCCTGTTGGCGTTCCCGGTCGCCTATCTCGCCATGGCGGCTCTGGACGTGCATCCGGCGGCGATGTCGTGGCACGACACAACCTGGCCGCTCAAGATGCTCGTGCTGTGGATCGGGGGGCTGTTCGCGGTGCGGCTCTCGTTCCTGGTCGCGGTGCGGCTGAAGCTGTTCGTGCGGCGGATCGCGGTGCTCGACGCGCGCTCGGCGGTCGCGGGCGCCGTGGGTGCAGTGCGGGCCGAACATGCCGGATTTTTCGAGGTGATGCCGGCGGCCGGGGGGTCCGAAATCCTCGCCCCGATGGCTCTTGCGGCCGGGCGGGTGCGGATCGGTCTGCTGTCGCGCGAGGCGCTGGACCGGATGCCGGCCGACGAGCACCGGTCCTACGAGGCAGCCGGGGTCGAGCTGCAGACGGAATCCGAATTCTGGGAACGCAACCTGAAGCGTGTGGACATCGACCACCTGACGCCCGGGTGGCTCGCGGCGCTCGATGAGCGGAAGCTGGGCTGGTTGCAGGCGGCGATCAACCGCGGTGGGGACATCGGGATCAGCCTGGCGCTGCTGGTGTTCACCTTGCCGCTGATGGTGCTGGTGGCCGTGCTCGTGCGGCTCGACAGCCCGGGGCCGGCGCTCTACCGGCAGGAGCGCGTGGGACTGGGCGGGCGGCCGTTCACGTTGTTGAAATTCCGCAGCATGAACTGCAACGCCGAAGCCCGCGGCCCGGCCTGGGCGCAGCAGCGGGACCCGCGGGTGACGCGGATCGGCTCGTTCATGCGCCGCACGCGGATCGACGAGTTGCCGCAGCTGATCAACGTGCTGCGCGGGCAGATGAGCTTCATCGGTCCGCGTCCGGAGCGGCCGCACTTCGTGGAACAACTGGCCGAGGCCATCCCGTATTACCGGGAGCGGGCGCGGGTGAAGCCCGGCCTGACCGGCTGGGCGCAGGTGAACTACCCCTACGGTGCGTCCGTGGAGGATGCGCGCGCGAAGCTGTCGTACGACCTTTACTATGTGCGCTACCGGAGCGTCGTGCTCGACCTGTCGATCCTGTTTGCGACGGTGCGGGTGATCCTGTTCCAGGAAGGGGCGCGATAAGCGCCCTCGAAACCGTTCACGGACCACGGCGGAGCTGGCCGGCATGACCGGCTCGGCCATGATCCTGGGCCTGTGCGCCGCGACGTACGCGGCGATGGGCTTGTCGATCCCGCTGCGCGGGCGGGCCGTGTCGCAGCTATTGCTTGCGGCGTGCTGCCTGGTCACGGCTGGCTGGGCGGTGCAAGGGTTGCTCGGCGGATCGACCCAGGTGAACACGCCGGCCGACCTGGCCCGGGCGCTCGCGCTCTACGGTCTGCTGCTCTTCTTCTACCTCGATGCGCGGCTGGGCCCGCCGCGGCATGCGCTCGGCTTCGTCGTGATGGGCCTCGGCGCCGGGGCGGCGGGGGTGGCGAGTTTCACCATGCCCTGGATCGACGTCGGCGGCCTGTTGCCGATCGGCATCCTGGCGCGGCTCGCGCTGGCCGTCACGGAGCTGCTGCTGATCGAGAACCTCTACCTCAACCTGCCGCAGCACGCGCGTTGGCACGTGGCGCTCCCGGCGGTGGCGCTGGGTGGGCTCGCGTGCTTCGACATCCTGCTATGCGCCGACCTCGTGCTGTTCCACCACGCGTCGAGCGTGCTCGGGGGCGCGCGGGGGGTCGCGTTGCTGATCGTGGCGCCGCTGCTATGGGTGGCGGCCGAGCGGGGGCGGCGGTGGAAGGGGCAGCTGCGGCTGTCGCGCGACGCCGTGTTCCACAGCGCCACCCTCGTCCTGAGCGGGAGCGTGCTGTTGGCGCTGGGTGCGGCCGGCGAAGCGTTCCGGTTCATCAGCGGGGATTGGGGGTGGCTCGCCGAGGTGAGCCTGGCCTTCGCCGCGCTGATGGGGGTGGGCGTGATGCTCACCTCGGGCTCGCTGCGGTCGCGGTTCCAGCGGCTGGTGGTGGACCATTTCTTCGCCGAGCGATACGACTACCGGCGGCAGTGGCTGGCCTGCATCCGCACCCTCGCGGGCGAGGACGAGTTTGGCCCGGCGGCGCTGCCCACGCGCGCGGTGCGGACGATCGCCTCCGTGGTGGACAGCCCGGCCGGTGCCCTGTTCCTGCGGGACCCGGACGGCGTCGCCTATCGCTGGGCGGGCTCGTGGAACATGCCAGCGGCGGATGCCGTGGGAGCTGGCCACCCGATCGTGACGGCCGTGCGGGACGGCACGTGGGTGGCGTCGCTCGAGGGGCCGGGGGCGGGGAGCCTGCGGGACGGGCCGATCGCGGCGCTCGGGCCCGTGTGGCTTGCGGTGCCGCTTCCTGGTTCGGCAGGGCGCGGGGCGGGGCGGGGCGTGGCCGGGCTGCCGGCAGGCATCGTCGTGCTCGCGCCGCCGCGGGCGAGCTTCGACCTCGAGCAGGAGGTTTATGACCTGCTGCGGACGGTGGGGCGCGAGGTCGCGACGTATCTGGCCGAGCAGCGTGCCACGCAGACGCTGCTGCAGACGCGGCAGCTCCACGATTACGGCAGACGATTTGCGTTCGTGGCCCACGACATCAAGAATGTATCAAGCCAACTCGGCCTATTGCTGAGCAACGCCGAGCATCACATCGCCAACCCCGAGTTCCAGAAGGACATGATCGAGACCGTGCGCGCATCGGTATCCAAGATCACGAACCTGCTCGCCCGGCTGGAGCAGCCGGTGGCGGACCAGGCGCCGGCCGCGCTTTCGCCCGTGCCGCAGCTGGACGCGCTGGTGGCGACCTATGGCAGGGTGCGCCGGGCCGACGTGCGGCTGGAGGATGACGGCTCCACGGGAACGATTGCGATGGGAGCTGAGCCGTTCGAGACGGCGGTGACGCACCTGGTCAACAACGCGGTGGAGGCGGCGGCCGGAGCGCCGGTGGTGGTGCGGGTGCGGCACGAGGCGAGCCAGGTGGTGGTGGAGGTGGTGGACACGGGCCCCGGCATGAGCGCCGAGTTCGTGCGGGACCGGTTGTTCAAGCCGTTCGAGACGAGCAAGGCCGGGGGCAGCGGTATCGGCGCCTACCAGGCCAGGGAGCTGGCGCGCGAGGCCGGGGGGGACCTGGTGGTGGAGTCCGTGCCCGGGCGCGGGACGACGATGCGACTGATGCTGCCGCGGACGGACCGGCCTGTGTATGATGGCGCGGCCGAGCCGGTTGCGGGCAACGGCTTGGAGGTGGCGGCGTGACCAAGCCGAAGCTGCTGATCATCGAGGACGATCTGGGCCTGTGCAGCCAGTATCGCTGGGCGTTTCCCACGTTCGAGGTGCTGTTCGCGCACGACCGGCCGCAGGCGCTCGCGATCGGGACGCGGGAGCGGCCGAAGCTCGCCATCATGGACCTCGGCCTGCCGCCCGACCCGGACGGGGTGAGCGAGGGGTTCGCGACGCTGGACGGGCTGCTGAAGTCCGCGCCCGAGACGAAGGTGATCGTGGCGACCAGCCATGCGGACAAGACGCACGCGCTGCGGGCGATCCGTGCGGGCGCGTATGATTTTTGCGAGAAGCCGATCGACATCCAGGTGCTCGGCATGATCGCCGATCGCGGGCTGCGGCTGGCGGAGCTCGAGGCGGAGAACCGTCGTCTGTCCGAGACGGGCGCGGCCTCGCCGATCAAGCGGATCATCACCGCCAATGACGGGATGCTGAAGGTCTGCCGGGACGTGGAGAAGCTGGCCGGCGCCAACGTGACGGTGCTGCTGCTGGGCGAGAGCGGCACGGGCAAGGAGGCGCTGGCCCGGGCGCTGCACGACCTGGGGCCGCGGGCCAAGCAGCCGTTCGTCGCGATCAACTGCGGCGCGATCCCCGAGAACCTGCTGGAGAGCGAGTTGTTCGGCTACGAGCGGGGCGCGTTCACCGGGGCGGTGAAGCAGACGCCGGGGCGGATCGAGACGGCGCACAAGGGCACGCTGTTCCTCGACGAGATCGGGGACCTGCCGCACCAGCTGCAGGTGAAGCTGCTGCGGTTCCTGCAGGACCAGCGGGTGGAGCGCATCGGGGGCCGGACGCCGATCCAGGTGGACGTGCGGGTGGTGTCGGCCACGAACCAGAAACTTTCGTCGCAGGTGGATTCGGGGCATTTCCGGTCGGACCTGTTCTATCGGCTGAACTCCATCACCCTCGTCGTGCCGCCGCTGCGGGAGCGGGCGGGGGACGCGGTGCTGTTGTCGCGGTATTTCCTGGCCATGTTCAACAAGGAATTCGCGCGGTCGATCAAGGGGTTGTCCGACGATGCGGTCGCGGCGCTGTCGGCGCACGGTTGGCCGGGCAACGTGCGGGAGCTCGAGAATCGCATGAAGCGTGCGGTGGTGATGAGCGAGGGCAAGCTGATCACGGCAGCCGACCTCGAGCTGGCCGTGGTGGACGACCTCACGCTTTATGACTTGCGGGCGGCGCGGGCGCGGGTAGAGCGGGACATGGTGCAGCGGGCTTTGGCGCGAAGCAGCGGACGGTTGGCGGCGGCGGCGCGGCTGCTGGGCATCAGCCGGCCGACGCTGTATTCTCTGCTCGAGACGCACGGGCTGACGGCGGAGGTGGCCGACCCGGGGTTGGATGCAGGGGAGGCCGCGCCCGAGTTCGACGCGGACGGGCATGGCGGGGCGAAGAACAGAACCTCGAAGACGGAAAGCGTGGGCGAATGAAGAAGAACCAGATCCTTGCAATCGCCGGCGTGGCTGCGCTGGGAGTTGTGGCCATGGCCGGGGGCGGCTGGTACGTGTTCCTCCGGAAGGCGGACCCGATGACGCGGGGCGAGCAGCTCGCGCAGGCGGGTGACCTGCGAGGCGCGCAGATCGAGTTCCGCAACGCGGTTCGGGCGAACCCGCAGAACCCGAGCGCACACCTGAAGCTGGCGCAGATCCAGATGGTGCTGAACGACCCGGTGGCGGCCGAGAAGGAGTTCAAGGCGGCGCGGGATCTGGGGGCGGACCGCTGGGCGGTGCTGCCGCAGCTGTCGCAGGCGTACATGGCGCAGGGCCGGTTCAAGGACGTGCTGATCGAGCTGCCGCCCGAGGGGCCGACGCCGGAGGTTGCAGCCAAGAACCTCATGCTGCGCAGCATGGCGCAGGTTGCGGCCAACGACGTGCCGGCCGCGACCGCGAGCCTGTCGGAGGCCGAGCGTGTGGCGCCGGGCAACAACGAGGTGCTGCTGACGGCCGCCCGCCTGGCGCTCGCCGCCCGGGATCCGGCCATGGCCGAGACGAAGGTGGACCAGGCTTTGGCCAAGGAGCCGAACCTGGTGGAGGCGCTGCTGCTGAAGGGCCAGGTGCTCATTGCGCGCGGGGACCCCCAGGGCGCGCTGCTGCAGGCCGACAAGGCGGTGACGTCCAGCCCGGCCTCGGCGCCGGCGCGGCTCGACCGGGCGAACCAGCTGATCGGGCTGGGCGAGGACAAGCGGGCGCAGGCGGATGTGGACGCGGTGTTCGCGACGCAGCCGCGCAACGCGGGTGCCACCTACCTGAACGCGGTGCTGATGGTTCGGGCGGGGCGGTATGCGGATGCGGGGGCCGAGCTGCAGAAGCTGGGGGCTACGGCGCCGCGCTTCCCACGGTCGCTCTACTTCCAGGCGCTGGCGGCGGCGAACCAGGGCCAGAACGAGATGGCACTGGAATTCGCGAACCGGTACGTGAACCGCGCGCCGAGCGATGCGGACGGGATCCGCCTGCTGGCCCGGACCGAGATGGCGGCGACGCGGCCCGAGCGGGCGATCACGGTGCTGACGAAGGCGATCGGCAACGGCATGAACGACGTGCAGACGCTCGACCTGCTGGGCCGGGCGTATGCGGCGGCGGGGCGGCCATCGGAGGCGGTGCAATCGTTCCAGAAGGCGCTCGCCGCGGCGCCGGACGACCCGCAGGTGCTGGCGCATCTCGCGTCGTCGCAGATGCAGCAGGGCGACAGCGCGAGTGCGGCCAAGAGCCTCGAGCGTTCGGTGCAGCTGCAGCCGGAGCAGTCCAATGCCGGCGAGGCGCTGGTGGCGGCGGCGCTGAGCGCGGGAGACCTGGACAAGGCCGAGGCTGCGCTGCAGCGGCTACGGGCGCAGGCGGGCGACACGGAGACGGTAGGCGTGCTGGCCGGCATGGTCCGGCTTGGGCGGCTCGACCTCGATGGTGGGCGGGCGGCGTTCGCGGACACGTTGCGGCGGTTCCCGGACTCGGCGACCGCCAAGCTGAACCTGGCCAAGGTGCTGCTGCTGCAGGGGCGCCGGGCCGAGGGCGAGGTCTTGCTGGGCGAGATCCTGGCCAAGGACCGCGCCAACCTGCAGGCGATGAACACGCTTCTGCAGATGCAGATCTCGGGCGGCAAGTTCTCGGACGCGATCCAGATCGTGGAGGCTGCACGCGCGGCGGCGCCGACGAACAAGGCGCTGACGGCAACGCTGGCCGACATCATCGTGCGCTCCGGAGACGCGCGGCGGGCCGTGGCGATGCTGCTTGCGCTGAAGAACGCGGGCGACACGACCCCGGTGATCCTGGGTGCGCTGGGCCGGGCGCAGGCGGCGGCGGGGCTGACGGAGGACGCGAAGACCACCTACCGCGAAATCCTGACGGCGACGCCCAACGACCTGAACGCGCGGCAGGCGCAGGTCGAGCTGCTGCTGCGCAACAAGGAGACGGACGCGGCCCGGGCCTCGCTGACCGAGGCGCTCGTGACGTCGTCTGGCAACATCGGGATCATGTCGTCGCTGGTGTCGCTCGAGACGCAGACGAAGGGGCTCGATGCCGGGCTCAAGTTGGCTGACGATCTGCGCAAGACGCCGGGCAACCTGCCGAACTCGGTCGTGCTGAAGGGCGACCTGCTGATGCAGGCCAAGCGCTACAACGATGCGGCGGCGGCGTTCGGCGAGGAGTACAAGCTGCAGCGCACGGGGCCGCTCGCGATCCGTCTGGCGAATGCGGAGACGACGGCGGGCCGGGACCCGGCGGCGAGCAAGGTGCTGCAGGAGTGGCTGGCGCAGGAGCCCGGCGACATCGACGCGATGCAGCTGCTGTCCTTGCTGGACATCAAGGCCAAGCGCTACCCGGAGGCCGAGAAGAGCCTGATGGCGGTGCTGCAGACGCGCCCCGGTGACACGGTGGCGCTGAACAACATGGCCTGGCTGCTCCAGCTGCGCAACGATCCCCGGGCGCGGCAGATGGCTCAGCGAGCCTACCTGCAGGCGCCGACGGCAGAGACGGCGGACACGCTCGGCTGGATCATGGCAAAGTCGGGCGATGCCAAGGCGGCGGTGCCGCTGCTGCAGCAGGCAGCGACGCAGCGGGCCGAGGACATGTCGGTGCAATATCACCTCGCATACGCGTTGAACGAGGCGGGGCAGAAGGACGATGCGGTGAAGATCCTGCAGCGTGCCGTGGCCGCCGGCGACTTCGACGAGAAGGCGGACGCGCGCAAGCTGTTGGACGGGCTGCAGAAAAAATAGAGGGGAGCGGCGTGCGGCTGCTGACGTTCACGACGCTGTATCCGCACGCCGGGCTGCCGAACCAGGGAGTGTTCGTGGAGAACCGGTTGCGCCACCTGGTCGGGACCGGGCGGGCGAGCAGCACGGTGCTGGCGCCGGTACCTTGGTTTCCGAGCCGGTCGGCGCGGTTTGGCGCCTGGGCGCGACAGGCGGCCGCACCTCGGGAGGAGCAGCTTTATGGGCTCCGTGTGTTACACCCGCGCTACCTCGTCGTGCCGCGGATAGGGATGAACGTGGCACCGGCGCTGCTTTACGCGGCCGGGGCGCGGGCGATCGCGCGGTGGCGGCGGGAGGGCGGCGGGGCCGACCTGATCGACGCCCATTACCTGTATCCCGATGGGGTGGCGGCGGTGGCGCTCGGGCGGCGGTTCGGGCTGCCCGTGGTGTTGACGGCGCGAGGTTCGGACGTGACACAATTGCCGGACCATGCCGGGCCGCGGGCGATGATCCGATGGGCGATGGCGCGGGCGGACGCGATGATCTCGGTGAGCGCCGGGCTGAAGCGGGCCATGGTGGCGCTGGGCGCCGAGGCTGGGCGGATCACGGTGCTGCGGAACGGGGTGGATCTCGAGGCGTTCCGGCCCCCGCTCGATCGGGAGGCGGCGCGGGCGGCACTTGGGCTCACCGGGCCCACCTTGCTGTCCGTGGGCCACCTGATCCCGCGCAAGCGGCATGACATGATCGTGGCCGCGCTGCCGCACCTGCCGGGCTGGACGTTGCTGATTGCGGGCGGGGGGCCGGAGCGGGGGCGGATCGAGGCGCAGGCGATGCGGCTCGGCGTGGCCGACAGGGTGCGGCTGTTGGGCGCGCAGCCGCATGCGGCCTTGCCGGCGGTGTATGGTGCGGCGGACGTGCTGGTGCTGGCGAGTGCGCGGGAGGGCTGGGCGAACGTGCTGCTCGAATCGATGGCGTGCGGCACCCCGGTCGTAGCGAGCGACATCCCGGGCAACGACGAGGTGGTGCAGCGCCCCGAGGCCGGGCGCATCATGGGCGCGAACACGCCGGAGGGGGTGGCCGAGGCCGTGCGTGCGCTGTGGGGCGCACCGCCGGCGCGGGAGCGGGTGCGGGCCTATGCCGAGGGGTTCAGCTGGGACGCCACCAGTGCGGGCCAGATCGCGGTATTCGATGAGGCCGTCGCCCGGCATGTGAGGCAGCCCGCATGACCTTCGCGCTTTGGACCATCCTCGCGGCCGCGATCCTGCCCCTGCTCTGCACCGGGGCTGCGAAGTATGGCAGCAGCGGCTACAACAATGCGGCGCCCCGGGAGTGGGAGCAGAGGCTGTCCGGCTGGCAAGCGCGGGCGAACTGGGCACACCGCAACCATTACGAGGCGTTCGGGCCTTATGCGGCCGCCGTTCTCGTCGCGCATGTCGCCAATGCGCCACAGGAACTTGCGGACCTGCTGGCGGCGGGGTTCATCGTGGCGCGCGTCGCCTACTCGTTCGCGTACGTGTATGACCGGCCGACGTTGCGCTCGGCGCTGTGGGCGGCCGGGTTCTTCTGCATGGTTGGGCTGTTTCTGGCCGCACAGTTCGGCTGAAGCGCGGCCGTGCGGTTGTGCCGGGCCGAGCGAAGGGCAAAGGTGTCAGGATGAGCACGGACAGTTTCGATGTGATCGTGATCGGGGCCGGGATCGCCGGCGCGACCGTGGCGGCGCATCTGGCAGCCGATCGGCGCGTGGCGCTGATCGAGGCGGAGGAGGCGGCGGGCTACCACAGCACGGGGCGCTCGGCTGCGATCTGGATCCTGAACTATGGGCCGCCGGACGTCCGGGTGTTGACGGGGCTCAGCCGGGATTTCTTCGAGCACCCGCCCGAGGGGTTTGCGGACGGGCCGATCCTGAACCGGCGCCCCGTGCTGTTCCTGGCGCCGCCGGACCAGGTGGAGGCGCTCGGGGTGCTGATAGATGGCGGCTCGGGCCTGCGGGAGGCGCCGTTGGATGAGGTGCAGCGCATGCTGCCGGCATTGCGGCCTGGCTACGCGGCGGCGGCGGCCATCGAGGAGGACGCGTTCGACATGGACGTGGCGCAGCTGCACCAAGGTTTCCTGCGGCTCTTGCGGGCGCGTGGCGGGCGGCTCGCGCTGCGGAGCCGGGCGGGGCGGATTGCGCAGACCGGCCGCGACTGGGTGGTGGAGACGAGCGAGGGCACGAGCTTCCGCGCACCCGTGGTGGTGAACGCGGCAGGCGCGTGGGGCGACGTGGTGGCGGAGGGGGCGGGGGTGCGGCCACTCGGGCTGGTGCCGAAACGTCGCACGGGCTGCGTGATCGACCCCGGGCCATACACGGTGCGGGACTGGCCGATGGTGAACGACGTGAACCATAGCTGGTACATCCGCCCCGAGGCGCGCACGAAGCTGATGGTGAGCCCGGCGGACGAGACGGACATGCACGCGCATGACGTGCAGCCGGACGAGCTGGACGTGGCGATCGCGATCGACCGGATGCAGCAGGCGTTGGCCATCGAGGTGCGGCGGGTGGAGCATAGCTGGGCCGGCTTGCGGACGTTCACGCCGGATCGGAGCCTGGCCTTTGGGTGGGATGCAGACAAGCCAGGCTTCTTCTGGTGCGTGGGGCAGGGCGGGTATGGCATCCAGACCTCGCCTGCCGCAGGGAAGCTCGTGGCGGACGTGATCGCCGGGCGGGATGCGGGGCCGGCGGGGGCGATCCTGCGTGCGGTGGACCCGGCGCGGTTCGCGCATGCGGGGGTGGCGGACTGAGCGAGGTGAGCGAGGCTGGCCCGAAGCGGGTGCTGCACCGGACGGTATACGATTATGGGCGGGCCGTGCGGCTTGGGCCGCAATGGGTGCGGCTGCGGCCC
Organism: Acetobacterales bacterium; assembly: GCA_038229135.1. Lineage (GTDB taxonomy): Bacteria > Pseudomonadota > Alphaproteobacteria > Acetobacterales > Acetobacteraceae > JBBROS01. The sequence goes on from JBBROS010000014.1 coordinate 34,678, forward strand.
ATGCCGGACCCGCGGGCGCCCGAGCAGGCCTACGCGTTGAGGGTGACGCCCACGCCGCTGTCGTTGCATTGGCAGATGGACCCGGAGGGCAACCGGGTGGCGCGCATGGTGCTTCCGGCCGAGGTGGAGCGGCTTACGCTCGAGGTGTCGGCTTGCGTGCCGGCAGCGCGGAACCCGTTCGACTTCCTGCTCGAGCCGAGCGCCGAGACGATGCCGTTCACGTATGCACCGTCCACGGCGGTCGCGCTCGCCCGGTATCTGGTGGCCGAACCTGCCGAGCCGGCCGTGCAGGCGCTGGCCGACGAGGCAGGTCCGGCGGCGACGGTCGAATGGCTGCTGGCGCTCACGGCCCGGGTTCGGGACCGGCTCGACTACATCGTGCGGGAGGAGCCGGGCGTGTGGTCGCCGGGCCAGACGCTGGCGGAGGGGCGCGGGTCCTGCCGGGACAGTGCCTGGCTGCTTGTGCAGGCGCTGCGGCTGCGGGGCGTGGCCGCGCGGTTCGTCTCGGGCTACCTGGTGCAGGACGAGGGGGCCGAGCTGCATGCGTGGGCCGAGGCCTATCTGCCGGGCGCGGGCTGGGTGGGGGTGGACGCGACGTCCGGCTTCCTGACGGCCGAGCAGCATATCGGGCTGGCGGCGGCACCGGAGCCGGGCGGGGCGGCGCCGCTGGAGGGCACGGTGGAGCCGGGGCCGGTGCACCTGACCACGAGCGTGCAGGTGGTTGCGGCGTGAGGCCGGACGCAGCGACGGCGGCCATCGACGAGATGGTGAACGGCCGCGGCGGCGTGCGGCCGCACTGGCGGGGGGTGCTGGGCGCCCTGCTCGGGCTCGAGCCCGGGACGTTGGCCGCGCGAGTGCGCCGGCTGGACGAGGCGGCCGAAGAGGAAGGGGCAGCGCCGCACTGGCGGTGCGACCCGGTGCCGCTTCCGCTGATGGCCAGCGAATTCGCGGCACTCGATGCCGGGCTGGTGCAGCGGGCGCGGCTGCTGGAGGCGTTGCTGGCCGATGTGTATGGCCCGCAGGCCATGCTGGAGGGCGGCTGGCTGCCGCCCGCGCTGGTGCACGCGAACCCGGGCTACTTGCGCGCCTGCCGGGCTTCGCTCGAGGGTGGGGCGGCGCCGGGGCGATACCTGCAGACCTATGCGGCCGACCTGCTGCGCGGGCCGGATGGGCAGTGGCGGGTGGTGGCGGACCGCACGGGGGGCAGCCTCGGGATCGGGTATGCGCGGGAGAGCCGGCGGCTGCTGGCGCGCGTGCTGCCGGAGCTGTTCCGCGTGGCACCGGTGCGGCAGCTGCGGCCGTTCTTCGAGGCGTGGCAGGATGCGCTGCTGGCGCAAGGAGCACGGTCCGACGGGCGCGCACCCGTGGTGGCGATGCTGACGCCCGGCCCCTCGGACCCGCACTGGCCGGAGCACCTGGCGCTCTCGCGGGACCTGGCATGCGCGCTGGTGGAGGCGCGGGACCTGACGGTGCGGGGCGGCGTGCTCTCCATCAAGACGCTCGAAGGGCTGCAACCCGTGGACGTGCTGGTGCGGCGTGTGCCGGGGGCTGGGCTCGATCCGCTGGAGCTGCCGCCCGGGCCGCAGGCGGGCGTGGCGGGGCTGCTGGACGCGGCGCGTCAGGGCTCGGTGCGGATCCTGAACCATCCGGGGGCGGCCGTCGTGGAGGCGCCGGCCTTCGCGGCGTTCATGCCCGTGCTGGCCCGGCGGCTGCTGGGCGAGGCGCTGCTGCTGCCCACCACGCCCACGGTATGGCTGGCCGACGAGGGGGTGCCGCGCATGCTGGCGCAGGGCTTCGATCGCTGGAGCGTGCGCCCGGCGTTGGACGGTTCGGCGCCGCCCGCGCCGCTGCGGAGCCTGAGCCGGGAGGCGCGGGCGGCGATGGAGCAGTCCATGGCGGAGCGGCCCTGGGCGTATGCCGGGTCGACGAGCCTCGCGCCGAGCCTGGCGCCGTGCTGGGCGGTGAAGGAGGGGGGGCTCGCGCCCGCCCCGGTGGTGCTGCGGCTGTTCCTGATGCATGACGGCGAGCAGTGGCGCATGATGCCGGGGGGACTCGCGCGCGTGGTGGCGGTGGGCGAGCACATGGCGGAGACGTTGCCCGCGGGGGCGGTGGTGAAGGATGTGTGGGTGTTGAGCGAGGGCGGCGGCACGATCGAGGGGCCCGGGCCGGCGCCGGGGGCGCGTGTGGCGCTGCGGCGCGGCGCGGGGAACCTGCCGAGCCGGGTGGCGGACGATTTCTTCTGGCTCGGGCGCTATGTGGAGCGGCTCGATGCGCAGGCGCGGCTGGGGCGGGCCGGGCTGCTGCGCCGGGCGCGCGGGGCGCCGCTGCCGCGGGAGCTGGCGGAGCTCGAGGTGCTGACGCGCTGCCTGCGGGCAGCCGGGTTCGATGCGGCGCCGCCCGCCACGCCGCTCGAGGATCAGGTGCGGCGAAGCCTGCTGCCGCGCGGCTCCGTGGGTGTGACGCTCGCGCAGGTGCAGCGACTGATCGAGGCGCTGCGGGACCGGCTGACGGTGGAGAGCCACGGGGCGTTCACCCATGCGCTGCGGGCGGCGCGCGGGGATGCGGAACAGGTGGAGAGCCTTGACGGCCTGGTGCACGCCATGGCCGGGCTGCAACGGCTGGCCACCACGGTGGCGGGCGTGGCGGCGGAGGGCATGGTGCGCGGCGGCGGCCGGCTGTTCCTGGACCTCGGGCGGCGGGTGGAGCGCGGCATGCTGGGCGGCTACGTGCTGGCCACCGTGCTGGACCAGCCTCCGGCGCGCATGGACGGCACGCTGCGGATGGCGCTCGAGCTGTGCGACAGCGCCATCACCTATCGCAGCCGGTATCTGAGCGCGTTGCAGCCGGCGCCGGCGCTGGACCTGGTGCTGGCGGACACGGGCAACCCCCGGGCGCTCGCCTACCAGTTCGAGGAGGCGGCGGACCTGTTGGAGCGGGCCGGCGACCCCGAGCTGGCGGAGGTGGCGCGGGCTGCCGTGGGGCGGATCGGGCGGCTGGTGGATGCAGTGTCCCGCGCGGCCGACCCGGCGCAGGCCGTGTCCGAGCTGCCCGACGCGCTGGTGGGCGCGGGCAACGAGGCGGCGGTGCTGAGCGACCGGATCACCCGGCGGTTCTTCGCGCTGCTGCCCAAGCTGCAATCCGTGGGGCTCGAGACGGCATGACCGTGCTGCGGGTGGAGCACGTGACGGAGTACGACTACGAGAGCCCCGTGGAGCTCGCGGCGCACCTGGTGCACCTGCGGCCGCGCACCCTGCCGCAGCAGCGCGTGCTGCACCACGCGCTGCACATCTCGCCCAAGCCGGACCGGGTGGTGGAGGGCGTGGACCATTTCGGCAACGACACGGCCTGGGTGTTCTTCGACCGGCCGCACGGCGCCCTCCGGATTGTGTCCGAGGCGGTGGTGGAGCTGTCCCGCCCGCCCACTGCGCGCGCGGGCGACACGCCGGCCTGGGAGGTGGTGGCGAGCCTGGCGCTGCGGCCCGCGGGGGCGCGGGAGGCGGCGCAGTTCGTTTTTGAAAGCGCCATGGTGCCGCTGGAGCGGGAGGCACTGGCCTACGCGGCCCCCAGCTTCTCGCCCGGCCGCCCGGTGCTGGCGGGCCTGCTGGACCTGATGGCGCGGATGGGCCGGGATTTTGCCTTCGACCCGGCGGCCACCACCGTGAGCACCCCCGTGCGCCGCGTTCTGGAGCTGCGGGCGGGGGTCTGCCAGGATTTTGCGCACGTGATGATCGCCGGGCTCCGCGCCCTCGGGCTGCCGGCGCGCTACGTGTCCGGATACGTTCGCACCGTGCCGCCATCGGGCCAGGCGCGGCTGGTGGGGGCGGACCAGAGCCACGCCTGGGTCAGCTGCTGGCTGGGGCCCGCGCACGGGTGGATCGACCTCGACCCGACAAACGACCTGGTGGTGACGCAGGACCACGTGTGGCTGGGCTGGGGGCGGGACTACGCGGATGTGAGCCCAGTGCGAGGCGTGCTGCTGGGTGGGGGGCGGCACGGGCTGCGGGTGATGGTGGATATGAAGCCGGAGCAGGTGGAGCGGCGACGGGTGGGGTAGGCGCGCGGGTTCACGCCGCAACCGCAACATAAAAGTTGTCACGGCCGGAACGTGGGGCCACGGTCGCCCGACAAAGCCTTGGAGACCTCTCGTGCGGCTCACGTTCAAGACGGACGACCTCCCGGCCCGCGAGCGTTCGGCGTTCTGGCATGACGCGATATGCCGGGACCTTCTGAACGTGACTTCCCACCCGCTAGAGTCCGCGGGCCGGTTCCGGGCGCGGCTCGACCTTCAGACGGTCGGACGGTTCAAGCTCGCAGACATCCACACCAGCCGTGTCCGGATCGAGCGGAATGCGGGCAACCTCGCGCGGGGCGCCTCGGATTGCGTGTTGCTCTACCAGACCAGGTCATCGAGCGCGCACCATTACGAGATTGGCGCGGCCAGCTATGCGGTCGAGCCGGGCGATATCTGCCTGGTGCCCATGGATCGGCGATATAGCGGCGCAGCTGGGCCCGGAGGGGCTCGGACGGTGTTGATCCCCAATGCCGTGATCGGGCCCTTGCTCGCGCGGCGCGAGCTGACGCAGGCGCACCATTTCGCGACGGCGACGCCCTGGGGACGGTTGCTCAGGGCAGGCCTCGATGCGGCCGCCGCCCAGCTTGCCCCGTTGAGCGATGCCGCGGGCGACGCGGTGCTCGGAAATCTTGCAGCCTTGGCGGCCGTTGCTGTCAACGCGTCGGACGAGGGGCGGGCGACGGGCGCCGATGCCGCGCGCGCCGTGCGGCTATCGGCCTTGCAGCGCTACATGAGACGGCACCGGACCGACCCGCTGCTCGACCCGGCCCGGGCGGCGGCCGGCACCGGCATGTCTGCGCGCCAGGTCCATTTGCTCTTTCAGCCCACGGGCCACAGTTTTTCCGAATGGCTGACGGCGTTGCGGCTCGCCGCGTGCAAGGCGGAGCTCGAGGACCCGTCCCAGCTCGTGCGGTCCGTGGCGGATGTGGCGTTCGGCCAGGGCTTCAACAGCCTGTCGGTGTTCTACCGGGCGTTCGCCGCGGCGTATGCCGCGTCGCCGGGCGAGATCCGGGCCCACGCCCGGCCCGGCGTGACCCGAACCGGCGCGTGCCTTCGGCCATAATCAGAATCGCGGCGAACAGCATGAGGCTGTCAGGCTCGGGCACGTCCGTGACGGTGGCCGTGAGGCTGGTGATGCACAGGGCCGGATCGTCCGGGGAGCACGCGCCGTTCGGGAAGAGCGGGCGCGTGGGGTCGGTCCCCGGACCGTCGGACAAGGGGTCGAAGTTCCGGGCGGTTCCGTCCGTGGGCAGCAGGTCCGTAAGCAGGAGGTTCGGGATCGTCCCCAGGCTGAGGTTCACGCCCGGCGTTTTGTAAGTGTCGCGGCAACTCAGGGCGCCGCATGTTTGCGTGACGTCGAGCGCGATGCTGAACGCCCGCGCGCCGAACCATTCGCCTGTGAGGTCGAGCGTTTCCTTGCCGGTCGAGACGTTGAACAGATTGCCCAGCGGGAACGTCTTGTCGGCGGTGGCCCCGAATATCTCGGCGTGGAAGCTGAGATCGACGGGCAGGCTCACGATCGTCTGTTCCGTGATGGGCATGTTGAGTTTCACGACCGGCAGGATGTTCATGTAGATCGTCTCGCCATTTGTCAGGGCGAGGGTGGCCGACGGGTCCCCGAACAGGTTATCGACGCTGCCGGTATCGCCCGTGACCAGGATGGGCGTGTCGGCGGCCGTTAGGGTCTTGGTGGTGCTGTACCACACCAGGTCCCCATACGTGACGGTTGGCTTCCAGGTGAGAATTTGCTGGAGCTGGGCCGTGAGGTCCACAGCGGCCGTGATAGAGGCGAGGGTGACGCAGAACGGGCACGGGCCGACGTCTGCCGAGAGGCCGGTCGTCACCTTGACGTTTTGGCTGGCGATGGGGCTCTTCGCGATACCCGTGCCTCCGAACTGCAGCGCGGCGTAGGGGTCGCCCGAGGTGGCGGTGTTCAGCTTGGCGGTGAGCAGCGGCAGGTCGGCGTGGAGCGGGCCGATGCCGAACGTCATGTCGCCCTGGACGAGCGCGAAGGCGCTGCTGGCGACGGAGCCGGACCAGACGGAGCCGTAGCCGACCGAGAGCTTGGTCGAGCCGGGGACGAAGGCCTGCGCCAGCCCCGGGGAGGACAGGGTGTAGGACGTGCTCCCCGCCACCGAGGCGACGACGGGGAGCGGCACCATGGTGATCGAGGCCGCGACGCCGACATCGGACCAGGGTACCGGCCCGACCTCCTTCGAGACCGGAAGAAAGATCATGGCGGCGCTTCCGGCGGTGGACACGTTGATCGTGCTGGCGTGGGTTGCCGCCGGGGCGAGTGCGGCCGCGATGGCCACAGTCCAGATATGGATAGACATTGCTGATCCCTCATGCGGGCTGCCTCGGCCCGGCGCGATGTTCGGCCGGTGTTGGAGGCGCAGTAGCCCAAGGTTTAGGGCCAGGCCGCCGCCGGATCGTCCGGCAGGGCGCACTGCCTGTCCGGCACAGCGCACGATGGTTGGAATAACCGGGGCTGCCGGCCCTCGCGTGGAACGGGCCGACCGCGGGTGCCGTTACGGCTGCGGCACCTCTGAGCGCCGCGTCGCGCGCTTTCTCCACACGCGTAGGTCGGCCATGGCCGTTATGGTCGCTGCGAGCACCAGCGCGCAGAGGACGGATTTTGAGACCGTCTCCATCGTTCCTTCGATCAGCATGGCGTGGACGACGCCGCCCCCGACGATGACGACCGCGAGGACCATGTGGCTGAGGCGCCAGGTTCGCGGTCGCAGCCGCAGCGGGCGGCGGATGGCAGCCAGCACCGCTGTTGTGAAGATGGCCAGCATCGAGAGCACGCCGAAGGGGGAGAAGGGCGTGGGCGAGGCGAACATGAGTGCGTCCATCATGTCGGGCGGGCTCGTCATCCAGAGGCCGCCGACGTGGATGAGGACCGCGGCGACCAGGGCGGTGCCGACCCAGCGATGGGCTTGCCGGCCCCGCATGGCGCGCAGGCCCGGGAGGTATCCGCCGACGAGGAGCGGCTGCGCCAGCACGAGGGCCAGGGCCAGGATGCCTGCGACGCCGGCCAGGATGTAGACGGGGCCGCGCCATTCGAGCAGCGGGCTCGCCAGGGCGAGTGCCAAGGGCACGCCGATGACGGCAGCGAGGGTGGCCCAGATCAGGGCTGGTCTGGCCCGGTTCATCGGTGGGTCGGGCCGGAGGCGGCTAGGCGGGTTGCAGGACGAAGTGGGCCTGCAGGCTCGTCTCGCGGGCGCTTCGCATGACGGGGCGCAGGAAGACCGTCCTGAAGTCGCCGGTGTCATAGGCGAGGTGGGCGTGCGGCTGGCCGAAGATCGGGATAATTTGAGGCATCTCGAGGCGGAACACCCCGTCCTTGTCGGTGAGCGTGGCGCCGTGGCTCTGCGGCTCGTGCTCCTGCCCTTCGACCGTGTGGGCCCAGACGTGGACGCGCCGCCCGGCGAGCGGAGCCCCGTCGCCGGCACGCCGCACGGTGCCCGTCATCCAGAACCCGCCCTTGCCGATGCGCTCCACGATCGGCGCGCCTTTGACGTAGTTGTTCGAGCCGCCGGACATCGACTCGGTCGGGGCCAGGCCCTGCGCGTGGGCAATCTGCGCAAGGCTGAGCACCCCGGCTGCCCCGACGAAGCTACCGGCTGTGAGGATCGTTCGGCGGCGGATAACGGTGGCGGTCATCTCAGTGCCTCCCAGGACGATGCGTTCCAGTGAACGCGGGCGCAATACCAACCCCTGCAGCATATAACGTGGCGTCGACTGGTTGCCAGATGAAGGTGCGCGTGACCGGGACCGTATGCGTGCGCCCGAGCAAGCAGATGAGCTTTCATGCTCCCATGAGAACGAGATAGCGTCGCTGCGGCTAGGCCTGCATCGCTGAACCGGAGAGGAGCATCGGGAGATGAGGAGTTCACTGGGCGTGGTGCTTGCTCTGGGTGCGTCGCTGTTCGGGCAGGCCGCGCTGGCACAAGACCCGGCCCGGCCGAACCTCGTGCAGCGCGAGGTGGTTGAAGGCATGCCGCGGGGCGAGCGGCAGGAGGTGCAGGTGCTGACGGCGACGATCGCGCCCGGGCAGCGCACGGTGTTCCACACGCACCGGCATCCCGTGACGGTCTATATGCTCGAGGGCGCGTTCACGCTCGAGATGGAGGGGCGGGAGCCTGTGACGGTGCGGGCCGGGCAGTCGATGGTGGAGCCGCCGAACGTGCGAATGACGGGCTACAACCGGAGTGCGACGGAGACGATCCGGCTGGTCATCTTCTATGTCGGGGAGCCGGGGACGCCATTTCTGGATCCCATCCACTAGGATGTGTCTGGGCCCAACGTTATCCGGCCCGCGAACGCCATCGCGAGCGCAGCGTGGCGACCCAGGGCCGCAAAGACCAGCCCGTCGGCCCCTGGATCGCCCCGCCTGCGGCTCGCGATGAAGGCTCCGCGGGCCACGGTCCGACTTGCGGCGAGCGCGCTCTAGAGGGTGAGCACCGCCTCCCACGGGCGCTCGAACAGGGCGACGAAGCCGGGAGGGAGTTGGAAGCCGGCCGGGTCGTCGTCGATGAGGCCGGCATATTGCGTGCGGTGTGTGGCGATTGCGGCGCGCTTGGCCGCGAGGTGGGGGGTGATGTCATAACGATGGCCGGTGGGGGTGGGGCCGGGTAGGGGCGTGTGCGGCGGGAGCGTCCAGCCCCAGACGGGGTAGGCGAGGTGTAGCAGGCCGAGCCGGGCGGCGGTGGCGGCGGCGAGGAGGTGTGCGGATTCGTGGTCGCAATGGGGGTCGTGGGCCCAGGTGGCGACGATGGTTCTTGCGTGCGTGCTCGTGGCGAGGGTGGCGATGGCGTCCACGGCGACCTCGAACGCCGGGCCGGCGGTGGGGCTGGCGGTGTCGGGCAGGTCGAGGTGGTGGAGGTGGCCTGGGGGGAGGCCGAGATGGGCGACGGCCTCGGCGGCCTCGCGCCGGCGTTCGGAGGCGAGGCGGGTGGGGGGCCAGGTGCGGCTGTTGGGGTGGGAGCCGGCGCCGTCCGTGGTGATGAGCACATGGGGCGGATGGTTGGCGGCGCAGAGGGCGGCGACGAGGCCGCCGCAGCCGAGGCTTTCGTCGTCGGGGTGGGGGGCGAGCACCAGCACCGGCGCGTGTTCGGCGAAGGCGGCGGCGGGGCGGAGGGGCAGGCTCTCCATGGCGGCGATGGCTTCGGCGGCAGTGATCATGGGCCGAGATAGAACGCGCCGGCTTCGGTGAGGACGGCGTCGGGCGCGGGCTGGCGGAGGTAGGTCGCGAGGTCCCGCAGGAGGCGCTCGGCCGGGTTGGGGCGGACGAGGGCGCCGAGGCCGAGGCCGCGCTGGGCGTGGCGCATGGCTTCGAGCGTGGCGGCCTCGGCGGCGATGCGGGCGAGGTTGACGGTGGCGACCTGGTCCGGGATGGGGAGGGTGCCGTGTTCGGCGGCTTCGGCCGCGGCCCAGGTGAAGTGCCGGGCGGTCTCGAGGGCGATCATCATCTCGCCGAAGCGGGCCTGCTGCATGGGCGCCGTGTGGTGGCCGCGGGCGACGAGGGTGGCGCGGGTGTGTTCGACGAGGGCCTCGAGGCCTCCGAGCGTGACCGCCATCGTGCGCCAGGCTCCGGTGGAGAAGTCCGGCTCCCGGAGGTAGTCGCCGTCCGCGCCGATGAGGCGGTCGGGCGGGAGGGCGAGGCCGTCCAGCGTGACGATGCCGTTCGCGGCCGAGCGCATGCCGTGGAGCCTGGGGCTGAGGTCGGTGACCGGTTCCTCCCCTGTGAGGTCGAGCACGGCGAGGCGGGTGGCGGCGCCGTCGGCGACCGTGACGAGGGCGTGGCGCGCGTGCCCAGCGCCGGAGGAGGGGCCCTTGGCGCCGGAGAGGGTGCGCCCCTCGAGGACGAGCGGGCGGCCCGGCGGGTCCGTGACCCATAAGCCGAGGAAGCAGCCCTCGCGGCACCAGGTGGCGAGCGCCTCGGCCTGCGCCGGGGTGCCGTAACGCAGGATGAGCCGGGCGGCGTTGACGTGCGCTTCGAACAGGCGGCCGAGGGCCAGGTTGGCACGGCCAAGCGCTCGCAGCAGGTCGAAGATGATGCGGGCGGCGCCGGGATCGGTGCCGGCGCCCTCGCCGCCGAGCGACACGGGCAGCGGCGCCAATGGAAGGCCAGCCTTCGCCAGCTCCGCCATGTCCTGGGCCGGGTAGGAGGCCGCGTCATCGAGCGCCGCCGCCCGGGTGGGGGCGGCGGCGAGGATGCGCGTGATTTGGCCGAGGGCAGCCAAGGATCAGTCGGCGGCTTCGCCCATCTTGGGCGCAACCGGCCCCAGCTTGCCTGCGAGCGTGGGCATCCGCACCCGGCGCTTCGGCGTAAGCCAGACCTGGAGGCGGTCGAGGTAGAGGTACACGACGGGGGTCGTGTAGAGCGTCAGGATCTGGCTGAGCGCCAGGCCGCCCACCATGGCGAAGCCGAGCGGCTTGCGCAGTTCGGACCCGGCGCCGTCCCCGAAGACCAGCGGCAGGCCGCCGAGCAGGGCCGCCATGGTCGTCATGAGGATCGGCCGGAACCGCATCAGGCACGCCTCGCGAATTGCTTCGTGCGGTGTGGCACCCCGGGTCCGCTCGGCGGTGATGGCGAAGTCCACCATCATGATCCCGTTCTTCTTCACGATCCCGATGAGCAGCACCACGCCGATGAGCGCGATCACGCTCAGGTCGTAGCCGAACAGCATCAACACCAGGAACGCCCCCACGCCGGCCGAGGGCAGGGTGGAGAGGATGGTGAGGGGGAGGATGAAGCTTTCGTAGAGGATGCCGAGGATGATGTAGACGGTGATGAGCGCCGCCGCGATCAGGTACGGCTGCGTGCTGAGCGAGGACTGGAAGGCCTGCGCCGTGCCTTGGAAGGTGCCGCGGAGCGTGACTGGCGTGCCGAGTTCCCGCACGGCGGCATTGATGGCATCGACCGCCTGGCCCAGGGCGGCCCCTTGGGCGAGGTTGAACGACAGTGTGACAGACGGGAACTGGCCCTGGTGGCTGATGGCGAGCGGCACGACCGGCTGTGTATCCGCCTTCACGAAAGTGGAAAGGGGCACGGCCGTGCCGTCGCGGGCCTTCACATACAGCTTGTCGAGTGTGGCGAGCTCGCCCTGCATGCCGGGCGGAACCTCGAGGATCAGCTTGTAGGTGTTGAGCTGCGTGAAGAACTGCGCGACCTGGCGCTGGCCGAAGGCGTCGTAGAGCGTGTCGTCGATCACCTGCGGTTGGATGCCGAAGCGGGCGGCGCGGTCCCGGTCGATGGTCAGGGTGGCGGTGGTGCCAGCCACCTGCTGGTCCGTGGCCAGGTCCCGCAGCATGGGGATCTTGCGCATCCGGTCGAGCACGCGGGGCGACCACTCGAAGAGTTCGCCGAGGTCAGGGCTCTGTAGCGTGTATTGATACTGGCTCTGTGCGAGGCGGCCGCCGACGTTGATGTCCTGCGCCGCCTGGAAGTTGGCGGTGATGCCCTCGACGATCGGCGTCTTGGTCCGGAGCCGGGCGATGACCTGCTGTGCCGTCTCCGTCCGGTCCTCGAAGGGCTTCAGCGTCACCCACAGGCGGCCGTTGTTGCCCGTCTGCCCACCCAGCCCGGCGCCGATGCTGGACGACAGCTTGGCGACGGCCGGATCCTTCATGACGACTTCGGCGATGGCGACCTGGCGCCGTGCCATCTCGGCGAACGAGACATCCTGCCCTGCCTTCGTGATGCCCACGAGCACACCGGTATCCTGGTTCGGGAAGAAGCCTTTCGGGATGGCCATGAACAGATAGACGGTGAGGCCCAACGTAGCGAAGAACACCATCAACGTGACGAACTGGAACCGTAGCGCGATGTCCAGCGTGCGCCGGTAACCGGCGAGCAGACCGTTGAAGAAGCCTTCGATGATCCTGTAGAGCAGCCCATGCTTTGTAGAGTGATGCTTGAGAAAGCGCGAGCACATCATGGGCGTGAGGGTAAGGGACACGAAGCCCGAGACGAGCACGGTGATGGATACCGTCATCGCGAACTCACGGAACAGGCGGCCCACGATGCCGCCCATCAGCAGCAGCGGGATGAACACGGCCACCAGGCTCACGCTGATGCTGATGATGGTGAACCCGATTTCGCCGGCGCCCTTCAGCGCAGCCTCCTTCGGGTCCATGCCGTCTTCGATGTGGCGATAGATGTTCTCGAGCATGACGATGGCGTCGTCGACGACGAAGCCGACCGCGATGGTGAGCGCCATGAGCGTGAGGTTGTTGAGGCTGTAGCCCAAGAGGAACATGACGGCGAAGGTGCCGACGAGCGCGAGCGGCACGGTGACGCTCGGGATGATCGTGGCCCAGAAGTTCCGCAGGAACACGAAGATCACCATCACCACGAGGGCGATGGAGAGCAGCAGCGTGAACTGCACCTCGTGCACGGAGGCGCGGATCGTCACGGTGCGGTCCACGACCGTTTCCACGACCACCGAGGGCGGGATGGCGGCTCGCAGGTTCGGCAGAGCGGCCTTCACGCGCTCGACGGTGTCGATGACGTTGGCGCCGGGCTGCTTGAAGACGAAGAGCTGGATGCCGCGCTTGCCATTCTGCCAGCCGGCGAGCCGCGCATTCTCCGGTCCGTCGACGGCCTGGCCGATGTCTCGGATGCGGACGGGCGCGCCGTTGCGCCAGGCGAGGATCACGTCGTTGAACTCGGACGCCTTGGTGAGCTGGTCGTTCGCCTGAATGGAGAAGGCACGCTGCGGCCCGTCGATGGTGCCCTTGGGCGCATCGACGGTGGCGGTGACGAGGAGTTGGCGCACGTCCTCGAGGGTGAGGTTCATGGCGGCGAGGCGGCCCGGATCGATCTGGACGCGGACGGCCCGTTTCTGCTCGCCGCCGATGCTGACCTGGCTCACGCCTGCGATCTGGCTGATCTGCTGGCTGAGGATGTTGTCAGCGTAGTCGTTGACGGTGATGAGCGGCAGCAGGTCCGACTGGACGGATAGGATGAGGATGGGGCTGTCGGCCGGGTTCACCTTCCGGAAGATGGGCGGGTTCGGCAGGTTTCGCGGCAGCTGGCCGCCGGCGTTGTTGATGGCCGCCTGGATGTCGAGCGAGGCGCCGTCGATGTTTCGATCGAGATCGAACTGGACCACGATCTGGGTGGATCCGCCGACGCTGACCGACGTCATCTGCGCGATGCCGGCAATCTGGGAGAACTGGCGCTCGAGCGGCTGGGCGACGGTGGTGGCGATGGTTTCCGGGTTGGCGCCAGGGAGTTGGGCCGTGACCTGGATGGTGGGAAACTCGACGCGCGGCAGCGGGGCCACGGGCAGCAGCGGGTAGGCGGCGAAACCCACCAGCAGGATGGCCGCCATCAGGAGCGACGTGGCAACGGGGCGCTGGATGAACGGCGTCGAAATGCTCATTTCAAGCTCTCCATGCCGCCCGATCCTGGGTGGCCTTGCCCCGGCTCATGATGCTGGCTTCTGTTCTGTCGGGTTCACGCGGATGCCCGGTGCGAGCCGCGATTGCCCGGCGAGCACGACCTTGTCTCCAGCCGCGACCCCCTTGGACACGACCGATACGAGGCCGTCGTCCTGTTCAATCTCCACGGGCTGGACGGCAGCGGTGTTGTCGGGTTTGACGGTGAACACGTACAGGCCGTTCGGCCCGCGCTGCACGGCGTTGCTGGGGATGGTCACGGCGCCGCGCCGCGTATCGATCTGCATGCGCACGTTGACGAACTGGCCGGGCCAGAGCTTGTCGTCGGCGTTCGCGAAGGTCGCCTTCAGCTTGATGGTGCCGGTGTTGACGTCGATCGTGCTGTCGACGGTGAGGAGCTGGCCGTCGCTGAGCTTGGTGCGGTCGTCCGAGCTGTAGGCCACCACGGGCAGGGTGCCGCGGCGCATGGCGGCCTGGACGCGGGGCAGGCTGTCCTGGGGCAAGGTGAACAGGAGCGCGATCGGCTGGATCTGGGCGATGGCGACGATGCCTGGAGCCGTGTTGTCGGCGGTCCGAATGTAATTGCCCGGGTCGATCAGGCGCAGGCCGACGCGGCCCTCGATGGGGGAGGCGATCCGGGTGAAGCCGAGGTTGAGCTGGGCTGCGGCAATGGCCGCGTCGTCCCCGCGGACGGCGGCTTCGGCCTGGGCCACGGCGGCGCGCGAGGTGTCGAGCTTCTGGCGGGATGCGATCTGGCTGTTGGCCAGGTCGTTGTAGCGCACGAGGTCGAGCCGGGCATTGTTCAGCGTGGCCTCGTTGGAGGCGCGGCGGGCGAGCGCCTGGTCGAGTGCGGCCTGGTAGGGGCGCGGATCGAGTTGGGCGAGCACATCGCCGGGCTTCACCAACTGGCCTTCGGTGAACAGGACGCGGTCGAGCGTGCCGTCCACGCGGGCCCGGACGAGAACGGATTGAAGCGCCTGGACGGTGCCGATCGTGCGCTGGAGCACGGGCACGTCCTGCTCCTTGGCGGCGACGATGGTGATGGGGACGCCGCCACCGCCTGCCGTGGGGGAGGGTGAGGGGGAAGGCGCGGGAGAAGGCGCGGGAGCCTGGGCACGGGCGTGCGAAAGGCCGAGTGCCAGCGCGAACAGCACCGTCAGGGCGGAATGCAGGGCGCGCACGTTCGTCCTCTTTCCTTCAGCAGCACGGAGCGGAGCACGTTCGTAACGGAGTATGGCTGCCGAATGCCAGCATTCAATGTCGGTTCAGGGCGGAATTCGTCGGGTGGTTTACGGACAGTTGACGCTGAACCGTGCAGGCCGGGAGCAACGTGCCCAGGCGAGAGGCATCAAGAGCGGCGCAGCAGCGGCGCTGCTGCGAGGCGGACGGGCGTGGCGCGGTAGGCCTCGAGCCCGCGAGCCGTGTTCTGCGCGGCAGCGGTGGCGGGCAAGACCGCGGCACGCGGCTGCGGCAACGAGCCTGGGGCCAGCAACGAGGGAACCAGCGACGGCGTGGCGCTGGTCAGCGCGGTCGTCGGCTCGGGCCTGGGCGCCGCCCGGTCGGGCAGGGCCCACTGGGCCAGCACCTTGCGGGCATAGGGCTCCCCGAGGTCGGGCGTGAGGGAGTGGTAGCCGGCGACGGCGCGCGGCCAGGAGCCGGTCTGAGTCAGGAGCTGCAGCAGGAAGCGGGCGGCGTAGCGGGCGTTGTGCACCGGGTCGAACGCGTCCTCGAGGGAGGCGAAGGCCTGGCCGTGGTGGAGGAGGTTCACCTGCATGCAGCCGACATCGATGGAGCGGGCGCCGCGGGCCCGGTGGGCGTTGACGGCGGCGATGGCCTCGGCCTTGCTGTCGAAGGTGTAGCCTTGGCCTTCGACGTTGATGGTCCATGGCCAAGGGGCCACCTGGCCCTGCGCGTCTCGCCGGCCGCTCTCGATGACGCCGATGGCCTGCATCAGCCTGTCCGGCACGCCCGAGGCGCGCTCGGCCGCCAAAATGGCGGCGCGGCACAGGCCCGCCGCAGGCGTCGACGCCGGTTGCGCAGCCAGCGCGGCGGGCCAGAGCAGCAGCAGGGCGAGCAGGAGGCGCATCGGCGGGCAGTGTGCCGCCCCGGGATGAAGGAGGCGTTAGCGGAGCAGGGCGTGCGCCTCCCGCGCGAGCGTGGCGGCGAATGTGGCCAGGTCGGCCTGCAGCTTGGCGAAGCCAGGGCCGCGCACGAGCTGTGCCTCTTCCATATAGAGGCTGCGTGCGAGCTCGACCTGCAACGCGTGCACGCCCTCGCGCGGGCGGCCGTAATGGCGGGTGATGTAGCCGCCGGCATAGGGGTCGTTGCGGCGGACGACGTAGCCCAGGGCGGTCAGCGTGGTTTCGGCCAGCGCCGTGATGGGGCCGGCGCAGGCCGTGCCGTGCGCATCGCCGAGCACGATGTCGGGCGGGACGCCGCGGCCGGCGTTGGCCGGCATGGAGTGGCAGTCGACGAGCAGGCAGGCGCCGAACGCGGCCCGTGTGTCTTCGATGAGGGCGGCCAGGCGAGCGTGGAAGGGCGCCCAACAGGTGCCCACGCGGAACTCGGCCTCACGAAACTCGAGCTTGCCGCGGTAGATGCCTTCGCCCGTGGCCACCACGCGGGCCAGCGTGCCCAGCCCGGCGCCCACGCGGGCGCTGGTGGTGTTGACCCAGGGGGGCAGGGCGTCGGCGAACATGCCAGGATCGAGCTCCCACGGCTCCCGATTCGCGTCGCAATAGGCGCGGGGGAAGGTGGCGGCGAGCAGGGGGGCCCCGGACCGGACCACGCCGGCGAACAGCTCATCGACGTAGCCGTCCTCACTGGCGCGCAGGGCGTGGGCGTCGAGCCGGGCCGCATCGACGAAGTCGGACGGGTAGAGGCGGCCGGAATGGGGGGAGGCGAAGACGAGCGGGGCCGTCTGGCGCTGGGGCAGCGCGAGGTCGAACGGGGTAGGTGCGGTGGGCAACGCGTGGTCCATGCCCCATTGAAGCGCCGGGCGTCGGCAAAGTCACGCCTGGGGCGGGGGGAGCGGTTGCGCGATGGGCGGGTGGGCGGTAGAAGCGGCACTCGGATGGGCGCGTAGCTCAGCGGTAGAGCATCGCCTTGACATGGCGGGGGTCACAGGTTCAATCCCTGTCGCGCCCACCATCCGAAACACTCAGTTGAAGATGGCGCATTCGCCTGCGCTGGTCGCCGCTGCATCCCCGGCCCTCCCCGCATGGGGAGTGGCCGGCTAGGCGGTTTACAGTCTCGGCTGAACGCGCTGGTGTGTCATCGAACTGTCATCGAACTGCAATCTGGCGGACGCCGACGCTCCCTAGGGTCCGGCCGGGCGATGGGTGGCCGGTTGGCGTGCCCTCCGCTTGCAAACGGATATTCGGAGGCACCATGAAGTTCAATCGTGCGGCGCTGGCTTCGGCGGTCGCGAGCCTTGCCCTGGCCGCGGGGCCGGTCTCGGCCCAGCAGATCACCGGTGCGGGCGCCACCTTCCCGGCGCCCGTCTATGCCAAGTGGGGCGAGGCCGCGAAGGCCGCAATCGGGGTCGAGCTGAACTACCAGGCCATCGGGTCGGGCGGCGGCCAGAACCAGATCACGAACCGCACCGTGGATTTCGGCGCCTCGGATGCGCCGATGGATGCGGCCAAGCTGCAATCGGCGAACCTGGTGCAGTTCCCGACCGTGATGGGCGCGGTGGTGCCGATCGTGAACCTGCCCGGCATCGCCAACAACCAGGTGAAGCTCACGGGCGAGCTGCTGGCCGAGATCTACCTGGGCAAGATCACGAAGTGGAACGACCCGAAGCTGGTGGAGATGAACCGCGGCGTCACGATGCCGAACGTGGCCATCGCGCCGGTGTATCGCGCGGACGGCTCGGGCACGTCGTTCGTCTACACGAGCTACCTCTCGGCCGTGAGCGCCGACTGGAAGAAGGACGTGGGCGCCAGCACGAGCGTGAAGTGGCCGGCGGGCACGGGCGCGCGCGGCAATGACGGCGTGGCCGGCACCGTGAAGAACACGCGCGGCGCGATCGGCTATGTGGAGAACGCGTATGCCACGCAGAACAACCTGACGACGACGCAGCTGCGCAACAAGGACGGGCAGTATGTGAGCCCGACGATGGCGGCGTTCGCGGCGGCGGCATCGGCCGGCGACTGGGGCGGCGCGCAGAATTATGCGGTGAACCTGATCGACCAGGTGGGTGCGCAGAGCTGGCCGATCGTGTCGGCGACGTTCCTGCTGGTGCCGAAGGATCCGAAGGACCCGGCGCGGGCGGCCAACGTGTTGAAGTTCGTCGACTGGGCTTACAACAACGGCGGCCCGATCGCGAACCAGCTCGAGTATATCCCGCTGCCCAAGGCCGTGCAGGACGCCGTGCGCGGCACCTGGCGCACCACTGTCATGGCGAACGGCCAGCCGGTCTATCGCTGAGCCTCCTGCCCCGGGCCGGCGAGAGCCGACCCGGGGTTCCATCCATGCTGTCCAGGAGCGCCCGTTGTCCCAGGCCGTCGTAGGCGTCCGTGCCCCCGCCCCGAACGTGAAGCGTGCCGGCGTGGGCCGCTCACCGGGGGATGCGATCTTCTCGGCGGTGGCGCATGCCTCCGGGGTGCTCGTGCTCCTGCTGCTCGGCGGCATCATCGTGGAGCTGTTCATCGGCGGGCTGCCGGCGTTCCGTGCCTTCGGCGCCGGGTTCCTGACGAGTGCCAATTGGGACCCGGTGCAGGAGATCTTCGGCGGCGCTGTGTCCATCTACGGCACGATCGTGTCGGCGGTGCTGGCGCTCGTCTTCGCCGTGCCCGTCGCGTTCGGGATCGCGTTCTTCCTCACCGAGCTCGCGCCGCAATGGGTGCGGCGGCCGGTGGGCACCGCGATCGAGCTGCTGGCGGCGGTGCCGTCCATCATCTACGGCATGTGGGGCTTCTTCGTCGTGGTGCCCGTGATGAGCCAGTACGTGCAGCCCTGGGCGATCGACACGATCGGGGAGCTGCCGGGCGTCGGCTGGCTGTTCCAGGGGCCGCCCTTCGGGACCGGTATCCTGACGGCGGCGATGATCCTGGCCATCATGATCATCCCGTTCGTGGCTGCGACCATGCGGGACGTGTTCATGACGGTCCCGCCCGTCTTCAAGGAATCGGCCTATGGCGTGGGCTGCACGACGTGGGAGGTGATGCGCTCGATCGTGCTTCCTTACACGCGGGTGTCGGTCGTGGGTGGCATCATGCTCGGGCTCGGCCGTGCGCTGGGCGAGACGATGGCGGTCACGTTCGTGATCGGGAACACGAACCGCATCAGTTCGAGCCTGTTCGGGCCGGGTAACACGATCGCGTCCCTGGTTGCGCTCGAGTTCCCGGAGAGCCCGGCCGGGAGCCTGAAATTGTCCGCCTTGCTGGCACTCGGCTTCGTCCTGTTCGTGATCTCGTTCATCGTGCTCGCCATATCGCGAGCGATGCTGCGGCCGAGGCTCAAGTCATGAGCATGACGGTTTCACCGCCCGGCCTGATGCACAAGGCGCGGGACGAGATGGTGGCGGAGGCGCTGAGCCGGCGGCGCAAGCGGTCCGACCGGGTGGTGAAGGTGCTGTGCTGGATCGCGACCGGGATCGGGCTCTTCTTCCTGGCCTCGATCCTGCTCACACTCGTCCTGCGCGGGGTGGGCGGCATCAGCCTGAACGTGATCACGGAGATGACGAAGCCGCCGGGGAGCAATGGCGGGCTGTTGAACGCGATCGTCGGCAGCGTCATCCAGACTGCGCTGGGCACGGCCATCGGGACGCCCATCGGGCTGATGGTCGGAACATACCTCAGCGAGTATGCGGCGGGCTCGCGGTTGGGCAACGCGGTGCGGTTCGTGTCGGACGTGCTGCTCTCGGCGCCCTCCATCCTCATCGGGCTGTTCTGCTACCAGGTGGTGGTGTCGCCGTTCGGGGGTTTCAGCGGCTGGGCCGGCTGCATCGCGCTGGCGATCATCGTGATCCCGATCGTGGTACGCACGACGGAGGACATGTTGAGGCTGATCCCGACGGCGCTGCGTGAGGCGGCGGTGGCGCTGGGGGCGCCGAAATGGAAGGCGATCGTGTTCGTGTGCTACCGCGCGGCGCTGGACGGCATCCTTACGGGCGTGCTGCTGGCCATTGCGCGCGTCGCGGGCGAGACGGCGCCGCTGCTCTTCACGTCGCTCGGCAACCTCAACTGGTCGTTGAGCCTGAACCAGCCGATGAGCAGCCTGCCGGTGACGATCTACCAATATGCGGGCGCGGCGTTCGCCGATTGGGTGCAGCTCGCCTGGGTCGGCGCACTCATCATCACCATGGGCGTGCTCGCCATCAACGTCGCGGCGCGCGTCGCGCTGCGCAAGCGGAGCTAGGGACGATGTCGCAGGACGTGACGACGCCGCAGTTGGTGACCCAGGCCCGGCCGGAGGTTGCGGCGGCCCAGGCGCGCTCGACGGAGGCGCTGAACACGGCGCGCATCTCCATCCAGGGGCTCGACTTCTATTACGGTACGAACAAGGCGCTGAAAGGGATCGGGCTCGACCTGCCGGAGCGCCAGGTGACGGGCATGATCGGGCCCTCGGGCTGCGGCAAGTCCACGCTGCTGCGGGTGCTGAACAGGATGTACGATCTGTATCCGGGCCAGCGCGCCGAGGGGCGGGTGATGATGGACGGGACGAACCTGATCGACCCGGCGACCGACCTGAACGCGCTGCGGAGCCGGGTGGGCATGGTGTTCCAGAAGCCGACGCCGTTCCCGATGACGATCTACGAGAACATCGCGTTCGGCGTGAAGCTGCACGAGAGGCTGAGCCGGGCCGAGATGGACGAGCGGGTGGAGTGGAGCCTGACCCGCGCCGCGCTGTGGGGCGAGGTGAAAGACCGGCTGACGACTTCTGCGACCGGGCTTTCGGGCGGGCAGCAGCAGCGGCTGTGCATCGCGCGGACCATCGCGGTGCGGCCCGAGGTGATCCTGCTCGACGAGCCGACGAGTGCGCTCGACCCGATCAGCACGCTGAAGGTCGAGGAGCTGATCGACGAGCTGAAGCGCGATTTCACCATCGCGATCGTGACGCACAACATGCAGCAGGCTGCGCGGTGCGCGGACCAGGTGGCCTTCTTCTATCTGGGCGAGCTCGTCGAGGTGGGCGCGGCCGAGCAGATGTTCACCGCGCCGCGCGAGAAGCGCACCCAGGAATACATCACCGGCCGCTTCGGCTGAAGGGAACGCACAACATGTCCGGAGCGAGCCATATCGTGAAGAGCTACGGCCAGGAACTGCAGCAGCTGCGGGACCTGTTGGCCGAGATGGGCGGGCTGGTTGAAAGCCAGGTCGCGATGGCGACCGAGGCGATCGCGAAGAACGACAACGCGCTGGCCTTGCGCGCCGTGGAGCAGGACCCGGCGGTGGACGCGCTCGAGCGCCAGGCGGAGCAGTTCGTGATCCGGATGCTTGCGCTGCGGCAGCCGATGGCCAGCGACCTGCGGCAGATCGTTGCTGCGCTGAAGATCGCGTCCGCCCTGGAGCGGATTGGCGATTACGCGAAGAACGTGGCCAAGCGGAGCATCGTGCTTGGGCAGTTCGCGCTGCCGTTCAGCCTGACGGGCCTGGCTGCCATGGCGCGCCTGGTGCAGGAGAACCTGCGCCTCGTGATCGACGCCGTGGGCGAGAACGACGCCGAGAAGGCCAACCAGGTCTGGCGGAGCGACCAGGCCATCGACGACCTCTACAACTCGATCTTCCGGGAATTGGTGACATACATGATGGAAGACGCGCGCAGCATCACGCCGTGCACCCACTTGCTGTTCATCGCCAAGAACCGGGAGCGCATCGGGGACCACGCGACGAACATCGCCGAGACGGTGCATTATGCGGTGACGGGGGTGCCGTTGCTGGATGAGCGGCCGAAGGGGGATGGTTCGGCCTATGCCGTGGTCCGACCCCAGATGGGCGGGGAGTGACCGCGCCGTGGCGGGCGTGATGTCGGGCGCATCCAAGCCCACCGTGCTGGTGGTGGAGGACGAGGCGGCATTGGCGACGATGCTGCGCTACAACCTGGAGAAGCAGGGGTTCAAGGTGGACGAGGCCGTGGATGGCCAGGAGGCGCTGACGCGGATTGCGGAGGCGCAACCGGATATCGTGTTGCTGGACTGGATGCTGCCCGTGATGTCCGGCATCGAGGTATGCCGGCAGATCCGCAGGCGCCCGCAGACGCGGGACCTGCCGGTGATCATGGTGACGGCGCGGACCGAGGATCAGGACGCGGTGCGCGGGCTGAACACCGGGGCCGACGATTACATCACCAAGCCGTTCAACATAGAGGCGCTGATCGCGCGTATGCGGGCGCTGCTGCGGCGCTCGGGCGCGGTGCCGGTGCGGGGGCAGCATGCGTTCCACGACATCGTCATGGATCTGACGGCGCATCGGGTGCAGCGGAACGGGCGGCCGATCCATCTTGGGCCGACGGAGTTCCGCCTGCTCGAGTTCCTGATGCAGCACCCGCGCCGGGTGTTCTCGCGGGAAGAACTGCTGAACAGCGTGTGGGGACCGGACATCCACGTGGAGCCGCGGACGGTGGACGTGCACATAAGGCGCCTCCGCAAGAGCATCAACGGCGAGGGCGAGCTGGACGTGGTGCGGACGGTGCGGGCCGCGGGGTATGCGCTGGATACGGAGGCGGTTTAGGTCCAAGGCCATGGCTCCGCCCTGGACCCGCTGGGCCTGAGGCACCAGGCCCCCGTCGGAGTATGCCATTGCGAGCGTAGCGTGGCGCCGTGTGGTTCCGGGTTGCCACGGCTTCGGCTCGCGATGGCCGGGTGTCGGGGGTGATGCCTCGTTCTGATCGTGGATAGATCTAGAGGGTGATCGACCGCGTCGTCGCTTCCAGAAAGGTCGGGATGCCGATGATCTCCACGTTTGGAAGGAGGTCGGCCTCGGCCAGGTTGGCGAGATGGATGGCGGCGTCGCAGGCGGTGAGGCGGATGCCGAGGTCCCTTGCGGCCTCGCGCAGTTCGTCGAGGCCGGCAAGTCCTCGGGCGCGGACCTGGTCGTCGCGGCGGCCGGGGTCGGTCGGCCGCCAGTCGAGCCGCAGGGCCTGTATTCCGTCATTGGTGGCGAACAGCATGACCCGGCGGCCCATTGAAGCGGCGGCGGTGGCGAGCATGAAGGCGTAGTGGGCGCGCTCATGGCCACCTGAGATGAGAAGGATCCCGAGAGTCTCGCCCCCGGATGCGCTAGCCATGGTGGGGGCAGGCCGGGTCCCGCGGGAGGCGGATGGTGCGGACCCGGGAGGAGAGTGCGTCCCACAGGAGCAGGCGGCCGGAGAGGGTTTCGCCGATGCCCATGATTTCCTTGAGCGCCTCGGTGGCCTGAAGGGTGCCCATCACGCCCGTGACGGCGCCGAGGATGCCGGCCTCGCTGCAGCTGGGCATCAGGCCCGGCGGGGGCGGGGCGGGGTTGAGGCAGCGGTAGCAGGGGGCATCGGGGCTCGCATGGGGCTTGAAGGTGCCGAGCTGGCCGTCGAAGCGGAGCACGGCGGCGCTGACGAGGGTGCGCCGGGCGGCATGGCAGGCGTCGGCGACGAGGAAGCGGGTGTCGAAATTGTCCGTGCCGTCGCAAACCAGGTCGTAGGCCTCCACGAGGGCGCGCACGTTGGCGGCATCGAGGCGGAGCTCGTGCGGCACGATGGTCACGTGCGGGTTGATGGCGGTGGCGGCCTCGCCGGCGGAGGCGACCTTGGACTGGCCGATGCGGGCGGTGGTGTGGGCCACCTGGCGCTGCAGGTTGGAGAGCTCGACGCGGTCGTCGTCGATGATGCCGATCGTGCCGACTCCGGCTGCGGCCAGGTAGAGCACGAGCGGCGAGCCGAGGCCTCCGGCGCCGACCACGAGGACGCGGGCGGCGCGGAGCTTCGCCTGGCCCTCGCCGCCCACCTCGGCCAGGAGGATGTGGCGGGAGTAGCGGTCGATCTCGTCTTCCGTGAAGTCCAGGTCCATGGGAGACACATGGGCGATCGGGAGACCTAAGGGAATGGACGAGGGCGCATTGGTGCTGTTCAGCGGGGGGCAGGACAGCACGGCCTGCCTGGGCTGGGCGCTGGAGCGCTGGGGGCGGGTGGAGACGGTGGGGTATGCCTATGGGCAACGGCATGCCGTGGAGCTCGCCTGCCGGCCGGGCGTGCGGGCGGCTTGTGCCGAGCTTCGGCCAGGGCGGCTGGGGGACGATCATCTGCTCGACCTGGCCGGGGCGTTCGCGGGCCTGGGGGCGACGGCGCTGACGGCCGAGGTCGCGATCGAGACCGGGCGGGATGGGCTTCCGACGACGTTCGTGCCGGGGCGGAACCTGATGTTCCTGGCCATGGCGGGGGCGCTGGCGTATCGGCGGGGCCTGCGGCACATCGTGGGCGGGATGTGCGAGACGGATTTCAGCGGCTATCCGGATTGCCGGGACGACACGGTGAAGGCGATGCAGCTGGCACTGAACCTGGGGCTCGCCCGGTCGTTCGTGCTGCATACGCCGCTGATGTGGCTGGATAAGGCGGAGACCTGGGCGCTGGCGGCGCGGCTCGGGCTGCTGGAGACGACGGTGGAGCTGACGCATACCTGCTACAAGGGCGACAGGACCCATCGCCATGATTGGGGCTTTGGCTGCGGCGACTGCCCGGCCTGCCGCCTGCGCGCAGACGGCCATGCCAGGTTCATCGAAACATGATGGATTGGCTGTCGCCGCTGATCGAGCGGTATGGGTATGGGCTGGTCGGCGGTATCGTCTGCCTCGAGGCGATGGGCCTTCCCCTGCCCGGCGAGAGCCTGCTGATCGCCGCGGCGATCTATGCGGCGACGACGGGGGAGCTCTCGATCCAGCTGATCGTACTCTGCGCGGCGGTGGGTGCGGTCATGGGGGATAATTTCGGCTACCTGATCGGGCAGCGGCTGGGCCGGCCGGCGCTCGAGCGGTATGGGCCGCGCATCGGGCTCACGGTGCCGCGGCAGCGGCTGGGACGATACCTGTTCTTCCGTTACGGCGGCGTGGTGGTGTTCTTCGGGCGGTTCATCGCATTCCTGCGGACGTTCGCGGCGCTGCTGGCCGGGACGAACCGCATGGAGTGGGGGCGGTTTCTCGTGTGGAACGCGCTGGGCGGCATCGGTTGGACCAGCCTGTATGGGTTCGGTGCCTACGTGCTGGGCAAACAGGCGGAGAACGTGGCCGGGCCGTTCGCGTGGGTGATCGGTGGGGGTGCGTTGGTGGTGGCGGTGGGGGTGGTCTGGTTCCTCAAGCACAACGAGCATCGGCTGATCCAGCGGGCGGAGGAGGCCATGGCGGAGCACGAGGCACGGACGGGGGAGCGGGTTTAGCGCTCGCGCCGCGATGACGACGGTCGACCTGCGGCCCTTCACCTGCAGCGGGGTACGCCCAGTAGGGGCTCCGGGTCGATGGCCTGGCCATCCTGGAATACGGCGAAGAAGACGTGGGTGCCGTAGGTGACGCCGGTGCGGGCCACGTGGCCGAGCGGATCGCCGGTGCGGATGGTGCGCTGGCCCTCGGCGATGGCGGGTACGAGGTTGCCGAGATGGGCGTAGAGGGTTCGGCGGCCGCCCTCGTGCACAAGGTGGACCGTGACGCCGCCGAGGCCCTGGCGCTTGATGGCGAGGATGGTGCCGGGTGCCGCGGCGCGGACGAGGGCGCCGGCCGGGGCGGGAAGGTCCACGCCGTTGTGGAACGCGGCCGGCGCGTTGGGCCCTATGGCCCGGCGGGGGCCATACGGTGAGGAGATGCAGGCCGGGCTGACGGGCGGGGCGAGCTCGGCGGCCTGGGCCTGGGGCTGGGCCTGGGCCTGGGCCTGGGCCTGGAGCGCGAGCGCGAGTGCCAGGAGTGCGAGGGCGGTTCGGGGCATTGGTGCTCCTCTATGCCAGCTGTCCTTGCGGCTCCCCTTCTTCCAGCCTCTGCCGCGTGGGGAAGGTGAAGCGGTGCTCCCTTGGCCGTGAGGCTTGCGGTGGTGCGGCATGGTCCATAGCATCTTTGGATGTGGCGTTTCCTCCTGCGGCGGGCGGTCCTGGCGGTGCTGGTGTGCGGCACCGTGCTCGTGCTGAGCTTTTCGCTGACACGCGTGGCCGGGGACCCGGCTTTGGCGGTGGCCGGGCCGCAGGCGAGTGCGGCGGACATCCAGGCCATCCGGGTGGCATATGGGCTGGACCGGCCGCTGCCGACGCAGTTCTTCGACTGGGTGGGCAAGGCGGCGCGAGGCGACCTCGGGCGGAGCTACCTGTTCCGGGAGCCGGTGGCGAACCTGGTTCGGGACCGGCTGCCCGTCACGCTTACCTTGGGGCTGGTGGGGCTTGCTTTCGCGCTGGTGATCGCCCTGCCGCTCGGCATCGTGGCGGCGCTGAACGAGGGGCGGCCGTTGGACCGGGTGGTGACCTTGGTGGCGCTGCTGGGGCAGGCGCTGCCGAGCTTCTGGTTGGGGCTGATGCTGATCATCCTGTTCGGGCTGCGGCTGCAATGGCTGCCGATCGCGGGGGTGGAGGACTGGACCGGGTTCATCCTGCCCGGCCTCGTGCTGAGCTTCTCCGCCATCCCGGCGCTGCTGCGGCTGACGCGGTCGGGGATGATCGATGCCATGGCCAGCGATTACATCCGGACGGCCCGGGCCGGGGGGCTGAGCCGGGCGAGCATCGTGTGCAAGCATGCGGCGCGGAATGCGGCGATGCCGGTGGTGGCGATCGCGGCGGTGCAGCTCGGGTTCATGCTGGGCGGGTCGATCGTGATCGAGACGGTGTTCAACCTGCCGGGCGTGGGCTACCTGGCCTGGGAGAGTGTCAGCAAGAACGACTTCCCGGTGGTGCAGGCCGTCGTGCTGCTGCTGGCGCTGATCTATATCGGGCTGACCCTGGGGGCGGACATGCTGAACGCGCTGCTCGACCCGCGGCTGCGCGCCTAGCATGACGCGTAAGGTCGCGGCGGCACTGGGGCTGCTCATCGTCGGGTTCACGCTGGTGGTGGCGCTGTTCGGGCCCTCGGTGGTGCGCGCGGACCCGTTCGCGCAGGACCTGATGAACCGGCTGAAGCCGCCCGCCTTCATGGGGGGCACGGACGCGCATTGGCTCGGTACGGACCAGCTGGGGCGGGACTACCTGGCGCGCCTCGTCTATGGCGCGCGGATCAGCCTGCTGATCGGGGCGGCGGCGGCGCTGACGTCGGGGGTGATCGGGATCACGCTCGGGCTGCTCGGCGGGTTCTTCGGCGGGCGGGTCGACGATGCGGTGATGTTCGCCATCACGTGCCGGCTGAGCATCCCGTTGATCCTCGTGGCGCTCGCGGTGGTGTCGGCGGTCGGGGCGTCGCTGACGATCGTGGTGACGACCCTGGGGCTGCTGCTGTGGGACCGGTTCGCGGTCGTGGCGCGCACCACCACGATGCAGGTGCGGACGCTCGATTACGTGGCGGCGGCGGAGGCGGCGGGGGCCGGGCTGTTCCACGTGCTGTTCCGAGAGGTCCTGCCGAACATCGCGCCGCACCTGGTGGTTGTGGCGACGCTCGAGGTGGCGCTCGCGATCCTGCTCGAGGCGGTGCTTTCCTTCTTGGGGCTTGGCGTGCCGGCGCCGCTGCCGAGCTGGGGGCTGATGATCGCGGAGGGCAAGGACTACATGTTCTTCGACCCCTGGGTGATCATGGTGCCGGGCCTCGCGCTGTTCACGCTGGTGCTGGGGATCAACCTGGTGGGGGATGGGCTGCGGGACCTGTTCGGGGTGCGCCGGCGTGTCTGAACCGGTGTTGGCGGTCGAGGGGCTGCGGGTGCGGTTCGGGGGTGTGGAGGCGGTGCGGGGGGCGTCGTTGGCGGTGCGTGCCGGGGAGACGCATTGCCTTGTGGGGGAGAGCGGGTGCGGCAAGTCCGTGAGCGCGCGGGCCGTCATGGGGCTGCTGGCGCCCAATGCGGTGCGGAGTGTCGGCGCGATGCGGTTCGAGGGGGCGGACATCGCGGGGTTGAACGACCGGGCGATGGGGAAGCTGCGGGGCGACCGGATCGGGATGATCTTCCAGGAGCCGATGACCAGCCTCAACCCGGCCTACACCGTGGGCAGCCAGATGACGGAGGTGTATCGGCGGCATCGCGGAGGCCAGCAGCGCGCGGCGGTGGACCGGGCGGCTTCGCTGCTGGCGCGGGTGGGCATGGCGAATCCGGGGCTGCGGCTGGGCCAGTTCCCGCACCAGCTGAGCGGCGGGCTGCGGCAGCGGGTGATGATCGCGATGGCGCTGATGTGCGAGCCGCGGCTGCTGATTGCCGACGAGCCGACGACGGCGCTGGACGTGACGGTGCAGGCCGGGATCCTGCGGCTGCTCGCCGGGCTGCAGGCGGAGATGGGGCTGGCGCTGCTGCTGATCACGCACGACCTGGGCGTTGTGGCGCGCGTGGCGCACCGGGTGAGCGTCATGTATGCGGGCCAGGTGGTTGAGAGCGCCCCGGCCGCCGAGCTGTTCGCCGCGCCGACGCACCCCTACACGCGGGGGCTGCTCGCGAGCGTCCCGGTGCCCGGGAAGGTGCGGCGGGACGAGAAGTTGGGCAGCATCCCGGGCACGGTGCCGCGGATCGGGCCCGGCTTCGTAGGGTGCGGGTTCCGGGACCGGTGTGCGCACGCCATGGCGGTGTGTGCGGAGGCGGTGCCGCTGCGGCAGGCCGGGGCGGGGCACGATTACCTGTGCCAGCTGACATGAGCGCCGCCATCGAGCTTCGGGGCGTGGAGAAGCGGTTCGGGGGCGTGCGCGCCGTGGATGGCGTGGACCTCGTGGTGCCGGCAGGCGGCGTGATGGGGATCGTGGGGGAGAGCGGGTGCGGGAAGAGCACCTTGGCGCGCATCATCCTGGGGCTGCTGCCGCCCACGGCCGGGACGGTGCTGGTGGAGGGGCGGCCGCTCGCGGAGCTGGACCGCAGGGCGCGGGCGCGGCTGATCCAGCCGGTGTTCCAGGATCCGTATTCGAGCCTGAACCCGCGGCAGCGGATTGCGGACATCGTGGCGCTGCCGCTGCGTGCGCAGGGCACTGTCGGGCGGGCGGAGGTGGCAGCGCGGGTGGCGGAGGTGCTGGACCAGGTGGGCCTGCCCGGCGCCATGGCGGAGCGTTACCCGGCCGAGCTCTCGGGCGGGCAGCGGCAGCGCGTGGCGATCGCGCGGGCGCTGGTGGGCCGGCCGCGGATCATCGTGTGCGACGAGCCTACGAGCGCGCTCGATGTGAGCGTGCAGGCGCAGATCCTGAACCTGCTGGCCGAGTTGCGGGCCGCACTAGGGCTCACGCTGGTGTTCATCAGCCACAACCTGGCCGTGGTGGAGCACATCGCGACCGAGGTGGCGGTGATGTATCTGGGCCGCGTGGTGGAGCATGCCGAGGTGGACGCGCTGTTCGCGCATCCGAAGCACCCCTACACCAAGGCGCTGCTGGCGAGCGTGCTGACGCCGGAGCCGGGCCTGGGCATCCCGGAGAGCGGGCTCGGGGATGCGGTGCCGGACCCATCGAACATCCCGGGCGGGTGCCGGCTGCATCCGCGGTGCCCGGTGGCGGAGGGGCGGTGTTCCAGCGTGGAGCCGTTCGGGATCCGGGCGGACGGGCGCCTGGTGGAGTGTCTGCTGGCGGCGGATTGAGCGGCCCGCGACTCCATCCCCACCGTCATCGCGAGCCCGCTTGGGCGTGGCGATCCAGGAGCCGCACAGGGCAGGCTCGTCGGCCCCTGGATCGCCACGCTTCGCTCGCGATGACGGTGCTTTGGTCGCTCAGGTCCGTTTTGGGGGCTCGGCCTGCTGCGGGTGTTCGGGCCAGTTGTGGCGGGGGTAGCGGCCGCGCATGCTCTTGCAGGCGTCCTGCCAAGCGCCGTGCCAAGGGGGGGCGGCGGCGGGAAGGACGATCCCGAGGCGAGTGCGTCGTGACGACGACAAACGGGCTCTGATTTGCTGTCAGCTTCACCAGCGCCGGAAAATGTGAAGCCACCCGTGGCGGGCCGCAACACGCTTTTGCGTGACAAGTAGTAGGTCCGATTCGAGGCTGCAACGAGGAGCGTTTTTATGTCCCCTGTGTCATCGACCGCGTCCGAGGCGCTCACCTACTACGCCGACTCCAACCCGGCGGCACCGAGGCCGTCTGCAAAGCCTGCAACCAGCGGAAGGTATGCAGGGCCAGGTCCTACGCTTTTCAGGCTGACGACTCTGCCTTCAATGCTCACGCGTGCAACGGCGATCGTTGCGATGGCCGCGCTGTCGGCAGGTGCAGGTTCGGCACAGGCAGCAGTTTGCACCAATCTCGCACCCCCTGGTTCGGTTGGCGTGCCATCTGGTATCGCGTCGGTGTCCGCGTTTGCATTCATGTTCATGCCACCGGCCATCGCCTCGGCGGAAACGCGGGGGTGTGAGGGCGTGGCGATCAACGGCGACGCGCTTGGCCGCAATTTTTCAGCCGCTGCGCAGGCACGTCCTGGTACGCTGCGAGCACGGGCATCTTCAAACGACGGCACCAGCGTGTCGTCATTTGCCCGAAGCGTGCTCAACTTCAAGGTTCGCGCGAAAACTGGGCAACTTGGCGAGAGGGTACAGCTCAGCTTCCATGTCGATGCCGACGGCATCTACGGCGGGCCCTCACTGCCGTTTGCTGGCGGCGGTGCGTTTCGCATGTCTGCCACAGCGACCGGGTTCAGCGGTTCGACCCAGAACATCGAGCGCATGAGCGACACCAACGGCGTGGTGCGCAACGATGCCAAGAACGAAAACATTGGGCAGAGAGCCCTGGTCACAGCAACGATCGACTACACCGACACCTTCGCACTCGGCGAAAGCTTCTTTCAACTCGATCTGTTCGCGTTCGCTAACCCTTCGTCGTTCGCTGATTTCTCTAACACCGCGCTCGTGTCGAGCATCACGTTGGGGAGTAGCGGCTTTGAGCTTGATTTGCCCGACGGCATTTACACCGCGGACCCGACGGCTCCCGGCCGCTACCTGCTCGCGCGCGAGGGCGTGGTGAGCGCGGTGCCCGAGCCCTCGACCAGCGCTCTGCTGATTGCGGGCGTTGCCATGCTGGCCGTGCTCGGGCGACGCAGGGCAAAGCAGTCATGAACCAGGTGATGTTACGAGGGTGCCACCGCTCAAGATTTGCATCCTGACTCGGCCCGCCAGCCGTACACCCACATAGTACGATCTGCTAGGCTCACGGTAAGGTAGTGGTGGGCAGGGCGGTGGAGTCGCGGGGTGGACGAGATCACGATGTTGCTGGTTTCAGCGGGCCGGGGTGAAACGTCGTCGATCAGCCGGCTGTTCGGAGTTTTCTATGCCGATCTCCATGAGATCGCACGCGCCAGATTGCGCCGAAGTCGGGGTTCGAGCCTGATCGACGCAACGGCGCTGCTGCATGAAAGTTATTTGCGCGTTATCAAGTTACAGAAGTTGAGCGTGCAAGACCAAGCGCATTTCCTGGCCTACATCGGGCGCGTCATGCGATCGGTCATGGTCGACCTGGCGCGTGAGGCGCGTGCCGAATGCCGCGGGGGCGACCAGTTGCTAGTCACACTGGACACCGCACTTGGCGAACGGCTCTGCGCGGGCGACGACTGCGAGATCCTGGCGGTGCGCGACGCGCTCGCTGAGCTTGCCGCAGTCGATCCGCGCATGGTGCGCATTGTTCAGATGCGCTACTTCGAGGGCCTGGAGATGAGCGAGATCGCGCTTGCACTTGGCATGGGCAAGCGCACGGTCGAGCGCGACTGGGCGGCGGCTCGTAGCTTACTGCAGCTGTCGCTGAGACACGGCTGACTTGCGACGCATATAGTGGGCTTGTGACCTCGCGAGCTTCGCTCAACTCGCCCGCGGTATGATGGGTAACATCCACCATCAGCGCTTCGGTCAGCGCTTCGGCGGCGGGGGCTCGGCCTGCTGCGGGTGTTCGGGCCAGTCGTGGCGGGGGTAGCGGCCGCGCATGTCCTTTCGGGCGTCCTGCCAGGCGCCGCGCCAGAAGGCGGGGAGGTCGGCGGTGATGGCGATGGGGCGTTGGGCGGGGCTGAGCAGCGCGACGCGGAGGGGGATGCGGCCGTTCGCCAGCGTGGGGGTGGTGTCGAGGCCGTAGAAGGCCTGGGCGCGGGCTTCGACGACGGGGACGGGCTGCCCGTAGTCGATGGGGGCGCGGGCACCGGGGAGCTGGATGTGGGTGGGGAGGAGGTGGTCCAGCGTGGCGGCTTCGGCGTGGCCGAGGCGGGTTCGCAAAAGGTGGACGAGGTCGAGGCTGGCGAGGTCGGCGAGGCGGCGCAGGCCGTGGAGGTGGGGCTCGAGCCAGCCTGGGTCGGCGGCCAGGGCGGCGTCGGAGAGGTCGGGAAGGTCCGGCTGCACGGTGCGTAGGAGGGCGGCGCGGGCCTGGAGGGTGCGGGCGGCGTCGGTCCAGGGCAGCGCATTCGTGCGGAGGGCGGCGGCGGCCAGGGCGGCGGCGGTCTCGGCCGGGTCGGCCTCGATGGTGCGGTCCTCGAGCACCAGGGCGCCGAGGCGGCGGCGGCGGCGTGCGAGCACGGCGCCGGTGGCAGGATCGAAGGCGGTCTCGCTGGTGGTCGCGACCTGCGCCTGGATGTGTGGCGGGAGCTGTGCCGGGTCGAGCGGGGCAGCCAGGCAGATGACGCTGGCGCCCTTCGGGTCGAGGGTGGCGGCCACCAGGTAGGGCGCGTTGGCGAGGGCGTCGCCCCGGGGCAGCTTGGCACCGCCGCCGCCGGCGAAGCGGAAGGTGCCGGGGTCTCGCCGCTGGGCGATGCGGTCGGGGAAGGCGGCGGCGAGCAGGGGGCCGGCATCCCCGCCGGGGGTGGCGCTGCGGAGGCCGAGGCGGCTGCGGTATTGCCCGGCCTGGCGGCGGATACGGGCGACGGTCGGGCGGTCCGCGGCGACGGCGCCCTCGAGCGCGTCGAGGCGGAGGGCGATGTCGGCCGGGGTGTCGCGGCCCGGGATCGGGTCGCGTTCTTCGAGCAGGGCGGCCAGGTCGGCGGCGCGGGCGGCGTGGGCCGGGGTGGGGGCGGCCAGCATCATGGCGGCGAGGCGGGGGTGGGCGCCGAGGGCGGCCATGCGCGTGCCGAGGAGGGTGATGCGGCCGTCGTGCAGGGCGCCGAGCTGGGCGAGGAGGCCGTTGGCGGCGGCCAGGGCGCCCGGGGGCGGCGGGTCGGGGAAGGGGAGCTCGGCGGGCGGCGTACCCCAGGCGGCGCAGTCGAGCGCGAGGCCGGAGAGCTCGGCCTCTAAGATTTGCGGCCGGTCGAACTGGGGCAGGCTGCGGTGCATGGCCGTGGTCCAGAGGCGGATGGCCACGCCCGGCCCCTCGCGCCCGGCGCGGCCTGCCCGCTGCTCGGCGGCAGCGCGGCTGATGCGGGCGGTGACGAGGCGGGTGAGGCCGGTGCCGGGGTCGAGCCTCGGGGTGCGGCGGAAGCCACCGTCCACCACGATGCGTACGCCGGGGACGGTGAGCGAGGTCTCGGCGATGGAGGTGGCGAGCACGACCCGGCGGCCCTCGGGTGCGGGGCGGAGGGCGCGGTCCTGCTCGGCGGGCGGCAGGTCGCCGTGCAGGGGCAGGACGAGCGCCCCGCAGCCGGCGAGGGCCTGCTCGGTGCGGCGGATCTCGCCCATGCCGGGAAGGAAGGCGAGGACGTCTCCCGCGTGGGTGGCGAGGCCGGCGCGGATGCTGCGGGCCATGGCGTCGGGCAGGTCGCGCGGGTCCATGACGTCGCGCGGCGCGTGGGTGGTGTCGACGGGGAAGAGGCGGCCCAGGCTTTCGATGACGGGCGCCCCGAGAAGCGTGGCGAGGCGTGCGCCGTCCAGCGTGGCGGACATCGCCATGAGGCGGAGGCCGCCTGGCGCCCCCGCCGGGCGAAGGAGGCGCTGCAGGTCGAGCGTGAAGGCGAGAGCCAGGTCGGCGTCCAGCGCGCGCTCGTGGACTTCGTCGAAGATGACGCAGGCCACGCGCTCGAGGGTGGGGTCGCTGACGAGGCGGCGGACGAGGAGGCCTTCGGTGACGACCTCGATGCGGGTGGCGGGGGAGGTGGCGCTCTCCAGGCGGGTGCGGAAGCCGACGGTCTGGCCCACGGGCTCGCCGATGAGGGCGGCCATGCGGGTGGCGGCGGCGCGGGCGGCCAGGCGGCGGGGCTCGAGGACGACGATGCGGTGGCCGGGCTGGAGCCAGGGGGCGCCGAGCAGGGCGAGGGGGACGAGGGTGGTCTTGCCGGCGCCGGGTGGAGCGACGAGCACGGCGTTGCCGTGGGCGATGGCCTCGAGGAGGGCGGGGAGGGCCTCGGCGATGGGCAGGCCCGTGTCGGCGAAGAACGTCGGCGAAAGCAGCATGCGATTGGCATAGCGCGGGGCGGGGGGCGCACGATATACGCGAGATGATGAAGCGTTTGTTGGTTCTGCTGGTGGTGATGCTGCCCTGCCTCGTGCTCGGGGGCACGGCGCGTGCGCTGGAGAGCGAGGCGGTGCGGTCTTCGCGGGTCGTCGCAACGTTGGTGAGCGACACGGACCGGGTGGAGGCGGGGGGCGCGCTGCGGCTGGGATTACGGCTTAAGGTCGCGCCCGGGTGGCATACGTATTGGCTGAACCCGGGGGATGCGGGAGCGGCGGCGGAGATCGCCTGGACGTTGCCCGAGGGCGGGAGCGCGGGGCCGATCCAGTGGCCGGCGCCGTCGCGCCTGCCCGAGGGCCCGGTGATGAGCTACGGCTACACGGGCGAGGTGCTGCTGCCCGTGGCCGTGAAAGCTGGCACGGCAGGCGGGCTGGTGGTGGAGGCCAGCGCCACCTGGTTGGTGTGCGAGAAGATCTGCG
This sequence comes from Acetobacterales bacterium, assembly GCA_038229135.1. Taxonomy (GTDB): domain Bacteria; phylum Pseudomonadota; class Alphaproteobacteria; order Acetobacterales; family Acetobacteraceae; genus JBBROS01. The sequence continues at coordinate 68,958 of JBBROS010000014.1, forward strand.
TGCCGGAGGAGGGCGTGTTTCGTCTTGCACTCGGGGCGGGGCTGGCGGGGCCTTCTTCCGAGGCGGCGTTGTTCGAGGCGGCCTCGGCGCGGGTGCCGCGGGCGTCGCCCTTTGCGGCCAGCGTGGGGCCGGATGGGGTGTTGAGCCTGGTGGGGGCCGGGCTTTCCGACGCGACCGTGCGGGAGGCGTATTTCTACCCGGCGGCCTGGGGCGCGATCGACCAGGGGGCGCCGCAGGCCCTGACGGTGACGGATGGGGCCGTGCGGCTGTCGTTGGTGAGAGGGGCGGAGTTCAAGCTGCCGCTCGAGGGTGTGTTGGTGCTGCGGGATGCCGGGGGGCAGGAGACGGCGCTGAGCGTGTCGGCGGTGGCCGGGGATGCGGCGGCGCCGGCCGCAGTGCCGTTGTGGCAGACCTTGGCGCTGGCGGCGCTGGCCGGGCTGATCCTCAACCTGATGCCATGCGTGTTCCCGGTGCTGGCGATGAAGGCCGTGAGCCTGTCGCGGCTGTCGGGCCAGGCGCGGGGGGCGGTGCGGGCGCATGCGGTCAGCTACACGGCGGGGGTGCTGGTGGCGTTCGCGGCGCTGGGCGGAGCGCTGCTCGTGGCGCGGGCGGCAGGGGGCGTGGCGGGCTGGGGGTTCCAGTTCCAGTCCCCGGTGTTCGTGGCGGGCATGGCGTTCGTGCTGTTCGGGGTGGGGCTGAACCTTTCGGGCGTGTTCGAGGTGGGCGGTCGCGTGGCCGGGGCCGGGCAGGGGCTGGCGGCGCAGGGGGGGCATGCGGGCAGCTTCTTCACCGGGCTGTTGGCCGTGGTTGTGGCGACGCCGTGTACTGCGCCGTTCATGGGCGCGGCGATCGCGGCGGCGCTGGCGGCGCCCGGGTGGGTGGCGATGCTGGTGTTCCTGACTATGGGGCTCGGTCTGGCGGCGCCCTATGCGTTGCTCGCGGCGGCGCCGGCGCTCGCGCGGGGGCTGCCGAAGCCCGGGGCGTGGATGGATGTACTGAAGGGTGTGCTGGCGTTCCCGATGTATGCGGCGGCGGCATGGCTGTTGTGGGTGGTGAGCTTGGAGGCCGGGCCGCAGGGGGTGTTGGTGGTCGGGTCCGGGCTGGTGCTGATCGGGTTTGCGGCGTGGGCCCTGGGGCTGGCGCAGCGGAGACCATCGGAACAGTCGGGCCGGCGGCTCGGGGTGGGTGCTGCCGCGGTGGCGGCGCTGTCGGCGCTCGCCCTGCTGGGCGGCGTGCAGGGCGTGGCCCCGGCGGCGGCGCAGGTGGAGGCGGGCGTCGAGCCCTGGAGCCCGGCGCGGCTGGCGGCGCTGCGGGCAGAGGGGCGTCCGGTGTTCGTGAACATGACGGCGGCCTGGTGCGTGACGTGCCTCGTGAACGAGCGGGTGGCGCTGTCGCCGGAGCCGGTGCGGGCTGCGTTCCGGGCGCGGGGCGTGGCCTATCTCAAGGGCGATTGGACGCGGGGCGACGCGGCGATCTCGGCCTACCTGCGCGAGCATGCGCGGGACGGGGTGCCGCTCTACGTGTGGTATCCGGCCAAAGGCCCGCCGGAGGTGCTGCCGCAAGTGTTGACGGAGGGGGCGATGTTGTCCCGGTTGAACGAAGGAGGCTGAGATGGTCACGCGCCGTGCGATGGTTGTGGGTTCGGCTGGGCTCGTGATTGTGCCTGCCATCGCGTGGGCGGCCCCGAAGGTGGGCGTGATGGCGCCCGCGTTCAGTGCGGTGGACAGCAACGGGCAGGCGGTGCGCCTGGAGGCGCTGCGGGGCAAGCTGGTCGTGCTGGAGTGGACGAACGACGGCTGCCCGTTCGTGCAGAAATGGTATCGCTCGGGGGCGATGCAGGCGCTGCAGAGGGATGCGGGGGCGTTAGGGGCAGTGTGGCTCTCGGTGATCAGCTCGGCACCCGGGGAGCAGGGGCATGTGGACGGCGCCGGGGCGAACCGGCTGAGCAAGGACCGTGGGGCGGCACCGGCGCACGTGCTGATGGACCCGACGGGGGCGCTGGGCAAGCTGTACGGGGCGCAGGTGACGCCGGAGATCTACGTGGTCCGAAACGACGGGATGCTCGGGTATATGGGCGGGGCGGACAGCATCGCATCGACCAAGGTCGAGGACCTGGCCAAGGCAACGCCGCATGCGCGGGAGGCGATCATGGCCATCGCCGAGGGGCGGCCGGCGCCGGCGGCCGTGACACGGGCTTATGGGTGCACAGTAAAGTACCCGGCGGCGTGACGGTCTAGCTCGGGGTGTGCGCTGTAGGGCGGTCCTGTTCCGGGGGGGTGCCAGTGCCCGACACCCGACGCTCAAACGCCGGGGGCAGCCAGGTCATAGGTCCTGTTTCTCTACGGCCGCGGGGGCCGGGGCTGGGCCGGTTGTCTGCAGGTAGTCGCGCAAGGTTCGGCGGAGCTGGAACTCAAGCTCGACGTTCATGTCGTCGAGCATCTGGCGGGTGATGTCGTAGAGGGCGTTGCGAAGGTTCGGGCCAGGCGTGAGCCGGCGGACGACCCGGGCTTCGGCCAGGGCGGCGCGGGTGCCGTCGGCGGCGAGGATCTCGAGGCGAAGGGCCATCGTGCCCTCGAGGTTGCGGCCGGTCCGGGTGACGCGGGCTTCGTCGATGGTGATGCGGGCGCGTCCGCTGGAGCCCGCGGGGGCGATACGATCTTCAACCAGGCGCTGGAGGGCGGGACCGGGGGGAAGGGGGCTGGTGTCATCGAGGGTGCCCGGCCGCGGGAGCGGGGCGACCTCGACCGAGCCTACATTGAGCGGCAGCGGCGTGAGATAGGTGTAGCGAACCTGCGTGTAGGGCCGGTCCGGCTCGCTGTCGGCGCAACCACTCAGAGATGGGGCGGCGACGGCGAGCAGGGCCAGGAGCAGGCTCCGGCGGCTCATGCCGTGCCGCCGGCCCGGTCCGGCTGCCCGCCGTGGGGTTCGGCGAGCTGGCCGCGGACCTCGTCCCGGCCGAACCGGAAATCGAGATTGCAGAACTCGCACGTCATCACGATGGCGCCGCTCTCGGCCATGTGGTCGAGGTCGTCCGTGGAGAAGCCCTCGAGGATGCCGGAGAGCTTGGCGCGCGAGCAGCGGCAGCCATAGGCCAGCGCCCGGTTTCGGTCGGCGGCCACGCCCTCGAGGCCAAACAGGTTCCACAGCAGGCGGTCGGCCGGCAGCGAGTCGTCGAGCAGCTCCTCGTCCCGCAGGGTCGCGGCGAGCGCGTTTGCCGTCCGCCAGGCCTCGTTCTGCGTCGCCGTGTCGAGCGCCGGGTCGATGCCGCCTTCGCCTGCGATGCGCTCGAGGATGAGGGCCCCGGCGCGCCACCCGGCGTCGGTATGAAGGCAAGCGAGGCGGACGGTGCAGGCGATCTGCTCGCTGGTTTCGAAGTAGTGCAGCGCCATGTCGGAAAGGCTGTCGCCCTCGATGGCGACGATGCCTTGGTGGCGCTCCATCTCTCCGCCCTGGTCGACGGTGAAGGCGAGGTATCCGGAGCCGAGGAGCTCGCGGGCCGTGGGGTCGGGCGAGGTGGCGAGGAGTGCCTCCAGACGCTCGGGCGCGGCACGCGCATAGCCGCGGAGGGCGCCCGTCTCGGTGCAGTCGGCCAGCAGCATGGGCACTGCGCCGTCTCCCTTGGCCTGGAGGCTGAAGGAGCCGCGAAACTTGAGCGCGGTGGCCAGGGCCGCCGCCAGGGCTAGGGCGCGGCCGGCCAGCGCGGTCACGACCGGGTGGTTCTCGTGCCGCGTCAGGAGGGCGTCGGCCAGCGGGCCGAGGCGGACCAGGCGGCCGCGGACGGGGCGGCCGGGCAGGTGGAAGGGCGTGACACCGCGTGGGACGACGATGTCGGGGACGTCGGGGCGATTGCTGTCGAGGAAGGCTGGGGTGGCGCTCATGACTCAGATATAGGGCAGGATGGCCGCGAGTTGAACCTTTGCGGGCGGGCATGGCTGGCCTAGCGTGCGCCGCCGGCTCGGGACGGGTGCGGCCGGGAGGCTTTGCTTGGGCGAGTGGGTGTTCGTGGCGTCGCTGGCCTTGGCTCGGATGGCGTTCGGCTACCAGTTCCAGACGCTCGCGAGCCTCGGGCCGGAGCTGATCGACCGGTTCGGGCTGGATTACGCCTCGTTGGGCACGCTGATCGGGCTCTACATGCTGCCGGGCGTGTTCGTGGCGCTGCCGGGCGGTCTGTTGGGGCGGCGGTTCGGGTCACGGGCGGTGGTGGGGCTGGGCCTCGCGCTCATGATGGGCGGCGCGTTGGTGGCCGTGGCGGCGCCCGAGCCGGGGATGATCGGGCTGGGGCGGCTGGTGTCGGGGGCGGGGGCCGTCACGCTGATCGTGATGCAGGGCAAGATGGTCAGCGACCGGTTCCCGGGGAAACGGTTCATGCCGGTGATGGGGCTGCTGGTGGGGGCGTTCCCGGTGGGCGTGGGGCTGGTCGGGGTCACGCATGATCCGCTGCTGCGGGCGTTCGGGCCGGGCGGGCTGTTCGTGGTTGGCGGCGCCCTGGCGGCGCTGAGCCTGGTGCTGTTCCTGCCGAGCCTGCAGGAGGCGCCGCCGGACCGTGGGGCGGCGCGGTGGTCGTTGCCGTCGCGGGCGGAATGCGCGCTCGTGCTGGTCGCTGGGCTGGTTTGGACCTTCTACAACGCAGGGTTTTACGGGTTCCTGTCCTACGTGCCGTCCTTGATGGCCGCGCGGGGGCATGGGCCGGGGGAGGCTGCCTCGGTGATGGCGGTCGCGACCTGGGCCACGTTGCCGGCGACGGTGCTGGGCGGCTGGGCGGCGGCGCGGTTCGGCAACGGGCCGGTGTTCGTGCTGGGCACGCTCGGTTCGATGCTGGCCACGGTCGGCCCGGCGCTCGCGGACTGGCCGCTGGCATGGGCCCTGGTGTTCGGGACGGTGGGGTCCATGCATGCCGGGGTGATCGTGGCGGTTGGCACGCTGTCGGCCCGGCCGGAGAACCGGGCCGTGGGGATGGGGATGTTCTACACGGTCTATTACATGGGCGGCGCCGTGGCGCCGGCCTTGTGCGGGGCGGCGGCGGACCGGGTGGGGTCGCCCACGGGCGCGCTGGTGGCGGCAACGGTTCTGGCGGCGTTTGCACTGCCGTCCTATGCGTTGCACGCGCGGTGGCGTGCGGGGATGATGAAGCGAGGAGCGGTCTGATGCGCGTGGTTTGGCTCCTGATGGCACTGGGTTGGCCCGGCTTGGCGATGGCACAGGAGGGAAACGCGACGGCGGGGCAGCGCGTGTTCGGGGCCTGCCGGGCCTGCCACCTGGTAGGGGAGGGTGCGAAGACCGGCACGGGCCCGGCGTTGAACGGGCTGTTCGGGCGGGTGGCGGGAACCATCCCTGGCTATACCTACTCGGAGGCGAATGCAGGGGCCGGGTTCACGTGGGACGAGGCGGTGTTCAGCGAATACATCCGCAACCCGACGGCGAAGATACCGGGCACGAAGATGGTCTATTCGGGGCTGCGGGGGGATAAGGCGGTGGCGGACCTCACGGCCTACCTGAAGCAGTTCGACGCCGAGGGGAAGGTGCGGGAGTAGGAGCACGGAGCGGGAGGCGCCGTGTAGGGAGGAGGCGTAAGCGTCCACGACCGTAGTGTCGGAGGTTCCGGTGGCCGGGCTTGCTTTCTGTGGAAAGAAAGAGCAATCATTCTTTCATGAGTGGTTTGGCCCTGTCCGATCCGGCACGCGCTGCGCCCGAGCTTGGGGCGGTGGTGAGCAAGGCGGTCGTTCGTGCGGCGCGTGGGCTCGGACTCGCGAACGTGGCGCTGGCGCCCGTCCTCGGGGTGTCGGAGGCGACGGTGTCGCGCATGGCGGCGGGGTCCCATACGCTGGCACCGGGGAGCAAGCCATACGAGCTGGCGCTGCTTGTGGTGCGGCTGTTCCGCAGCCTCGATGCGTTGGTGGGCGGGGACGAGGCCTCGATGCGGGACTGGGTCGCCTCGTTCAACCATGGGCTGGGCGGAGTGCCGGCGGACCAGGTTCGGAGCGTGACGGGGCTGGTGAACGCCGTGGCCTATGTGGACTCCGCGCGCGCTCGCATCTGAGCGGCGGAGCATCGCGGCGTCGGCTTGGCGCGTGGTGGAGAGCCAATCGCGGGTGGCCACGATGAAGCTCGTGGATGGGCTCGACGAGCAGGCGGTGTTGGAAACGGCGCTGGAAGCGTCGAAGCCACAGGTCCCGATGGAGTGCGCCGGGCTGGATCCGCTGTTGGCGACGCCGTTCCGGTATGCGCCCTACCCTCGGGGCAGCCGGTTCCGGCGGGCGCGGCAGCACGAGGGGTGCCTGTACTGCGCCGAACGCGTCGAGACGGCCGTGGCCGAGGCGGCGTTCTATCTCATGCTGTTCTTCCTCGACTCCCCGAACACCCGGCTGCCGCGCAATCCGCAGGAGCGGACCGCATTTAGCTTCGAGGTGGCAACCGGGGCTGCGCTCGATTTGACGGTGCCGAAGCTGGTGCGGGACCGGGCGGTGTGGACGGACCCGGTGGCGTATGGGCCGTGCCAGGACCTGGCGGATGCGGCGCGGGCCGCGAGGGTCGAGGCACTGCGCTACGAGAGCGTGCGGGACCCGGAGCGGGGCGCGAACATCGCGCTGCTGTCACCCGCCGCGCTGGCCGGGCGGGTGCCGACCGGGGCGCAGACCTGGTGGCTGATGCTGCGACCGGATCGGGTGGATGCCGTGGCGGAGATGCCTCGGAGCAGGCTCGAATTCGTGCTGGCCGGCTGGGCGGCCCTGGATGCGCGGGTGCCGGCGACGATTCGCGAGACGATGGGGCGGAGATGACCTTGGATGTGGACATGACCGTGGACTGGCCCTGCGACCGGACCGTGGACTGGGACGCAGCCGGGCGGGCGCTGGACGAGGCAGGGTGCGCGGTGATCGGGCCGCTACTGACGCGCGAGGAGTGCCGGGCGGTGGCGTCGGGCTACGAGGCGGACGGCGTGTTCCGCAGCCGGGTGGTGATGGCGCGGCACGGCTTCGGGCGGGGCGAGTACCAGTATTACGCGGCGCCGTTGCCGGGGGTGGTCCAGCGGTTACGGACGGGGCTGTATGGGCCGTTGGCGGCCGTGGCCAACCGCTGGGCGGCGGTCTTGGGGCTGCCGCCCTACCCGCTGGAGCATGCCGAATACCTGGCGCGCTGCCATGAGGCCGGGCAGATGCGGCCGACGCCTTTGCTGCTGCGCTATGGGCCGGGAGACTACAACTGCCTGCACCAGGACCTCTATGGGGACCTCCACTTCCCGCTGCAGGTGGCGATCCTGCTCGACGAGCCGGGCGTGGATTTCGAGGGCGGGCAGTTCGTGCTGACCGAGCAGCGGCCGCGGATGCAGTCGCGGGCGGAGGTGGTGCCGTTGCGGCAGGGCGAGGCGGTGGTGTTCGCGGTGAACCAGCGGCCGGTCCGGGGCGCGCGCGGCGTGTATCGGGTGACGATGCGGCATGGCGTCAGCCGGGTGGTGTCCGGGCGGCGGCATACGTTGGGTGTGATCTTCCACGACGCGCGGTGAGGGCAACCCGCGCGGGGCTTCGCCGTTCAGGCCTGGCGAACAAGGAGACGACGATGCCGGACAAGAACGAGCATACGGGGCGCTTCGGCGGGCCTGGGAGCAGTCACCAGGACAAGGAGCATCCGGGCAAGAACCAGCAGGAGCATGGGCACAAGAAGGGCGGCGGGTCGCCTGGGGCGAAGGCGGATCCGTTGAAGGATGCGGACGGGGACAAGTCCGGCGGCGGGCACCACTACCGGGACCACGGGCGGACGTAGCGGCTGAGGTCGGTGCTTGTGGCCCCCCTTTTCCCGCAGGGGGATCGGGGGGCAGGCTAGAGTCTCAATAGGAACGGCTCGGGCGCGAGTGCGGCGGGATGCCCCAGGAGCAGGTCGGTAGCGAGGCGGGCGGATCCGGCGGCGAGCGTCCAGCCGAGGGCGCCGTGGCCGGTGTTGAGGTGCAGTCCGAGGATCGGGGTTGCGCCGATCAGTGGGCGGCTGTCCGGGGTGGCGGGGCGTAGGCCGGCCCAGGGGTGGAGGTCGGCTTCCGGGTCGAGGGAGAGGGTTTCGGCGGCCGCTTCGTGAATGGTCGCGAGGCGGGCCGGGTCCAGGCTCCGATCGTGCCCAACCATGTCGGCGATGCCGGCGGCGCGGACCCCTTGCGCGAGCGGGGCGTAGACGATCTTGCGGTCGGCATCGGTGACGGAGTGGGTCAGCCTCGGGCCTTGTTGCGTCAGGGTCAGGCTGTAGCCCTTGAGCGGGTAGACCGGCAGGCGCAACCCGGCGGCCCGGGCAAAGGCGGGGGAGCCGGCGCCGAGGCACAGGACGAAGTGGTCGGCCTCGATCTCGGCCTGGCCGGCGCGGACGGCGACCAGGCGGCCGCTGCGTAGGATGGGCCTGGCGATTTGGCCCATCTGCCAGGCCACGGTGTTGCGGGCGCGGAGGCGGGCGGCGAGGCCGGTGCAGAAGGCGGCGCAGTCGGCGACTTCGTCGGACGGGGTGAACACTCCGCCAGCGACGGCGCTGGGGCGCAGGCGCAGCGAGGGCTCCAGGGCGAGGCAGGCGGGGCCGTCCAGCACATGCTGTTCCACGCCCAGGGCGTGCTGCAGCGCGGCCTGGGCGCGGGCGGTGTCCATGCCGGGCCGCGTGCGCTGGAGCACGAGCTTGCCGGCGCGGCGGCGGCCGAACTCCAGCCCGGTGCCGATGCGGTCCAGCTCCATCCGGCTGAGGGCGGCGAGGGCGAGCTGGGCCTCCGTCGTTTCGCGCACCACGTTCGAACGGCAGGCCGCGAGGAACGCCAGGCCCCAGCGAAGGAAGGCGGGGTCCAGGCCGGGGCGGATGCGGAGCGGGCCGGAGCGGTCGAGCAGCAGGGCCGGCAGGTGGCGCAGCGTATCCGGGCTGGCCAGCGGGGCGACGTAGCTCCAGCTCAGCTGAGCGCCGTTGCCGTGGCTGGCGTCCATGCCGGGCTCGGGGTTGCGGTCCACGAGGGTGACGTCGCAGCCGGCTTCGGTGAGGGCCCAGGCGGTCGTGAGGCCGATGACCCCGGCGCCGAGGACGCAGACATGCATGCGAGTTCCTTTCGCCTCAGAGATTGGCTGGTGCGTCCGATGTGGCCAATGCAGAGTTTGCATTGGCCCGGGCAGGCGCGCTCGGACAGGATTGCGGCGGGGGGCTGGATGGAGAGCCGATGGCTGCAGGATTTTCTCGCGCTGGCGGAGACCGGGCACTTCACCCGGGCCGCGATGGCGCGGCATTCGAGCCAGGCGGCGTTCAGCCGGCGCATCCAGCAACTGGAGCAGTGGCTGGGAATGGAGCTTGTGGACCGGAGCGCGTTCCCGGCGCGGCTGACGGAGGCTGGGGAGCGGTTCCGCCTGCAGGCGGGCGAGTTGCTTCGGCTTGCGCTGGAGGCGCGGGGGGAGAAGGGCCTGGCGGCGCCCGGGCGGGTGCGGATCGCGCTGCCGTATGCGTTGGTGACGTCGCGCTTCCCGGCGTGGTGGGCGGATTGGTCGAGGGGGGAGGCGCTCGAGGCGTGCCTCGTCTCCGGCAACGTGCACGACATGGTCGCGTCGTTGGTGGCCGGCACGGTAGACCTGCTCGTGTGCTTCCACACGGCCGAGCAGCCCGTGTGGCTCGAGCCTGGGCAGTTCGAGCGCGCGGTGCTGGGCGAGGCCGTGCTTCGGCCGCAGGCGGTTGCGGCGCTGGCGGCGCAGTGGCCTGGTGCGGCGGGCCGGCCGATGCCGCTGCTGCTGTATCCGCCCACGGTGTATTTCGGGCGGCTCGTGGCGTTGGCCATGGAGGCCTGCCCGGCGCTGCACGGCCGGCGGGCGGCAGAGTGCGACATGGCGGACGGGCTGCGGGCGATGGCGGCGGCCGGGCTCGGGGTGGCCTGGTTGCCGGACGTGGCGCCGGGGCTCGTGCCGGTGGGCGACGGCGCGTGCGACGTCGCGCTGTCGATCGTGGCCTATCGCGCACGGGGCAGCGGTGGCGCGCTGGACACGGTGTGGGCGCGGGCGAACGCGATGGCGGGCGCGGCATGATGCGGGGCCTTGCCGGCCTTGGAACGACCCTTCTGTCGAATGCATCTCCGCGCGATTCCGCGTGGATGATGCCGCCGGCTGCGCACGGCTGTGCGCCGGCCCAATTCGCGTCCTGGCGCCCGGCGTCCATGATATGCTGCACGGGCGGCGGCCAGATGCCTGAACGGGTTCAACACGGAAACGGAGAGAAGCGATGAAGCATTGGTTGCTGGCGGCGTGCCTGGTTTCGCCTTGGGTTGCGCCGGGCCTGGCGTTCGCCCAGGCGGGCGGTACGCTGCAGAAGATCAAGGAAACGGGCACGATCGTGATCGGCGTGCGGGACAGCTCGGTGCCGTTCAGCTACCTCGACGACAAGCAGAAGCCGGTCGGCTATTCGATCGACCTCTGCATGAAGGTCGTGGACGCCGTGCGCGCCGAGCTGAAGCTGCCGGCGCTGAAGGTGGAGATGAACCCGGTGACGTCCGCCACGCGGATCCCGCTGATGGCGAACGGGACGATCGACATCGAGTGCGGATCGACCACGAACAACGCGGACCGGCAGAAGCAGGTGGCGTTCGGGCCGACCTACTTCCTGACGGCCAGCGCGTTCGTGGCCAAGAAGGATGCCAAGCTGGCGAGCATCGACGACCTGAAGGGCAAGACGGTCGTATCGACGGCGGGCACGACGAACATCGTGCAGCTGAACAAGGCGAACGTGGACCGGAAGCTTGGCCTGAACGTGCTGTCGGCGAAGGACCATGCCGAGGCGTTCCTGATGGTCGAGACCGGGCGTGCGGCGGCGTTCGTGATGGACGACGTGCTGCTGGCGAGCCTGATCGCGTCCTCCAAGGAGCCGGCTACGTATGCGCTGGGCACCGAGGCGTTCAGCCAGCCCGAGCCGTATGGGCCGATGATCCGCAAGGACGACCCGGCGTTCAAGGCGGTGGTGGACAAGGCGATCGGCGCCGCGTTCGCGAGCGAGGGGCCGGCGATCTACAAGAAGTGGTTCGAGACGGCGGTGCCGCCGCGGGGGATCAACCTGAACCTGCCGATGTCGGGCGCGCTGCAGAAGGCCTACAAGGCGCCGAGCGACAACCCGGACCCGGCGCATTACGGGTCTTAGCTCTCGTTTCCGAGCTCCGATACCGTGTCTCGTTGAACGTGCAACCGCGTCATCGCGAGCCGAAGGCGTGGCGATCCAGGGCCGTATGGTGCAGTCCTGGGACCCGTGGATCGCCACGCTTCGCTCGCGATGACGTTCGTTTGGGACGGTTTGGGACAAGACTGACGGGCGGCAGCCCGTGAACTACAACTGGAACTGGTCGATCTACTGGGTGCCGTCTCCCGAGGGGGGCGGCACCTACATGGATTTCCTGCTGGCCGGGCTGTGGACGACGCTGGTCACGGCGGCGCTGGCCTGGGCGGTGGCGTTCACGGTCGGCTCCATCATGGGCGTGCTGCGGAGCCTTCCGGGCGACGGGATCAGGCCGGGGCGGGCGCTGGCGAATGCGTGGGTGGAGCTGTTCCGCAACATCCCGCTGCTGGTGCAGTTGTTCCTCTGGTATTTCGTGCTGCCGGAAGTGGTGCCAAAGGGTTTCGGGGATTGGCTGAAGCAGCGTAACGACGCGCCCTTCATCACGGCCGTGGTCGGTATCGGGCTGTTCATGTCGGCGCGTGTGGCGGTGCAGGTGGCCGCGGGCGTGGGCGCGCTGCCGCGAGGGCAGCAGGCGGCCGGGCTCGCGATGGGGCTGACGTTGCCGCAGACCTATCGCTACGTGCTGTTGCCGATGGCCTACCGGGTGATCCTGCCGCCGCTCACGAGCGAGCTCATCAACACGATCAAGAACACGTCCGTGGCGCTGACGATCGGGCTGCTGGAGCTGACGGCGCGGGCGCGGGCCATGCAGGAGTTCAGCTTCCAGGTGTTCGAGGCCTTCGCGGCGGCGACCATCGGCTACCTGGTCGTGAACCTGGTGGCGACGGCGGCGATGCGGATGCTCGAGCGTAGGCTGAAGCTGCCGGGGTATGGCGGGTGAGCTTCGACTTCGACGCGATCTGGCGGACGTTGCCCTATCTGTTCCTCGAGGGCATGCAGTTCACGTTGACTCTCACGGCGCTTTCGGCGCTGGGCGGGCTGGTGCTGGGCACCGGGATCGCGCTGCTGCGGCTGGCAGGCGGCCGCGTGCTGAGCGCGGTGGCGGCCGGGTATGTGAACCTCATGCGGTCCTTGCCGCTCGTGCTGGTGATCTTCTGGTTCTACTTCCTCGTGCCTTACCTCGGGCAGTGGGTGACGGGGGCGGCGCGGCCCATCAAGGTGGGCGCGTTCGCGAGCGCCTGGCTGACGTTCACGCTGTTCGAGGCGGCGTATTTCAGCGAGATCATCCGGGGCGGCATCCAGTCCATTCCGCGTGGACAGAGCCAGGCCGGGGCGGCGTTGGGGCTGACCTGGGGGCAGGTGATGGGCAGCGTGATCCTGCCGCAGGTGTTCCGGACGATGCTGCCGGTGCTGCTGACGCAAACGATCATCCTGTTTCAGGACACGTCGCTGGTGTACGTCATTTCGCTGACGGACTTCCTGGGGGCTGCTTCGAAGGTGGCGCAACGGGATGGGCGGCTGGTGGAGATGTACGTGTTCGCGGCCCTGGTTTACTTCGCCGTTTGTTTCCTGGCCTCGCAGGGCGTGAAGCGGCTGCAGAGCCGGGTGGCGATCATTCGATGAGGGCATCCAATGAGGGCATCTGATGAGGGCATTCGATGAGGGCAGCATGAGTGGACCGGTGATCCGGATGGACCGGGTGAGCAAGTTCTACGGCCCGGCCTTCCAGGTGCTGAAGGAGTGCTCGCTGGAGGTGGCGCGGGGCGAGGTGGTGGTTGTGTGCGGGCCCTCGGGCTCGGGCAAGAGCACGTTGATCAAGTGCGTGAACGCGCTCGAGCCGTTCCAGTCCGGTGCGATCGAGGTGAACGGCGCGCGGCTGCTGCCGGGGGGCCGCGGCGTGGACCTGCCGAAGCTGCGGGCGCGGGTGGGCATGGTATTCCAGCATTTCGAGCTGTTCCCGCATCTGAGCGTCATGGGCAACCTGGCTCTGGCGCAACGCAAGGCGTTGGGCCGCGGAGAGGCGGAGGCGCGGGCGAAAGGGGCGGCGCTGCTCGAGCGGGTGGGGCTCTCGGAGCACGCGGACAAGTATCCGGGGCAGCTCTCGGGTGGACAGCAGCAGCGGGTGGCGATTGCGCGGGCGCTGGCGATGGACCCGGTGGTGATGCTGTTCGACGAGCCGACCAGTGCGCTCGACCCCGAGATGGTGAGCGAGGTGCTGGACGTGATGGTGGCGCTGGCGGCCGAAGGCATGACGATGATGGTGGTGACGCACGAGATGGGCTTTGCCCGGCGCGTGGCGCACCGCGTGGTGTTCATGGACCGGGGCGAGGTGGTGGTGGACGCGGCCAAGGAGCAGTTCTTCGGGGCGGCGACGAACGAGCGGGCGGCGCAGTTCCTGTCCAAGATCCTGGCGCATTGAGGGGTGAGTTCCTCACCCGAGCCGGATATCAGAAGCGTCATCGCGAGCGCAGCGTGGCGATCCAGGGGCCAACAGGACTGCTACATGCGGTCCTGGATCGCCACGCCTTCGGCCCGCGATGACGGGGGCGTTGTAAGACCGATCCATCCGGCATGGTTCGAGGAGAGGGCATGAGCGAGTGGGATCCGGAGATGCAGGCCTTTCAGGAGGCCTACCTGGCGGCGGCGGCCGGGCTGCCGCCGATCGTGCTGCGGCGGCCATTCGACCCGCAGCGGGCGGTGAACGATGCGCTGGCCCTGCATCTGGCGGACACCGGACCGGAGATGGCGGAGACGTCGGAGCGGTGGGTGTTCGGCCGAGGGCGGCGGATCTTGTGCCGGGTCCACAAGCCGTCGCTGGAGCCCGGGTTGCCGGTGCTGGTCTACTTGCATGGCGGCGGGTGGGTGTGGTCCTCGATCGACACGCATGATGCGCTGGCGCGTCATTATGCAGCCTCGGGGCAGTGTGCGGTGGTGAGCGTGGATTATGCGCTGTCGCCCGAGGCGGTGTTCCCGCAGGCGCTCGAGGAGTGCGCGGCGGTGGTGCGTTGGCTGGGGGCGCATGCGGCCGAGTGGGGGCTCGACCCGGCGCGGATGGTCGTCGGCGGGGATAGCGCGGGGGGCAACCTGGCGCTGGGGACGGCGCTGATGCTCCGGGATGCCCAGGGTGCGAGCGGAGGGCCGCAGCTCGCCGGGGTGCTGGCGCTGTATCCGGTGTGCGATGCGCGGATGGACACGGAGAGCTACCGGCGCTTCGGGCCGGGAGGCCACTTCCTCACTTCGGAGAAGATGGCGTTCTACTGGGACAGCTACGCGCCGGACGAGGCGACGCGGCTGCATCCGATGGCGAGCCCGGGGTTGGCCGATTTGCGCGGGCTGCCGCCCGTGTTCGTGCAGGTAGCCCAGCTGGACGTGCTGCGGGACGAGGGGGTGGCGCTGGCGGACAGGCTTGGCGAAGCGGGAGTGGATGTGGTGTTCGAGGAGGTGCCGGGGGTGATCCACGGCTTCCTGCGAGCGAGCGGGCACGTCGCGCGGGCGCGGGAGGCGATTGCGAGCGGGGGCGCGTGGTTGCGGGCTGCTTTTCGGTCCTGATTTGGAGGTTGGTGGGTTCCACCCACCCTACGGACTGGACGTAGGGTGGATGAAACCCACCAACAGCAGAAAGGCCCGGCGCTCTCGCAGCCGGGCCTTTCCCATGTTCGACAGCCTGCGCTGCCGGTAGCTTGGCTTTAGCCGCGGACGGCCGGCTTGGCGGGCGTCCAGGTCACGGCGGCAGGCTGGTGGTTCGAACGATGAGACACTGGATCACCTCCTTTCTGTAAGTTGAGAGGCAAGTGTGGGGGTGGCGGGCGACCGTGACAAGGGGTTTGTCCTCGGGGTCGAGCCCCTCACCCCAGCCTTCTCCCGGTTGGAGACGGCTGCGGTCAGCCTCGGCCTCGATAGGTCGGGACGCCTTGGTCGGGGAGCCAAAGGGCGGCCGGGGGTGCGCCGGTTTGCCAGAAGACGTCGATGGGGATGCCGCCGCGGGGATACCAGTAGGCGCCGATGCGGAGCCACACGGGGGTGAGGAGCTCGACGAGGCGGTTGGCGATCTGGAGGGTGCAGGCTTCGTGGAAGGCGCCGTGGTTGCGGAAGCTGCCGAGGTAGAGCTTGAGGGACTTGCTTTCGACGAGCCAATCGCCGGGCACGTAGTCGATGACAATGTGCGCGAAGTCGGGCTGGGCGGTGAGGGGGCAGAGGGAGGTGAACTCGGGGGCGGTGAAGCGCACGAGGTAGGCTTGGGCGGGCGCCGGGTTGGGCACGCGCTCGAGGAGGGCGGTGTCGGGCGAGGAGGGCAGCGGGGTTTGCTGGCCGAGCTGGGTGAGGTTCATCTGCTCCAGGCCTCGCGCACGGCGGCGATGTGGGGCTCGAGGCGGCGCTCGATGATGGCGGTTCGGAGGTCCTGCATGACCTGTTGATAATAGGTCAGGTTGTGCTGGGTGGCGAGCATGGGGCCGAGCATCTCGTTGGCGCGGAACAGGTGGTGCAGGTAGGCGCGGCTGTGGCGGGTGCAGGCGGTGCAGGGGCAGTGCGGGTCGAGCGGGCCCGGGTCCGCGGCATGGCGGGCGTTGCGGAGGTTGAGGATGCCGGTGCGGGTGAAGGCGCGGGCGGTGCGGCCGGCGCGGGTGGGCATGACGCAGTCGAACATGTCGACGCCGCGTGCGACGGCGCCCACCAGGTCGTCCGGGGTGCCGACGCCCATGAGGTAGCGCGGTTTCTCGCCCGGCAGATGGGGGATGGTGGTGTCCAGGGTGGCGAACATCGCGTGCTGGCCTTCGCCCACCGCGAGGCCGCCGATGGCGTAACCCTCGAAGCCGACCTGCAGCAGCCCGGCGGCCGACTCCGCGCGAAGGCCAGCGTCGATGCCGCCCTGGACGATGCCGAACTGGGCGTAGCCCGGGCGCGGCGTGAAGGCGCGGCGGCTGCGCTCGGCCCACCGTGTGGACAAGTGCATTGCGGCGCGGACCCGGTCGTCGCTCGCGGGGAGCTTCACGCACTCGTCGAGCACCATGGAGATGGTCGCGTCCAGCTGGCGCTGGATGGTGGTGGCGCTCTCGGGCGTGAGGCGGTGGGCGCTGCCATCGAGGTGGGAGCGGAAGGTGACGCCCTGCTCGTCGAGGCTGCGGAGGCCGGCGAGCGACATGACCTGGAAACCGCCGGAATCGGTCAGGATCGGGCCGGGCCAGTCCATGAAACGATGGAGCCCGCCGAGGGCCTCGACGCGGTCCGGGCCGGGGCGGAGCATGAGGTGGTAGGTATTGCCGAGCACGATGCCGGCGCCGGTGGCGCGGACCTGGTCGGCCGTCATGGCCTTCACTGTGCCGGCGGTGCCGACGGGCATGAAGGTGGGGGTTTGGACCGGGCCGTGGGCGGTGTGGAGGGTGCCGGCCCGGGCGGGGCCGTCGGTGCCGTCCAGGGTGTGGTGGAACGTCATCGGGGAAGACGGCACGGGTCACCAAGCTCCACGCCGCTTCAGGGATGTTCGTGCGGCCGGGCGAACTGCAATGGAGTTGCGGGATACTGGCATCTGCCTGGTCGATCAAGTCGGCCAGCCCGCCATGGCGCGCCCCGGTGCCCGTGCTTGACCGCACTTGGGTCCTCGTGGTGGAGCTTTCGGCGAGAGCTGCGCGGGGCAGGTGGGGGCCGACGAATTGAAGCAGACCAATTGCCGCCAGCGCGACATGCTGCACCGCCTCGGCCTGGCGCCTGCCAGGGCCGCGGCGTGAGCGGGCGTGACCTGCGCGGCTATGCCGGCGCGTGGCCGGACTTCGCCTGGCCCAACGGCGCCCGGCTCGCCGTGTCCGTCGTGCTCAACGTGGAGGAGGGCGCCGAGGATCAGGTGGGCGACGGCGACGCCAGCAGCGAGCGCATCGGCGAAGTGTTGAGCGTCGTGCCGCCGGGCGTGCGCGACATGGGGCAGGAGCAGATCTTCGCCTACGGGATGCGCGCCGGGCTGTGGCGGATGCTGGACGCGCTGGACACGCACGCGATGCCAGCCACGCTGTTCGTGTGCGGCCGGGTGGCAGAGCGGGTGCCGGACCTGGTGCGCACCGCCGTGGCACGCGGCCACGAGCCGGCCGTGCATGGCTGGCGCTGGCGGACCCATGCCGACTACGCGTCCCGCGCTGCGGAGGCGTTCGATCTCGATCGGTGCATCGCGGCCATCGAAGCCGCTGCCGGCGTGCGCCCCACCGGCTTCTTCTGCCGTGGGAGCGAAAGCGTCTGGACCCGAGACCTGCTTCGGGAGCGCCGGTTCCTGTATGCCTCCAACGGCCTGGACGATGACCTGCCCTATTGGGACCGTTCCGGCCCAGGGGATCCGCTGCTGGTGGTGCCCTACGCCCTGGACACCAACGACATGAAGTTCTTCCATCCCAACGGCTTCGCGCGGTCGCGGGAGATGGTGGAGTATGTGGGCGACGCGCTCGCCACGCTGTTGGCCGAAGCACGGCAGGGCCCGCCGCGGCTGCTGAACATCGGCTATCACCTCCGCATCAGCGGGCGTCCTGGGCGGTTCCCGGCCTTTGCGGGTGTGCTGGACCTGCTGGCGGCGCACCGGGCGGAGGTCTGGGTGGCGCGCCGGGCGGACATCGCGTGGGCGTTCCGCACGGCGGTTCAGCCATGATGCAGCTGTTGCTCGTGAACCCGAACACGAACGAGGCCACCACCGCCGCGATGCTGGCCATAGCCCGCGAGGCGGCGCCGGACGGCGTCGCCCTCGAGGGAGCGACGGCGCAGGTGGGGGCTGCGCTCATCACGGACGACCGGGCGCTGGCCGCGGCGGCCGAGGCCACGCTGGCGTTGCTGCAGCCCGGCATTGTGCAGGGCCATGCCGGGGTGATCGTCGCGGCGTTCGGCGACCCGGGGCTCGATGGGCTGCGCTGCAGCCTGGGCCTCCCGGTGACGGGCATCGCCGAGGCGGCCATGGCGGAGGCGGCTGCGCGAGGCCGCTTCGTGGTGGTCACGACGACGCCGGGCCTGGTCGATGCCATCGGCCGGACAGCCACGCGCTACGGCCATGCCGGCGTGTTCGGCGGTGTTCGGCTGACCAGCGGAGCGCCTCATGCCCTCATGCAGGACCCGGCCCGGCTCGTGGCGGCGCTGGCGGAGGCCTGCGCCGCGGCGGTGCGGGACGGCGCCGCAGCCATCGTCATCGGCGGCGGGCCGCTCGCGACGGCGGCGCGGGCGCTGCGGGGCCACGTGCCCGTGCCGCTGGTGGAGCCGGTGCCGGCCGCAGTACGGCTGGCGGTCCGGCGCGGCTACGGATTGCCGTGCGGGCCGTCGCCGTAGCCGTAGCCGTAGCCGCAGCCACAGCCGCAGCCGCAGCCGCAGCCGCAGCCGTAGCCGTAGCCCTGCCGGACCTACCGGCTCCTCAGGGCGGCGGCTCGTTCAGCCCGTAGCCGGGGTAGGGGTGCGTCGCGGCCCAGTGCTTTGCGATGGCGCTCCGCCCCGTGATCCACACGTGCTCGTGCCCGGCGATGTGGTCCAGCAGCCTCGCCAGCCCCGCGGCGCGCGCAGGGTGGCCGATCAGGCGCATGTGCAGGCCGACCGACATCATCTTGGGGGTGTCAGCCCCTTCGGCGTACAGGGTGTCGAAGCCGTCCCGCACGAAGGCGAACCAGTCGTCCGCCGTGCCGATCGCGGCCGCATACTTCCCGTCGTTGTGCGTGAGCGAGTAGGGCACGACCAGGTGGCCGCGCCCTTCGACCGTCACCCACCAGGGCAGTTCGTCGGCGTAGCTGTCGCTGTCGTAGAGGAAGCCGCCCTCTTCCTTGACGAGGCGGCGGGTGTTCACCGAAGGGCCGTATCGGCAGTACCATCCGTCCGGGCGGTGGCCCACCGTGCGTTGCAGGGACGCCACGGCGCGGCGGATGTGCTCGCG
>JBBROS010000015.1:0-86635 GCA_038229135.1 Acetobacterales bacterium
AGCGTGGCGATCCAGGGGCCGCCGAGACCGCTCCCGGCGGCCCCTGGATCGCCACGCCTTCGGCTCGCGATGACGGTTCCATGGTCATGCGGGGCCGTCCTTGGCCGAGACCTCAGCCGCCGAACGTCTGTGTCCACCGGGTCAGCAAAGCGTCCCGCTGCGGGTTGATGGCGGACCAATCGGGCCAGCGCAGGCGGCCGACCCGGGCCTCGCCGAGCACCAGCTTGGGGCGGAGCGCGTCGGGCACCTGCACGGTGGTGTTCGTGGGGCTGTAGAGCCCGGCGGCGAAGGCCTGCTGGTAGGGGGCGGCGAGCGTGAGGTCGGCCCAGGCGCGGCTCAACTCCGGGTTGCGGGCGGCGCGGGGGATCTGCAGGCCGGTGCGCTGGCCCCACAGGCCCTCGGTGGGCGCCACGGCGGCGACGGGGATGCCCTGGTCGGCGAGCTGCTGCGCGCGGTGGCCGTAGAACAGCCCGGCGTCGATCTCGCCCTGTTGGAACATGGAGTGCCCCTGCGTCACCCCGCGGAACACCTTCACCGACCCGAGGCGCTGCAGCGCGGGGAACGCCGGGGAGAGGTCCTTCTCGGAGCCGCCGTGCAGTTGCGCGGCGATGAGGAGGAAGGTGAGGCCGTAGGAGTTGGAGATGTGCGGGATGCCGATGGTGCGGCCCGCGGCCGCGGCGGTCCAGAGGTCCGCCCAGGCGGTGGGCGCGGTCATGCGGTCCGTGCGGTACACGAGCGGCAGCTCGTAGACGATGGAGGCGTACATCGGCACGCGGTCCGGGCGGAGCGTGGGGGCGATCTCGGCCAGATGCGGGAGGGGCTGTGTGGGTGCCCAGAGGCCGAGCGCGTCGCCGAGATAGGCCTCGTCGTCGTTCAGGTGCACCACGTCGAAGGGCGGGCGGCGGGGGCTGGCGAGCAGCTTCGGGATGAAGGTGGAGCCGGTGCCGAGCTCGAGCTGGACGCGGACGCCGTGGCCCTTCTCGAAGCCGGGGATGACGTGCTCGCGGAGGGTCTGCTCGAACAGGCCGCCGAAGGTGGCCACCACGAAGGACGTGGTCTGGGCCAGGGCGGGGGTGGCCAGGGCGGGGGTGGCCAGGGCGGGGGTGGCCAGGAGCGAGGCGGCGAGGGTGCGGCGGGTGATCATGACGCGTCTCCTTCGGGCAGCAGGCGGCAGGCGCCGGGCACCGTTTCGGGCAGGGCATGGGCGCCGGGATGGAAGGGCCCGGCGTCCTCGGGGGTGAGCACCGCAGCGAGCGGCCCGGCGCTCGTGCCGATGGTGACCTCGACGCCGAGGCCCATGAAGCGGCGGCCGATGACGGGCAGGCCGCCCGGGTCCGGGCGGAGGCGGACGCAGCCTGCGGGCACGAACAGCGCGCCGCCTACCGGGCCGTCGGCCTCGAGCGCGGCCCCGGCGCCGAGTGGGAGCCGCCAGCCCCCGGCGGTGCGCTCCATGGGGCCGCGGAGCAGCGTGCCGGCGCCCATGAAGTCGGCCACCCAGGCGTCCGCAGGGTGGGCGAACAGCGCCTCGGGCGTGGCGACCTGGGCGATCCGGCCGCTCCGCATGACGGCCACGCGGTCCGCCATGCCCATGGACTCCTCCTGGTCGTGCGTCACGAACAGGGCGGCGATGCCGAGGCGGCGCTGGAGCGCGCGCAGC
Organism: Acetobacterales bacterium; assembly: GCA_038229135.1. Classification (GTDB taxonomy): domain Bacteria; phylum Pseudomonadota; class Alphaproteobacteria; order Acetobacterales; family Acetobacteraceae; genus JBBROS01. The sequence goes on from JBBROS010000015.1 coordinate 1,658, forward strand.
TCCGTCTGCATGCGGGTGCGCAGCTGGCGGTCCAGCGCGCCGAGGGGCTCGTCCAGCAGCAGCAGGTCGGGCTCGATGACCACGGCGCGGGCCAGGGCCACGCGCTGCTGCTGGCCGCCGCTGAGCTGGCCGGGGCGGCGGGCGGCCATGGCGTCCATGCCGACGAGGGCCAGGGCATCCGCCACGCGGCGGTCGGCGGCCGGGCCGGACACGCCCCGGCACTCGAGCCCGAAGCGCACGTTGGCGGCGACGGTCATGTGCGGGAAGAGCGCGTAGGACTGGAACACGAGGCCGATGTTCCGGGCGCGGGCCGGCAGGCGCGCGACGTCCCGCCCGGCCAGGCGGATGGCGCCGGCGCGGGGGGCCACGAACCCGGCGACGGTGCGGAGCAGCGACGTCTTGCCGCAGCCGGACGGGCCGAGCAGGGCGACGAACTCGCCAGGGGCGACGGCGAGGTGAATGCCGCGGAGCGCAGGCACGCCGGCGTAGTCCACGTGCAGCGCCTCGACCGCCAAGGGGTCCACCAATTTCGGCGCGGCGCGCACCCGATCGGGCGGTGCATCCAGCATGAAAGGGAGCTAGCCTCGGCGCGCCATCCACCGTCAAGCCGGAGACAGCCGCATGCTGCACCGCCGAAGCCTGTTGGGCGCCGCCGCCGCCACGCCGCTGCTGTATGCGCGGGCCTTCGCCGACACCCCGAAGGACACACTGGTGATGGCCAAGCGCATCGACGACATCATCAGCCTCGACCCGCAGGAGGCGTTCGAATACTCGGGCAACGAGATCAGCGGGAACGTGTACGAGAAGCTGGTGACGCCGGGTGCGGACCCGACCCGGATCGAGCCGATGCTCGCGGAGCGCTGGCGCACGAGCGAGGACGGGCGGACCTGGACGTTCATGCTGCGGGAGGACCGCAAGTTCAGCAGCGGGGCGGCCGTGACCGCGGAGGACGCGGCGTTCAGCCTGCAGCGGGCGGTGATCCTGAACAAGGCGCCCGGCTTCATCATCGGGCAGTTCGGGCTGAATGCGGAGAATGCCCGCGCGCGGATCCGGGCCACGGACCCGAGGACGCTCGTGATCGAGATCGCGGAGCGGCAGGCGCCGACCTTCCTCCTCTACTGCCTGAGTGCGGCCGTGGGTGGCGTGGTGGAGCGCGCGGTGGCGCTGAAGAACGAGGTGAACGGGGACCTGGGCAACGTGTGGCTCAAGACGAACAGCGCCGGGTCGGGCCCGTTCATGATCCGCACGGCGCGGGCGAGCGAGCTGGTGTCGCTGGACGCGAACCCGCACCACAGCCCGGCGCCCAAGCTGAAGCGCGTGGTGGTGCGGCACGTGGCGGACCCCTCGGTGCAGTGGCTGCTGCTGCGGAGCGGCGACGTGGACATCGCGCGCGACCTGCTGCCGGAGCAGCTGGCGGCCGCCCGGCGGGAGCCCTCCATGCAGATCGTGGCCGAGCCCAAGGCGTCGCTCATGTATCTGTCCATGAACGTGAAGCATGCGCCGCTGGCGGACCCGCGGGTACGGGAGGCGGTGCGCTGGTCCATCGACTACCAGGGCATCCAGCAGGCGCTGGTGGCGGACACGTTCACGGTGCACCAGGCGTTCCTGCCGCGCGGCTTCCCGGCGGCGGTGACGGACACGCCCTTCAAGTTCGACCCGGCGCGTGCCAGGGACCTGCTGGCGCAGGCCGGGTTCAAGGACGGGCTGGACCTGACGTTCGACCATGCGAGCAGCTCGCCCCGGGCCGAGATCGCGCAGGCGCTGCAGGCGCAGATGAAGCAGTCCGGCATCCGGCTCTCGCTGATGGCGGGCGAGGGGCGCCAGGTGCTGACCAAGATCAGGGCGCGGCAGCACCAGCTGGCGATCAGCCTGTGGGGCAGCGACTACATGGACCCGCACAGCAACGCGCAGACGTTCTGCGTGAACGAGGACAACTCGGATGCGAGCCGCAACCGGACGAGTGCGTGGATCAATTCCTGGGCGGACCCGGACTTCACGGCGCGGGCGCTGGCGGCGGTGCGGGAGGCGGATGCGGGGCGGCGCGTGGCGAGCTACGAGGCGCTGCAGCGGGACCTGATGCAGCAGGGGCCGTTCGCGATCATGCTGCAGGAGACGGCGGTGGCCGTGCTGCGGCGCCCGGTGGCCGGGCTGGTGCCGGGGCCGATCAGCGACCGGACGCCGTATGCGGGGGTGGGCAAGGGGTGATGCTCATCCACCGGGCGTCGTCGACATGGCGACCAAGGGGCCTCGGCCTGCCCTGCGCCTCCTGGATCGCCACGCTGCGCTCGCGATGACGGCGCTTCGGTGATCGAGCGCGGTTTCCTCGTTCGGCGGATTGCAGAGCCATGGCCACCTGTGGCCACATCCACCGCAGGCGCCCATCGTCATGAGGCGCAGGGAGACGGACCATGATCCAGCGGCGCATCCGGCTTTTGGCGGCAACCCTGGCGGCGCTGCTCGTGGCGGCGGGCGGGGCGCGGGCGGAGGGGACGGCGTGGCCCGGGCGGATCGAGATCCTGCCGGTGCGGTCGCAGACGGTGCCGATCGATGCGCTGTTGCGGGGTGAGAGGACGGGGCCCGAGGTGCTGCTGGGGGGTGAGCTGCGGCTGCCGTTCGGGGTGGCGGGGCGGGTGCCCGTGGTGGTGCTGATCCATGGGTCGGGCGGCATCGCGGCCGGGCCGGACATGTGGGCGCGGACGCTGAATGCGGCGGGGATCGGGGCGTTCATCCTGGACAGCTTCTCGGGGCGTGGGATCGTCAGCACGGTCGAGGACCAAGACCAGCTGAACTCGCTGTCGATGGTGGTGGACGCGTATCGGGCGCTCGACGTTCTGGCGGCGCATCCGCGGGTGCGGGCGGACCGGATCGCGGTGTGGGGGTTCTCGAAGGGGGCCGTGCCTTCGGTCTATGCGGCCATGGAGCGGTTCCGCGGCGGGTTCGGGTCGGCGGCGAAGTTCGCGGCGCATGTCGGGTTCTACACGCCATGCAACATCGCCTACGAGCGGGACCAGGCGATGGGTGGGGTGCCGATCCGGCTGTACCACGGTGCCAGCGACGATTACGTGAATCCGGCCGCGTGCCGCACTCTCGTGGCGCGGCTCAAGCCCGCAGGGGTGGACGTGACGCTGACGGAGTATGCCGACAGCCAGCACGGGTTCGACAGCCCGACCACGCCGCGGCTGGTGGAGGTTCCGAAGGCGCAGAGCACGCGGAACTGCCGGCTGAAGGAGGGCCCGAACGGGACGCTGCTCGAGGCCGAGACGGGGCAGCCCTATGCGATCAGGACCTCGGCCTGCGTCGCCGTGGGGGCGCATGTGGGGCACAACCCGCAGGCGACCGAGGCGGTGCGGGCGGACGTGATGGCGTTCCTGGTGGGAGCGCTGACGAAGTAGCCCGAACAAGCCGCTCGGGTGGCGTGCGCGCGACAGTGGCAAGTCCCTGGCACGGTGTGTATAACGACCAGCAAAACTACACATGGCCGATTATGCGCACGAACATCGATATCGACGACGACCTCCTGGTCGCGGCAATGCGGGCGAGCGGGCTCGCGACCAAGAAGGCGACAGTTCAGGAGGCGCTCCGGCAGCTGGTGCGCCGCCATGAGCGGATCGATGCGGTGGCGAACATGGCCGGGCTCGGCTGGAATGGTGATCTGGACGCGATGCGGGATGGTTGGTCGAGCGAGGCGTGATCGTCGTCGACAGCTCGGTTTGGATCGGGAACCTTCGCAGCAGCGGAACGCCGGCTGTGCGGCGCCTGCAGTCCCTCGTCCAGGATCGTCCTGACGAGATCGTCGTCGGCGACCTGATCCTTCTCGAGGTGCTGCAGGGCGCGCGCGACGAAGCGCACGCTGCGCGGCTGGAGACGGAGCTTTCCAAGTTCGACGTCGTCTCGCTGTCGAGCCGTCGATTGGCCGTGCAGGCGGCGCGAAACCACCGCCATCTCCGGGCGCTCGGCGTCACGGTCCGACGGACGATCGACCTGGTCATCGGCACATTCTGCATCGACGGCGGCCACGCCCTGCTGCACGACGATCGCGACTTCATGCCCATGGCCGCCCATCTCGGCCTCAGGCTGGAGTGAAGTCTTGTCCGGGACGATGCGCTGGCAGGCTCGATCGACGTCCCTTCCCCCAGGGCCATCCACACCGCTATGGTCCCGTCCATCTTGATAGGGGACCCGACCCATGTTGAACCGCCGCACTCTTCTGGGCGCCGCCGGCGTTGCGCCGATCGTCTGGACCAGCGCCTACAGCGCCGCCTTCGCGGACACGCCGAAGGACGCCATCGTGATGGCGCACCAGATCGACGACATCATCAGCCTGGACCCGGGCGAGAGCTTCGAGTTCAGCGGCAACGAGGTGTGCGGCAACGTCTATGAAAAGCTGGTCAGCCCCGACACGAAGGACCCGACCAACATCCGGCCCGAGCTCGCCGAGAGCTGGAGCACGAGTGCGGATGGGCTGACCACGACGTTCAAGCTGAAGCCGGGGCGGAAGTTCGCGAGCGGGAACCCGATCACGGCCGAGGACGTGATCTATACCCTCACGCGGCTGGTGGCCCTGAACAAGGCGCCGGCGTTCATCATCAACCAGTTCGGGTTCACCAAGGAGAACGCGGCCGAGACCATGACGGCGCCGGACGCGACCACGGTGGTGCTGAAGATCAAGGAGCAGCAGAGCCCGACCTTCCTGTTGTATTGCCTGAGTGCGAGCTGCGGCGGAATTGTCGACAAGAAGTTGCTGCTGACGAAGGTGGCGGGCGACGATTACGGCAATGCCTGGCTGAAGCAGAACTCGGCCGGGTCGGGCGCGTGGACGGTGCGGGCGTGGCGTGCGAGCGAGAGCGTGGCGCTGGACGCGAACCCGAACTCCGTGAACCCGCCGAGCGTGAAGCGGCTGTTGATACTGCACCGGCCGGACCCGTCGGCGCAGCTGCTGTTGCTGCAGAAGGGCGACATCGACATCGCGCGCACGCTGGCGCCCGAGCAGATCAAGCAGCTGGAGGGTAACCCGGCCTACGAGAAGGTGACGGCGAGCAAGGCCTCCATCAACTACCTCGCCATGAACCAGAAGCATCCGATGCTGTCCAAGCCGCAGGTGCGCCAGGCGATCAAGTGGGCGATCGACTACAAGACGATCGCGACCAACATCACGCCGACCGTGTACGAGGTCCATCAGTCTTTTCTGCCCAAGGGCTTCCCGGCGGCGCTGACGGACACGCCGTTCCAGAAGGACGTGGCGAAGGCCAAGGCGCTGATGGCCGAGGCGGGCGTGCCGGAGGGGTTCGAGATCACGCTCGACCACCAGAGCAACGCGCCGTTCAGCGACGTGGCGCAGGCGCTGCAGGCCGACCTCGCGGCCATCGGGATCAAGGTGCGGCTGCAGGCGGCGGAGTTCCGGCAGGTCATCACCAAGACCCGGGCGCGCAACCACGAGCTGGCGATGCTGCGCTGGGGCAGCGACTACATGGACCCGCACAGCAACGCCGAGACGTTCTGCATGAACCCGGACAACACGGAGGCGGCCACGAACCGGACGGTGGCGTGGCGCAGCTCGTGGCAGGACAAGGATCTGAACGACCGGGCGATCGCGAACGTGAAGGAGCTGGACGCCGGGCGCCGGGTGAAGGAGTACGAGCGGCTGCAGCGGGACCACCAGGAGCGGAGCCCGTTCGCGATCATGCTGCAGCAGGTCGAGGTGGCGATGGTGCGCAAGGGGGTGACCGGGTTCGAGATCGGGCCGCTGTCGGACCGGAGCGTGTATGCGCGCATCACCAAGGCCTGAGCGCGGCGAGAGCGCGAGCCGGGCGGTCGTCATCGCGAGCGCAGCGCGGCGATCCGGGGGCCGGCGGACTGCTGTCGTGGCCCCTGGATCGTTACGCCCTCGGCTCGCGATGACGGGGCGGAGTCCGGGCTTCTGTGATGAGTAGGCTCCGCGGCCTGGCGGCCACGGCGGCGACCATCCCCATCACGCTGTTCGGCCTCGTGCTGATCACCTTCCTCATCGGCCGCGTCGTGCCCATCGACCCGGTGCTGGCCGTGGTAGGGGACCGGGCGCCGCAGGACGTCTATGAACGGACGAAGCGGGAGATGGGGCTGGACCGGCCGCTGCCGGAGCAGTTCCTGCGCTACTCGCAGAGCCTGGTGCAGGGAGACCTCGGGCGCAGCGTGATGACGAGCAACCGGGTGTCGACCGACATCGCGCGGTTCTTCCCGGCCACGCTCGAGCTGGCGACGATCGCGCTGCTGATCGCGGCCGTCGTTGGGGTTCCGCTCGGGGTTTATGCGGCGGTGCGCCAGGGGTCCTGGATCGACCAGGTGATCCGGGTGGTGTGCCTGTCGGGCCATTCGATCCCGGTGTTCGTGCTGGCGCTGGTGAGCCTGCTGCTGTTCTACGCGACGCTGGGATGGGCGCCCGGGCCGGGGCGGCAGGACGTGCTGTATCAGGACATGGTGCCGCAGGTGACCGGGCTGCTGCTGGTGGACGCGGCCTGGGCCGGCGACTGGGACAGCTTCCGGGATGCGGCGCGGCATCTGGCCCTGCCGGCGCTGGTGCTGGGGGCGTTCAACATGGCCTACATCGCGCGCATGACGCGGGCCTTCATGCTGGAGGCGCTGGCCGGCGAATACATCACCACGGCGCGGGCGAAGGGCCTTTCCGTGGCCGCCGTTGTGTGGCGGCATGCGTTCGGGAACATCCTCGTGCGGCTGGTGACGGTGATCGCGCTGACCTATGCCGGGCTGCTGGAGGGGGCGGTGCTGACGGAGACCATCTTTTCGTGGCCCGGCCTTGGGCAGTACCTGACCGGGTCGTTGCTGAACGCCGACATGAACGCGGTGCTGGGGGCGACGCTGGTGGTGGGGCTCACCTACGTGGCGCTGAACCTGTTCGCGGACCTGATGTACCGGCTCCTGGACCCCCGCGTCCGATGAGGGGCGTGCGATGAGCGGCACGTTCACCAAGGATTGGCTGCTGACCGAGACGCCCGGCAGCCGGGGCCAGGCGGCGTGGGGGCGGCGCTACCGGCTGTGGCTGCAGTTCCGGCGCAACCCGCTGGCCATGGCCGGGCTGCTGGTGGCGCTGGTGCTGATCGTCACCGCGCTGCTCGCCCCGGTGCTCGCCACGCACGACCCGGGGGTGCAGAACCTCGGGCAGCGGCTGCAGCGGCCGAGCTGGGCGCATTGGCTGGGCACGGACGAGTTGGGGCGGGACGTGTATTCGCGGCTGCTCTATGGCGGGCGGATCACGCTCGGCATGGTGGTGGCGGTCGTGCTCATGGTGGCGCCGCTGGGCCTCGCCGTGGGGTGCATCGCGGGCTACGCGGGCGGCGTGTGGGACCGGCTGCTGATGCGCGTGACCGACGTGTTCCTGGCCTTCCCGCGGCTGGTGCTGGCGCTGGCCTTCGTGGCGGCGCTACGGCCCGGCGTGACGAGCGCGGTGGCGGCCATCGCGCTGACGGCCTGGCCGCCCTATGCGCGGCTGGCGCGGGCCGAGACGCTCAGCATCCGCAACACGGACTACATCGCTGCGGCCCGGCTCGGGGGCGCGGGCGCGGCGCGGATCGTGCTGCGGCACGTGGCGCCGCTGTGCCTGCCGAGCCTCGTGGTGCGCGTCACGCTGGACATGAGCAGCATCATCCTGACGGCGGCCGGGCTCGGGTTCCTGGGCATGGGGGCGCAGCCGCCCTCGCCGGAATGGGGGGCGATGATCGCGACGGCGCGGCGGTTCATCCTGGACCAGTGGTGGGTGCCGACAATCCCGGGTGTGGCGATCTTCGCGGCCTCGCTGGCGTTCAACCTGCTGGGGGATGGGCTGCGGGACGTGCTGGACCCCAAGCAGGATGGTTAGGTCCTTCTTCGCCCGGGAAGGAGTGCACCGATGCTCGTAGAGATCGACGACCTGCGCATTGCCTTCGCCACGCCCACCGGCCCGTCCGAAGCCGTGCGCGGCGTGTCGCTCACCCTTGGCGCGGAAAAACTCGGGATCGTGGGCGAGAGTGGCTCCGGCAAGTCCCTTACCGCGCGGGCGCTGCTGCGGCTGCTGCCGAGATCGGCCAGCGTGACGGCCAAGCGCCTTGCCTTCGACGGCATCGACGTGCTGGCTGCGAGCGAGCGGGACATGCGGGCCATCCGCGGGCGCCGGGCCGGGCTGATCCTGCAGGACCCCAAGTATGCGCTGAACCCCGTGATGACGGCGGGCGACCAGGTGGCGGAGGCGTGGCGGGCGCACAAGGGCGGCACGCGCCGGGCGGCGGCCGAGGCGGCGGTGGAGCTGCTGAACCAGGTGCTCATCCGCGACCCGGCGCGCGTGGCCGGCCTCTACCCGCACGAGCTGTCGGGCGGCATGGGGCAGCGGGTGATGATCGCGATGATGCTGGCGCCGGACCCCGAGCTGCTGATCGCCGACGAGCCGACGAGCGCGCTGGACGCGACGGTGCAGGCGGAGATCCTTCGCCTCATGGAGGACCTGGTCAACCGGCGCGGGATGGGGCTGCTGCTGATCAGCCACGACCTGCCGCTCGTGGGCAAGTTCTGCGACCGGATCGTCGTCATGTATGCGGGCCGGGTGATGGAGACGTTGAAGGCCTCCGAACTGGGCCATGCGCAGCACGCCTACACACGGGGGCTGCTTGGGTGTTTGCCGACGCTGGCGCACCCGCAGGCGCGGCTGCCGACGATGCAGCGGGAGGCTTCTTGGCTGGCGTGATGTCGGAGCCAGCCGTGACTGCGGGGTCGCGAAGCTGTCCCCCTCATGCCGCATATCGGCCAAAGTCGAGCTAAGAGCGCAGGTATTCCAGCACCGACCGCACCAGCATCGCCCGCTGGCCCGCGCGCAGCGCCGGGTCCAGCGGGTCCTGGCGGAACACGGCGCCGAGCGTGTAACGGTTGGCGACGCGGAAAAAGCAGAACGCCGTGATCAGCAAATGGACTTCCATCGCCGTAGCCCCGGCCTGGAAGCTGCCATCTGCCTGGCCGCGGTCCAACACGGCCTGGATGCTGGCCAGCACCGTGCGGTTCATGACCTCGATTTCAGGGGAGCGGGCCAGGTGCTCCGCTTTGTGGATGTTCTCGATGGACACCAGGCGGACAAAACGCGGGTTGGCCTCATGGTGATCGAAGGCGTGCCCGGCTAGCCGCCGGATGGCATCGGCGGGCGCCAAATCCTGCAACCGCAGGTCCACTTCGGCAGCGCGCATACTGGCGTAGGCGCGTTCCAGCACGGCGCGGTACAGCTCCTCCTTACTGCCGAAGTAATAATAGATCATCCGCACCGTTGTCTGCGTGCGGGCTGCAATTGCATCCACGCGGGCGCCGCTCAGGCCGTTGTCGGAAAACTCCACCAGGGCCGAGTCCAGGATGCCCAGGCGCGTAGCCTCGGGATCTCGGCGGCGGGGAGGGGCAGAACCGTCGGGCATCGCCGCTTCCATAGCGCAGGAGTTCCCTTGACTCAAATTAAACGTTTACTTAATTAAGCTCCACAAGGATCCGGGCAGCCGAAACCGGTGCCGGGCCATTCGGGGGCATACGTGGGCGCAACGCTCGATTTCAGCGTCGTATGGGACGCGCTGCCAGACTTGCTGCAGGGCTGCCTCGGCACGTTCGGCGTGGCGCTGTGTGGCATTGTGCTGGCGATGGCCGTGGGCGTGGGCGGCGTCATCGCCCGATCATCCCCGTTCCGGCCGCTGCGTGTGGCGACGATGGCGTTTGTGGAAGTCATCCGTAACACGCCGTTCCTGGTGCAGATCTTCTTCCTGTACTTTGCCCTGCCGCACCTGGGCCTCAAGCTGAACCCGACCACCACGGCCATCCTCGCGCTGGGCCTGAACGGCGGCGCCTACGCCATAGAGATCATCCGGGGCGGCGTGCAGTCCATCGCCCGCGGCCAGACGGAAGCCGGGTTGGCGTTGGCGCTGCACCGGTCGCGGGTGTTCCGGCTCATCATCCTCAAGCCTGCGCTACGCGCCATCTACCCGGCGCTCGTTGGGCAGTGCGTCCTGCTCACGCTCACCTCCTCCATCTGCTCCTCCATCGCCGCCTACGAGCTGACTTCGGTCGCGCAGCGCATCGAGAGCGACACCTTCCGGTCGTTCGAGGTGTATTTCACCATCACGCTCATGTACTTGCTCATATCCTGGGTGGTCATGTCCGGGCTCGCCGTGTTGTCACGGCGCTACCTCAGCTACCCGGTTCGTTGAGCCATGCCGCTCAACACCGGCTTCGGCCTGGGCGAGTTCAACTTCCTGCTGGTGGGCCTGCGCTGGACCATCGGCCTGTCCATCATCGCCTTCATCGGAGGCGGGCTGTTCGGGCTGGCGGTGGCGCTGATGCGAACGTCCGAGCGGGTGGCGCTGCGCCGGGCCACGGCGGGGTACATCGCGCTGTTCCAGGGCACGCCGCTGCTGATGCAGCTTTTCGTGATCTACTACGGCTTGGGGCTGCTCGGCTTGCAGTTGCCGGCGTGGTCGGCGGTGGCCATCGGCTTCACGCTCAACGCCAGCGCGTTCCTGGGCGAAATCTGGCGCGGCTCCATCGAGGCTGTGCCGCGCGGGCAAACGGAGGCGGCGGGCGCGCTCAGCCTGCCCTACGTGGCGCGGATGCGGAACGTGATCCTGCCGCAGGCGCTGCGGATCGCGCAGCCGGCGACGGTGGGCTACCTGGTGCAGCTCATCAAGGGCACGTCGCTGGCGGCCATCGTGGGGTTCATCGAGCTGTCGCGGGCCGGGCAGATCGTGTCGAACCAGACATTCCAGCCTCTCCTGGTGTTCGGGGTTGTGGGGGCGATTTACTTTGCCCTGTGCTGGCCGCTGTCGCTCTACAGCGCCCGGCTCGAGGCGAGATACGCCGCGGCGGCGCGGTAACCATCAACACAGGGAGGACGACGACAATGACCATCCACCTCGACCGTCACGCATGAGCCGGCTTGTGCACGTCTCGAGCGGCCTGGACCCAAACCTGCCGGGCCAGCGCACGCCGGATATCTACGGTCACGAAGCCTTGGCCGCCGTGGGGCGGGACTGCCGGACGCTCGCCGCCGGGCTTGGGTCGGCGTTGCGCCGGGTCGCGCCGTTGGTGGGGGCGTAGGGTGGCCGTCCGGCTGGCGGTGATGGGCGCCGGGTTAATCGGGCGGCGGCACATCGGGCATATCCAGACGGAGGCCTGCGCTGAGCTGGCCGCCATCGTGGACCCGACGCCGGAGGCGCAGGCGTTCGCCGCCGGCCTGGGTGTTCCGTGTTACGCCAGCTTTGCCGACATGGCGGCGGTCATGCGGCCGGAAGGCGTAGTGGTGGCCACGCCCAACGCCTTGCACGTAGATCACGGCCTGGAGTGCGTGATGGCCGGGTTGCCGGTGCTGGTGGAGAAACCCATCGCCCCCGACGTGGACAGCGCGGCCCGGCTCGTGGAGGCGGCCGAACGCGCCGGCGTGCCGTTGCTGGTGGGGCACCACCGCCGGCACAACCCGGTGGTCGCGCGGGCCAAGCAGGTGCTGGACGCCGGGCAACTGGGCACGGTGGTGGCGGCCCATGCATCATGCTGGTTCCACAAGCCCGACAGCTACTTCGACGCGGCCTGGCGGCGGGAGGAGGGGGCAGGGCCGGTGTTCCTGAACCTCGTCCATGACGTGGACCTGCTGCGCCACCTCGTCGGCCCCGTCGTGTCCGTGCAGGCCATGGAGAGCAGCGCCCAGCGTGGCTTTGCCGTCGAGGACACGGCGACGGTGCTGCTGCGGTTTGCAAACGGCGCGCTGGGCACCGTCACGGTGTCCGACACGGTTGCAGCCCCCTGGTCCTGGGAGCTGACCAGCGGCGAGAACTCGGCCTACAGCCACACGCCTGAGTCCAGCCTTTGGATCGGCGGCACGCACGGGTCGCTCACCGTGCCGGCCCTGGACCTGTGGCGGCACGATGGCGAACCGGACTGGTGGAACCCTATCGCCGCCGATCGCGTGGAAGCTCCGGTGGCCGACCCGCTAGCCTTGCAGATCCAGAACCTGTCCGCCGTCATCCGCGCCACCGCCGTGCCGGTGGTGACCGGGCGCGACGGGCTGGACACGCTTCGGGTCATCGCCGCCATCAAGCAGGCTGCTGCAACTGGGAGAACGGTCCATGTCGGGTAACCCGCTGCGCCGCAAGTCCATCGCCACGGTGGCGCTGAGCGGCACCCTGCCGGACAAGCTGGAAGCCGCGGCCGCTGCCGGGTTCAACGGGGTGGAGGTGATGGAGGGGGACCTGCTGGCCTTCGACGGCTCACCGGCCGACGTGCGGCGCATTGCGGACGGGCTTGGCCTAGCCATAGACATCTATCAGCCGTTCCGCGACTTCGAGGCCATGCCGGAGCCTGCGCGCAGCCGCAACCTGGACCGGGCGGAGCGCAAATTCGACGTGATGCAGGCGCTCGGCACCGACCTGGTGCTGGTGTGCAGCAACACCCAGATCATGGCGTTGGACGACGACGCCCGCGCCGCCTCCGACCTACGCGCCATGGCTGAGCGGGCCGCCGCGCGCGGATTGCGCGTGGGATACGAGGCCCTGTGCTGGGGCCGGCACGTCAAGCGCTGGGGGCACGCCTGGCGCATCGTGCAGGAGGCCGGGCACCCGGCGCTGGGGCTGATCGTCGACAGCTTTCATACCCTGGCCCTCCAGGACGACCCTACAGGGATCTCGGAGGTTCCGGGAGACCGCATCTTCTACGTGCAGCTGGCCGACGCGCCGCGGCTGTCCATGGACGTGCTGTCCTGGAGCCGGCACCACCGCTCGTTCCCCGGGCAGGGCGACCTGCCGGTGGACGGGTTCCTGCAGGCCGTGCTGGCCAGCGGGTATGCTGGGCCGCTGTCGTTGGAGGTGTTCAACGACCACTTCCGGGCAGCGCCTGCTCGAGCCATCGCACGGGACGGGCTGCGGTCCTTGATCCTGGCCGAGGCTGGGGCGGGTGCCACCGTGTTGCCCGCATTGCCAGTGCTGGACGGGATCGAGTTCCTGGAGTTCGCCGTGGACCCGGCGGCCCGGGAAGCGCTCGCGGCCGTGCTGATCGGGCTCGGCTTCCGGCACGCCGGGCGGCACCGCTCCAAGAACGTTGCGCTTTATCGGCAGGGCCGCATCAACCTCGTGCTGAACAGCGAGCAGGACACAGCGGCGTCCGAGCACTTCCAACACCACGGCCCCGCCGTATGCGCCATGGCGCTTCGGGTGGACGACCCGGACCGCGTGCTGGCCCGAGCGCGGGCGTTGCTGATCCCGGACTGGCAGGAGCGGGTGGGCGACGGCGAGCGGCGCATTCCAGCAGTGCGGGGGCCAGACGGCACACTGGTCTATCTTGTCGGGCGGGACTCATCGTTCTGGCATGACGACTTCCACCTGCACCCGGTGGACGAAGGCGCCGGGCTGCACGTCGTGGATCACGTCGCCGTTGCGCTCCGGGCCGGGCAGTTGGACACCTTCGTGCTGTTTTGGCGCAGCCTGTTCGGCTTGCAGCCGCAGCCGGTGTGGGATTTGCCGGACCCATACGGCCTGGTGCAGAGCCGGGCCATGGTCGACCCCGCCGGCACGCTCCGGCTCACGTTCAACGTGTCGGAAGCGCAGGACACGGCGGCGGGCCGGTTCGTATCCACGTTCGCGGGTGCGGGTGTTCAGCATATGGCATTCGGCACCGATGACGCCGGTGCTACGGTGGAACGATTGGCACAGGCCGGTTTCGCGCGGCTTCCCATTCCGGCCAACTACTACGACGACGTGGCAGCCCGGCTCGACCCCGACGATGCCGGCGTCGCGGAGCTGTCGCGGCTGGGGCTGCTGTACGATCGGGACGCGGGCGGCGAGTTCCGGCATGCCTACACCCATACGTTCCAGAACCGCTTCTTTTTCGAGGTGGTGGAGCGCGGGGCTGGATATGCCGGCTTCGGAGCGGCCAACGCCGCCGTCCGCATGGCGGCACAGGCGCGGCAGGCGCCCGGAGAAGGAGCGTCCATTTCCCCCGGGTGACGAGGCACGCGCCAGCGTTCACGCCCGGCTTTGGAGCCCGCATGAACGGAACGGCCTGTGTTGGGCATGAGCGGACAACGATGGAGGCGGACCGCTCGGTGTCGTGGCGCTACACCGCCCCGGGCAAGCCACAGCAGAACAACGAACACCTGTTCGGCAGCCTCGCCGCGGCCGCCCGATCATCGAGGCGTGGAGGATCGACCACATCACAGCACGGCCACACAGGCGGCCCGATGGGCTCACCCCAGTAGCCTTTGCAACCCGCCCCAAGCAGTGGCATGGTCGTGATGGTTTCTGCTCATGAACGAGGGCGCTTGGGGGGCAGGGTCATCTTCAATCCGCCGGCGGTCAGCATCGGGCCACTGCTTGCTCGGACGCGGCGTCTCGCGTCAGGCACAAGCGGCCGGTACGGCGAGGCCGTTCAAACTCTGCATGCAAGCGGCGTGCTCGGCGGGCAGCTGCCGGTAAGCCGTTCATTGGAGTCGACCGGACTGCCGAACCGATTTGGCTGCCGGCTTCCCTTCTCTGAGTGGCTGACCGGCGTCGGGAAGGTGTCGCGCTTGCGGTGCCCCCTCCCCCGGCACCTCCCGCAAGGGGAGGGGGGAAGCAATCGGCTGTCTGTCCAACCTGCAACAGGGTACTCCCCCCAATGATCGAGCTCGACCAGCTACGCGTCGCCTTTGCCGGCCGCGAGGTGGTGAAGGGCGTCTCCTTGCGCGTGCCCGGTGGCGGGTCCTATGGGCTCGTGGGTGAGAGCGGCTCCGGCAAGAGCACCATCCTGCGGGCGCTGTCCGGGCTGAACACGGAGTGGTCCGGCGGCATGCGGCTGGACGGCACGCCCCTCGTGCGCCACCGCAGCCCGGCCGCGTTCCGGCGCATGCAGATGGTGTTCCAGGACCCGTATGGCTCGCTGCACCCGCGGCAGACGGTGGACCGCGCGTTGAGCGAGCCGCTCGAGGTGTATGGGATGACGGACCATGACCGGCGCATCCGCGACGGCCTGGCCGCGGTCGCGCTGCCGCCCACGGTGCGGTTCCGCTACCCGCACCAGCTGAGCGGCGGCCAGCGGCAGCGTGTGGCGATCGCGCGCGCGCTGATGCCGGAGCCGGACGTGCTGCTGCTGGACGAGCCGACGAGCGCGCTCGACGTGTCCGTGCAGGCCGAAATCCTGAACCTGTTGCGGGACCTGCAGCAGGCGCGCGGGCTCACCTACCTGCTCGTCAGCCACAACCTGGCCGTGGTGGCGCATTTGTGCCCGGCTCTCGGTGTCATGCAGGGGGGCGAGCTGGTGGAGGAGCTGAGCACGGACGATCTGCGCGCCGGGCGGACGCGGCACCCGCACACGACGGAGCTGCGGGCGCTGACGGGGGAGTTGGAGATGGTCTGACCGTCATCGCGAGCCGAAGGCGTGGCGATCCAGGAGCGGACGGAGCTGCTCTATCCGGCCCCTGGATCGCCACGCTTCGCGTGCGATGACGGGTGCTGAGGACGACGGTTCGCGCAGGCGGCCCCCCTCACCCCGGCCCTCTCCCGCAAGGGGAGAGGGAGCAGAGGTCAGCTCCGCGCAGCCGCCTCTTCCACCAGCGACAGGTCCGCGAATTTCGGCACGTCCAGGTCCGCCTTCAGGAAACCGAGGTCCTTCTGCACGCGGATGTTGTTCTGCAACGCCACCAGGTTCGGGCGGATGGCCGGGTCGCGGAAATAGTCGTTTTTCGTGAACGCCCAGGACTCGAACTCGGCCACGGGCTGCTTCGTCACGCGGCTGACGAGCTCGAGCGCGGCGGTGCGGTTGGCGGGGTCGAGCAGCCAGCGTGTGCCGATCTGCATGTCTTCCATGAAGTCCACCATGGCGGCGCGGTTCTTCTGGATGAAGGGGGCGCGCGCGGCCATCAAGGTAGTTTGCGTGACGCCCATGGAATCCTTGATGGTGAACAGGTTGGTGGCCTTGCCCTGGGCCACCTGGTCCTGGCTGAACGGGGCCACCATGCCGGCCATGTCCACCTTGCCTTCGGCCAGCATGGCGGGCATCGACGGGAACTGGACCTCGATCACGTTGTAGTCCCGCTTGTCCTCGAGGCCTTCGTCGCGGAGGCGCTTGCGCATGGCCATGTCGATGGCGCCGCCGAAGCCGTTGGTGGCGATGACGCGGCCTTTGAGGTCCGCCACGGTGTGGATGGGGCTGCCGGCGCGCACCACATACTGGCTCGAGTAGTAGCCTTCCACGCCGTCCTGGTAGAGGTCTCCGACCACGCGGAGGTCGTTCATGCGCGCGTTCTGCACGGCGAGTGCGAAGCTGGAGAAGGCGAGGGCGGCGATGCTGAGTTCGCCGGCCGCGAGCGCCGTGATCTGGGGCGCGCTGCCGCGGAAATAGGTGAGCTCGACGGTGTAAGACTTGCCGTAATGCTTCAGGATGCCCGGGTTGGCGAACACGACCGGGGGGAGCTGTGCTGGGGTGATGGCCCAGCCGATGCGGATGGGGACTGGGCCGCTTTGGGCCCGTGCGATGGCCGGCGTGGCGAGGGCTGCGGCCAGCAGGGTGCGGCGATCGATCATGGTGTGCTTCCTCCGGTGGTCCCGGTCTTGCGGGCCCGGTTCAGCGCGGACCATACCGCCTCGGGCGTTGCCGGCATATCCACATGGTCCACGCCGTGCGGGCGGAGCGCGTCGAGCAGGGCGTTCATCAGCGCCGGCAGGGCGCCGACGGTGCCGGCCTCCCCGGCCCCCTTGGCGCCGAGCGGGTTGGTGGCGGTGGGGACAGGGTGGCTGATAACGTCCATGGCGCACAGGTCGGAGGCACGCGGCATCGCGTAGTCCATGAAGGAGCCGCTCAGCATCTGGCCGTCCGCGTCGTAGCGCACCGCCTCGAGGAAGACCTGGCCCAGGCCCTGCGCCACACCGCCGTGGATCTGGCCCTTGACCAGGAGCGGGTTGATCACGGTGCCCACGTCGTCCACCACCAGATAGCGCAGCACGGCGGTGGTGCCGGTCTCGGGGTCGACCTCGAGCTCGCAGACATGGGTGCCGTTGGGGAAGGGGGGGCCGCCGGGGGGGACGATGGCGGTGGCGCCGAGGCCGTATTCGGCGCCGGGCGGCAGCTTGCCGCCGATGAAGCTGGCGCGGGCCACCTCGGGCAGGCCGATGCCGCGGTCCGTGCCCGCGACGCTGAACCGGCCGGTCCCGCCTTCGTCCACCGTAAACTCGATGTCGGCGGCGGCCGCCTCCAGCATGTGCGCCGCGATGGCCCGGCCGCGCTCGATCACCTTCTCCGAGGCGCGGACGAAGGCGCCGCCGCCGGCCATGATGGAGCGGGAGCCGAACGTGCCGCGGCCATGGGCGGTGGCCCCGGTGTCCCCGAAGGCCACCGTCATCTGGTCTGGGGCGAGGCCCAGATGGGTCGCGGCGATCTGGCGGAAGGCGGTCTCGTGGCCCTGGCCCTGGCTGTGGGTGCCGAGCAGGATGGTGGCCGAGCCGTCCGGGTCGAAGCGGATTTCTGCGGCCTCCTCCATGGGGGCGGCAGCCGGGCCGCCGGCGATCTCGATGGCGTTGGCGAGGCCGATGCCTCGGAGCTTCCCCCGTGCGGCGCTCTCGGCACGGCGTGCCTCGAAGCCCGGCCAGTCCGCCGCCTCGAGCGCGCGGGCCATGATGGCGGGGAAGTCCCCGCTGTCGTAGGTGAACACGAGGCCGGTGCGGAAGGGCATGGCGCTGGCGGGGATGAGGTTGCGGCGGCGGAGCTCCACGCGGTCGAGCCCCATCTCGAGGGCCGCCTGGTCGATGGCGCGCTCGATGGCGTAGGTGGCCTCCGGGCGCCCGGCGCCGCGATAAGGGCCGTTGGGCTGCGTGTTGGTGTAGATGCCGAACACCTCGGCGTGGATGGCGGGCGTGCGGTACATGCCGGCGAGGCCGCCGAGGTTGTTCGTGCTGGAGTGCGGCGTGTTGAAGCCGAGGTAGGCGCCGAGGTTCGCGTGGCTGCGGACGCGGAGGCCGAGGAAGGTGCCTTCCTCGTCGAGCGCGAGCTCCACCTGGAGCGAGACGTCGCGGGCGTGGAAGTCGGAGAGGAAGCTCTCGCTGCGGGTGGCGGTCCAGCGCACGGTGTGCCCGGTGCGACGAGCGGCCCAGAGGCAGAGGGCGTATTCCGGGTAGGGGCTGCCCTTCATGCCGAACGCGCCGCCGACGTCGGGGCTGATCACGCGAAGGCGGTTGGCCGGGATGCGGAGCGTGTGCTCGGCGAGCTCGGAGCGAACCTTGTGCGGCGCCTGGGTGCCGGCGTGGAGCGTGTAGGTGTCGCGCGCCGGGTCGTAGGCGGCGGTGGCGGTGCGCGGCTCGATGGGGTTGGCGGACACGCGGCTGATGGGCAGCTCGAGGCGCGTCACGTGGCGGGCGGCGGCGAAGGCCGCGTCGGTGCGGACGGCGTCGCCGAGGCGGAAGACGAAGCACTGGTTGTCGGGCGCGTGCTCGGGCCACACGGCGGGCGCGCCCGGGGCGGCGGCGGCCACGGCGTCCGTCACGGCCGGGAGCGGGTCGTAGTCGATGGCGACGAGCTCGGCCGCGTTGTGTGCACCGGGCAGGGTGGTGGCGACGACGAGGGCGACGGCGTCCCCGGCGAAGCGGGCGGCGCCGGTGGCGAGCGCGTGGTAGGGCGGGCGGGCCAGGGGGGAGCCGTCGGCGCGGTGGCGCTGCACCATGGTCTGCAGCGGGCCGAGGCCGTCGGCGAGGAGGTCCGCACCCGTGAGCACCGCCAGCACGCTGGGGGCGGCGCGGGCGGCTTCGGTGTCGATGGACAGGATGCGGGCGCTGGCGTGCGGCGAGCGGACGACCACCATGAAGGCGGCGTTCTGGGGGTGGATGTCGTCGGTGTATTGTCCGAGGCCGCGCAGCAAGCGGGCGTCCTCGAAGCGCGGGGTGGCGGTGCCGATGCCGAAGGGTGCGGCCGGGGCGGCGACGAAGCTATCCATGGGGGGAGCCTTGTTGACTTGAGTGCTAACGAGTGCGCTTGGCGGCCACCCCTCCCCCCAGCCCCCTCCCGCAAGGGGAGGGGGAGCCGGCCTGTCCTTCCCCCCTCCCCTTGCGGGAGGGGCCGGGGGAGGGGGGGCCGGCAGCACGAACCACCATCATCGCCGCGCGAACTCGGGGTGCCAGTGGAGCAGCCCGCGCCGGAGCCGGGCCATGGCGGCCACCACCAGCATGCCCACGGCGGCCGTCTCGACGATGCCGGCATACACGCCCACGCTGTCCGCGAAGCGCCCCGCCTGCAGCATGGCGCCGCCCAGCCCGGCGCCGCCCATGAGCATCTCGGAGGCGATGGCGGTGATGAGCGCGGTGGGGAGCGCGATCTGCAGCCCGGTGAAGATCTGCGGCAGCGCGGCCGGGATGAGCACCTGGAAGAACAGCCCGACCGGCCCCGCGCCCATGCCGCGGGCGGACCACACGAGCACCTTGTCGACGCCCCGCATCCCGGCCTCGGCGGACGCCACGAGCGTGAAGGCGGAGGCGAAGGCCACCATGACGATCTTGGAGGTGTCGTAGACGCCGAACCACAGGATGAACACCGGCAGGAACGCGATCTTGGGCATGGGGAAGCCGACCGAGATCAGCGGTGCGCAGAACCAGCGCAGGGCGGCGCTCCGGGCCACGGCGATGCCGAGCGGGATGCCGAGCACGCAGGCGATCAGGAAGCCGAGGGCCGTGCGGTACACCGTCAGCCCGGCGTTGGTCGCGAACTCGCCGAACTGCACGTCCTCCAGCAGCCGCTGCAGCACCTCGCCCAGGGGCGGCAGGAGGAACGGGTCGATCCACTCGCGCTGCCCCGCCACGGCCCAGAAAACGAGCAGGCCGCCGAGCGCCACGCAGCTTCCGGCCGCCTGTCGGAGGCGCTGGAGGTTGGGCGCCGGCACCGGGGCGGGGAGGACGGCGCCGCTCATTCCCGCCACCGGAGCCAGTGCGCGCTCATGGCCTGGAAGCCGGCGTCGGCGGCGAAGCCGAGCGCGGAGACGACGAGGATGACGGCGAACATGGCCGGGTAGGCGCCGCGGTCGCCCAGCGCCCCGATCATGTAGCCGAGGCCGTTGGTGGCGATGACGAGCTCGCTCGAGACCATGAGCAGGAACATGAAGGCGATGGCCGTCCGCACGCCGGTCAGGATCTGCGGCGAGGCGGCAGGGAGCAGCACGTCCCACAGCACCGCGGCGCGGGAGGCGCCCATGGACCGGGCGGACCAGACGAGCACCTCGTTGACGCCCGCGATCCCGTTGAACGTGCTGAGCACGACGGGCAGCAGGCAGCCGAGGAAGACGAGCACGGATTTCGAAGTGTCGCCCAGGCCGAACCACACGAGCAGCAGCGGGATGAGCGCCGATTTCGGCAGCGGGTAGAGCACCTGGACCAGCGGGTTGACCAGCGTGCGGAACGGCCGGGACAGCGCCATGCCTCCGCCCAGCAGCGTGCCCACCACGAGGGCGGCCGCGAACCCGACCAGGCTGCGCGGCACGGACTTGGCCGCGTTGGCCCAGAGCGAGCCATCCGCCACCAGCCCGGCCAGCGCCTGCATGACCACGGTGAACGGCGGCAGTGCGGCCCGGCTCACGAAGCCCAGGCGCGTGCTGCCCTCCCACAGGAGCAGGACGAGCAGAACCGGCAGGATGCGGCTGGCAACCCTCATGCGGCGGCACGGCCCGCCTTGGTGGCATCGACCTCGGCGCGCACCAGCTCCCACACGTGCTCCACCGTGTCCACGAACTCCGGGTTGCGAAGGATGCCGGGGTCGTTGCGGTTGTTGAAGTCGGTCTCGATGCGCTGCTGGATGCGGCCGGGGCGGGCGCTCATGACGGAGATGCTGTCGGCGAGATACACGGCCTCCGCCACGTCGTGGGTCACGAACACGACCGTCTTGCGGCTCGCGCGCCAGATGCCCAGCAGCTCCTCCTGCATGATCCGGCGGGTCTGGGCGTCCAGCGCGCCGAACGGCTCGTCCATGAGCAGGATGTCGGGGTCGGTCGCGAGCGTGCGGGCGATGGCGGCGCGCTGCTGCATGCCGCCCGAGAGCTGGGCCGGGTAGCTGCCCTCGAAGCCGGTGAGGTGCACCATGTCGATGAAGTGCTGCGCCCGCTGGTCCGCCTCCGAGCCGCGGCTTCCGCGTTGGGCGAGGGCGTAGAGCACGTTGGCCTTCACCGTCTTCCATGGGAACAGCGCGAAGTTCTGGAACACGATCCCACGCTCCGGCCCCGGCCCGCGCACGAGGCCGGACGCGGTGCGGATCTCGCCCTCCTGCACGGGGATGAAGCCGCCGATGAGGTACAGCAGCGTGCTCTTGCCGCAGCCGCTGGGGCCGAGCAGGGCGTGGAACTGGTTGCGCGGGATGCCGAGCGAGATGTTCGCCAGCGCCGTGACCTGCGCGCCGTTGCGGGGCGCGTAGCGATGCGTGACGCGGCTGATCTCGACGCCGATCGCTTCCCTCGAGCCCGCTTCTGGCACGCGCATCCCTCCCGCGCCGCGACACTCCGCGGCTTGCAGGAACGGTAGGCAATTGCTGGGTGGAGCGCCAGCGGGAGAGGCGGGGATAGGGAGGGCTGGGTCCGGCGCTATCCCCACACCGCGTCGGCCACCTCCACCACGCGGCCGAGCTTGGCCCACTGCGCGTCCTCGGCCAGCGCGTTGCCCTCCTCGGTGCTGGCGAAGCCGCATTGCGGGGAGAGGCAGAGGCGGTCGAGCGGGGTGTAGCGGCTGGCCTCCTCGATGCGGCGCTTCAGGTCCTCGGCGGGCTCGAGGTCGCCCGTCTTGGACGTGACGAGGCCGAGCACCACGCGCTTGCCTTCGGGCAGGAATCGCAGCGGCTCGAACCCGCCCGAGCGGTCGTTGTCCCACTCCATGAAGTAGCCGTCGATCGGCATCTGGTTGAAGAGCAGCTCGGCCACCGGCTCGTAGCCGCCGGAGGCGATGAAGGTGCTGCGGAAATTGCCGCGGCAGAGGTGCATCGTGACGGTGAGGTCGGCGGGCTTGTCGCGCAGCGCCTCGCGGACCATGGCGGCGTAGATGCCGGGCTGGGCCTCCGGGTCGTCCCCGCGGGCGCGGAGCATCTCGCGCTGCTCGGGGTCGCACAGATAGGCGAACGAGATGTCGTCGAGCTGCAGGTAGCGGCAGCCGGCGTCGTAGAAGGCGTGGACGGCGTGGCGGTAGGCGCCGGCGAGGTCCGAGTAGAAGCTGTCCATGTCCGCATAGAGGCCGAAGTTCATCATCTGGCGGCCGCCGCGGTAGTGGAGCATGGACGGGCCTGGGATGGTCATCTTCGCCGCGCGGTCGGTGTTGGCCGCGAGGAAGCGGAAGTGGTCGATCATCGGGTGATGGCCCTTCCACCCGATCCGCCCGGTGATGCGCAGCGCGTGCTGGAGCTGGAAGGCGCCCTTGCCGGCGCCCATGTCGAGCTTGACCGCGCTCACGCCGGCCAAGCCCTCGAGGAAGTCGTAATGCCAGTAGGCGCGGCGGAACTCGCCATCGGTCACGGCGCGGAGGCCCAGCGCCTCCTGCCGGCGGATGAGCGCCACGATCTCCGTGTCCTCCACGGCGCGCAGCCCGGCGGCATCGAGCGACCCGGCCGCGTGCTGCTCGCGCGCCTGCTTCAGCGGCGCGGTGCGCAGCAGGCTGCCCACCTGGTCGGCGCGGAAGGGGGGCTTCGTCGGGTTGGTCATGGGCGCTCCTCGCGGGTCCGCGCTCGGGCGCGGTTGGGCGCGATGCTGCCGGAGGGCGCGCGCCGGGTCAAAGCCGTGGACAGGGGGTTACGGCCGTGGAACGTTCGCCGGACGACCGGGCCCGCGACAAGGCCTGGCGCATGGGAGACCACCCCGATGCCGACGCGCCGTGCTGCCCTTCTCGCTGCCTTGCTGGCCTGGTCTGCGCACGCCATCGCGCACGCCCCCGCTTACGCCCAGGAGGCGCCGGTTACGATCGGGGCCGTGCTGTCGCTCACCGGGCCCGGGGCGTCGCTCGGCATTCCGGAGCGCAACACGCTGGCGCTGCTGCCCACCACCGTGGCGGGGCGGCCCGTGCGGGTCGTGGTGCTGGACGACGCGACGGACCCGTCGGCGGCGGTGCGGAACGCGCGGAAGCTGATCGACGAGGAGCGGGTGGACATCATCTTCGGCCCGAGCGTGACCCCCACGTCGCTGGCGGTGCTCGAGGTGGTGGGGCAGGCGCAGGTGCCGATGCTGTCGCTCGCCGGGTCGAGCGCGATCGTGGAGCCGCAGGAGGGGGCGCGGCGCTGGGCGTTCAAGCCGGCGCCGGCGGACATGCTGATGACGGGGCCGGTGGCGCGGCACATGGCGAAGGCCGGGGCCAAGACCTATGCCGGGATTGCGTTCGCGACGGCGTTCGGGGACGGGCAGATGGCGGCGCTGGACGCGACCGCGGCGCCGCTCGGGCTCAGCAACGCGCTGACGGTGCGCTACAACCCGACCGACACGAGCGTGACGCCGCAGGTGCTGCGCGCGCTGGCGGCCAAGCCCGATGCGATGTTCATCGGCGCCTCCGGCACGCCCGGCACGACACCGGTGATCGAGCTGCGCGCGCGGGGCTGGACGGGGCCGGTGTACAGCACGCAGGGCATCGCCAACGCCGACGTCCTGCGGGTAGGCGGGCGGGCGATGGAGGGCGTCGTCTTCACGGTCAGCCCGGCGCTCGTGGCCGAGCAGCTGCCGGACAGCAACCCGGTGAAGCCGGTGGCGGTGCGGTACGTGCAGGCCTACGAGGCGAAGCATGGCGCCGGCTCGCGGAGCCTGTTCGGGGCGACGGTGTGGGACGGCTACCTGATGCTCGAGCGCGCCGTGCCGGTGGCGCTGACAGCCGGGCAACCGGGGACGCCGGCGTTCCGGACGGCGCTGCGGGATGCGCTGGAGCGGATCCAGGGCCTGGTAGGGGCACAGGGTGTGTTCAACCTCTCGCCCACGGACCATAGCGGCAGCGGCCCCTCGGCGCAGGTGCTGGTGACGGTGCGGGATGGGCAGTGGGTTTACTTGCCGGAGTAGGACACGCACGCCAACGGTTGGTGATCTCGGCCCCCCCTCCCCCGTCCCCTCCCGCAAGGGGAGGGGGCAGTGGTGCTTCCCCCTCCCCTTGCGGCTGGGGCCGGGGGCAACCGGGCTAATGGTGCGAGTGCATCACCTTGCCCGGGACCGGGACCTCGACGGTCTGGATGGTGCCGGTGTCGGCTTCGGTGATGTAGAGGGTTCGGTTCTCGGGGCCGCCGAAGGCGAGGTTGGTCATGTGGTGGCCGGTTGCGGCCTCGATCAGGTGGGTCGGGATGCCGTCCGAGTTGAAGCGCCAGATGCCCATGCCGAGATGCGCGACGTACAGGCCGTCCTCGGCGTCGATCGCCATGCCGTCCGGGCCGCCATGGCCGCCCGAGAGCTGCAGGTAGGTGCCGACCTTGGACACCGAGCCGTCGAGCATGATCGGCGCGCGCCACACCGCGTTCTGCCGGGTGACGGCGACGAAGAGGCGGTTCTCCTTGCCGTTCAGCACGATGCCGTTGGGGCTGGGGACGTTGCTCAGCAGCAGGTCGAGCTTGGCGGTGCTGGGCACGTAGCGGAACACGCGGCCGGTCCAGTCATGGATGCCGGTCTGGCCCTGGTCGGTGAAGTAGCAATCCCCGTTGGCGGCGAAGATGAGGTCGTTGAGGCCCTTGAAGCTCTCGCTGTTGCGGCTGCCGAGGACGGTGGTGAGGGTGCCGCGCACCGGGTCCAGCTCGAGCAGGCCCTTCTTGTAGCAGCAGATGTAGAAGCGGCCTTCCTTGGTGATCTTGAGGCCGTTGGGCCAGCCGTCGTATTGGCACACGAGCTCGCAATTGCCCTTGGGGTCGAGGCGGAAGATGCGGCCAAAGGGGATGTCGACGAACCAGAGGTTGCCCTCGCGGTCGAAGGAGGGGCCCTCGAGGAAGCTGTCGACTTCCTGCCCGAGGCGGTTCGGCTCCGCCCAGTCCGAGCGCGCCACGTTGCGGAACTTCTCGGGCAGGCTGAGGTGGACGGTCGTGCGGAGGCGGGTCGGGGGCTCGAACCAGAACATGCGTTGAAATCCTCTCGGTTGGGGAAGGTCAGGCCCGGAGCTTGGGGTCGAGCCAGTCGCGGAGGCTGTCGCCCAGGAAGTTGAAGGCGAACACGGCGATGGAGATGGCGAGGCCCGGGAAGGCGATGATCCAGGGGGCCTCGCGGTAGAAATCGGCGGCGTTGCCCGAGAGCATGAGGCCCCAGGCGGGCGTGGGCTCCGCCACGCCGAGGCCGAGGAAGCTGAGCGCCGCCTCGAGCAGGATGGCCTGGGCGATGAAGGCCGTGAGCAGGATCATGAAGGGTGCGACCACGTTGGGCGCGATGTGGCGAAGGATGATGCGCGCGTCGCTGAAGCCGGAGCTGCGGGCGGCGTCGATGTAGGGCAGCGTGCGGATGGTGAGTGCGGACGAGCGGATGACGCGCGCCACGTTCGGCATGATGGGGAGTGCGATGGCGATGGCGAGGTTGACGTCGATGCCGGCGACGACGTTGCGGCCCAGCATGGAGAGGGTGATCAGCGCGAGGAAGATCAGGGGAAAACTCAGCATGGTATCGACGATGCGTTGGATGACGGCGTCGATGGCGCCGCCGTAATAGGCCGACGCGATGCCGGCCAGGGCGCCCACGGTGCAGCCGAGCATGGAGGCGAGGAAGCCCATGGCAAGTGCGGTGCGGGCGCCGTAGATGATGCGGCTCAGGATGTCCCGCCCGAAGCCGTCCGTGCCGAGCCAGTGGCCGGGGCCGGGGGCGGCGAGCATGTCGGCGAAGTTGATCTCGAGCGGGTCATAGGGCGCCACGCGCTCGGCGAAGACGCCGGCGAGCAGCATGGCGAGGATCACGAGGGCCGCGGCGGCGCCGAGCTTCTGCTCGCGGAGGAAGGTGAGGAGGGTTTTCATGGGCGGGGGTCCGTGCCGTTGGCCACCCCTCCCCCCGGCCCCCTCCCGCATGGGGCGGGGGAGCAGGCCGGGGTTTCCCCCCTCCCCTTGCGGGTGGGGTCGGGGGAGGGGTGGCCCAACGTGCGAACCCCGCTCACGAGTAGCGGATCCGGGGGTCGAGCAGGGCGTAGAGCAGGTCCACGACCAGGTTCGTCACGATGAACACGGTGGCCCCCAGCAGGACGATGCCCTGGACCATGGTGAAGTCGTTGCGCGTCACGGCGTCCACCATCAGGCGGCCGATGCCGTTGAGGTTGAACACCTGCTCCGTCACGACGAGGCCGCCGATCAGGAAGGCGAACTCGAGGCCGACGACCGTGACGGTGGGCAGCATCGCGTTGCGCATGGCGTGGCGCGTCACGATCATGCGCTTGAACACGCCCTTGGCGCGGGCGGTGCGGATGTAGTCCTCCTTCATCACCTCGATCAGCGAGGAGCGGAGCATGCGCGTGACCATGGCGGCGTAGCGGTAACCGACGGCCAGCGCGGGCCAGATCATCTGCTGCAGGTTGCCGACCGGGTCCTTGAAGAACGGGACGTAGTTGATGGGCGGCAGCCAGTTCAGCGTGTTGAGCAGCACGAGGATGATGATCATGCCGAACCAGAAGGCCGGGATGGCGAGGCCGCCGACGCTGATGGCGCGGATGACGTAGTCCACCCACGTGTCCCGCCACAGGGCGGCCGTGATGCCCATCGGCACGGCGATGAGGACTGCGATGAGGGTGGCGAGGACGGCGAGCTCGAAGCTGAGCGCAAGGCGGGTGCCGATCTCCTCGGAGACGGGCGCGCCGGTCCACATGGAGGTGCCGAGGTCGAGCACGGCGGCGCCGCCGACCCAGGTGGCGAACTGCACCGCGAGCGGCTTGTCGAGGCCGAGGCGGACGCGCTCCTGCTGGATGACCTCGGCCGACACGTTGCCGCCGTCACCGCGGAGTTTTGCTTCGACGATGTCGCCGGGGAGGACCCGGAGCATGAAGAAGATGAGGACCATGCAGCTGAACAGCGTTGGAACGGCCATCAGCAGGCGGCGGGCGAGGAAGCGCTTCATGATCCGAAGTCCAGTGGGGCGATCTCCTCCACGCGGTGGCATGCCGCGAACCGCCCGGCGCCGAAGCTCCGCAGCGGCGGGACCGTCTCTGCGCAGAGGCCGATGGCGTGCGGGCAGCGGGTGCGGAAGACGCAGCCGGAGGGCGGGTCGAGCGGCGAGGGCGGCTCGCCTACGGGGATGCGGCGGGGGCGGGTGCGCTCGACGGCCGGGTCCGGCACGGGGACGGCGTCGAGCAGGGTGCGCGTGTAGGGGTGGAGCGGCGCCTCGTACAGCGCGTCGGCCGGGCCGAGTTCGGCCATGCGGCCCAAGTACATGACGGCGACGCGGTCGGACAGGTGGCGGACCACGGCCAGGTCGTGGGCGATGAACAGGTAGGCGAGGCCGTGCGTGCGCTTCAGCTCGGCCAGGAGATTGACCACCTGGCCCTGCACGGAGACGTCGAGCGCGGAGACCGCTTCGTCGCACACGATCAGCCGCGGCTCGAAGGCCAGCGCGCGGGCGATGCCGACGCGCTGGCGCTGGCCGCCGGAAAGTTCGTGCGGGTAGCGCTCGGCCATGGTGCCGTGGAGCGTCACCTGGTCCAGCAGTTCCGCCACGCGGGCGCGGGCGGCGGTGCGGCCGCGGCGGATGCCGTGCACCAGCAGCGGTTCGGCGATGATCTGCCCCACGGTCATGCGCGGGTTGAGCGAGCTGTACGGGTCCTGGAAGATGACCTGGACGGTGCGGCGCAGGGTTCGGAGGGCGCCGCGGCCCATGGCGCCGAGGGAATTGCCGCCGATGCGGACCTCGCCCGCCGTGGGGGTTTCGAGCGCCAGCAGCAGCCGGCCCACGGTGCTCTTGCCGCAGCCGGACTCGCCCACGAGGCCGAGCGTCTCACCGGCGGCCACTGTGAAGCTCACGTCCTCGACCGCGCGGACCGGGGGGCGGCCGGCGCCGATGGCGAAGTGCTTGGTAAGGCCGTTGACCTCGAGCAGCGGCGCGCCGTGGGGGGTGCCCTGGGAGAGGGGTTCTGCTTCGGGCAGCGCGGGCTCGTCGGGCCAGGCCAGGCCCGGCAGCTCGTCGCCGCGCCAACAGGCCGACCGTTGCGACGGGCCGTGGCTGACGAGGGGCGGCTGCTCGGCGCAGCGCCCGATGGTGAAGGGGCAGCGCGGGGAGAAACGGCAGCCGGGCGGCAGCGCCATGAGGTTCGGCGGCAGCCCGGCGATGGTGGCCAGCTGGCCCTCGCGCGGGCGGTCCAGCCGCGGCACGCTGCGGAGCAGGCCCAGCGTGTAGGGGTGGCGCGGCACGGCGAACACCGGGGCGGCCGGCCCCTCTTCCACCTGGCGCCCGGCATACATCACGTTCACCCGGTCCGCATAGCGCGCGACCACGCCGAGGTTGTGGGTGATGATGACCAGCGCGATGCCGAGGCGCTGGGAGATGTCGCGCATCAGCTCGAGGATCTGCGCCTGGATGGTCACGTCGAGCGCGGTGGTGGGCTCGTCGGCGATCAGCAGCTTCGGGTTGCAGGCCAGGCCCATGGCGATCATCACCCGCTGGCGCATGCCGCCGCTGAGCTGGTGCGGGTGCTGCTCGAGCCGGCGTGCGGCGTCCGTGATGCCCACCTGGGTCAGGAGTTCGAGCGCGCGGGCGCGGGCCGCCTCGTCCGTCATGCCGAGATGGATCTGTAACGGCTCCATGACCTGCAGCCCGATGGTGAGCACCGGGTTCAGGCTTGTCATGGGCTCCTGGAAGATCATCGCGATCTCGCGCCCGCGGATGGCGCGCATGCTGTCCTCGGGCAGGCCGACCAGGTTGCGGCCACCGAACATCACGCGGCCCGAAACCTGCGCCACGCGGGGCGGCAGGAGGCCCATGATGGCGAGCGAGCTGACCGACTTGCCGCAGCCGGATTCGCCGACGAGGGCCACGATCTCGCCGCGGTTCACGCTGTAGCTGACGCCATCGACGGCCTGGACGGCGCCACGGCGGGTGCTGAACCGCACGCGCAGGTCGTCGATCTGGAGCAACGCGCCCTGCTCCAGGACCGCCGGCTCGGCCAGCGCGAGATCGGCCACTAGCGCCGCACCCTCGGCGCATGGCCGGTGTTCGGGCACCCCTGCATCCTGTCGTTGCCTCCCGCAATGCCCGGTCTTCGCCGTGGCCGGACCCATTCTTAGAACAGACGATCGGCGCGCGTGATATGCCGTTTCGGCATGACGTTCATAGCGACACGGGCTTTGCCCCGATCCGAGCCCCCCGATACGGTCCCGCGCAATCGCCGGGTGCGCCAGATTGCCCCGGCCTCAGGGAGAGACGCCATGGCTTCGTACGACCGCGCCACCAACGCGAGCTGGGACCCTTCGGCCTACAAGGAGATCAAGGCCGAGATCATCGAGCAGGTCGCCTGGATCACCATCGACCGGCCCATCGTGCACAACGCCTTCCGCGAGCAGACGCTGGACGAGCTGATCCATGCCGTGAGCGCGACTCGCATGGACCCGACGATCGTGTGCGCCGTGATCACCGGGGCAGGGGACACGGCGTTCAGCTCGGGCGGCGACTTCCACGCCATGATGAAGCTGAACCGGGCCAACGCGCACATGTGGAACGACCGCATGCTGGGCCTGGCCATGGCCATCCGTGGGCTGCCGATCCCGGTCATCGCGATGGTGAACGGCTGGTGCATGGGCGGCGGGCACGAGCTGGCGCTGTGGTGCGACCTGGTCATCGCCTCCGAGGAGAGCGTGTTCGGGCAGACCGGGGCGAAGGTGGCGGCGTGCCCGACGGTTGGGGCGACGCAGTATATCCCGCGCATCATCGGCGAGCGGCTGGCGCGCGAGATGATCTTCCTGGCGCGGACCTTCACGGCGCCGGAGGCGGTGCAGATCGGGCTGATCAACAAATGCGTGCCGAAGGCGGACCTCAGGCGCGAGACGGAGGCGTGGTGCGAGCGGATCCGCGGCCATAGCTCGCAGACGCTGCGGGCGACCAAGAAGTCGCTGAACCACGAATCTGACGAACTCTATGCCTCGTGGCAGCATGGCATGGAGCTGCTGGCCAACATCTGGGGCACCGAGGAGAGCCTGGAGGGCATGCAGGCGTTCCTGGACGGGCGGAAGCCCGACTTCCAGCAGTTCCGGCTGCGGAACAAGGCGGCGATGGACAAGTATGCCGACGATTTCGCCAACGACCGCAACCAGGCCGTGCGGAAGACGTGAACGCCTCATCGCCATCGCGAGCCGCATGCGTGGCAATCCAGGGGCCGACGGGCCTGCCCTGTGCGGCCCCTGGATCGCCACGCTTCGCTCGCGATGACGGTCGCGGGGCCATGTCGTGAGCGGGGAGGGCGCGCTGGCGGGCCTGAGGGTCCTGGACCTGACCCGTGTGCTCGCTGGCCCCTACTGCACCATGCTGCTGGGAGACATGGGGGCCGAGGTGGTCAAGGTCGAAAGCCCGGGCGGCGACGACACGCGCGCCTGGGGGCCGCCGCATGTCGGGGGCGAGGCGGCGTATTTTCTCGGCGTGAACCGCAGCAAACGCAGCGTGGTGCTGGACCTGGCGCGGCCCGAGAACCGTGAGACGCTCGGCCGCATGATCCTGGACAGCGACGTCCTGGTGGAGAACTACAAGCTCGGCACGCTCGAGCGCTGGGGGTTCGGGCCGGCGTGGCGCGCCGAGCATGCGCCGCGGCTGATCCATTGCAGCATCACCGGGTATGGGACCACGGGGCCGAAGGCGCATCTGCCGGGCTATGATTTCGTGCTGCAGGCGGAAAGCGGGCTGATGAGCATCACGGGGCCCGAGGCGCCTGGTCAGCCGGGCGGTCCGGTGAAGCACGGGGTGGCGATCGTGGATCTGGCCACCGGGCTGTTCGCGTCGAACGCCATCCTGGGCGCGCTGCAGGCGCGGCACCGCACCGGGCGGGGGCAGACCGTGGAAGTGTCGTTGTTCGAGACGGGGGTGGCGATGCTCGCCAACGTGGCTGCGAACCACCTCGCCTCCGGCCGCCCGGCGCGGCGCTTCGGCAACGGGCACCCGAACATCGTGCCCTACCGCACCTTCGCCACGGCCGATGGCGAGCTTGCGCTGGCGGTGGGCAACGACGCGCAGTTCGCCCGCCTTGCCGCCGTGCTGGGGGAGCCGGGCTGGGGCACGGACCCCCGTTTCGCAACCAATGCCGCGCGTGTGGAGCATCGGGAGACGGTGGACGCCATGGTGGCCGGGCCGCTCGCAGCACGGGGCACGGCCGAGTGGGTCGAGGCCCTGCGCGCCGACGGCATCCCGTGCGGCGCGGTGAACCAGGTGCACGAGGCGCTGGCCGATCCGCAGGCGGTGGCGCGGGACATGGTGGTGAGCGTGCCGCACCCGACGGCCGGGGAGCTCCGGATGCTCGGCTTCCCGATCAAGATGACGGACACGCCGCTCCGTGCGAGCCGGCCTCCGCCGCTGCTGGGCGAGCACACGGACGAGGTGCTCCGGGCGTATGTGAAGCCATGATGGACCTGCGCTCCATCCAGTATTTCGTCCGGGTGGCGGACCTCGGCAGCCTCACGCGGGCGGCCCTGCACCTGCATGTGGCGCAGCCGGCGCTGAGCCGGCACATCAGGCGGCTCGAGGACGAGATGGGGGTGGCGCTGTTCAGCCGGTCCTCACGCGGGGTGCGGCTGACGGATTCCGGGCAGATGCTCTACGAGCATGCGCAGCGCATCCTGCGGGACGTGGAGCGCACGCGCGACGAGATCCGCGCCATGGGTGGCACGCCGTCGGGCAAGGTGGTGCTGGGCGTGCCGCCGACCTTGTGCCCGATCCTGGTGCCGCGGCTGATCGGGCGCGTGCGGCGGGAGTCGCCGGGCGTGGACCTGAAGATCGTGGAGGGGTTCAGCACGCAGCTGCAGGACTGGCTGCTGCAGGACCGGATCGACGCCGCGGTGATGACGGACACGGCGCCGAGCCGGCTCGTGGCGACGGCGAAGCTGGTCGACGAGGACATCGTGCTGGCGCAGGCCGCGGACCGTTCGTCCGGGCACCGGCCGCGGCCGCACAGCGTGAGCGGGGCCGAGCTGAGCCGAACGCCGCTGATCATGACGGACCCGCTGCGGCTCATCATCGAGCCGGCGCTGGAGCGCGCGGGCATCCGGCTGAACGTGGAGACGGAGCTGAACGCGATCGAGACCATTCGCCTCATGGTGCATCAGCGGCTGGGGGCGACGCTGATGCCGTATTCGGTGGTGCAGGCCGATTGCCGCGCCGGGCTGCTGGAGGCGCGGGTGGTGGTGGAGCCGCAGCTGCGGCGCACGCTGGTGTATGCCACCCGGGCCAATCGCCGTCCGGCCGTGGCCCTGCAGGAGCTCGAGCGGGCGGTGCGGGCAGAGATGATGGAGCTGGACGGCGCCGGCTCGTTCACGTGCGAGGCGCGGGTGACGAAGCTTCGGCGGGTGGCGCGGTGATCGCTGGCCTGTCCCACGTGGCGATCGCGGTGCCGGACCTCGAGGCGGCCGTGGCGCGCATCCGGGCGGTGTTCGGCCTCGAGGTGGGCGCGCCGCTCGAGAACGCGGCGCAGGGGGTGCGGCTGGCCTATGTGGAGCTGGGCAACACGCGGATCGAGCTGCTGCAGCCCACCCGGCCGGGCAGCCCGCTGGCGCGGTTCCTGGAGCGCAACCCGCGGGGCGGGATCCATCATGTGAGCCTGTCGACGCCCGACCTGGACTCGGCGCTGGCCGCTTCGGGGGTGGCGCAGGCCGGAGCCACGGGGGTGAACGTGCATGGGGAGCGGATCGCGTTCCTGGACCCTCGGGGGCTGCTGGGGGCGCTGTTCGAATTGGAGGAGCGGGGCGCGCCGGGTCAGTTGGACGCCGGGTAGCGCCGGAGCAGCCGCTGCTGCCGGAGCCAGGCGCGGGACAGGGCGACGGGGCCGGCGGGGCGGTGCCCGGTGCGGCGCATGGCGTGGCCGAGGGCGAAGAGCTCGGACTGCTTGGCGAACACGCCCCGGAACGCCGCGGCGAGGGGCAGGGCCGGATCCCAGAACTGGATCGCCTCGGACCCGGCGCCGTTCACCTCGATGATGCTGAACTCGCCCTCGAGCAGCGCGGCCAGGCTGGGGAAGCGCACGTCGAAGCGGCCGTAGTGGAAATCGCCCATGGACCGGGCGATGGCGTCGATCCGGGCGGTGAGTGCCGGCGTGATGCGAGCGGACGCGTCCTGGTAGCGCGCGCCCATCCGGAGCGAGGCGATGGTGGTGAGCGCGACGCGCTCGCCTTGGGGCAGGATGCGCTGGAAGGCCTCCTCGCCCAGGGCGGCGGCGTAGTCGGCGGCGTGCGGGCGGCATCGCGGGTCCGCGTCGACCAGGGTGGCGACGCTGCGCTCGCCGTCGCCCATGACGCCGGGCGTGTGGCGGAGCGTGAGGGCGGCCACCCGGCCGTGCCGGGCGCCCGGCGTGCGGATGTAGAGCAGCCCGGCCTCGTTCGGTGCGGCGACGAGGCGCTGGAGGATGTAGGCGCCGCCGGGCGGCACGGCGGCGGCGTATCGTGCGAGCGCGGCATCGTCGTCCACGCGGCGGACACCGTAGCCGCACCAGCCGATGTCGGGCTTGGCGATGATCGGGTAGTCGAGCCCGGCGGCCATGCGGGCGGCGGCTGCGTCCTCCCCGGCCACGACGCGGCGCCAGGGCGCGACCCAGGGCGCGAAGGCGCTCCCGATCTGCGCCAGGCAGGCCGACTTCGACTCACCGGCGAGGCCGCCCATCTCGATCCGTGGGTTGAGGCAGGAGGGCAGCGTGAGGCTGCGGTAGCGGGCGGCGAGGAGCATCCAGTGGAGCACGAGGGGCACGCAGAGCAGGGCCTTGGGCAGGTGCTCGATGCGCAGGGGGGAGGGGGCGACGGCCGGTGCGCTGGCGAGGGGTGCGCTGACGAGGGGTGCGCTGACGACGGGTGCGCTGATGACGTCGACGGGCGGCCGGCGCCTTGCATCGGCATCGGCGTCGGCCGAGGTCTGGGCCGAGGTCTGGGCCGCCAGACGCCGGGTCGCCAGGATTTGGGTCGCCAAGAACGGTCTCCTCGAAAGGGCAGGCGAGGAAACGCCGGGTACTGGGTCTCGTTCCGGACCCGTCCGGCTGCTTCAGCCCGTGTCGACCTCCACCCTGCCGTCCACGACCCGCACCGGATAGGTCCGCGTGGCCGTCGAGACGGGTGCTGCGGCGGCGGCACCGGTGCGGATGTCGACAAGGCCCTGGTGCAGCGGGCACTCCACGCAGGGGTCCTCCACGTAGCCGTCCGAGAGCCGGGCTGCGCCGTGCGGGCAAAGGTCGTGGAGCGCGTGGAACCCATCCCCGAGCCGGAACAGGGCGATGGGGACGCCGCCCAGCTCCAGGCCGCGGACCTCCTCGGGGGCCAGGTCGTCGGCCCCGAGCGCATCGACCCACATGTCAGATCGGCACCGCGAGGAGGGTCTGCACGCGGGACGTGTCGTAGACGATCCGCCGCCGCTTGAAGCGCCAGCCCTCGGGCGTCCGCACCAGCCGATCCTTCGCCATCCCGGCCTGATACACGGCGCTCACCCCGGCCTGGGACGTGTTGACCACGAGGTAGTTGGAGGTGACATCCAGCGTGTCCGCGTCCACCGCGACCCATTGCAGGCCGGAGGTGAAGTGCCGGTAGGTCGGCTTCTCGTAGATGTTGGCGTGGCGGAGCGAGAGCACCCGGTCCCGCAGCATGGCGGCGTTGTCGCAAAGCATCACCGGAGCCGGCAGCCCGGCATCCTCGTTCTCCTTCGGGATGATCTCGTAATGGCAATCCTCCACGAACAGCGCGGGCCATTCCTCGAGCCGGTCGTTGTCGAGGGCGGCGGCGTAGCGGTCGAACAGCTCGGTGATCTCGAAGCGCTGGACCATGCGCTCCATGGTGCCGGGGCTCATGCCCGCACGCCCTGCGGGGCGGCGCCGTCGAAGCCCATGAGCTGCTGGTAGCCGACCCAGAAGCGGCGGACGAGGCTTTCGGTGATGAGCGTGTCCTGCTGCTCGGGCGCCGCGCGGGACATCTCGATCACGCTGCTGGCCTCGGCGTCCCGCGCGGTGCCGCGCTGGACCAGCTCGGTGGCCTCCGTGTCCTCCATGCTGATGTAGCCGGCGGGGCCCACCAGGTTGGCCTGCTTGAGGCGCATCGCCCGCAGCTCCGGCGTGTCGTCCAGATAGCCGAAGAAGTGGAAGACGAGCTCGAAGTGGCCGGGCCCCTTGGGCAGGAGCTGGCGGGCGACCAGCGTGTTGTGGATCTGCTGGATGACGAGCTGCGGGAAGATCGGCTGGATGTGGTTGGTGGCGAGCTCGTCGAACTCCTGCACCATCTCCAGCACGCTCGGGTCCTCGAGGCGGAAGCCTTCGTCGTAGCTGCGGATGTTCTGCGCCTTGTAGGCCCCATCGGACGACGACCCCGGCTCGGGCTGCTTGATGGACATGACGATGTTGTGCAGCCCGTGGCGCTCATCGGCGATGCAGCGGGCCTTCATGCCGACGCGCAGGATGTTGAAGGTGGTGTGGAACAGGTGCAGCAGGCTCGCGTGGTAGGGGTCCTTCACGTTCTCCAGATAGAGCTTCCAGTTGCTGTCCGAGAATTGGCGGGTGCAGCCGAGGTATTCGATCGGCTTGTGGAAGATACGGTCCACGTAGGGGCGCATCTGCGGGCCGATGTAGTCGGCCAGGGCCTCCACCGTGTCGCTGAACGTGGCGAACACCAGCCCGCCGTAGGACTCCACGCGCAGCTGGCGAAGGCTGTGGTGCCTGGGGTCGAAGTCCTTCGGCATCCCCGTCATGTCCTTCTGGCCGCGCCGGAAAGGGACGCCCTGGAGGTTGCCCGCGGTGCCGTAGTTCCACTGGTGGTAGACGCAGGAATGGGACATCGCATTGCCGCGCTGCAGCCGGCAGACGATGGCGCCGCGATGGGCGCAGCGATTGACCCAGGCGGCGAGCGAGCCGTCCTCGTTGCGCGTCATGACCACCGGGGTGTCGCCGACGAAGGTGCTCTTGAAGTCTCCGGGGCGGGCGATCTCGACCTCGAGGCCGAGGAAGCTCCAGGTCGGGCCGCGGAAGATCCGCTCCTGCTCGCGCTCGTAGATCTCCTGCGAGCTGAACACCTTGTAGGGCACGCGGGAGCCGTCCGTATGCGGGAACACGGCGAGGGCGGGCGGCGTCTCGAGGATCGGGTGGTCCATGCGGGCGCTCCATGGCGTTGGGCGTCAGGTGGCGCGTATTCCGCACGGCAGGGGTGCGGCTGTCCATAACGGGCGGAGGCCGGGTAGGCTCCCGCCATGGTGACGCCTCCCCCCGAAGCGGCCGGTTGGCGCGCGATCCTCGGTGATGCAACGGCGCTGGTGCTGGCGACGCACCCTGGCGACGAGGCGGGGCGGTTCGGTGGCCTGGTGGCACAGGCCTGCGCGTCGGGCCGGCCGCCCATTGTCGCGGTGCTGACCGACGGCAGCTTCGGGCTCGAGGGGGCGGCCGGGCAGGCGGAGGCGCTGCGGCGGGAGCGGGCGTCCCGGGCGGGCGCTGCCGGGCTGGGGCTCGATCCGGACCGGCTGCTGTTCGTGGGCCTGTTCGACGGCTGCGTGCCGACCGAGGGCACGCTGGCCGAGGCGGTGGTGGCCGCGCTCGACCTGGTGATGTGGCGCAACGATTGCCGAGTGCTGTGCGCGGCGGCCGAAGGCGATGCGGACACGCGGGCGGCTGCGCGGCTGGCCCAGGCCGTGGCGGCGCGGACCGGGCTGCGGCTGGTGCTGCTGGAGGATGGCCGAATGCCGGCTCGCGGCGTCGAACCGCGGGCCTGACTGATCTCGGTTCAGGACGCCGGTGTCATGGCGTGACGATTGCATCCATGTTCGGTGTCATCCAGCATGCGGACGGCACGTTGCAACCGTTGGGAGCCCGACCATGATGAACCGCCGTACAGCGCTGGCAGCGGGCGCCGCAGCGCTCAGCAGCCTCGCCCGCCCCTCCATCGCCCAGCCGGCGAACGTCCTGCGCTTCGTGCCGCAGGCGAACCTCTCCAGTCTCGACCCCATCTGGACCACCGCCACCGTCGCCGCCGAGCACGGCTATTGCGTGTGGGACACGATCTACGGCCTGGATGAGACGCTCACCCCGCAGCCGCAGATGGCGGCCGGGCACACGGAGAGCGCGGACGGCCTCACCTTCACCATCACGCTCCGCGACAAGCTGAAGTTCAGCGACGGCACCCCGGTGCTGGCCCGCGACTGCGTGCAGTCCATCATGCGCTGGTCCAAGCGCAACCCCATGGGCGGCACGCTCATGAGCCGCTGCAACGAGCTGGTGGCGCTCGACGACAAGCGGCTCGAGTTCCGCATGAAGAAGCGCTTCCCGCTCACCGCCTACGTGCTGGGCGGCGAGGGCTGCTTCATCATGCCCGAGCGGATCGCCATGACCGACCCGTATACGCAGGTGACCGAGATCGTGGCGTCCGGCCCCTTCAAGTTCCTGCCCAACGAGTATGTGTCCGGCTCGCTCGCCGCCTATGCCCGCAACGAGCACTACACGCCGCGGCAGGAGCAGCCCTCCATGTGGGCCGGCGGCAAGATGGCGTATTTCGACCGCGTCGAGTTCCGCATCCTGCCGGACCCGGCGACCGCCGCCGCCGCCCTCGGCAAGGGCGAGGTGGACTGGTGGGAGAACCCGCTGCCCGACCTGCTGCCGCAGCTCCGCCGCAACAAGGCGCTGAAGGCCGAGGTGCTCGATCCGTTGGGCGCCCTGGGCGTGATCCGCTTCAACCACCTGCACCCGCCGTTCGACAACCCGAAGCTCCGCCGCGCCCTGCTGCCGGCCATCAACCAGCGCGAGTTCCTGGAAGCCTTCTTCGGGGACCTCACGGACGAGCTCGGCCGCACCGGCGCCGGCTTCTTCACCGCCAACACCCCATCGGCCAACGATGCCGGCATGGAGGCGCTGAGCGGGCCCCGCAGCATCGAGCTGTCCAGGAAGCTCATCGCCGAGAGTGGCTACAAGGGCGAGGAGATCCTGCTGATGTCGCCCAGCGACCAGCCCAACCTGTTCGCGGCCTGCAACGTCGCGCAGGACCTGTTCAAGCGGCTCGGCCTGAACGTGAACTACCAGGTGATGGACTGGGGCACGCTCGTCAGCCGGCGCGCCAACAAGACCCCGGCGGCGCAGGGCGGGTGGAACATCTTCATCACCACCTGGGCCGGCCTTGCCACCTCCAACCCCGGCAGCAGCCAGATCCTGCGGGGCAACGGCGAGGCCGGGTGGTTCGGCTGGGCGACGATGCCGGAGATGGAGAAGCTGCGGGACAGCTGGTTCGACGCGCCCGACCTGGCCACGCAGAAGCAGATCGCCCGGCAGATGCAGGTCCAGGCCTTTCAGGACGTGCCCGTCATCCCGACCGGCATGTGGTTCACCGCCACCGCCTTCCGCGCGAACCTCACCGGGATCATCAAGTCCGGCACGCCGCTGATGTGGAACGTGAAGCGGGTGTAGCGTCGGCTGGCGCGGCGGCCGTCCAGGCCTCGCGCCAGCCACCCTGCCATCACCGCGGGCCGCAGGCTGCTCGGCCATGATACCCTTCCCGCCGCAACGGAGGCACACCCTTGGACCGTCGCTCCTTCCTCGCCACGACCGGGGCTGCCTTCGCGGCCGGCACCGGGTTCCTGGCCGCACCCGCCTTGGGCCAGCCCGCGCGTGTCCTGAAATTCGTGCCGGAGGCCGATTTGGCCGTGCTGGACCCGGTCTGGACCACCTCGTCGCAGACCACGCAGCACGCGTTCCTGGTTTACGACACCCTCTTCGGCCTGGACGCCGCCTTCCAGCCGCAGCCGCAGATGCTGGCCGGCTACAAGGCCGAGGAGGGCGGACGCAGCTGGACCCTGGTCCTGCGCGATGGCCTGCTGTTCCACGACGGCAGCAAGGTGCTCGCGCGGGACTGCGTGG
This sequence comes from Acetobacterales bacterium, assembly GCA_038229135.1. Classification (GTDB taxonomy): domain Bacteria; phylum Pseudomonadota; class Alphaproteobacteria; order Acetobacterales; family Acetobacteraceae; genus JBBROS01. Next base: position 40,567 of record JBBROS010000015.1, read on the forward strand.
CCAGCATCCGCCGCTGGGGCCTGCGGGACCCGTTCGGCCAGGCGCTCCTGGCTGCCATGGACGACATCGCGGCGCCGGATGACCGCACCATCGTGCTGCGCATGAAGTACCCGTTCCCGGTGCCCATGGCGCTCGGCAAGTCCACCGCGAACGTCTGCGCGATCATGCCGGAGCGCCTGGCCACGACGGACGCGTTCAAGGCCGTGACGGAGGTCGTCGGCAGCGGCCCCTTCCGCTTCAAGGCGGACGAGCGCGTGCCCGGCGCACGGGTCGTGTATGAACGCAACGCCGCCTACGTCCCTCGCGAGCGGGGCGAGGTCTCGGGCTCGGCCGGGCCCAAGATCGTGCATTTCGACCGGGTCGAGTGGTCCATCCTGCCGGACCCGGCCACCGCCGCCGCCGCCATCCAGACGGGCGAGATCGACTGGCTGCTGACCCCGAACGCGGACCTCATCGACAGCCTGCGCAAGCGTCGGGACGTATCCATCCGCGTGCTGGTCGCCGCCGGCGCCGTGTCCTGCATGCGGTTCAACCAGCTCCAGCCGCCCTTCGACAACCCGGCGCTCCGCCGCGCGCTGCTGCCCGCCATCAACCAGTCCGACTACATGATCGCGGTCAACGGCGACGACAAAGCCCGCTGGCGCGAGGGCATCGGCTACTTCTCGCCCGGCACCCCCATGGCCAACGATGCCGGCATGGCCGCGCTGACGGGCCCCCGCAGCCTCGATGCCGCCAAGCGGGCGCTCGCCGCCGCCGGCTACCGCAACGAGCGCGTGGTGCTTCTCGGCCCGGCGGACGTGCCCTACGCCAAGATCCTCGCCGACGTGACCGCCGACCTGTTCACGCGCCTCGGCCTCAACCTGGACTACCAGGTGATGGACTGGGGCACGCTGGTGCAACGCCGGGCGAAAACGGAGCCGATCGAGCAGGGCGGCTGGAACGTGTTCCAAACCAACTGGCCCGGCCCCGACCAGGCCAACCCCGCGGGCCACGTGTTCCTCCGCGCCAACGGCCGCAGCGCCGCCCCGGGATGGCCCACGAGCCCCCGCCTGGAAAGCCTACGCGACGAGTGGCTGCGCACCGAGGCCCTATCCGAGCAGCAGCGGATCGCCCGCGACATGCAGCTCCAGGCCTTCGAGGACGTGCCCTACATCCCGCTTGGCAAGACCATCTCGCCCAGCGCCCTGCGTGCCGATCTGCGGGACGTGGTGGAGGGCCAGGCCGTGTTCTGGAACATCCGGCGCGCATGAAGGTCGCGATCATCACCGGCGGCGCGCGCGGGATCGGCCGCGGCTGCGCCCTCGCCCTCGCCCGGGCCGGCTGGTCCATCGCGCTGGTGGACCTGCTGGCGGCCGAGATGGCGCGCACGGAGGCCGAGATCAGGACGCTGGGCCAGGAGGCGCTCTGCCTCGAGGCGGACGTCAGCGACTACACGCGTGCGGGCGAGGTGGCGCAGGAGGTGATGGCCCGCTTCGGCCGCATCGACTTCCTGCTGAACAACGCCGGCAAGGGCAACCCGGCCGGCATCCTCGAGATCGAGGAAGCGGAGTTCGACCGCACCATCGCCGTCAACCTCAAGAGCTGCTTCAACTACATCCGCGCCGTGGCCCCGCACATGCTGGCCCAGGGCGGCGGGCGCATCGCCAGCATGAGCTCCATGAACGCCCATTCAGGCGGGGTCACGGCGGCGTTCAGCAAGTTCTCCTACGCCGCGGCCAAGGCTGGCATCCTCGGCATGACCCGGGCGCTCGCCAAGGAGCTGGGGCCGACCATCCTGGTCAACGCCATCTGCCCTGGCCTGATCCAGACCGAGCTCGCCACCAAGAACCCGGTCATCGTGGAACGGGGCGCAGCCATCGCCCGCGATGGCATCGCGCTGCACCGCATGGGAAGCGTGGACGACGTGGCGCAGCTCGTCCTGTTCCTGGCTCAGTCCGAACCGTGCTTCATCACCGGGCAGGACTTCAACGTGGACGGCTTCCAATACAACATCTGAGGCTGCACCGGGCGGACAACGGCCGCAGCACGAGGGGGACGTAGGCCATGGATCACGACTTCACGGGCCAAGGCGTCGTCGTCACCGGCGCGCTCGGCATCTACGGCACCTGGATCGCGGACGCGTTCGCGCGCGCCGGGGCAACGCTCTGCCTGACGGACAGGGACGCGGCCCGGCTGGACGCGCGCCTGGCCGCGTCCGGCGCTGCGGCTGGCAGCTTCGCCCACCCCGCGAACCTCACGGACGATGCGGCACTCGCCGGGCTCCTCGCGGCGGTGTCCGAGCGTTGGGGCGCCGCGGACATCCTGGTCAACAACGCCGGCGTGTATCCGAGCGGCTTCCTGCTGGACATCGACGCTGCCGAATGGGACCGCATCATGGACCTGAACGTGCGCGTGCCGTTCCTGCTCACCCAGGGCATCACGAAGCAGATGATCGCGACCGGCCGCAAAGGCTCCGTCGTCAACATCTCCTCCGGCGCCGCCCACCGGATGCGCCGGACGGTGGTGCCCTACTGCCTGTCCAAGACCGCGCTCGACCGCCTCACCAAAGGCTACGCCCTCGAGCTCGCCCCCTACGGCATCCGCGTCAACGCCGTCGAGCCCGGCTTCGCCCCCGGCAGCACCGTGAATCCGCTGACCGAGGAACACGTCCGCCAAACCGCAAGCGGCATTCCCATGGGCCGCGTGTCCGGCCCGAACGATGCGGCTGGCGCGGTGCTCTATCTGTGCTCGGCCGCCGCCTCCTACATCACCGGCACGTCCATCGCGGTGGATGGCGGCAACTCGATCGGGTCCATGGCGGTCCACCAGGCGAAGAAGACGCCGCTGTAAGTGGGAGGCCAGGGCGCTGCCCTGGACCACCTGTGGTTCGGGCGAAAACCAGCGGCTCCAAGGGCACCATCGCCCTGAACCCTTCGCTGCGCCTGCGACCGACGCCTGAAGGGTCATACGGAGACGGGCGCGCACCGGTGACCGGGCAACCGCGTCGAGGTCATTACGGGAGACCGCTTCGAAGCCGACGCGCCGGTGTGACACTAAAATTCAGTGCCGGCACGCGTTCCCACCCGGCCCGGTCTGCCGCTCACAGGCGACGAGCCGAAGCGGGTCCAGCCCGGGACCTGCGCGGCCAGGTTGACCTCCTTCCACTTCGGATGTCGGGGTGGACGCTGGAATTGCGCGAACTTGTCCGACAGCGCGGCGATGAACCGCTGGATCCTGGCATACCGCTCGCTCCCAGAGGGCCACGCATACGCGGCCATCACCGCGCCGACCGCGAGCGTATCGACGGCCTGGCCGGCGGCAATCAGGGCTGGGTAGTCATGGTCTGACAGTTGTGACGGCAGGTAGCTCTCCAGCAGCGCCGCGGTCGCAGGAAGCGGCAGGAAGCGCAGGCCCGACGCAGCCGGTACGGACGCGAACAACCCGGCCGGGCTGCCGGCGACATAGACCAGGGCTGCGATACCGCCGTCCATCAACTGGCGCAGTGCATTCGCCTGCGATTCGAATCTGGGCTGGATGTCGACGTTCAACGACTTGAACAGCAGCGACCCGGTTATGGCGGTACCGCTACCACGGACGTCGATGTTGACCGGCTTGCCATCGAGGTCCTCGAGCCGCTTGACCTCGGGGCGCGCCAGAACATGGATTTCCTCATCATACAGCTTGGCGATGTAGTTCACGCGGCTTGCCACCCCGGGGAACATCTGCTCCCGAAGCACGTAGGCCAGTGCATCCGATTGCACGATCCCGACATCGATGCCGCGCAGATGGATGATGTCAGCGATGTTCTGGACCGAGCCCTTACCCAGGACCGGCAGGATCCGGAGCCGGTCCGCGTCATCGAGCACGGTGGCGAGGTCGGCCGCGATCCGGACATAGGTGCCGTCGATGCCGCCGGAAATCACGCCCACCGTGCCGCTGTTCGCCCGTGAACCGGGGACCAGTGGAAAGGCAGGCTGGCCGCGGGGCGCCGCCGGCTGCAGGCCCCCTTGTGCTGCGGCGATGGCGCCCGGCACCGCCGCCAAAGACGCGCCGAGAAGCATACTGCGGCGCGTGGACGACCCGTCAGACATGTGCCGTGTCTCCCAAAACTATGGCGCCGTGCGTGTGTCGGGCGGGTGCGAAGGCGCGGTCGCCGACCCGCCACCAAGCGCCGCAGCCCGGCGATACCACTCCGCCGCCAGCGCTGGGTTGCCCGCCGTCATCGCACCGATCTCCTGCAGGAAGGCCGGATCGTAGGTCTTCGCCATGGCCGTCGCGGCCGCTGCACTACCCGACGCTGCCGCACGGCCGAACATCAACCGTGCGCCAGAAACATCGCCCACCGAGAGGAGTTGGTCGGCGCGTCGGAGCAGCAGCGCCAAGGTCGCTGGAGATACCGACGAGGTGGCGGCGGGCTTGCTTGTTGCGGCGACGGCGATCTGAACCGGAGGAGCCGTGGGTGGGGCCGCAGCGGCTGGGGGCACGGCTGGGGCCGGTACGGATGGCAAAGGAACAACCGCCGCCGTTCCGGCAGCAGGGTCCTGCACGGTCGCAGCGCTTACGACGCCCGGGAACTCAGCGGGTGTCATAACCCCCGGCTCTTCCTTCGCCGCCATCACCGGAGCGTTGGCCGCTGTTGGCGTCGAGACGGGACTCGGCGCGGCGGCGGGCGGAACCGGCCCTGGGTCCTGGGCTTCAGCCGGCGCATTCCCCGGACCAACGCTGGCAGGGTTCGTTCCGACCGCCACCTTCGCCTCCGGACCGTCGTCCGAAGACGAGGGCGCCGTGGCCTGCGAGGAGGACGGCGTTGGTTGAGGCGGTGGCACCCCGGCCGTGGCGGCACTCAACCCATCGCCGGCCCGAGGAGGCGTGGCGCCCTCGACCGTGGCCGGCACGACCTGCGATGCGTCGTCCGGCAGCGCTGGAACCACGGTCGGCGACGCCACTAGCGGCAGAACGGCCGAGCTTGCGTCGGGGCGGGCCTCCGTTGGCGCGACAGGACCGGCATCGGTCTGCGCGGGTGATCTCGCCTCGTCCGACGCCACCGGCGACTTCAGGGGCTCCTCACCGAGTTCAGGCAGCGGGTGGGCAAGCAGATCGCCCAAGACCTGTGAGGTGGCTTGCAGCCCTGCCGACATCGGCGGGGCCTGCCCACTTGCCCAAAGCCGAACCGTGGCGACAAAAGTCACGCTGGAAGGTACGCCCCCGCGAAACCTGGCACTCGTCGCATCAGCCGAATGAGGGGGCGCGCCTGGAGCCTGCGCCGACGCCGGCTCTGCGGCAGGCGGAGCCGGCACACCGTCCGAATGCGACTCCGTCGATCCCACGGCAACGGCCAGGTCTGGCGTCCCCTGGCTCATCGCGGGCGGAGCCATTTCGGACGCCGACGCCAGCACCGTCGAGCTTGCGGACGGCGCGTCGGTTCCCAGGAAGGCTCCGGCGACCGCCGCGACCCTTGCGAGCGGGCGCGACCAGCTTCCCGCACTGGTCAGGTCCAGCCCCTGCCCGAGCGGTGCCGGGTTCGACGCCGCCCGCCTCGGCAGCTCGAACGCAGCGAACCCAGCCATAAGGCAGGCACCGCCGACAACGCCAGCCACGATCTTCGTCCGCATAAATCTGGTTCGCCGACCTCCGCGCCCATCCCAAACGGGCCGGACAGGTGCCGACTGAACCGGAGGGCTGACCGACACTATGGGCGAGTTGCTCGGCGGTGCGGCATCGGTTTGTGCCGGAGTCTGAGGCCGGGCACTGTCCATTCTGACGGCCTGCGCCGCCGGTGCAGCAGGCGCAGGCGGCAGCGGAAGCGGCGAGGCACGTATCGGAACCGGGCCGGCCAGGATGGCGCCCACCGCAACGTCCGAAAGCTCGCTTTGAGGCGGCCCAGGCGCCCCATCCTGCCCGGCCGTCCAACAATCCCGCTGCGCCGCAACCTTCTCGACGTCGCGCCGGGTAACCCGGTCCGAACGCTCGACCTCGGCCATCCACAGCGCGCCCTGAAGCAGGCTCGCCATAAGCCGGGGCACGCCGGCTCCCAACGCCACGACGGCTGCCGTGGCATCCTCGTCCCACACGACCGTAGACGGGCCCACGTTCTCGAGCCACAAGCGGACGAACGCCTGGCTTTCAAACGCCGTGAGGCTGTCCAGGCAAACGACCTTCCAGCCAGGGCATCGCTCGACCAGGCTCGGCAGCCCGGCCATCAGCACCGCACCATCAGTTGCAGACACCGCAGCCAGCTCGGCCGCGTCGAGCTGGTCGCCCTCGTCGACGAGGGACGCCCGGGGCGGGCCTTCCGCTTCCGTCGCGCTCGCCTCCGAGCAAAACAGGCTCCGTTGGAGGCACAGCGATGCCTCCCACCCGTTACGTCGCAGAAGCCGCGCCACGTCGTGGAGCAACAGCGTCTTCCCCGTGCCCGGTGGCCCCAGAAGGAGGATTCGGCACTGCCCCGCGAGGATCGCTGCGACCAGGTGCTCTCGGGTGACGTGCCACCGGTCGAACGGCACAGGGCCGAAAAACCTCGAGCCGCGGCGAATCGTCACGGATCCGATGATGGGAAACGTGTCCGTCGAGAAACCACCAGGCCGTGCTCCGCCGGTCTGCATCGTCCGACGGTAGAAGCCCACGCCTCCCAAACGAAGAGTTTGGCACTACACGTTTTCGTGCCAGACTATGCTGGGTCGCCGAACTTACACCCGCCCTGGTCGAGGTTTCTCCAGCCCCGATTCAACATCCGACCTGGATAACTCAGGGGGGCTGGTCACCTGCCCACACGTGGTCGCGGTCCATGCCACGCTGTTTCTGTGGACCCGCTCCGACCCTTGCTCCCCACGTCGCCGCCGCCTTCAGCGCCCTCCCACTCGGAACAATCCCAGATCGATGCTGTTCGCCATCGCCGCATACCCAGCCGGGCTCGGATGCAGGTGGTCGCCGGAGTCATACTCCGGTTTCGACCGGGTCGGGCGTTCCGGATCCTGCACCACCGCCGCGAAGTCCATCACCCCGTCATAAGCACCACTGGTGCGGATCCAGTCGTTCAGGGCCTGGCGCTTCTTCTCGCCCTCGGGCGTCCAGTAGGCGGCGCCCTCGAACGGGGTCAGCGTGGCACCGACGATGCGCAAGCCGCGCGCGTGAGCCCGATCGATCATCTGCCGATGCCCGGCAATCAGCTCGGCGACGCTCGGCGATGCATTGGTCCCCCCCACGCCGATGTCGTTCACGCCCGCCAGGACGGTGACATGCGTAACGCCGGGCTGCGCCAGGACGTCGCGGTCGAACCTGGCGAGCGCATTCGGGCCAACGCCGTCTGCCAGCACCCGGCCGCCTCCGATCCCGCCGTTCACGATGGCCATGCGCGTTCCGGCCGCGGCAAGACGGGCTCCCAGCTGATCCGGCCAGCGCCTGTTCTGGTCGATGCCTGACTGCGTGCCGTCGGTGATCGAATCGCCGAATGCGACCAGCACGCCGGCCGCGTCCGGTCGGACCACCTCGACACGGCTGAGGAAGAACGAGGACGCGGACGCCAGGCCATCGCCGCGCCGGTAGGCCGTCGTACCGGCGACCGGGAAGGTGGGGGCGCCCGCATGGTCACCAGGGTGCGAGACGTAGTTCACCTGCCAGGAGGCGGGATGGACGCTGACCGGTGACTTCCACGCCGACAGGTCGTCCGGCAGGTAGAGGTCCACGACCAGGTCACCGCCATCCGGAACGGTAAGGTCGACAGGATCGCTGACCAGCAAGGCGCCGGGCGGGACTGTCGAGCGGGGGAGCCCGCCGAAGGTGAGCACGCGATCGCTGGCCGCGACGGTCGATGCGCCCTTATCGCGCAACGCCACATGCGCGGCGCCGATCAGAAGCGGCAGCGTCCCGAGGCTGTTGGACAACACCACCCGAACCCGGGCGCCGCCGAGCGAGACGTGGGCGATCTGCCGCAGCGTCTGTCCCTTGATCTGCAGTGGCGACATGCCTCCGACCGGCAGTTCCTGGCCCGGCGCCACATCCTTGACGGCCTGGGGCACGTCTCGCACCCAGGGGAACGCCTGCGCCGAAGCGGGCAGAGATTGCGGCGGCTGATCCAGGCGCGCGACCTGCGGTGCGGCCCAGGTCGCGATCCATCGTTCGGACCCTTGCCGGTCCGCTGTCTGCGCGGCGACGGGCACGCTTGCCAGAAGCGGGGCTGTCACGAGCAGCACCTGCAGCAGCCCTCGTCGGGACGGGCGTTGCCGGACCTCCGAGCGCAGCGGCGACTCGTCGGATCGGACCATCCTGTCGTCGTGGAGCACGTTTCCCTCCCGATTTTTTCGTATCGTTCTGGGGGACGATAGGTGCAAGCGGGCCCGACTGACAATGGCCGCGCAGGCCGCTATCCATGGCCCGCCCCGAGACATGCTGGATCGAGCTCCACGTCCAGGACCAGAGATGCATCGGCGGCATGTCGTCCAACCCGCACGGAATAGCAGCCGCCCTCGATCATGAACCGGTGCCGCCCCACGTCGAACCGGGCCAGCAAGCGCGGCTCGACAGCGATCTCGACCCGGCGATGCTCCCCAGCTTTCAGCCGCACCCGGCGGAACCCGGCCAACCGATGCACGAACCCGACATCGCCTGACCTGCCCACGTAGACCTGTGCCACGTCCGCCCCGGCGCGGCGGCCACGATTGGTCACGGTGACGAAGACCGAAAACCCGTTCCCAATCGGAGTCGCAACGATCTCCGAAAGGACGAACTCGGTGTAGGACAGGCCGAAGCCAAACGGGAAAAGCGGCTCGAAACCCTTCCGCTCGAACCAGCGATAGCCCACGTCGGCGCCTTCGATGTCGTAGTCCACGTGGAAGATCGGGTGCGCGCGCCACTCGCTCGGCTCGTTCGTGGTGGCGGCCGGATCGAGCTGGCTGGGCCGCGGCAGCTGTTCCTCGGACGCGGGGAAGGTGCATGGCAGCCGCCCGGATGGATTGACGCGGCCGAACACGACGTTGGCGATCGCCGGGCCGCCACCGACGCCGGGATAGAACGCGATCAGCACCGCCGCGACCTTCGCCAGCCATGGCATCGTCACGGGACCGCCGATTTCGAGCACGACGACCGTATGCGGCTGAGCGGTCGCGACGGTGTCGATCAGCCTATCCTGCGCATGCGGCAACGACAGGCCCTGTGCATCGAGCCCCTCCGACCGCCATTCCGTCGCAAACAGCAGCACCAGGTCGGCCGATCTCGCTGCCTCGGCGGCTGCCTCCGGATCGTGGCCGTCCAGGTAATCGACCTGCGCCCCCGCCGCCACGGCTTGGATCGCGGCGAGGGGAGACGACGGATGGTAGGTCCTCGGAAGGTCCTCCCCACGGATCACCACCCCAGGCTCCTGCAGGCAATCGTCGGGCGTCACCTGCGACGACCCGCCGCCGGCCAAAACGCCGCAGTAGGCGTGGCCTCCGATGACCAGGATACGGCTCATCTGCGCGGAGGCGGGGAGGATGTCCGCAGCGTTCTTCAGCAGGACGATGCCCTGCTCCGCCGCGCGTTGCGCGACCTGGCGATGGGCGTCGAGGTCGATCGATCCGCCGGGCCGCGGTGGGTCGTCGACGACGCCGATCGCGAACAGGCTGCGCAGGGTCCGGTGGATCATGTCGTCGATGCGCGATTGGGGCACGCGCCCGGCGGCGACCTCGGCCGCAAGGAGCCCGGCGAAGAACTGGTCCGGAGCCCACTGCGCCCCGGATTCAGCGTCGAGGCCCGCCAGGGCGGAGGCGACGGTGGAATGGGTGCCGCCCCAGTCGGACATCACCCAGCCCGGATAGGCCCAGTCGCCCTTCAGGACCGTGCCGATGAGGAACGGGTCTTCGGCCGTGTAGGTGCCGTTGACGAGGTTGTAGCTGGTCATCACGGAGCCGGGCTGGCCGATCTCGATGCCGATCTGGAACGCGAGCAGGTCCGACTCGCGCATGGCCGCTTCGCCTATGTCGGAGCTGACGACCGGACGGCCGGTTTCCTGCGCGTTCAGCAGGAAGTGCTTGATGGTCGAGACGACGCGCTGAGACTGGATGCCTCCGATCGACTGACCGACCATGACGCCCGTCAGCAAAGGGTCTTCCGAGATGTATTCGAAGTTCCGCCCGCAGCGGGGATCGCGTACCAGGTTGGCGCCTCCGGCCAGCATGACGTTCAGCCCCTTTGCGCGTGCCTCATGGCCGACCAGGGCGCCGGTCTCGAAGGCGAGGTCCGGATCGAATGTCGCCCCGAGCAGGAGGGATGCCGGCAGCGCCGTCGCTTGGTCGCCGGGGCGGATGTTGCCAGGGTTGGTGACCCCCAAGCTGGCGTCGCTTTGCTGCATGGCCGGGATGCCGAGCCGCGGAATGCCGGGATAGTAGCCGGCCGAGCCGATGGCTCCGTCGGTCGGCGCGAGGACCCCGTTCGGCGGGGTTTGCGTGGCCGACAGCCAGGCAAACTTCTCTGCCTGGGTCATGGCATCCACCACCATCGCGGCCCGGAGCTCTGGCGAGAGGGATGTATCGGTCCAGGGAAGCTGCTTGCGCGGGATTGCCAGTCCCGGCATTGCCGTAACGCTGTCTCGTTCGCTCATGGTCGCCGTGGCTCGTCAGCCCAGTTCCGGTTTGACATGGCCGCCCTCTCACGCCCGGCGCGTCGTCGACAGGGGCGATGCTGCCGACAGTCATAGCCCAGATTTGGGCCGATCGCCGATCAGTATCGTAGGGCCGCCAGCGGTTGTCGCCGAGCGGGAATGCCAGGTCGTCCAGGGCACGCGTAGCCACCCAGTCGACTGCACAAACCGTTCGAGACAATGACTTGTGGTGCCGGCTCGCGGGATTGAACCGCGGACCTACTGATTACGAATCAGTTGCTCTACCACTGAGCTAAGCCGGCTTCGCGCCCGCCTATAGCGGGCTGGGGAGGGGTGTGCAACCTACGTATGGCGGACTTTCTCCACTCAGGCGCTAGGCAAGGGTCGCCCCGATCAGGAACTCGCGGTTGCCTTCGGGGCCGGTGATGGGGCTGGGTTCGATGCCGAGCACGGTCCAGCCGGGGAGCCCGGCCCACCAGGTGGCGATGCGGTCGCAGACGGCGGTGTGGACGGCCGGGTCGCGGACGACGCCTTTGCTGCCGACCTCGCCGGGGCCGGCTTCGAACTGGGGCTTTATGAGCGCGACGGCCCAGGCGCCTGGGGTGCAGAGGGCGAGGGGAGCGGGGAGGATCGTCTCGAGCCCGATGAAGCTCGCGTCGCAGACGAGGGCTTCTATGGCGTCCGGGATGGTGGCGGCGTCGAGGCGGCGGGCGTTGATGCGTTCGTGCACCACCACGCGGGGGTCGGTGCGGAGCGCCCAGGCGAGCTGGCCATGGCCGACATCCACGGCGTGCACCAGGCGGGCGCCGTGGTGCAGCAGGACGGAGGTGAAGCCGCCGGTGCTGGCGCCGATGTCGAGGGCGATGCGGCCAGCCGGGCTGAGGCCGAAATGGCCGAGGGCATGGTCCAGCTTGAGGCCGCCGCGGGAGGCCCAGGGGTGGTCCTGGCCGCGAAGCTCGAGCGGCGCGCCTTCGGGGAGCGTGTCGCCGGCCTTGGCGATGCGGCGGTCGCCGGACCAGGCCTTTCCGGCGAGGATGAGAGCCTGGGCGCGGGTTCTGGAGTCGACGAGGCCGCGGTCTACGAGGAGTTGGTCGACGCGTTGTTTCCCCATCTTCGTCATCGCGAGCGGAGCGTGGCGATCCGGGAGCCACAGGCCTCCACTCCGGAGCGCCTGGATCGCCACGCCTTCGGCTCGCGATGACGGGTCATGAAAACGGCCTGTTCAATGCTCGCGCTGGATGACGAAGCTGGCGAGCGCGCGGAGGCGGCCGGCTTCGGGGCCGAAGGCGTCGAGGTGGGCGGCGGCCTGGTCGGCGAGCATGGTGGCCTGGGTCCGGGCGCGGTCGACGCCGAGCAGGCTGACGAGGGTGGCCTTGCCGGCGGCCTCGTCCTTGCCGGCGGTCTTGCCGATGCCCTCGCTGGTGCCGATGGCGTCCAGCACGTCGTCGGCGATCTGGAAGGCGGCCCCGAGGTCCCGCCCGTAGGCGGCGACCTGGGCGCGGAGCGGGGCGGCGGCGCGGCCGAGGATGGCCCCGGCTTCGGCACTGTACTGGATGAGGCGCCCGGTCTTCAGCGCCTGCAGGCGGCCCACTTCGGCGGGCGTGAGGGTCTGGCCCTCGGTCGCCATGTCGATCATCTGGCCGCCGGCCATGCCCCGCGCGCCGCTGGCGAGCCCGAGGGCGACGACGAGCTCGCACCGGGCCATCGGGTCCCCATGGGTGTCGGGCTCGGCCAGGATCTCGAAGGCGCGGGCCTGCAGGGCGTCGCCGGCCAGGATGGCGGTGGCTTCGTCGAACTTGCGGTGCGTGCTGGGCTGGCCGCGGCGGAGGTCGTCGTCGTCCATGGCGGGCAGGTCGTCATGCACCAGGCTGTAGGCGTGCAGCATCTCGACCGAGGCGGCGACCCGCGCGGCGCAGGCGATGGCGACGCCGAACAGGGAAGCAACCTCCATGACGAGGAAGCCGCGCAGGCGCTTGCCGCCGCCCAGGGTGGCGTAGCGCATGGCCTCCACCAGGCGGCGTTCGGCGCCGTCGGGCATCGGCAGCAGCGTGTCGATCGCCTGCTCGACGATGCGGCCCTGCTCGCCAAGGGCTGCGGGCACGTCGGTCTTGACGAGGGTAAGTCCCATCAGACGGGTGCCTTCATCGGCTTCAGGCCCATGCTGCCGTCGGCGCGCTCCACGATCACCTGCACGCGCGCCTCGGCCTCGGCCAGCTTCGCCTCGCAATGCTGCCGCAGCAGGGCGCCCCGCTCGTAGCAGGTGATGGCGTCCTCGAGCTTCTGCTGCCCGGCTTCCAGGTTGCGCACGATGCGCTCCAGCTCGCCCAGCGCATCCTCGAACGACAGGGCTGCGATATCGTCGGCCATGCGGCCTCCCTCCCCGGCTCTACATGAAATTCCCGGGCTCTATTGCCGCATGAGGCGCCGGACGTGCAAGGCGGCGCTGGCGGCCAGCGCCCGCAGGTCGTAGCCGCCCTCGAGCAGGCTGACGATGCGGCCGCCGGCATGGCGGTCGGCCAGGGCGATGAACCGGTCCGTGATCCAGCCGAAATCCGCCGTCTCGAGCCGGAGCTCGGCCAGCGGGTCGTCCCGGTGCGCGTCGAACCCGGCGCTGACGATGAGGAGCTCGGGGCGGAAGGCCTCGAGCGCAGGGAGGCCGCGCCCCTCCCAGGCGAGGCGGAACCCGGCGCCGTCCGTGCCGGGCGGCAGGGTGAGGTTGAGCACCTGGCCCGAGCCGCCGCGCTCGGAGGCCGCCCCGGTGCCGGGGTAGCAGGGCCATTGGTGGGAGCCGACGAACATGAAGGCCGGGTCGTCGCCCAGGATGTCCTGCGTGCCGTTGCCGTGGTGGACGTCGAAATCGACGATGGCGATGCGCTCCAGGCCCCATCGCGCGCGGGCGTGGAGGGCGGCGATGGAGGCGTTGGCGATGAGGCAGAACCCCATGGCCTGGGCCCGCTCGGCGTGGTGGCCCGGGGGCCGCATGGCGACGAAGGCGGCGCGCGCCCAGCCCTCCATCACGGCGTCCACCGCCGCCACGGCCCCGCCGGCGCCGCGGAGGGCGGCCTCGACGGAGCCGGGGCTGACGACGGTGTCGGCATCCAGCATGCGGGACTGGCCCTGCAGGGCCAGGATGCGGTCGATGTAGGCGGCGGTGTGTGCGCGCTCGAGGTCGGCGCGGGCGGCCTCGGGGGCGGGTTCGCGGAGGAGGGGGACGAAGTCCGGGTGCTCGAGCGCCTGCAGCACGGCGCGGAGGCGGTCGGCGCATTCCGGGTGGTGCGGCCCGGTGTCGTGCAGGAGGCCGGCCTGGTGGGTGAAGAGGGCGACGCCGTCAGCCACCCCCGGGCTCCTTGGTGTCAGGCCGCTTGCGGATGGTGAAGCTGAACACGCCGGCCTCCTCGCCCTGGGCGACGAGCGCGTGGCCGGTCTCGCGGCAGAAGGCCTGGAAGTCGGCGACGGAGGCACGGTCGGTGGCGAGCACGCGGAGGCGGGCCCCGGGGGCGAGGCTGCGCAGCGCCTTGTTGGCGCGCAGCACGGGGAGCGGGCAGGTCATGCCCTTCACGTCGAGCACGGTGTCCTGGGGCGGGGGTGCGGCCATGGGCGGACGGTAGGCGGGGGCGGGGGGTTGGGCAACGGGGGTGGCCTTATGCTTCCCCCCTGCCCTCGCGGGAGGGGCCGGGGGAGGGGGGACTAGGAGACGGACTTGGGTGGCGCGGGCGCGGGCGGTTCGGGGCGGCGCTGGTGGCCCTGGATCGCCGCGCCTTCGGCTCGCGATGACGGGGGCCCGTCCTCTCCCGCGAGTGGTCACATGAAGCGAAGCGCGGTTGCAGGTGGTCGAGGGTGCGCGCAATTTGCGCCCATGCGGATGGGGATCGACCTCGGCGGGACCAAGATGGAGGGCGCCTTGCTGGCGCCGGGCGGGGCGGTGGCGTGGCGGGAGCGTGTGGCGACGCCGGGGACCTACGATGGCATCGTGCGCGCGGCAGCCAGGCTGGTGGCGGCGGCGGATGCGGAGAGCGGGGCCAGTGCCAGCGTGGGGGTGGGCATCCCGGGCACGCTCAGCCCGGCAACCGGGCTCGTGAAGAACGCGAACACGCAGGTGCTGATCGGGCATGCGCTGGACCGGGACCTGGCGGAGGCGCTGGGGCGGCCGGTGCGGGTGGAAAACGACGCCAACTGCTTCGCGCTGAGCGAGGCGGCGGACGGGGCGGGCGCCGGGCATGGGGTGGTGTTCGGGGTGATCCTCGGCACGGGCTGCGGCGGCGGCATCGTGAGCGCGGGGCGGGTGTTGCCGGGGCGGAACCGGATTGCGGGGGAGTGGGGGCACACGCCGCTGCCCTGGCCGCGGGGCGACGAGTGGCCGCAGCCGGCGTGCTGGTGCGGCCAGGTGGGGTGCCTGGAGCTGTATCTGAGCGGCCCGGGGCTCGCGTGCGATGCCGGGGTGGCGGATGCGGCGGCGCTGCCGGGGTTGGCGGCGGGGGGCGATGCGGATGCGCGGGCGGCGCTCGAGCGGCATGCGGACCGGCTCGCGCGCGGGCTGGCCGTGGTGATGAACGTGCTCGACCCGGACATCATCGTGCTGGGCGGGGGCTTGTCCAACATGGCGCATCTGTATGAGGCCGTGCCGGAGCGGCTGGCGCGCTACGTGTTCAGCGACGTGGCGCCGACGCCGGTGGTGCCGAACGTGCATGGGGACAGCTCGGGCGTGCGCGGGGCCGCGTGGCTGTGGCCGGACCATGCCTAGCCTGTGCAGGGATTGCGGGGCGTCGCCGGAGGGTGAGGCCTGCCCTGTCTGCGGCGGGCGGCGGATCGTGCGCCACGAGGAGCTGTATTCCCTCGCCATCGCGCATGTGGATTGCGACGCCTTCTATGCGAGCGTGGAGAAGCGGGACCGGCCGGAGCTCGCCGGCCAGCCCGTGGTGGTGGGGGGCGGCACGCGGGGGGTGGTGACGGCGGCCTGCTACATCGCGCGCATCTATGGCGTGCGGAGCGCGATGCCGATGTGGCGCGCGCTCGAGGCCTGCCCGGAGGCGGTGGTGGTGCGGCCGGATTTCACGAAATATGCGGCGGCGGCGCGGCAGATCCGGGGGCTTATGGCGGCGCTGACGCCGCTGGTGCAGCCGCTCAGCATCGACGAGGCGGTGCTGGACCTGCACGGCACGGAGGCGCTGCACCGGGCACCGCCCGCGGCGATGCTGGCGCGGCTGGCGCTCCGCATCGAGGCGGAGGTGGGGGTGACCGTCAGCGTGGGCCTGGCGCCGAACCGGCTGCTGGCGAAGCTGGCGGCCGGGCGGGACAAGCCGCGGGGGTTCGCCGTGCTCGGGTCCGACGCCGCTGCGGTGCTGGCGCCCGAGCCCGTGCGGCTGCTGCCCGGCGTGGGCCCGGCGCTTGAGCGGCGGCTGCAGGCCAAGGGGCTGATGCGGCTGGCCGACCTGCAGGCGCTGACGGACCGGGAGGCGCTGGCCCGGCTGGGCGAGGACGGGCCGGCCCTGGTGCGGCGCGCGCGGGGGGAGGATGCACGGGTGGTGTCCCCCGGGGAGGGCGCGAAGTCGATCAGCGCGGAGACGACGTTCGACACGGACCTGTCGCGCATGGAGGAGCTGGAGCGCCCGCTCTGGCGCATGGCGGAGAAGCTGGCGCTGCGGCTGCGGGAGAAGGGGTATGCCGCCGGCGGCGTGGTGCTGAAGCTGAAGACGGCCGGGTTCGCGAGCCGCACGCGGGCGGTGCGGCTGCCGGGGGCCACGGCGCTGCCGGACCGGCTGTTCGCGGCCGGGCGCGCGTTGCTGGCGCGGGAGGCGGACGGGACGCCGTTCCGGCTGATCGGGCTCGGGGCGAGCCCGCTGCGGCCGGGGGCCGAGGCGGACCAGCCGGACCTCGCGGACCCGGGCGGGCCGCGGCTGCTGGCGACGCAGAAGGCGATGGATCGGCTTCGGGCGCGGTTCGGGGCGGGGGCGATCATTCGGGGGCGCGGATTGTAGCAATTGACGCGCGGGCCGGGCGTTCCCTACGGTGCATCGCACTCGATTTGGGGGACCCGCCATGCTTCGCCGCACGATCCTTGCTGCCCTCGTCGCTGCCGGATGGTCCGTTGGAGACCTTGGGGGGGCGTACGCCCAGCAGGGGCCGACGCTGACCATGGGCGTGCGGGCCGGGCCGGAGAGCGTGGACCCGCATTGGAGCACGCTGGGCGGCCACATCGAGGCGCTGCGGCATGTCTTCGAGAGCCTGGTGGCGCAGGACGAGCAGCTGAACCTGAAGCCCGGCCTGGCGGTGAGCTGGACGGCGGTGGACGACACCACCTGGGAGTTCAAGCTGCGGGACGGGGTCAAATTCCACGATGGGAGCGACTTCACGGCCGAAGACGTGAAGTTCAGCCTCGAGCGGATCCCGGTGGTCACGGGCCCGATGTCGATGACGCTGTACACCAAGCGGGCGAAGTCGGCGCAGGTGGTGGACCGGTTGACCGTGCGGTTCACGACGGACGGCCCGGCGCCGACGCTGCCGAACGACTTCGCGCGACTGATGATCGTGAGCAAGGGCGTGGGCATGGAGGCCCGCAACGAGCAGTTCAACAGCGGCGAGAAGGCGATCGGGACAGGGCCGTTCAAGTTCGTGAAGTGGGAGCCGCGGGGCGACTTCGTGGTGGAGCGGTTCGACGGCTACTGGGGCGGGCGGACGCCCTGGGCGCGAGTGGTGCGGAAGGAGATCCCGAACGACGCGGCTCGGCTGGCGGCGCTGAAGAGCGGCCAGGTCGACCTGATCAACTACGTGCCGGCGACGGACGTGGCGAGCCTGCAGAAGGACCCCTCGATGGAGGTGGTGATCGGCGACAGCGTGTATGTGTTCAACGTGTATCTGAACGTGAAGGACAAGCTGCCGAAGCTGGCCCGCGTCGAGGGCAAGGAGATCGAGGCGAACCCGCTGGCCGATCTGCGGGTGCGGCAGGCGATGGATCTCGGCATCGACCGGCGGGCGCTGGCGCGGGTGGTGTTCGAGGGGTTGGCCAAGCCCATGAGCCAGCTGATGCCGGAGAACTTCTTCGGCGCGAGCCCGAACCTGCCGGAGCGGCGGCCGGACCTGCCGCGGGCGCGGCAGCTGCTGGCCGAGGCCGGGTATCCGAAGGGGTTCGAGATCGACTTCTTCTGCACGAGCAACCGCCTGCCGGGGGATGGCGCGCTGTGCGAGGCGCTGGCGCAGCAATGGAGCCGGATCGGGCTGAAGGTGAACCCGAACGCGGTGGTGGGCACGGTGTTCTTCCCGGCCAGCACGCGTGGCGATTACAGCATGCAGATGTCGGGCTGGGGCACGCTGACGGGCGAGGCGGCGTACACGTACGGCGCGACGATCCACGGGCCCGACCCGTCGGTGGGCCTCGGCAACTTCAACCGCTCGGGGTACAACAACCCGGAGGTGAACAAGCTGATCCTGGACGGCGCGCGGACGCTGGACGACGAGAAGCGCCGTGCGGCCTTCGTGCGGGCGACCGACATCAGCATGAATGACCGCCCGATGCTGCCGATCGTCATGCCGCAAACGGTGTGGGCGATGCCGAAGGGCAAGCTGGGGTTCACCCCGCGGATGGACCAGGAGACCCTGGGCTACGCGATCGTGCCGCGCGCGGGGGGGTAAGGCGCCGCAGGACAACGTGGGCGCTGGTGGCTCCCCCTCCCCCCGGCCCCCTCCCGCGAGGGGAGGGGGAGCAGAAAGCCCCCCTCCCCTTGCGGGAGGGGCCGGGGGAGGGGTGGCCGCGAGAGCGGGCCGTTGTGACAGACGCTCGGCTTCTCGGCTTCGCGCGCGACATGCGGCGGCAGCCGACCTCGGCGGAACGGGCGCTTTGGCGGGCACTGCGGACCAAGCAGTTCAAGGGTTTGAAGTGGCGGCGACAGGTGCCGATTGGGCCTTTTGTCGTCGATTTCTACTGCCCGGCAGTCCGGCTCGTGGTCGAGGTGGACGGGGATACGCATGGCGACCCGCGCGTGGACGCGACGAGGACGGCGTGGTTGGGGCGACAGGGGCTTCGCGTCGTGCGGTTCTGGAACAGTGCCGTGGCGGAGAGCTTGGACGGGGTATTGCTGCAGTTGGCTGAGGTCTGCGGTGTGCTGACCCCTCCCCCCGGCCCCCTCCCGCAAGGGGCGGGGGAGAAGAGGGCGCTTCGGTCCCGGAGTTCGAGCAGTGTCCGGAGCGCCGATCGCGCATGACCACCTTCCTCCTCAGCCGCATCCTGCAGGCGGCGGCGGTCGTGCTCGTGATGTCCGTGCTCGTGTTCCTGGGCGTCTATGCGATCGGGAACCCCATCGACGTGCTGATCGACCCGGCAGCGACGCAGGCGATGCGGGCGGCGTTGATCAAGCAGTATGGGCTCGATTTGCCGCTGTGGCAGCAATACTGGCGGTTCTTGACGAACCTGTTGCGGGGCGATTTCGGGACGAGCTTCGTGTTCCGGCTGCCGGTGCTGCCGCTCATCCTCTCCCGGTTGCCGGCGACGCTCGAGCTGACGGTGCTGGCGATGACGATCGCGACCGTGATCGGCGTGCCGCTCGGCATCTGGGCGGGGTATCGGCCCAACAGCGCGAGCTCGAAGGCCATCATGGCGGGGAGCACGCTCGGGTTCTCGGTGCCCACCTTCTGGGTGGGGCTGCTGCTGATCCTGGCGTTCGCGGTGGAGCTGCGGTGGCTGCCATCGGGCGGGCGCGGGGCCGTGGGGGAGGTGGCGGGGGTGCGGCTGAGCCTGTTCACCGCCGATGGGTGGCGGCACCTGGCGCTGCCGGCGCTGAATCTCAGCCTGTTCAAGCTGGGGCTGCTGATCCGGCTGGTGCGCGCCGGCACCGAGGAGGTGATGGGGCAGGAGCATGTGCGCTTCGCCCGGGCGCAGGGGCTGCCGGAGCGCCAGGTCGTGGGGCTGCACGTGCTGAAGAACATCGGTATCCCGATCATCACCGTGTTCGGCCTCGAGTTCGGCAGCACGCTGGCCTTCGCGGTGGTGACGGAGACGGTCTTCAACTGGCCCGGCATGGGCAAGCTGATCATCGAGAGCATCACCTCGCTCGACCGGCCCGTCATGGTGGCCTACCTCATCCTCGTGGTGCTGCTGTTCGTGGCGATCAACCTCGTGGTCGAGCTGACGTACGGCGTGCTGGACCCGCGCGTGCGCGCCAGGGCTGCATGAAGGTTTCGGCTTGAGGAGCTTCTGGCGCGAATACCGGCGGAGTGCGGTGGCGGTTGCGGCGCTGCTGGCCATCGTGGTGATCGTGGCGATGGCGCTCGCGGCGCCGCTGTTCGTGCCGCAGGACCCGTATGACCAGGCCGGGCTGGACTTGGGCGACGCGCGGCTGCCGCCCGGGGAGGTGGGGAGCGGCGGCTACGTGCACTGGCTCGGCACGGACAATGCGGGGCGAGACCTCGTGTCGGCCATCCTCTACGGGCTGCGGCTCAGCCTGTTCATCGCCGTGGGTGCGGGGGCGGTGGCGATGGTGCTGGGCACGGCGGTGGGGCTGTTCGCGGCCTATTCGGGCGGGCGGGTCGAGGCGCTGATCATGCGCGTCATCGACCTGCAGCTGAGCCTGCCTGCCATCCTGCTCGCGCTGGTGCTGGTGGCGATGCTGGGGCAGGGGGTGCCGCAGCTGATGGCGGCCCTGGTGGCGGCGCAGTACGCCTATTTCGCCCGCACCGCGTTCGGCGCGGCCAAGGCGGAGCGGCAGCGGGACTACATCGAGGCCGCGCTCTCCACCCCCATGGGCGGCGGCCAGGTGCTGTGGCGGCATCTGCTGCCGAACACGCTTCCGCCGCTGATCGTGGTGGCGACGGTGCAGGTGGCGACCGCCATCAGCCTCGAGGCGACGCTCAGTTTCCTCGGGCTCGGGCTGCCGATCACGCGGCCTTCGCTGGGCCTGCTCATCGCCAACGGTTTCCAGTTCCTGCTCTCGGGGCGCTACTGGATCAGTGTGTATCCGGGTGTCGCGCTGATGCTGACGGTGCTGGCGATCAACCTCGTGGGGGACCAGTTGCGGCAAGTGCTGAGCCCGAAAAGACGATGAGCGCGGTGCTGGAGGTGAAGGACCTGCGGACGTCGTTCGGGGCGGTGCGGGCCGTGGATGGCGTGTCGTTCGCGGTCGGGCGCGGCCAGGTGCTGGGGCTGGTGGGGGAGAGCGGGTCGGGCAAGTCCGTCACGGGCTTCTCCATCATGGGGCTCGTGGACCCGCCCGGGCGCGTGGTGGGCGGCAGCGTGTGGCTGGAGGGGGAGGACATCACGCCGTTGCTCACGAGGGGCGGGGAGGCGATGCGGCGCGTGCGGGGGGCGCGGGTGGCGATGGTGTTCCAGGACCCGCTGATGACGCTGAACCCGGTGCTGCGCGTGGGCACGCAGATGGCCGCGGCGGTGCGGGCGCATGCCCCCGTGTCCCGGGCCGAGGCCTGGGCGCGGGCGGAGGCGGCGCTGGCGACCGTCGGGATCCCGAGCCCCCGGCAGCGGTTGAGCGCCTACCCGTTCCAGCTCAGCGGCGGCATGCGGCAGCGCGTGGCCATCGCGACGGCGCTGCTGCACGGCCCGGCGGCCATCATCGCCGACGAGCCCACCACGGCGCTCGACGTGTCGATCCAGGCGCAGATCCTGGCCGAGGTGCGGCGGCTCGCAGACGAGACGGGGACGGCGTTCGTATGGATCACCCATGACCTGGCCGTGGTGAGCTCGCTGGCCGACGAGGTTTGCGTGATGTACGCCGGGCGCGTGGTGGAGCGGGGGCCGGCGGACGCGGTGATCGGGGGGCCGCGGCACCATTACACGGCGGCGCTGGTGGCCTCCGTGCCGGGCGGGCACGCGCCGGGGAGCAGGCTGCCGCAGGTGGCCCAAGGCGCGGCGTTGCAGGACCAGGGCTGCCCCTTCCGCCCGCGCTGCCCGGCGGCGGATGCGGCCTGCGCCGGGCCGGTGCCGGAGGTGGCGTTCGGGGCCGGGCACCTGGCGCTGTGCCACCATCCGGTGGGCACATGACGGACGCGCCCACGCCGGCCTTGGCGATCGAGCACGTGGTGAAGCGGTTCGACCGCCCGGTGCCGTTGGGTGCGCGCGTGGCGGCCTGGTTCTTGGCCGCGGAGCCGCGGGTGGTGCATGCGGTCAGCGACGTGTCGCTCGTGGTGGGCCCGCGCGAGGTGGTCGGCCTGGTGGGGGAGAGCGGGTGCGGCAAGAGCACGCTCGGCCGCGTGGCGGCGGGCGTGTATGCGCCGACCTCCGGCACGGTGCGCCTCGCGTCCGGCCCGGTGATGGAGCATGGCCGCAAGCGCAGCCCGCTGGTGCAGATGATCCACCAGGACCCGTTCGCGAGCCTCGACCCGCGGATGCGCGTGGCGGAGACGGTGGCCGAGGGGCCGGTGCTGCACGGGATCGTGGCGCGGCGGGAGGCTGATGGGTATGTGGCCGCCATGCTGGAGCGCGTGGGGCTCGACCCGGGCCTGCGCCGCCGCTACCCGCACCAATTCAGCGGCGGGCAGCGGCAGCGCGTGGCCATCGCGCGGGCGCTGGCGCTGCGGCCCGAGGTGCTGGTGCTGGACGAGCCGGTGGCGTCGCTGGACGTGAGCATCCAGGCGCAAGTGCTGAACCTGTTCCTGGACCTGCGGCGGGACCTGGGGCTGGCCGGGCTGTTCATCAGCCACGATCTGGGCGTGGTGCGGCACGTGGCGGACCGGGTGGCCATCATGTATCTGGGCCGCATCGTGGAGCTGGGGACGGCGGCGGCGCTGTATGCGCGGCCGGCGCACCCCTACACGCGGGCGCTGTTCGCGAGCGTGCCGAAGCTGGGTGCGGGGCGTGGGCGGTTCAGCCCGATCGTGGGCGAAATCCCGAGCGCGCTGGCGCCGCCGCCCGGGTGCCACTTCCACCCGCGCTGCCCGCATGCCGGGCCGCGCTGCCGGGTGGAGGCGCCGCCATTGCTGGAGAACGAGCCGGGGCATGCGGATGCGTGCCACCTGGACCATGGAGGGGTTGGATGACCATAGGGCTGGCGGTGCATGGTGGCGCGGGGACGATGCGGCCCGAGACGATGACGCCCGAGCGGGCGGAGGCGCATCGGGCGGGGCTGCGGGCGGCGCTGCTTGCTGGGCATGCGGTGCTGGCGGCGGGCGGGTCGGCGCTGGATGCGGTGGAGGCGGCGGTGGTCGTGCTCGAGGATGATCCGCTGTTCAACGCCGGGCACGGGGCGGTGTTCACGAGCGGCGGGCGGATCGAGATGGACGCGGCCGTCATGGACGGGGCCACGCGGGCGGCCGGCGCCATCGCGGGCGTGCTCGGCCCGCGCAACCCGGTGCGGGCGGCGCGGCTGGTGATGGAGCGGTCCGGCACGGTGCTGCTGATGGGCGAAGGCGCGCTGGCCTGGTTGCGCGAGCAGGGTGTGCCGATGGAGGACCAGGCGTATTTCCACACGGACCGCCGCTGGGAGGCGCTGCAGGAGGAACTGGCCCGGCGCCGGGCTGGCGGTGCGGACACGCGGGACGATGCGGCCCGGCACGGCACGGTGGGCGCCGTGGCGTGCGACGCGCAGGGGCGGTTGGCGGCGGCCACGAGCACGGGTGGCATGACCGGCAAGCGTCCCGGCCGCGTGGGGGACACGCCGGTGATCGGGGCCGGGACCTGGGCGGATGGCAGCTGCGCCGTGTCCGCCACGGGCACCGGTGAAGTCTTCATCCGGCATGGGGCGGCGCACGAGATCGCGGCGCGGATGCGGCTCGGGGGGCAGACGCTGGAGCGGGCCGCGGGCGACGTGGTGGCGGAGCTGCTGGCCGATGGCGGCGATGGCGGGCTGATCGCCATCGACGCCGAGGGACGGGTGGCGCTGCCGTTCAACTCGAGGGGCATGTATCGCGGGGCAGTGGGCGCGGACGGGGTGGCGCGCGTGGCGATCTATGGCGAGGCGCTGGGTTGAGGGCGCATTCCTCGCGGCGACCGATGTCCGTTCCGGCGGGGGAAGGGGCGGCCAGCGCGGACCGGTCTCAGCCGAGCGCTATGACGGCCGCTCCGGCTATTCTGCTTACTTGAACGTCGCCGACACGTAGGCGGCGATGTTGGCGATGTCGGCGTCCGACAGCTCGCCGGCGATGGACCACATGACGGCGGAGTTGGGGCCGAGTTCCTCCTTGCTGCGGTATCGTGTGAGGCGTTGCGCGACGTGGACGCCGTCGAGGCCGACGAGGGCCGGGAACTCGGCGAGCCCTTTGCCGGTCTTGCCGTGGCAGTTGATGCAGTTCGCGCCGTATCGCGTCTGCCCGGCCGCGGGTTCGCCGGCCTCCAGGGCCAGGGCCGGTTGCAACATGAGAAGGGAGAGTGCGGCGATTAAGGCGGGCATCTTCATGGGATCGCGCTTCCGAGAGGCTGCAGGGCCGCGCCGCACCCGTGCGACGCGGCCCCTGGTCATGGTCCTGGGCGTGGTCAGTTCGGGGTGAGCTTGTAGACCTCGCCCTGGTCCACGGCGGCGTAGAGGCTGCCATCCGGGCCCTGCACCAAGGACCGGAACCGCCCGACCGCCATGGGCATGGACATGGTGGTCACGCTCTTGACCGACTTGCCGTCGGCCGCGATGTCGAGCACGTCCACCCGCATGCCGACGGCGGTGCCGCCGAAGCCGATGCCCATGAAGGCCACTGCGAGCCGGCCGTTCCACGCGCCCCACTGGTCTCCGGTGAGGTAGATGGCCGACGACATGCCTTGCGACAGGCCGTTGTTGTTCCAGGCCGGGGGCATCGCGTTGGGGTAGGTCACGAGGTCCGTCATGGGCATGAACTTGACCCGTTCGGCCGGGGCCATGCCCTCCCTCTGGTTGGGGCTGTAGCCGCAGTAATTGCCGGGGCACTCGCCGCGCCCGGCCATGTTCGGGCGCGGGTCCCAGCCGCCATTGCCGCCATTGGTCAGCACCGTGACCTCGTCGGAGTGCCACGGCCCGTGCTCGGCCGCGACCGGCACGCCGTCGGCCGGGCGGAAGGCGATGCCCTGCACGTTGCGGTGCCCATAGGTGTAGATGCGCTTGTCGAAGCCTGCGGGCGGGTTGTTGCCCGGTGCCGCCTTGCCATCCCGGTCCATCCGCAGGACCTTGCCGCCCAGCAGGGTGGGCGATTGCGGCACGACGCCGTTATGCGTGTCACCGGTGGTGAGATAGAGGAAGCCATCGGGCCCGAAGCGGACGCGGCCGCCATTATGCGCGCCGGGGCCGCCGAACGGGTGGTCGGAGGCGAGCGGCTTGTAGGGCACGTCCTCCACGATGTCGGTGCGGTTGGCCACGCTCTTGAGGTCGTCGCCGACGGTGAAGCGCATCAGGCGGTTGCTACCGGGCGCGGTCTTGAGCGAGGTGGAGTAGACGTAGATGAACCGGTTCCGGGAGAAGTCCGGGTCGATAGCCACGCCCTGCATGCCGGCCTGGCCCTTGCAGAAGAGGTCGTCGGCGGTGCTCGGGTAACCCTTGGAGCCGGTCATGCCGAGCAGGGCGTTGACGGTCCCGGAGGCGAGGCGGACCGACAGGCCGCGGCATTTCTCGGTGAAGAACATCGTGCCGTCGGGCAGGAAGGCCATGTCCCACGGGTTGTCCCGTTCCTCGAGGACCGTGGTGGAGGTGAGCTTCGGCACGCGGTCGTCGGCAGCCGCCATGGATGGCAGGGCGGCTGCCATGGCCGAGGCCATGATTGCCGTAAGCGCTCGTTGGGCCAAAAGTCGCTTCATCTGTGTCGCTCCCTCGGTTCAGCGCGGCTCGTGGCTGGCCGCTGACGATGCACCAGACATGTGGCGCTAACGCGGCTCGGAGGCTACGCCGGGGGGAACCGATAAACAATCAGAACGTCGTCGCCCGACGAAGTTTGAGAGGTCGGGGCTACGGGGCCGAGAGGCGCGCTTCGGGCGTATCGCAGGACAGATCTCAGGGCGCCTCCACCCCGGCGCCGTAGTAGCCCTCCCAGGCGAAGCGGTAGCCGACATGGCCGGGGAGCCGGGCGAGGCTGCGCTTCGCGGGGCCGCGGAGGGCGGGCTCGGTGATGGTCCAGGTGCCGTCGGACGCGACCAGGCGGTCCGCGCCGTCCCGGCGGAAGGTGCGCCCCTGGGCCTCGTAGGCGCGGACGGCGCCGCCTTTCGGGTCTCCGACCAGCACCACGTCCAGCAGGCCCACGCGGTCGTGCACCACGGCGCCGTTGGCGAAGCGGGCGAGCGGCCAGGCTTTCACGCCGCCGGCGACGCGGACGCCGAAGGCGAGGTCCTTCTGGGTGGCGGCGTTGTTCACGGCGGCGGGGAAGGCGAGCTTGTCGTCGGCGAAGTAGCGGCCGTAGGCGGCGCCGGCGGTGTAGTTGCGGATATGGCCCGTCTCGAGCGAGAGGACGCGCGTGCCGGGGTGGAGCGTACGCCAGGCGGACCAGGAGGTGAGGGCGACGGGCAGCACCGTCAGCTCGATGCCGGAGCCGAGCAGCTTGCCGCTGACGGGTTTTCCGGTGAACTGGTTCCACAGGCTGTCGGTCGCGCGGTCGTACATGAGTTTGTTCGAGCGGTAGAGCAGGCCGGAGGAGCCGAAGGTGAAGGGTTCGGCGCGGCCCACGACGCGGCCTGCGAACAGGATGCCGGCGCCGCAGAGGGTGCAATAGGCGAGGCTGACGGGCACGCCGCCCACCACGTCGTTGACCATCTCGTGCCAGTCGGCCACGCGCAGAGGGTAGGCGCGGGCGTCGCCGCCGATCTCGACGCCGAACACGCGGTCGTCCTCGTTGAGGTAGGTGGCCTCGTCGGCGGCGACCAGGCGGGGGCGGTCGAGCGCGGGGATGCCGTCGACGCGTACGCCGCCCCACACGATCTCCTCGAGGCGGATGGCGTGTTTCATGTTGGCGAACACGAAGCGGCGGAACCGTGGGTCGACCATGGCGAGCAGGTCGGCCAGCAGGGCGGCGTATTGCGGGTGGGGCCCGATCTCGGGGTGGTTCTGCTGCCAGACGGTCCAGTCGAACCAGCCGCGGACGGGGGCGCCGGTGATGGCGGCGAGGGTGTCGTCGATGCCGGGGTCGTCGGGGCGGAGCCAGAACAGGCCCTGGATCAGCCCGGCGACGGCGCTGCGGTCCCGCCGGGCGGCAATCTGGGCGAGGGCGGCGGCCTGGGCCGGGCCGGTGGTGGACAGGGCGGCGCGGAGGAGCTGGTCGATGCTCGGCGGGGTTTGGGCGAAGGTTGGGGCGCCGGCGGTCAGCGTGAGTCCGAGGGCGCCGGCCGCGAGGGCAGCGCGACGCGTCAGGTGATAGGCGCGGCCCATGGCGGTCTCCTGGCGTTGCGTCGGCACTCCCGGTTCGGGCGGAATGGGGGAAGGTTACGATCGCGGTGCGCGCCCGAAGCCCGGCCTGTGCCTAGGACCGCTCCACCCGCGTCAGCCAGCAGCCTGGCCGGGCGGTGTGGATGTTGACGAAGCTCGTGCGAGGGTCCGCCAGCGCGTGCAGGAGCGGGGCCTCGGCCTGGTCACCCTGGCAGACATGGCCGAGGTCGTAGAGGCAGAGCTGCCCGGCGTCGTAGGCGCGGACGCTGACGAGGGAGTTCGCGTCCACCGTGGGCGCCATGCCCGCGCCGTCGAAGCGGGGGCAGTCGGCCTCGTGGAGGAAGATGGGGGAGGGCGTCCAGTAGATGCCGGTGGGCCCGGGCAGGTCGTAGCTGCCCAGGAGCATGGCCTCGCCGGGCTGGCCTGGCTGGAGGCAGTGGCGGCAGGGGGCGCCGGGCTCGGTGAGAACGCGGCGGACGAGGGCGTTGCCACGGTCGTCGTGGCCCGTGGCGCGGAAGCGCCGGGCGGCTTCGGTCGGCATGGCGATGCAGCGGTATGTCATGGGCGGCAGTGTCGCCAGCGGGCCGGGGCGGGGCCTTCCGGATGTTGCTGCCACTCGCAACGATCGCGCTTTACGCCTTCCCCGTTCCGCGTGAAGCTGCCGGCGCCTTCGCAGGAGCTTGCCATGCACGCATCGCGCCGCTCTGTCCTTGCCGCCGCCGCCGCCGCCGCCGCCGCCCTGCCGCTGCCCCTGCTGCGGCCCGGCTCCGCCCACGCGCAGGCGCGGCCCGGGTTCCTGCGCTTCGGCCTCAGCACGTTCCCGCCCAACCTGCAGCCCTGGGTCAGCACGGGGGCCGCAGCCGGCACCGTGAAGCTGCAGCTCCATCGCAGCCTGCTCGGCTACGACCGGTCCGGCACGCTGGTGGGCGAGCTGGCCGAGAGCTGGGGGCGGGACGAGGCCGGCGCCTGGGTGTTCAAGCTGCGGCCCAACGCCTTCTTCCACAACGGGGACCCGGTGACCGTCGAGGATGTGCGGTGGAGCATCGAGCAAATCGCCGGGGAGAAGAGCACGGCCTACATGCGCGCCCAGTTCCAGCTGGTGAGCCGCATCGAGACGCCGGGTGCGCGCACGATCCGCCTCGTGACGAGCAGCCCGCAGCCTACGCTGCCCACGTGGTTCGCGAACTACAACATGTTCATCCTGAGCCGGAAATCCGAGCCCAACGCGCCCATCGGCGCCGGCCCGTTCCGGCTGGCCGGCACCGAGCGCGGCACGGCGATCGAGGTCGTGGCCTTCGATAAGTATTACAAGCCGGGCTTCCCCAAGCTCCGCGGCATCCGGTTCGTGGCCTACCCCGACGAGACCCTCCGCGTGACGGCGCTGCGGTCGGGCGACGTGGACATCATCGAATACGTGCCTTGGCAGTCCATGGCGGGCATCGCCACCGACCCGCGGCTGAGCCTGGCCGAGACGCAGGGCGCGGCGGTGATGGAGGTGCTGTTCAACGGCACCCGCAAGCCGTTCGACGACCCGCGTGTGCGGCGGGCGGTGGCGCATGCGGTCAAGCGGGAGGACATCGTGCAGGCCGTGTTCTTCGGCCGCGGCGGCGTGCTGGAGGGCGTGCCGATCCCGGAGGGCTCGCCCTATTACGACCCGGCGCTGGCCCGCGGCTGGGCCTACGACCCGGCGCGCGCGAAGGCGCTGCTGGCCGAGGCCGGATACCCGAACGGGTTCGGCACCACGCTGCTGTCCACGGCCACCTACTCCATGCACAAGGACACGGCCGAGGTGGTGCAGCAGCATCTGCGCGCGGTCGGCATCGAGGCGGAGCTGAAGCTGCCGGACTGGCCCACGCGCGTGGCGTTGGGCGGGCGCGGGCAATACGACATGGCCATCTTCGGCACCGCCGCCGACAGCAACGACCCCGAGG
The DNA here is from genome assembly GCA_038229135.1 of Acetobacterales bacterium. Classification (GTDB taxonomy): domain Bacteria; phylum Pseudomonadota; class Alphaproteobacteria; order Acetobacterales; family Acetobacteraceae; genus JBBROS01. The sequence continues at coordinate 69,291 of JBBROS010000015.1, forward strand.
GGCTCGCGAGCATGATGGACCCGTCGCTGTCGCCTGCCTACAGCCGCAGCTTCGGCGTGCAGGCGCCGCGCACCGCAGAGGCCTTCGCGCGCGGCCGCAGCGAGTTCGACCCGGCGCGCCGCGTCGATGCCTACAGGGAGATGCAGGCGGCGGCGCTCGAGGAGGTGCCCATCGCCGGGCTCGCCTGGCGGTCCCAGGGTTATGCGATGGACCGCAGGGTGCAGGGCTTCACGAACCTGCCGGCGGCGCTCAGCACCTCGTCGGGCTTCATCCTCGAGGAGACCTCGTTCCTCTGATCGGCTTCCTGATCCGGCGGGCCGCCACCTCGCTCGCGCTGGCCTGGGTGGTTGCGAGCATCGTTTTCCTCAGCCTGCACCTGGTGCCGGGCGACCCGGCCGAGCTGCTGCTCTCGAGCGGCGGCGGCGGCGCGCCGGACCCTGCGGCCGTGGCGGAGTTGCGCGCCCAGCTCGGGCTCGACCGGCCGCTGCACGTGCAGTACGGCGCCTTCCTCGCGGGCCTGGTGCGGGGGGACCTCGGGGCCTCGATCGTCGACGGCTACCCGGTGCTGTCCGAGATCGGGACGCGGCTGCCGCGCACGCTCGAGCTGATCGCGGCCGGGTCGGTGCTGGCGCTGGCGCTGGCCATCCCCGCGGGCACGCTCGCCGCCAGCCGGGCAGGGGCGGGGTTCGACCGTGCGGCCTCGGGTGCGGCGGCGCTGCTGCTGGCTGTCCCGGTGTTCGTGGTGGGCACGCTGCTGGTGCTGCTGCTGGCCGACCTGCTGCACTGGATGCCGGCGGGCGGCTACGTGCCGCTGGGTCAGGCGCCGCTGCAGCATCTGACGCTGCTTGCGCTGCCGGCGCTGGCCATCGGGCTCGGCCTCGGCGCCGTGCTGTTCCGCATGACCCGTGCCGCGGTGCTGGACGTGCTCGGGCGGGACCACGTCCGCACCGCGCGGGCCAAGGGCCTGGCGCCGGCCCGGGTGACGCTGCGCCACGTGCTGCGCCTGGCGCTGACCCCGGTGCTGACGGTGCTTGGCCTGCACATGGGGGCGCTGCTGGGCGGCACCGTGCTGGTGGAATACGTGTTCAACTGGCCCGGCCTCTCCACCCCACTGCTCACGGCCGTGAGCGCCCGGGACTACCCGATGGTGATGGGGATCGTGCTCGTCATCTCGTTGCTGTTCCTGCTCATCAACCTGGTCGTGGACCTGCTCTATGCGGCGCTCGACCCGCGGGTGCGGGGCGCGTGAAGGTCGCAGTGCCGTCCACGCTGGTGTGCCTGCTGCTGGCGGCCGCGCTGGCGGCGCCGGTGCTCGGGCTCGAGGACCCGGTGCGGCAGGACGTGGCCAATCGGCTGGCTGGGCCCGGGGCGCTGGGCGCGTTGGGGCGGGACGAGTTCGGGCGGGACGTGCTCTCCCGCCTGGTGTGGGGGGCGCGGGCGAGCCTGACGGTGGCGCTCGCGTCGGCCACGCTCGCCTGCGTGGCGGGCACCACCGTGGGCCTCGCCGGCGGCTGGTTCCAGGGCCTGGGTGCGATGCTCGCGTTGCGCGGGATGGACGTGGTGCTGTGCTTCCCGCCGATCCTGCTCGCGCTGCTGGTGGTCACGCTGCTCGGGCCGGGCACCGCCACGCTCATTCTGGTGCTGGCCGTGCTGTTCACGCCCAGCTTCGCGCGGGTGGCCTATGGCCAGGTGCTGTCGGTGCGGCAGCTGGACTACGTGGAGGCGGCGCGGGCGGTGGGGGCCACCGAGGCGCGGATCCTGGCGCGCACCGTGCTGCCGGCCATCGCGGGGCCCGTGCTGGTGCAGCTCTCGCTGTCGGTTGCGGCCGCGCTTGCGCTCGAGAGCGGGCTGAGCTTCCTCGGCCTGGGCGTGGTGCCGCCCACGCCGTCCTGGGGGCTGATGATCCGCGGCGCCCGGGGCACCATGGAGCAGGCGCCGCTGCTGCTGCTGTGGCCCTGCCTGGCGCTGACGCTCACGATCCTCGCCATCAACACGCTGTGCGACGCGTTGCGGGACCGTACGGCGCGGGAGGGCGTACGCCGGGCATAGGGCGTCCGTTCGGTCCTGTCTCCGTTGCGAAGTCATATCTTGTGACATGAATAGTCGAACGGTCCTTGTTGTTGAACAAACGTTCAGTCATGAGTGCGGCCTATGCAATAATGAAAGTCACACCATGCGCCGCCTTGCCGCCCTCGCCTGCGCCCTGATCTCCTTCTGCACCGCGGCCCACGCTGCCGGGTTCGAGGTCGTCCCGATCGGCGACAAGGGCGCCTATGTCGGCTGCGTCGCCGCCAACAGCGACACCGAGGTGGCCTTCGCGGCGGTCGGGCCGCAGCTGGCGATCCTGCTGCAATCCAAGCTGCTCCGCCTCCGCAAGGGCGACGAGGTGGACGGCACCTGGTCGGTCGACGGCGCCAAGGAGCGTCCGCTCGAGGAGAAGGCCGATTCGCCCAACACCGTTTCGGCGATGCTGAACGACACGACGATGGCGCAGGTGATGAAGGGCAAGGCCATTTCCGTGACGGTGGGGGCCACCGAGGTGGAGTGGCAGCTGGACGGGACGCAGAAGGCCGTCCTCGACCTGGCGGCCTGCATGCAGACGAACGTCAAGCGGTAGGGCACGCAGCCCTCTCCGGCCGGGCGGGCACGCAGTCCTCTCCGGCCAGGCGGGCACGCAGCCCTCTCCGGCCGGGCGGCCGGGGAGGGGGTTCCCGGCCTAAGCCGTTTTCGCCGCGAAATGCGCCACGAAGCGGGCGGCCACCTCCACGAGCCTGTCCGACAGCACGCGTCCGGTTTCGGCCGATGAGAGGCGCGGGTCCCCGCCCGCCACGCCGTCGTGATAGGCGTCGTCGTACTCCATGGGCATGCCGATCTCGGCGCCTTCGAAGTTGACGGCACCCAGCCCGCTGTAGGGCAGGTCCAGGACGCTGTCGTGCTTGAGCGCCTGGCCGTCCGGCACCAGGTCCGGCCGCTGCAGTTCGGGCAGCAGGTGCAGGCCGAGGCTGCTGAGCGGGTCCGCGCCGTGGCCCGAGACGGCGCGGGCCTTCTCGGGGCCGATCAACCCCGGCAGCAGGGCGTAGGCGATGCGCCAGAGGTAGAGGCTCGGCATCAGCACCCGCTGGTCCTGCCAGACCTGCCGGGCGACCTCGGCGACCGGGCCGACGTTGCCGCCGTGGCCGTTGATGACGACGATCCGGGTGAGGCCGTTGCGGTGCAGGCTGGCCACCATGTCGGACAGCAGCAGCACGAGGGTGGAGGGCTCGATGGCGATGCCGCCCACCATGGGGCCGAAGAAATCCGCGCCGCCGAAGGGCAGCACGGGGGCCACGAAACAGGGGGTGCCGGAGGACGTGGCGCGGAGGGCGATCAGCTCGGCCATGCGCTCGGCGAGCAGGTAGTCGCCCATGGGGGCGTGCGGCCCCTGGTCCTCGTGGCTGCCGAGGGGGAGGAGGATGACCGGGTTCGCCGCGTAGGCTGCCCGGCCCTCGCCTCCCGTGAGCGTGCCCATGTGCACCTTGGGGTCCGTCGATCGTGCCATGCGCGCCTCCTCGTTCTGGCCGGCCACTCTGGCGCAGCAGGCGACGCGGCGTCCATGGTGCGGGTGTCCCTCATCCCGGCCTCTCCCGGGGGGGAAGAGGGAGCAAAGGAGGCATGGGATGGAACGCACCTTGCTCGTGACTGGCGCCGGCAGCGGGATCGGGGCGGCGTGCGTGCGGGCGCTGGCGAGGCCGGGGGTGTGCGTGCTGGTGCATGGGCGGGGCAACGCGGCGGGGGTGGAGGCCGTGGCGGCGGCGGCGCGGGCTGCAGGCGCGGAGGCGGAGACGGCGCTGGCGGACCTTGCCGCGCCGGGAGCGGCGGCGGCCCTCGTCGCGCAGGCGGTGGCACGGTTCGGCACGCTCGATGGGGTGGTGAGCAACGCCGGGTTCGCGCGCCGGGGCGCCACGGCGGAGGATTTCGCGGAGAGCGTGGCCGCGATGCCTGCCGCGTTCCTGGGGCTGATGCAGGCTGCGGTGCCGCACCTGCGTGCCAGCGCCGAGGCTGGGCGTGGCCCGCGGGTGGTGGCCGTCAGCTCGTTCGTCGCGCATGCGTTCCGCCCCGGCGTGCCCGTGTTCGCTGCCAGCGCCGGGGCGAAGGCGGCGCTCGAGGCGCTCGTGCGGGCCCACGCGATGCAGCTGGCCGAGCATGGCATCCCGGTCAACGCCGTGGTGCCCGGCTTCACGGCCAAGGATACCGGGACCAGCTCGGCCCTGCCGCCCGAGCGGTGGGCGGGGATCGTGGCGGGCATCCCCATGGGCCGGCTTGGCACGCCGGACGACGTGGCGGCGGCCGTGGCGTATCTGTGCGGGCCGGGGGCGGCCTACGTGACCGGGCAGGTCTTGCACGTGAGCGGCGGCCTCGTGATGTGAGGCGCCGGGGAGGCGGTGCGCGGCTGGCGACGGCTACAGCGCGCGCACGGCTGCAACGATGTCGGCGGGCTCGGGGCGGCGGGTGAAGTCGATGTCCACCCAGCGCTTGGCGATGCGGCCGTTTCGGCCGACGAGGAAGGTGGCCGGGATGGGCAGCCAGCTCGTGGCGTTGCCGCTGCGCTCGGGCAGGTCGACGCGGCGGCTGCGGAGCACGGCCTCGTAGGCGGGGGGCGTGCGGAACACGACGCCGAAGGCCATGCCGATGGCGAGGTCCACGTCGATCAGCACGTCGTAGTTCAACGCGTGCGCCTGCTTCATCGCGAGCGCCCGGCCCCCCGTTTCGGGGGTGAGGCCGACGAGGCTTGCGCCGGCGGCGACGAGGTCGGGCAGGGCCTCCTCGAGCGAGTCCAGCGTCTCGGAACAGTAGGGGCACCAGGCGCCGCGGAAAAAGGTGAGCACGAGGGGGCCGCGGGCGAGCTTGTCGTCGCGGGAGACGAGGCCGCCCTCGGCGCGGGGCAGCAGGAAGTCGGGGCAGGGCGCGCCCTCGGGCAGCACCTGGGCGGCGACGCCGGCCGTGTCGAGGGTGGCGAGAAAGGCGTCGTAGGCGGCGAGCACGTCGCCCGGCATGCGGTCGCGCACGGCGGCGAGGCGGCGGAAGAGGGGCCAGCGCATGATCAGTGGAACGGCTTGACGAGGCTGAGGCGGACGACCTGGTCGGGCGGGATCGGCGCCGCGGGGGCTGCGTCCGGCAGGGCCGCGAATTGCGCCGGGCTGAGGCCGGTGAGGGCCACGTGCTCGCCGAGCAGGCTGATGGCTTCCGCGGGCACGGCTACGCGGCGGCCGCCACCCACGAGGCCGTTCGACACCCGCGCCAGCAGCCCGGCCTGCCGCACCACGATGTCGAGCCCCTCCGGCGTGCGGACCAGCCGCTCGACGTGGCCGAGGAGCGGCTGGGATTCGCGCGGCTCGAGCAGGCGGCGGCCGACCAGGTCCCCCACGCGGACGGGCTGCGGGAAGCGGCGCGCCTCGGCCTCGGCCAAGGCCTTGCGGTCGGGTGCCGCGGTGGATGGCGGGGCGGCTTGAGCGCGTGAAGGCTGGCTGGCCAGCGGCGCGGCGGCGGCCAGGACGAAGAGGGCGGCGAGGAGGGTTCGTTGCAGCATGGCGGCACCATCCGGGGCCGGGCCGGGCGGCGCAAGCGGAACCACCATGGCGGGCGGGCATTGATTCCATGGCGCCGTTTCAGTGCCGCCCGGCCCCGGCGCGCTGCTAGCGTGCGCCGACGACCGAGGAGCACAGCATGAGCGCCACGACCCTGCCCCTGGCCGAGCCGCCGAGCGGGCGCCGCCTCCACCCCTGGCCCGTGCGGGTGATGCACTGGACCAACGCGGTGGCCATGATCGTGATGATCGGTTCCGGCTGGGGCATCTACAACGACAGCGTGATCATCCAGGGGCTGCACTTCCCCCTCTATCTCGGCTCCTGGGCGGCCGAGCACCTGCTGTGGCACTTCGCCGGCATGTGGCTGCTGGCGGTGAACGGGCTGGCCTACCTGGTCTATGGCACGGCGACGGGGCGGCTGCGGGAGCGGCTGCTGCCCATCCGCGTGCCGGAGCTGGTGCAGACGGTGCGGGACACGCTGCGGCTGCACGTGGCCCACCAGGACCTGACCGTCTACAACGCGGTGCAGAAGCTGCTCTACATCGTGGTCATCCTGGCCGGGGTGTCGCAGGTGGTCAGCGGCGTCGCGATCTGGAAGCCGGTGCAGTTCGGCTGGCTGGTGGATTCGATGGGCGGGTTCCAGGGGGCGCGGGTGGTGCATTTCGGTGGCATGGCCGTGATCGTCGGCTTCCTCGTGGTGCACGTGGCGCTCTCGTTCCTGGTGCCGCGGACGTTGTGGGCGATGCTGACGGGCAAGGGGGCCGTGCGATGATCCGCTCCCCCTTTCGGCCGCAGCGCCTTCCGGATCCCGGCGTGCTGGACGACCACAAGCCCGAGCTGATGCGGCTCGAGCGGCGGGGGTTGATCCGCGGCGGCCTCTCGCTGGGCGCGCTGACGATGCTGACCGGGTGCGACGTGGGCGACAGCACGTCGGTCGGCCAGGCGCTGCGGGCCGTCAGCCGGTTCAACGATGGCGTGCAGGCGGCGCTGTTCGACCCCAACAAGCTCGCGCGCGAGTATCCGGCGAGTGCCGTCCTGAAGCCGCCGCGGTTCAACGCATACTACGACATCGAGAAGGTGCGTCCGGTGGACGTTGCGACCTGGAAGCTGGAGCTCAGCGGCCTGGTGCAGGAGAAGGCGAGCTGGACGGCGGCGCAGCTCGCCGGGCTGCCGCAGAAGACCACGACCATCCGACACATCTGCGTGGAGGGGTGGGACTATGTCGGCCAGTGGAGCGGCGTGCCGCTGCGGGCCTTCCTCGAGCGGGTGGGGGCGGATTTGACCGCGAAGTTCGTGGGCTTCCGGACGGCCGACGACTACCCGAGCAGCATCGACATGGCGACGGCGCTGCATCCGCAGACGCTGCTGGCGACGAAGTATGTCGGAGAGGACATGGCGGACCCGTTCGGCTGGCCGCTGCGGCTGCGCACGTCGACGAAGCTCGGGTTCAAGAACCCGAAATGGATCACGGCGATCGAGGTGACGAACGTGAACCCCGGGGGATATTGGGAGAACCTGGGGTTCAACTGGCATAGCGGGTTGTAGGCGGGCGCCACGCGCCCGTATCGTCGAGCGGGTCCCACCCTGCGGGAGATGCGAACTATGCCCAGGCCCGCGCCCGGGCGGCCTTGAGGAACAGGTCGGCGGCGGGGGCGTGGGGGCGGCCGGCGACGGCGACGAGGAGGAGTGTTTCCGGCGGGGCGCCCTCGAGCGGGCGGCGCGCGAGTCCGGGGGGTGTTGGGGCGCGGCCGGGCACGGCGCCGATGCCGAGGCGGGCGCGGACCATGGCGTAGGCCTGGCCTTCCGTCTGGCTTTCGTGGTGCCTGGCCTGTGCGGGGGCGAGCCAGCGCTCGAGGGCGCAAGGGCCGTTGCGCTGGACGAGCGTGTGTTCGCCGAGCCGTTCGCGGGTCAGCGGGCCGTCTTCGCCGGTGTCGGGCACGAGGGCGTCGATCGTGTCCTCATACAGCGCCCAGCGGTTCATGCGGTCGGGCAGCGGTGCCGTGCTCGGGAGGATCGCGGCGTCTATCTGGCCCTGCAGCAGCGCGTTGCACAGGGCGGCGGGCGCGGCCTCGGTCAGGGTGAGCTGCAGCAGGGGCAGGCGGTCGGCGATCTCGGCGAAGAGGGGTGCGAAGGGCTCGGGCGCGGCCTCGGGCGCGAAACCGACGCGCAGCGGTGCGGGAGCCGGGTCCCGCAGCCCGGCGGCGTGGGCGCGGGCGCGCTCGGCGGCGTCGTGCGCCTGCTGCAGCAGGGGCAGCATGGTGCGGCCGAGTTCGGTGAGTTGCGTGAGGGCCCGTTCACGCAGGATGAGCGTGCCGCCGAGCTCGGCCTCGAGCCGCGCGATGCTCTTCGTGAGTGCCGGCTGCGTCACATGGCAGGCCTCGGCGGCGCGGGTGAAGTTGAGCGTCCGGGCAAGGGCCAGGAAGTAGCGGATCTGGGTGAGGTCCATGGCCGCACGGTGGGCGGTCGCCCGGCCGGACGCAAGCTTCAGATGGCGCGTACGCCCCGGAAATGGGCGCTGAGCCCGGGGCGATGAGGCGGGTGACGCGGGGCGATGGGTGGTGCGGGCATCGATCTGGCCGGGCGGCAACCGGGTCAGGCTTCGAGGGCCAGCAGGGCGAAGCTGGCGAGCCAGTGCTCCCCCATGTAGTGCCCCGAGACGTGAGGCAGGCTGGCCTCGAGGTGGGCGGCGGCGGCCTGCTGCATCGCAGGCCGCCTGGCATCGGCCTCCGGCAGCGCGCGGGCGAGGGCGCGGAAGCACCAGGCGCGGCTGAGGTTGAGACCGTCGAGGTGGGCGATCTTGCCGTCGCTCCGGTCGCTGGCGATGGCGGGCATGAACAGGGCGGCCGGGCGGCCTGCGGCCAGGTCCGGGAGGAAGCGGCCGAACCAGCTCAGGAAGGCGTCGGGCGGGAGCAGGCGGCGCATGCACTCGGCCTCGACGAGGGCGGAGGACAGGAAGTCGTCGCCGCCCGGCTCGCCCCAGGCCGGGCAGTCCGTGTCCGCGCCATACCAGCGTTCGGCAGTGTGCCGGAGCAGGGCCAGCAGGGCTTTGTCCTGAATGTGCGCGTGCCCGGCCCAGTCGGCGGCCATGCGCAGGCCGAAGGCGGTGTTGGGGTGGGCGCCGACGCGCACCGGGTAGGTGGCGATGGGCAGGAAGTCCCGGAAGCGTTGGGCGACGATGCCTGCGAGCGGGGCCATGGCCTCGGACCATCGCGGGTGTTCCAGCCCTGCGAGTTCGCTGGCGAGCTTCAGCAACCAGGCCCAGCCGTAGGGCCGCTCGAAGCTGCGGGCGGTGGGTGCGGCGAAGTAGGCGCACTCGGCGCCCAGCTTGGCTGCGGTGAGCTGGCGGTCGAACAGGGCCCGGGTGGCGTCGGCTTCGGGCGTGGCGGGGTAGAGCCGCAGCAGCCGGGCGAGCAGCCAGTAGCCGTGGACGCAGGAGTGCCAGTCGTAGCTGCCGTGGAACACCGGGTGCAGGCTGGCGGGCGTGCGGGCGTCCTGCGGGCCGGCCAGGGTGTGGCCCGGGCGGTTCGGGTATTCGCGGGTGACGTGGCCGAGTGCGATGGAAGCGAAGCGTGCGGCGTGGGAGAGGGTCCCGAGTTCGATCGTGCCGTCCATCGACGCTTCTCCTAGCGGCGGGCAGAACGACGCTCGCCCGTTGCGGATGCTGCCACGCCAGCCACATGGCTTCCATGCCCATCGAACGCGAACCCGTCGGACCCGGTCAGGAGAGTGTGTGGGACTACCCGCGCCCGGCGGTGGCCGAGCTGTCGTCGCGGCATGTGCGGATCGTGCACCGGGGGGTGGTGGTGGCCGAGACGCGGCGGGCGGTGCGGACGCTCGAGACGAGCCATCCGCCGAGCTGGTACGTTCCCCGGGCCGACGTTGCGGACGGGGTGCTGCGGGAGACGGCCCGGCGGTCGGTGTGCGAGTGGAAGGGTGTCGCGCGGTATTTCGACGTGGTCGTGGGCGACGCGGCGCTGGCCGACGTGGGGTGGAGCTATGCGCGGCCCTCGGACGAGTTCGAGGCGCTGGCCGGGCACGTGGCGTTCTATGCCGGGCCGTTCGACGAGTGCACGGTGGACGGGGTGCGCGTGGTGCCGCAGGCGGGCGGGTTCTACGGCGGATGGATCACGCCGGAGCTCGTGGGGCCGTTCAAGGGCGGGCCCGGGACGATGGGGTGGTGAGGCTGGAGCCGTAACTTCGGCCCCGATGTCGGGTCAGGCGTACACCACGATTTGGAAGCCTCCGAAGATATCCGCGTGCCGTCGAACGGCGCGTCCAGCGTGCCGGGCTGCATCTTCGGCTGCCTGGCCCGGACTGCATCGCGTGTTTAGGATGCCGGCTCCGCAGCCATCAGGGATTGCTCATGTCGTATGCCTACCAGGACCAAGGCACCCCGAGCATGGACGCCGGGTTCAACATGCGCGACCCGGCGGTGGACGGGGGTGTGCTGCAGGAGATCATGCTGCTCAACGCGGCCGTAGCAGCCACGGGCGAGGCGGTGGAGGGCAACGTCTGCTATTGGCACGAGACGCCGGGGCAGGCGCTCGTGCAGCATCCGCCGACGCGGGATGCGGCCCATGTGGGCAAGCGGATCAACCTTGCCGTGCTGGCAGGGCGGCACCACTCGGCGCTCGAGATCGGGCTCAACGCCGGACACTCGGCGCTGCTCCTGCTGCTGGGCAACCCGGCGCTGCACCTGTTTTCGGTCGACCTCTGCATGCACGCCTACACGCGGGTGGCGGCGGCGCACCTGAAGGCGCGGTTCGGACGCCGCTTCCACTTCCTCGAGGACGACTCGCGGGAGGTGCTACCGCGCATGGCGGTGGAGCATCCGCGGCGGCGGTTCGACCTGCTGCATGTCGATGGCGGGCATGGGGCCAGCCTGGCCTACACGGACATCAGCAACTCGCTGCGGATGGCAGCCCAAGGCGCCGACCTCGTGTTCGACGACGTGAACGCACCGCATTTGGGCGAGGTGGTGGAGGCATTCATCCGGCACGGCTGGCTTTTGCCGCTGCGCGACACGCGCGGGCTGGTCGAGACGCCGCTCCATGCGCTTCTGACGGTGGAGGTCGGTGTGCCCGGCGCGATGTAGGGGCGGGCGGCCGAGCTTTACGTCGCCGGGCCGCTCCCCCACTCTGCCCGGCATGGAGATGCTGAGCGCAGAGCGGGCCGTGGAAGCGCTGGCCGCAAGCGGGGGGCCGGGTGGCGCCATCGCCGTGGTGCACGAGGGCCGGGCCGTGGTGCGGCGGTGCTGGGGCTTCGCCAACGCCGAGCGTCGGATCCCGTGGTCGCCGCAGACGCAGTTCCGGATCTGCTCGATCAGCAAGCAGTTCACGGTGGCGGCGGTGCTGGATGCGTGCCCGGACCCGTCCGAGCTGGACGCGGATGTGCGGGCGTGGCTGCCCGGACTTGGGGCGTCGGCACTGGCGGCTTCGGCAGTGGGGGCGCCGGCACTGGGGGCGCCGGCACTGGGGGCGCCGGCACCGGGAGCGCTGCATCTGATGCACAACCAGTCGGGCCTGCGGGACTACTGGGCGGAGGCCATGCTGCACGGGGCGGCCGCCGAGGGCGCGTTCGGCGACCGGGAGGCGGCGCGGGTGATGGCCGCGCAGCGGCGGACGATGTTCGCACCCGGCACGCAATGTTCCTACGTGAACCAGAATTTCCGCATCCTGGGCGACGTGCTGGCGGAGCGGACGGGGCGGAGCCTGGTGGAGAACCTGCGGTCCCGGGTGTTCGGGCCGGCGGGGATGGAGGGTGCGTTCCTGGCGGCGGACACGCGCGCGATGCCGGACGGGACGGAGGGCTACGAGGGCACGGAGGCCGCCGGGTTCGTGCCGGCGGTCAACCGGATCGTCTGGACCGGGGATGCCGGGATCGGGGCGAGCCTGGACGACATGGTGGCGTGGGAGGCGTTCATCGACCGGACGCGGGACGATCCGGGAAGCCTGTATGGGCGGCTGAGCCGGAAGGTGCAGTTCGCGGACGGGGCGGCGGCCGAATACGGCTTCGGGTTGAGCCGGGGCGTGGAGGGCGGGCATGCTTGGACCGGGCATGGCGGCGCGCTGCGCGGGTGGGTGAGCCACCGGGTGCACGTGGCGGCGGCGCGGCTTTCGGTGGTGGCGATGTTCAACCACATGACGGTGCACGCGCGGGACGCGGCGATGACGGTGCTGCGGGCGGCGCTGGGCGTGGGGGCGGAGGCGGCCGACACGGACCTGGTGCCCCCGGCGTGGCTGGGCGCGTGGATGGACGAAGAGGCCGGGCTGGCGGCGCGGGTGGAGGCGGCAGGTGCGGGCCGGGTGCGGCTGTATCACGGGCAGAACCCGGAGACGCTGGACCTGGTGCGGGACGGGAGCGCGGGCCGGGCGGGCGGCACGCGGCTGGTGCCGGAGGAGGGTGGGCTGCTTCTGGAGCGGCCGGGGCACAACCGCGCGGTGCGGTTGGTGCCCCTCGAGGGCGGGGCGGGCGCCGCGTTCGCCGGGCGCTACGCGTGCGAGGAGATCGGGACGCGGCTGGAGGTGGTGGATGCGGGCGGCGCGATGTTCGGGTCGTTCGACGGGTTCCTGGGGCAGGGGCGGATGGAGCGGCTGGTGCCCGCGGGGCCGGACACCTGGATGCTGCCGATGCCGCGGGCGCTGGACTTCACCCCACCCTGGGCCTGGACGCTGCATTTTACGCCGGGGCGGGAGGCGGTGACGGTGGGGTGCTGGCTGGCGCGGGGGCTGCGGTATCGGCGGGAGGGATAACCTCGTTGTCATTGCGGGTCGAAGGCTTGGCGATCCAGGGGCCGGAGGGGACTGTTCTATGCGGCCCCTGGATCGCCACGCTTCGCTCGCGATGACGGACCCGGGATGGATGATGCCGGCCGCAGCGGGGGAGACGGGGCAGGTGCGTTCAGGCCGAGGGCTTCCAGGGTTCGCGCGATGACCTGGGCCTCGTCGTAAAGGGCGATGGCGCGGGTGCGGCCGGACTGGCCCAGGCGCGTGCGAAGCTCGGGGTCGTCGACGAGGGCCTGGAGGGCGGCGGCGAGGCGCGCGGGGTCGCCTGGGGGAACGAGGAGGCCGGTTTCGCCCTCGAGGACCTGTTCGCGGGGGCCGCGGATGTCGGTCGCGACCACGGGGAGGGCGGTGAGCATGGCTTCGATGACGCTCATGGGGAGGCCTTCGAACCAGCTTGGCAGGCAGAAGATGTCGGCGGCGGCGAGGATGGCGGCGTTGTCGGCGCGGTAGCCGAGCCGCCGCAGCCAGGGGCCGGCTCGGGCGAAGAGGGGTTCGAGGCTTTCGCCGTGGTCGGAGGCCAAGCGCTCGCCGACCACCCAAAGCTCCGCACCGGTCACGCGGTGCATGGCCTCGAGGAGCTCGGGGTGGCCCTTGTGGCGGACCAGGCGGGAGAGGATGACGATGACCACCGTGCCGGGTGCGCAGCCGAGTTCGGCGCGGATGCGGGTGCGGGCGGCAGGGTCGGGGCGGAAGCGGGCGGGGTCGCGGCCGTTGCCGATGGGTTGGGGGTTGCGGTGGATGTGGAGGCGGCGGGCGTCGGCGGCCTCCTCGGTGCTGACGGTGAGGAACACGTCCGTCATGCGCCCGCCGGTCCATTCGATGGCCAGCGCCAGGGCGCGGCGCCACCGGGGGCCGGGCTGGTTGAACAGGAAGCCGTGGCACGTGTAGGCGACGCGCGGCACGGTCCCGGAGCCCCCGGCGTGGCGGGCGTCGGGGCGGGCGGCGGGGCGGTCGGCGGGGCGGGCGGCGAGGCGGGCGGCGAGGCGGGCGAGGAAGCCGCTGATGGGCATGTGGCCGTGGACGAGGTCCGGCCGTTCGGCGCGGATCAGGGCATACAGCGCGCGGAAGGCGCGAAGCTGGGCCAGTGGCGAGAGGCTGCGGGCGAGCGGCAGCGCCTCGACGCGCAGGCCCTCGGCGCGCACGTCCGCCAGCAGCGGGCCTTCGGCGCAAACGCCGACCACCTCGTGGCCGGCCGCGGTGGCGGCGCGCATGAGCGGCAGGAGGAAGTGCCTGAGGGAGAAATCGACGTTCGTGACCATCAGGATCTTTTGGGGCAGAACCTTCATCCCCTGGCTTCAACACGGGGCGGCGCGCGTGTGAAGATGGGCGATGGACTATTTCCCCGTGTTCCTCGATCTCCGCGGCCGCCGCGCCCTCGTCGTCGGCGTTGGGGAGGCGGCGGAGCGCAAGGCGGATGCGCTGCGGCGGGCGGGGGCGGAGGTGCTGGCGCGGCCGGGGTTCGACGCTGCGGACCTCGAGGGCTGCGCCATAGCCATCGGGGCGGATGCGGCCTCGGCCACGCTCGAGGCGCTGTCGGCGGCGGCGCAGGCGCGGGGCATCCCGGTGAACGTGGTCGATCAGCCGGCGCTGTGCTCCTACATCACGCCGAGCCTGGTGGACCGTTCGCCGCTGATGGTGGCAGTGGGGTCGGGCGGGGCGGCGCCGGTGCTGGCGCGGCTGCTGCGGGCGCGGATCGAGGCGATGGTCCCGCCCCGCTACGGCGCGCTGGCGGCGTTGGCCCGGCGTTGGCAGGAGCGGATCCGCGCGAGGCTGCCGGACGTGGCGCTGCGGCGGCGGGTGCTGGAGCTTGCGCTGGGCGGGCGCGTGGCGGACCTGGTGCTGGCGGGCGACGAGGCGGCGGCGGAGCGGGAGCTGGGGCGGCTGCTGGAGGCGGGGGCCGATCCGGCGGGCATCGTCTACCTGGTGGGCGCCGGGCCGGGCGCGCCGGACCTGCTGACGCTCCGGGCGCAGCGGCTGCTGGGGGAGGCGGACGTGGTCGTGCATGACCGGCTGGTGACGGAGGGGGTGCTGGACATCGCACGGCGGGATGCCGAGCGGATCATGGTGGGCAAAGCGCGCTCGGCGCACACCATGGCGCAGGAGGACATCAATGCGCTGCTGGTGCGGCTCGGCCTCGAGGGGCGGAAGGTGGTGCGGCTGAAGGGCGGCGACCCGTTCGTGTTCGGGCGCGGCGGGGAGGAGGCGGAGGCACTGGCGGCGGCGGGGGTGGCGTTCGAGGTCGTGCCCGGCATCACCGCGGCGCTGGCGTGCGCGGCGCAGGCGGCGATCCCGCTGACGCACCGGGAGGACACGCAGACGCTGGTGTTCGCGACGGGGCATCAGGCACCACGGCAAGACGGGGCGCCGGTGCTGGAGCTGGACTTCCCGTGGCTTGCGCGCGGCTGTAACGCGGGCACGACGCTTGCCATCTACATGGGCCTGCACAGCCTGCCGGCGCTGCGGGACGGGCTGCTGGGTGCCGGGCTCGAGGCGGGCACGCCGGCCGCGCTGGTGGAGCGCGGCGGACGGCCGGAGGCGCGGGTGCTGCGGGGCACGCTGGACGCGCTGGCGGCCGAGGCGCCCGGCTGGGGCACGGGGGGGCCGACGCTCGTGATCGTGGGGCGGGTCTCGGCGCGGGGGGTGCGCTACGGCGAGGCGGGCATGCGGATGCCGACCAACTCCGCGTAGACGACGACGGCGACGAGCCAGTGGAACAGGAGGAGCGTGCGCAGGCCCATGCCCTCGGCGGGCGGGCGGCGGAGGGGTGTGGGGTGGTGCATGGCGGGCCTGCTCCTGGTTCGGGGCAGGCAGGGTGTGGCGGCGTGCTGGCGCGCGTCCTTGAGCGGGCCTGAAACGTTCTGGTGCAGATAACGCTAGGCGGCGTGGGCGAGGTCGCCCGAGGCCTCCTGCTGGAGCCAGGCCCGGAGCGTTCGCGTCGCGTCCTCCGTGTCGGGGCGCCAGACCAGGTGGTAGGCGTAGAGGGTGGGCAGCGCCGGGAGGGGTAGGCGGACCAGGCGGCCGGAGGCGAGGTGGTCGCCGACGAGGCTGAGACGCGCGAGTGCGACGCCGAGGCCCCGGGCGGCCGCCTCGATGACGAGGTCGGCCTGGCCGAATTGCTGGCCGGGCGGCAACACCACATCCGCAGCACCCACCCGGCGGAGCCAGGAGGTCCAGTCGCTGCCGCTGGCGTCGGGCTCGGAGGGGCCGTCGTGCAGGATGGGCAGGCGCACCAGGTCCGCCGGGGTGCGGGCCGGCCCATGCTGTGCGAGGAACGCGGGGGCGCAGACCGGGACGACGCCGTCGCCCATGAGGCGCTCAGACCTGCATCCGGCGTAGGGGCCGGCGCCGAACCGCACGGCAAGGTCGATGCCGCCTTGGCGCAGGTCCACCACCTCGCGCTGGGCCAGCAGCTCCACGCGGGTGGCCGGGCTGTAGCTGGCGAGGCGGTGCAGGCGCGGCAGCATCCAGCACAGGGCGAACGAGGGCAGCACGCTGAGCTTGAGAGGCCGGGCGCCGTGGTGGCCGAACGGCTCGAGCGCCTGGCGGATGCGCTCCAGGGCCTCTCCCACGCCGCGGGCCAGGCGCTCCCCGTCGGGCGTGAGGGCGAGGCCGGCCTTGCCGCGGACGAACAGGGCGGCGCCGAGCTCCTGCTCGAGAGCCTTGATGCGCTGGCTGACGGCCCCCTGCGTCACGCACAGCTCGAGCCCGGCCTCGGTGAAGTTCAGCCGCCGTGCGGCGACCTCGAAGGCGCGCAGGCCATCGAGCGAGGGCAGGCGGGCATGCGCAGGAAGGCGGGCATGCGCAGGAAGGCGGGCATGCGTAGGAAGGCGGGGCGTGGTTCGGGGCAGCATGGAAAGCCTCCAACGGCACGTCATTGCGGATGCGGACGAGACATCAGCAGAACTAATTGGTCAAGTAGATTTTATCAGTTGAAGACGCCGCGGCCCCGGGCGTAGACGGCGATGGCGCGAAACACGCGCCCGGCAAGTCATCGTAAGTCGACCGTGACACTGGTGTGTCGAAACGTGTGCCGGAACGTCCATTTAAGGAGCACGCACTTCCATGTACGACATGAACAACCTCACGGCGCTCACCCGGCTGGGTGCGGCGGCGCCGGCGGCGATGGCGGCCTTCCAGGCGCTCGACGCGGCCGCGCTGGCGGATGGTGCGATCCCGGCCAAGTACAAGGAGCTGATCGCCCTCGGGGTCGCGCTGACGACGCAGTGCCCCTACTGCCTCGAGCTGCATACGAAGGCGGCGGTGGCGGCGGGGGCGACCGAGGCGGAGCTGGGCGAGACGGCGTTCATCGCGGTGGCGCTGCGCGCCGGGGCGGCGCTGACGCACGGCACGCACCTGATGCGGGCCTGAGCGGGGCGGGGCGCTGATGCTGGACGGGTCCTGCCATGCCAGCGTGGCGGCCGAACCGGGGAGCGTCCGGTTCGGCCGCTTCATCCTGCACGCCAAGCAGCGGCTGCTGCTGCGGGACGGCCGGCCGATCGAGCTCGGCAACCGGGCCTTCGACGTGCTGATCGTGCTGGCCGGCTCGGGCGGCGCGCTGGTCACGAAGGCCGCGCTGCTGGACCGCGTGTGGTCGGGCGTTGCGGTGGAGGAGAACAACCTGCAGGTGCAGGTCTCGACCCTGCGGCGCGTGCTGGGGCCGGACCGGGGCTGGATCATCACGGTGCCGGGGCGCGGCTATCGGTTCATGGGCACGATTGTGCAGATGGGCGTGCAGATGGGCGTGCAGATGGGCGTGCAGATGGGCGTGCAGATGGGCGCGCAGATGGGCGCGCAGATGGGCGGGGGGCCGGGTGCGGTGGCGGACGGCCCGGCGCGGCCTGGCGCATGCGCCGCTCCGTTGCTGTCGGTCATCGTACTGCCTTTCGCGGGGCGGCACGCGGGGGAGGCCGAAGGGGCCGCGCTGGAGGGCATTGCGGAGGGGATCACCGACAGCCTGACCACGGACCTCGCGCGGACCTTGCCGGCCAGCCGCGTG
>JBBROS010000016.1:0-76734 GCA_038229135.1 Acetobacterales bacterium
AGGCTGGCTGCAGCTTCGTCGGAGGGCACGTGCGCGCCGCCGAGGGTTTCGAGCCGGGCGAAGCGCATGGTGGCGGTGCGCTGCCAGGCGGGCTCGGCCCCGGCCGCGGTGGCGGCGCTGGGCGTGCCGCCGCAGAGCTCCATGATCAGGGCAGTGGCGGCGTCCAGCGCGGCGGGCAGGAGCGCCGGGTCGATACCGCGTTCGAAGCGCTGGCGGGCGTCGCTGGTGATGGCGTGGCGGCGTCCCGTGAGGGCCACGGCCACAGGGTCGAACAGGGCGCACTCGACGAAGACGCGGGTGGTGGCCTCCGTGCAGCCGGTGCGCTCGCCGCCCATGACGCCGGCGAAGGACGTGACGCCGGCGGCGTCCGCGATGACGCAATCGTCCGGGGTGGCCAGGTAGTCCTTGCCGTTCAGTGCTCGGAAGGCCTCGCCGGCGCCGGGGCGTAGCGTGAGCGTGGGGCCCTCGATGCGGTCGGCGTCGAACACGTGGAGGGGGCGCCCGAGATCGAAGCAGAAGAAGTTGGTGACGTCGACGAGGGCGTTGATGGGGCGGAGGCCGATGCTGGCGAGGCGGCGCTGGAGCCAGTCGGGACTGGGCCCGTTGCCGACGCCTGCAATGGTGCGGCCGAGCACCCAGGGGCAGGCCGGGCTCTCGATCGCCCAGCGAATTGGGCTTTGGGCGGTGGCGGCGATGGGCGCGGGCTGCCAGAGCCGCAGCGTGCCGAGCCCGGAGGCGGCGAGGTCCCGCGCGATGCCGCGGATGGAGAGGGCGTCGCCGCGGTTAGGCGTCACGCCGATCTCGACGACCGGGTCCGAGAGGCCGGCATACACCGGGTAGGGCGTGCCCACGGGGGCGTCGCCGGGCAGCTCGAGGATGCCGTCATGGCTGTCGCCCAGGCCCATCTCGCGCAGGCTGAGCAGCATGCCGGCGCTCGTCACGCCGCGGATCTCGCCGATCTTGAGGGTGATGCCGGTGCCCGGGATGTGTGCCCCGGGCGGCGCGAACACGGCCTTCATGCCGGCGCGGGCATTAGGGGCGCCGCAGACCACGCTCACCGCGCCGTCCCCCGCGTCCACCATGCAGGCGCGCAGGCGGTCGGCGTTCGGGTGCTGCTCGGCGCTGACCACGTGCGCCACGCGGAAGGGGGCGAGGGCGGCGCCGGGGTCGCTCACGCCCTCGAGTTCGAGGCCGATGCCGGTCAGGCGGTCGGTGATGGTGGCGAGGTCCGCATCGGTGTCGAGATGGGTGCGGAGCCAGCTTTCCGTGAACTTCATGACCCGACACCCTCATGCAGCAGGGCGGGGGCGTGTGGGCTCGCGCCGTAATGGCGGAGCCAGCGCGTATCGCTTTCGTAGAAGGGGCGGAGGTCCGGCATGCCGTGCTTCAGCATCGTCACGCGCTCCACGCCCATGCCGAACGCGAAGCCCTGCCACTCCCGCGGGTCCAGCCCGCAATTGGCCAGCACGCGGGGATGGACCATGCCGCTGCCGAGGATCTCGAGCCAGTCCGTGCCGCCGCCGATCTCGCCGGTGCGGCGGGACCAGCCGATGTCCACCTCCATGCTGGGTTCGGTGAACGGGAAGTAGGAGCTGCGGAAGCGGGTGGGCAGGGTCGCGATGCCGAAGAAGGCGCGGAGGAAATCCGTGAGGCACCCCTTCAGGTGGGCCAGCGTGATGCCGCGGTCGATGACCAGGCCCTCGCATTGGTGGAACATGGGGGAATGCGTGGCGTCGTGGTCGGCACGGTAGGTGCGGCCCGGCGCGATGATGCGGAGCGGGGGCGGCTCCTGCAGCATCGAGATGATCTGGACGTCGCTCGTCTGGGTGCGCAGGAGCAGGGGGCGGCCGTCACGGGTGCCTGGGAGGTAGAAGGTGTCGTGGTCGGCGCGGGCCGGGTGATGGGCGGGGATGTTGAGCGCGCCGAAGTTGAACCAGTCGGTCTGCACGTCCAGGCCTTCGCCGACGCGGAAGCCCATGGCGCCGAAGATGGCAGCCATCTCTTCCATCGTGCGGCTGATGGGGTGGATGCCGCCTTGCGGCAGCAGGGGTGCCGGCTCGGTCGGGTCGATGCGTTCGGCGGCAAGGCGAGCCTCGAGGGCAGCGGATTGCAAAGCAGCCTGCCGGGCGTCGATGGCGGCGGTCAGCCGGTCCCGCAGCGCGTTCAGCTCGGCGCCCCGGGCCCGGCGCTCGTCGGGCGGGAGGGTGCCAAGTGCCTTCAGCAGCGTGGTGAGGCTGCCCTGCTTGCCGAGGGTGGCGACGCGCACCGTGTCCCAGCCGCGCAGGTCGGCGGCGGCGGCCAGGGCGGCCTCGGTTTCGGCGAGCAGCGTGTCTTGGTTGGAAGGACTGGGGGTCATGAGGCCTGAAAACGAAAGGGGGCTGCCCTGTTAGGCAGCCCCCTTCCGCTTGTCCAGACGGCTAGATGCTGGCCGGGGCCGGTGCGTCCGTGAGCTTGGCGAGTTGCGCCACCGTCGCGTCCTCGGCGGCGGCGTGCATGACGGCCTTCACCTGGTCCACGATGGCCGAGAACGTCGCCGGGTCGTCATAGGCGATGGCGGCGAGGATCTTGCGGTCCATCTCGATGCCGGTCGCCTTCACGCCGGCGATGAAGCGGCTGTAGGTCAGGCCATGCTCGCGCACGGCGGCGTTGATGCGCTGGATCCAGAGCCCGCGGAACTCCCGCTTCTTCACCCGGCGGTCGCGGTAGGCATATTGCAGCGACTTCTCGAGCCGCTGGATCGCGATGCGGTAGTTGGTGGAACTACGGCCGACGAAGCCCTTGGACTGTGCGAGGATCTTCTTGTGACGGGCGTGTGTCGTTACGCCCCGCTTGACGCGTGCCATGTGCTATCTCCTCAGGCAATTCCATAGGGGGCCCATTGCTTGACGGTGAGCCCGTCAGCATGGGTGAGCACCTGGCTGCCGCGGTTCTGCCGCTTGGCCTTCTGGCTGCGCGCCATCAGGCAGTGGCGCTTCTTCCCGGGGCCGGCAAGCACCTTGCCGGTCGCGGTGATCTTGAACCGCTTCTTGACGGAGGACTTGGTCTTGAGCTTGGGCATTTCGGTCTCCTGCATCGTGCCCTGCAGCGGCGGCCGGGATGGCGGCGCTGCAAGCGTCGCGGCCGGGCATGCCCTATCCAGGCCCGGCGCGCTGACGAAGCCGCGGGTGTAGGCCGGCGGCTTGCCGATTGCAACCTTCCGGCTCGATCGAACCCCGTCGCCCCGACTGCACTCTTTCGGCCCGACTGTAATTGCCGGCCGGCCCCGCGCCCGGGTCAGCCGGGCGGCGGACCGGGGCGCGGGGCAGGCGGCGGCGTGCCGGGCGGCGCAACCGGGCGCGTGACGATGACGAAGCCGGGCGCGTTGGCCGGTGGCACGAAATTGGCGGTGGCGGTCGTGATCCCGTCGCGCAGCGCCTCGCTCGAGTTCAGCACCACCGTGCGGCGCAGGAAGGTGCGGGCGTCCGTGTCGCTCAGCCGCGTGCGCTCCTTCAACATCGACAAGAACCTCGGCTCGTAGGCGCGCAGCTGGGTTAGCTGCTCCTGCAACTCGCTTGCGGGGAGCCGGCCGGCGGTGCTGATGGTGAGACCAGCTTCGTGGAACAGGAACACGCCGCGCTCGTTGCTGAGGCGGCGTTGCCCGGTCAGGAACAGGTAGCAGGCGGCCGAGGCGACGGTGCCGACGTTGTGCGTGACGAACACGGTGCCGCGCTGCTGGCGGGTGCGGTCAACATAGTCGATCATGTCCAGCGCGGCCTGGACCTCGCCGCCGGGGGAGTCGAGGAGGAGCTGCACCTCCTGCGCGCCGCGGCCGAGCAGGGTGTTCACGTCGGCGATGAAGAGGTCGCGCGTGGCCCGGGTGATCGGCGCCTTGATCAGGACGAACGCGGGCTGCCCGGGTGCGATCGGCCCCGTATCAGGCTTTGCGGCCTGTAGCGCGGGGGTCGCGGCGTCCTGGCACCCGGCCAGGGCGAGCGGCGCCACGAAGGCCGATGCCCAGCCCAGGACGGCACGGCGGCTGGGCGGGCTCGGGGTCATCGTGCGCTCACTCCGTGGGTCGTGGGCGAGCATGAACGAACGAAGCAGCGGCGTCACGCATCCGGGCCGCTCATTGCGCGGCCACGGCCGCCTTGGCAGCCGCCATCGCCTTGGGGGAGGGGAGCATGTCCGGGATGGCGGCGCAGGCGAAGGCCATGTGCGGGTCGTGCGTGCAAACCACCCGCATCTCGGGATGGCCGCGGACCAGGCCGCGGAGGGCAGCGAGGCTGCGGCGCCGGCGGACCTGGCTTACCTGCATCGCCCATTCATACATACGGGCGCCGGCCGGGATGTGCGGCACGGGGGAGAGCTCGGAGCGGAAGAAGATCGCATCCCCCGCGTGCAGCAGCCAGCCTGAACCTTGGCGGACCGCCACGCCACAATGGCCCTCCGTGTGGCCCGGTAGGCTGACCAGCAGCAGGTCCGGCCCCAGCACCGGGGCAGCGGAGAGGCCGAACCATTCGATCGTGGGCGTGGCGGTGCGCCAGTTGCGCGTGCTGCCCCATTGGTGCGGGCGGTATCGGGCGCGGGCCTTGGCGCCCACGGGGCGGGTGGCGGCGATCGCCTCCGCCCCGGAGAGGTGCACGGCCGCGTTGGGGAAGTCGATCAGCCCGGCCGCATGGTCGAAATCGAGGTGCGTCATCACGATGTGCTTCACGTCCTCCGCGCGGTGCCCGAGCTGCCGCACGCGGGCGGCCGCGCTCTCGGCGGGGTTGGTGCGCGGGCGGTCGATGGTGCGGAAGGTCGGGTCCTGCGCCGCCCGGGCCTGGGCCTCGTCCTCGGCCGCCACGCCTGTGTCGACCAGCACGAGACCGTCGGGATGTTCGACGATCAGGCAGTGGCAGGCGAGTTCGCAGGGGCCGAGGCCGGGGGTGATGCCGTCGAACAGGCCGCCGCCATAGGGCTGCATGGCGCCGCAGTTGATATGATGGACTTGCATGGTGCGCTCCCGTTCGGCATCGGGGGCACAAACGGCAGCGGCGGCGGGCGGTTGCGCGTCAGGTGGACTGCTTGATCCGCTTGTGTTCGTCGGCGGCGCGCCAGAGATAAAAAGCGGCGGTGGAGCGCCAGGGGGCCCAGGCGGCGCCGATCGCGGCCAGCTCCCTGGGTTTTGGCTGTGCCTCGAGGCCGTTCAGCATGCGCCAGCCTTCCCGCACGCCGAAATCGTCGACGGGCAGCACGTCGGGGCGGTTCAGCGCCGTCATGAGCACCATCTCGACCGTCCAGCGGCCGACGCCGCGGATGCGGACGAGACGGTTGATGAGCTCCTCGTCGGGCAGCGCGTCGGCCTCGAGGCCGGTGGGCACGATGCCCTGGATGGCGTGAGCGCAGATGTCGCGGATGGCGGCGATCTTGGTGGCCGAAAAGCCGCAGGCCCGGAGTGCGCCGTCCGGTGCGGCAGCGACGGCTTCGGGCGTGGGGAATCCGCCCTCGGGGAACAAGGCGGCGAAGCGGGCGAGGATGGCCCGGGCGGCGTTGCCGTGGAGCTGCTGGTGCGCGATGGCGCGCACCAGGGCCTCGAACGGCTCGCGCCGGGGCGGCGGCTCGGGCGGGGGGCCGATGCGGTTGATGAGCGGGCCGAAGGGCGGGTGCTGGCTGACGAGGTGTTGGGCGGCGAGGTGGTCGGGCGCGGCCTGCATGGTGGTCCTGTCAGCACAAAGTTACGTCGGGTTCAGCATCTCTGCTTGGCAGAGCGGGGCCGCAGGGGCACAGTGCGGCATGGCGCAGGACGGCGCCAGCTTGCTCCAGAGCGGAGGGTGCGATGCGCGACATCCTGAGCGCGGAGGCCGACCAGGCCGAGAACAACCGGGTGACGAGCAGCCTGGCCGGCATGGCCGTGATCCTGCTCCTGGTCTGCACCAGCCTGTTCCTGGTGCAGCACCTCGCCAGCAAGGCGGCGGTGGAGGATTGTCTGCTCGCCGGGCGCATGAACTGCGATGCCGTGCTGGTGGCGCGCTAGAGCAGGGCAGCGGCGATGTTCACCGTCAAAGCCACGATGACGGTGTTGAACACGAAACCTACGAAGCCGTGCAGCGTCGCCAGGCGCCGGAGCTTGCGCGAGGTGATCTGCACGTCGCTCACTTGGAACGTCATGCCGAGCACGATCGAGAAATAGGCGAAGTCCCAATAGTCGGGTTGCGGGGTGCCGGGGAACGTGAGGCCGCCGTCGATGCCTTGGTCCGGTGCGGCCGCATAGAACTCGTGGGCGTAGCGGAGCGCGAAGAGCGTGTGGGTCACGAGCCAGCTCACGAGGAGCGTGACGCCGACGAGGGCGACGTGCCACTCCTTCGTGCCGGGTGCGAGATCCTTGCCGTTCGCAAGCTCCTGCGTGAGGGCGACGAAGCTGGCCACCACGCCCGCGAGCGTGGCGAAGAACACCACCCACTCGCCCTCCTGCTGGCGCATGGCCTGCGCGGTCATGGCGTCACCCTCGTCGGTGCG
This sequence comes from Acetobacterales bacterium, assembly GCA_038229135.1. Taxonomy (GTDB): domain Bacteria; phylum Pseudomonadota; class Alphaproteobacteria; order Acetobacterales; family Acetobacteraceae; genus JBBROS01. Next base: position 6,478 of record JBBROS010000016.1, read on the forward strand.
GGCAAAGAGTTGCGCCGCGAGGGCCAGGAGCAGGAGGCCGCCGGCATCCCAGGCCAGCACGGCGCGTGTCGTAGGGCCGAGGCTAGTTGGCAGGACAAACCACGTGATGGCCCCGAGAAGGGCGGCGGTGGCGGTGAAGCGGTGGCCCGCGACGACGCGGACCGGGATTGCGGCTTGCATGCGGCGCACCATGGCACGGATCGAGGCTGGTGAGCTTCTGCCAGCCGAGGCCGCGTCGGTGGGCGGTGAGAACCCGGCACCCCTTAACCGAGCATGCTGCACGCCACCGAGGCGACGATGATCGCCGCCACGATCCCGGCCGTCTCACGCGCCGTGAGGGCCCAGCCGTGGTCCACCCAATACGGGTCGGGCTCGGGACGTTCGGGGCACTCCGGGCTGGACTCACGGGGGGCCGCCTGGAGATGGAGGCCGGAGCCGATATGCATGGTCATGCGGCCTTCTGGATGGATGGGGGCAGCAACGCGAGCAGCGCGCCATGGCCCAGGCGGGTGGACCAGTCGCCGAAGCCCTCATGGGCTATGCGGCCGGCGGCCCATGCGGCCACGAGCGGTTCGAGCGTGGCCGCGATGTCGGCAACGGGCAGCTTCTCGAGCAGCTTGAACGAGAGGCGCGTGCCCTCGAAATCGCCGCCCACGAACAGCGCATATTGGCCCGGCACGCGGCCCACGAGCCCGATGTCGCCGGCGTAGGGGCGGCTGCAGCCGTTGGCGCAGCCAGCGATGCGCAGGCTGATGCGCTCGTCCGCCACGCCGTGCCGCTCCAGCACCGCCTCGATGGCGGCGACGATGGCGGGGCGCGCCCGCTCCGCCTCCGTGAGGGCCAGGCCGCAGAAGGGGAGTGCGGTGCAGGCGATCGACCAACGGGCCAGCGGGGTGAGGGACTGGGCGGGGCGGACGCCGTGCCGGGCGAACAGCGCGTCGATCTGGGCACGGTCGGCGGAGGCGATCCCGGTCAGCAGCACGTCCTGCTGCGGGGTGAAGACCGGGTCGGTGCCGAAGCGCTCGACGCACTCGCGCAAGGCTGCGCGCAGGGGCCCCGCGATGCGCCCGGCGTCGACCGGGATGCCGACCCACCAGCGCCCGTCGCCCTGCTCGTGCCATCCTAGCAGCTCGGGGAGGGCCAGCGGCGGCAGGGCGCGGGAAGGCTGCAGGGCGAGGCCGTAGCGGTTGGTGAGCTGGCTGCGCACCCAGTCGATACCTTCGTCTTCCACCACGTATTTCAGGCGTGCGCGACGGCGGTTGCTGCGATCGCCATAGTCGCGATGCAGGCCGACCACGGCCACGGCTGCATCCCAGAGCTGGTCCGGGGCGATGAAGCCAACGGCGGTGGCGAGGCGCGGGAACGTAGCAGCGTTGTTGTGGGTCATGCCGTGACCGCCGCCCACGAACAGCTGGTAGCCGAGCAGCGTGTCGCCGTCGGTCAGAGCGACCAAGCCGATGTCGTTGGCGAGCACATCGACCGTGTTGTCGGCCGGGTGCGCGAGGGCGATCTTGAACTTGCGCGGCAGGAAGGTGGGGCCGTAGATCGGCTCCTCCTCGGGCGCGCCGCTGGCCGCTTCGTCGAGGAAGATCTCGTAGTAGCCCCGGCTTTGCGGGAGCAGGCGATCCGACAACATGGCGGCGTCGGCCCGCAGGCGCGCGTGCAGCGCATCCGCGCGGGGGGCAGGGGTGGTCATGACGTTGCGCACCACGTCGCCGCAGGCCGCATACGTGGTCAGCAGCGCCTGGTTGATGGCGGCGATCTCGGGCTTGAGGTCGCCGAGCGTGGTGCCGTGGAACTGGATGCCCTGACGGGTCGTGATCTTTAGAGTGCCGTTCGCGTATTGCCCGGCGATACGGTCGAGGGCGAGGTATTGCGCCGCGGTCATGCGCCCGGCCGCGGCGCGGACGCGGACCATGAACTGCCATTCCTTGTCGAGCCCGGCCTGCTTGCGGGCTGTCGCGGTGTCGCGGTCGAACTGCTCGTAGGTGCCGTGGAACTTGAGCAGCGTGTAGGCCGCTTCGGACACGCCGCCCCTGGGCGAGCCCAGCAGCTCGTCGGCCACGGGGCCGCGCAGGCCGCGGCTGGTGCGCTTCAGGGTTTCCGCGCCGGAGGGCGGAGGGGCGTGCAAGGTGTCCATGGATGAAGCGTGACGATGGACTTGTCGGGCCGCAATACTCGGGCCGAAGTTTGGGAGCCGATACTCCGGGGCCCCACTGTATCGAGAAAAATCTGTTGCTGCTCGACCCGTGGGCAGAAGACTTCGTCTCGCAACCAGCCCTCGCGTTTACGCGAGCAGCCGCAACAGCAGCAGGCTGGCGGCGACCAGCACGGCCAGCGACAGCACGACGGTTGCGCTGACGGCCGGGCCGGCGCGGGCGACGGTGCGGACATCCACCCCGAGGCCGAGGGCGGCCATGGCGAGGAGCGTGAGCGCGGAGGACAGCGTGGCCGTGAGGGCGACGGCCTGGGGTGGCAGCAGGCCGGTCGCCCGCAGCGCTGCCAGGGCCATGAAGCCCAGGATGAACCACGGGACGGCCTGCGCAAATCGGATCCGGGCGCCCGCGGAGCGGCCGCTGCGGGCGGCCTGGAGCGAGAGCAGCAACACGAGCGGGCCCAGCATCAGCACGCGGACGAGCTTGACCAGCGTGCCCGTCTGCGTGGCCAGTGCGCCCACGGGGACCGTGGCGGCCAGAACCTGCGGCACGGCATAGACCGTGAGCCCGGCGAGGATGCCGTATTGCAACTCCGACAACCCGGCGAGCGGGGCAGCGAGGGGCAAGAGCAGCACCACGGCGACGCCAAGCACGGCGGTGAAGGCGATGGACGAGGCGACATCCTGCGCGGTCGCGCCGATCACGGGCGCGACCGCGGCTATGGCCGAGTTGCCACAGATGGAGTTGCCGGCGGCCACGAGCACGGCCATGCGGTGCGGCAGGCCGAGCGCGCGCCCGATGGCATAGCTGGCGGCCACCACGACGGTGACGATGGCGGCGATGCCGAACAGCAAGCCTGGCCCGGCGGCGCGGAGCGCGGGCAGGCTGATGGAGGCGCCGAGCAGAACGACGGCAACCTCGAGCACCGACTTGGCGGCGAAGGTGATGCCGGGGCGGAGCGGCGCGGGCGGGGTCCAGAGCGACCGGAGAGTGGCGCCGAGGAGGATGGCGAGCACCAGCGGCTCGACCCAGGTGCGGCCGAACAGGTAGGCCTCGAGCTGCCCCAGTGCGAGCGCGCCTACGGCAACCAGGGCCGTGAGGAGGAGGCCCGGCGCCAGGCTGGTCTTGAGGGTCGCGTCCGTCATGCCCCGGCTTACCCCGGCGGCGCCCGCAGGGCCACTCTTGCGAGGCCGCCGGCATCCGGAGACTGTGCCGCATGATGGAGATGGTCGAGACGATCGGGTCGACGCAGGCGGAGATGCGGCGCCGAGCGGAGGCAGGCGCGCCGGAGGGGGCGTTGCTCGCCTTACGGCAGAGCGAGGGCCGGGGGCGCATGGGCCGGGCCTGGGCGTCGGAGGGTGGGAACCTGCATCTCTCCTTGCTTCTGCGCCTGCCTGGGCACGCGTGTCGGGCATGGATGCCAGGGCCGTGGGCCCTGCTGGCGGGGCTCGCGGTGCGCGAGGCTGCCCTTGCGCTGCTGCCGGGGGCGCCGCTTCGGCTCAAATGGCCAAACGACGTGATGGCGGGCGGACGCAAGGTCGCGGGCGTGGTGATCGATGCGGGTCCGGGGTGGGTTGTCATCGGCGTGGGGACGAACGTTACGCATGCGCCGCAAGTGCCTGGGCGGCAGACGGCGTGCCTGGCGGATTTCGGCGCCGCACCGGACCTGGTGGCCTTAGGGGAGGCCGTGGTGGCAGCGCTCGGCAGGTGGCGTGCAACCTACGAGCGCGACGGTGCGCGTCCGGTGCTGGCGGCCTGGGCGGATGCCGGACACCATTCTGGCGAGCGCCTGCGTGTCGGCAGCCTGGATGGCGCCTTCGCCGGGCTTGCCCCCGACGGCGCGATGCTGCTGGACGTGGATGGCCACATGCATCGGGTCGTCGCGGGCGAAGTCGGCCAAGCGAGCGGACCTACCCCCTCGCCCGCTGGAAGAGGGTTGGGGTGAGGGACAACTCCGCCAGCACGGGGCTCGGCGCGGACTTCGCGGCCCTCACCCAACCCTCTCCCAAAAGGAGAGGGCTTCACGGCTCAGTACTTTCGGAGCAGAGCCACCAGCCGTCCCTGGACCTTGACCTGGTCCGCGGGCAGCACCTGGACCCGATGGGCCGCGTTGGCCGGCTCGAGCGCTACCGACGCGCCACGGCGGCGCAGGCGCTTCAGCGTGACCTCCCGGTCGTCCACCAGCGCCACCACGATCTGCCCGTTCTCGGCCGTTTCGCCCTTACGGATGATGACGGTGTCGCCGTCCAGGATGCCGGCCTCGATCATCGAATCGCCATCGACCTCGAGCGCGTAGTGCTCACCGTTGCCGAGCAGCGCGAGCGGGACTTCGATCTGGGCGCCAACATCCCGCAAGGCCTCGATGGGCAGGCCGGCAGCGATCTTGCCGTACATGGGCAGCTGCACGGCCGCGGCCTCGTTGGCGGCGCGCACGCCGGGAAGGCGGGCGGAGAAATCCCCCCGGATCACATTCGGGGCGAAGGCCGGGGTCGGCGCCGTCGCCGGCGTGTCGTTCGGGATGCGGACGACCTCGAGCGCGCGCGCCCGATGGTGCCGGCGGCGAAGGAACCCGCGCTCCTCGAGGGCGGAGATCAACCGGTGGATGCCGCTCTTGGACTTGAGCTGCAAGGCCTCCTTCATCTCCTCGAAGCTCGGGGAGAAGCCGGTGGCCTTGAGATGCCGGTCGATGAAGGTCAGCAACTCGTGTTGCTTGCGGGTGAGCATGCGATGTCTCCTCGGTTCGGAACAAAACCGAAACTCACGGATGTTCTAATTTGGTTCTCCGCGCCGCGTCAACCGCCGTGTCGACTGGCGTGTGCGCTAATAACCGAGCGAATCGAGGCGAATGATCGAGACAAGGGCGCCTTCGGCCAATGCAGCGGCACCAGGTTCGCGCAAGACGAGGGCATCGGCCGAGGTGAAGACGCGCATCATGGCCGAGTCCTGCCGTGGGAACGGGGTCACGACCAGGTCGCCGTTCGGCTCGACTTGGATCGTTGCGCGCAGGTGGTCGGCGCGATGGTCGTTCGCCGCGACGGCCGCACCAAGCCGGGCGCGCGTCGTTGCGGGAGGAGCGCCCGGCAGACCCTGGAGACGCTCGAGCATGGGCACCATGAAGAGCAGGCCGCAGACGAGGGCGGAGACCGGGTTGCCCGGAAGGCCCAATACCGGCATGGCGCCGAGGCGGCCGGAGATGAGCGGCTTGCCCGGGCGCATGGCGATCGTCCAGAAATCCAGGGCGAACCCCTCCGAGCCCAACCCGGCCTGAACCAGGTCGTGTTCGCCCACGCTCGCGCCGCCGGTGGTGACGAGCAGGTCGGCGCGCACCGAGGCGGCCGCCTGAGCGATGGCCTCCGAGGTGTCGGCGGCGATGGGCAGCACGAGCGGGATGCCGCCCCGGGCGCGCACGAGCGCCGCAAGAGCGTGGGCGTTGGAACTGACGATGCCGCCGGGCGGCACGGGATCGCCGGGGAGAGCGATCTCGTCACCGGTGGCGAGGATCGCGACGACGGGGCGACGATGCACCGCAACCCACGGATGCCCGCCGGATGCCGCGAGGCCCACGGCGCGCGCGCCCAACCGGACTCCGGCGGGAACGAGCGTGTCGCCCGGCGTAAAATCCTGCCCGGCACGGCGGATGTGCCGCCCGGCGACCGGGGCCTCCCTGGGCGTCATGCGATCCCCGTCGACCGTCGCGTCCTCCTGGATCAGGACCGAATCTGCGCCGAGTGGGACGATGCTGCCCGTGAACAGGCGCAGCGCCTCGCCCGCGCCGAGCGTGCCGCGCCAGGGGTGGCCAGCGGGAGCGGCGCCCACCACGCGGCGGGGGCCGGTATCGGCGGCGCGCAGGGCGTAGCCGTCCATGGCCGACACGTCCTCGGGCGGCTGCGCCACGCGGGCCAGCATGGGCGCGGCCGACACGCGGCCCCAGGCTTCGGCCAGCGCCACCGTCTCGGGCCCGGTCGGGCGAAGCGGCGCGAGCATGCGGGCACGCGCTTCCTCGACCGAAATCATCAGGCCTGCTCGAAGCGCCCCGAGGCGCCGCCGTCCTTGCGGACCACCCTCAGGCCCTCGATCCGCATGCCGCGATCGACGGCCTTCAGCATGTCGTACACGGTCAGCGCCGCCACGCTCGCCGCCGTCAGCGCCTCCATCTCGACACCTGTCTTGCCGGTGGTTTTGACGGTGGCCTCGATCGAGACGCCTTCGTCGACCATCTCGAGGTCGACGACTACGGCGGAGATCGGCAGCGGATGGCAGAGCGGCACCAGGTCCGCGGTGCGCTTGGCGCCCATGATGCCGGCGAGGCGGGCCACGCCCAGCACGTCGCCCTTCTTGGCGCCGCCCTCGGCCACCAGACGCCGGGTCGCGGCAAGCATGTGCACCGTCACGCGGGCGGTGGCGCTCCGGTCAGTGACGGGCTTGGCCCCGACATCAACCATGTGGGCCCGGCCCTCGGCGTCGAAATGGGTGAGACCGGACTCGCGCCCCTCGCTCATGCGCCGAGCAGGGCCCGTGTCGCGGCACCCACGTCCGGCTGCTTGAGCAGGCTTTCGCCCACGAGGAAGCACCGGGCGCCGGCTTCGGCGAGTTGCTTCACGTCCTCATGCGTGCGGATGCCGCTTTCGGCGACGAGGAAACGGTCCGACGGCACGTATGGGGCGAGCTCGGCCGTAGTGGCCAGATCGGTCTTCAACGTCTTGAGATTGCGGTTGTTGATCCCGATCAGCGCCGTCTGTAGGCCCAGCGCACGGTCGAGTTCGCGGCGGTCATGCACCTCCACCAGCACGTCCATGTCGAGCGCGCGGGCCAGTGACTCGAGGTCGCGGGCGACCTGGTCCGAGAGTGCTGCCATGATGAGCAGCACGCAATCGGCTCCCATCACGCGGGCCTCGTAGATCTGCCACGGGTCCAGCATGAAATCCTTCCGGAGCACCGGCAGCTTCACCGCGGCGCGGGCGGCGCGCAGGTCTTCGGCGTTGCCCTGGAAATGGGCCTCGTCGGTGAGCACGGACAGGCAGGTGGCGCCGGCTTCGGCGTAGTCGTGGGCAAGCTGGGCCGGATCAAAGCCCGGGCGGATGAGGCCTGCCGAGGGCGAGGCCTTCTTTATCTCGGCAATGAGGCCCCAGCCGCCCTGCGCGACCTGGTGCATCAGGGCAGCGCCGAAGCCGCGGGTATGGGGCGGGTGGCGGCCGAGCGACTGACGGAGGGCCGCCTCGCTGGTGCGGGCCCGGCGTCGGCCGACCTCGGCGAGCGTATCGGCGCAAATGCGCGCGAGCGCGTCCGAGGCGGGGGTATGGGGAAGGCTGTCCATGGTGGCTTTCGATGTCTTTCAGGCCGTTGCGCGGCGGAGTGCATCGAGCGCCGCAAGTGCGCGGCCGGAATCGAGGCTGGTCGCGGCCAACGCGGCGCCGGCAAGGAGATTTGGCGTCCGGCCCGCGACCACAAGGGCTGCTCCAGCGTTGAGCAGCACTGTGTCCCGGTAGGGTCCAGGCGCGCCCTGCAGCAGAGCCAGCAGCGCGGCTGCGTTCATGGCTGCGTCGCCGCCTCGGATGGCCTCGACCGGCGCGCGCGCGAGCCCGGCCTGCTCGGGCTCCACGGTGAAGCGCTCGATGCGGCCGTGCTCGAGCGAGACGACTTCGCTAGGGCCGGCCAGGGTGAGTTCGTCGAGGCCGTGGCCGTGCACCAGCCAGGCGCGCTCGGTGCCGAGGGCCGCGAGCGTCTCGGCCATGGGGAGCAGCCAGGCAGGGTCGAACACACCGGTGAGCTGGCGGCGGACCTGGGCCGGGTTGGCGAGCGGGCCGAGCAGGTTGAAGATGGTGCGGGTGCCCAGCTCCACGCGCGGCCCGGCGGCGTGGCGCAGGGCAGCATGGTGCCGCGGCGCGAACATGAAGATGCAGCCGGCCTGGGCCATGACGTCCGGAAGCCGGGCCAGCGGCACGTCCACGTCCACGCCGAGGGCCTGCAACACGTCGGCGCCGCCGGTGCGGGAGCTGAGGGCGCGGTTGCCGTGCTTTGCCACGGCCACGCCGCAGCCTGCCAGCACGAACGTGACGGCGGTGGAGACGTTCAGCGTGCCCGCGTTGTCCCCACCCGTGCCGCAGACGTCGATGGCGCCGGGCGGCAAGAAGACACGGTTCATGCGGGCGAGCATCGCACGGACGGCGCCGGTGAGCTCCGGCACCGTCTCGCTGCGGACGCGCATGGCCATCAGCATCCCGGCGATCTGCGCGGGCGTGGCCTCGCCGGACATCACCACACCGAACGCGGCCTCCGACTCGTCGGCGGTGAGCGTCTCGCCGAGGGCGAGCCGGGCGAGGACGGGCTTGAGCGAGTTCATGCGGCGATCGTTGCGAAGGCCAGGAAATTGCGGAGCAGCGCGTGGCCGTGCTCGGAGGCGATGCTCTCGGGGTGGAACTGCACGCCGTGGATGGGGAGCGTGCGGTGCTGCAGGCCCATGATGGCGCCGTCCTCCGTCCAGGCGAGCGGCTCGAGCACGGCGGGGAGCGTTTCGGGCGCGACGACGAGGCTGTGGTAGCGGGCGGCCCGGAACGGGGAGGGCAGGCCCGCGAAGAGGCCGCCGCCGCGGTGGCTCACGCCGCTGACCTTGCCGTGCATGGGCACCGGGGCGCGCACGACCTGGCCGCCGAAGGCCTGGCCGATCGCCTGGTGGCCAAGGCAGACGCCGAGCAGCGGGACGCGGGCCTCGGCGGCGGCGGCGATGAGGTCGAGGCAGACCCCGGCCTCGTTCGGCGTGCAGGGTCCGGGGCTGAGTACGATGGCGCTGGGGCGGCGGGCGAGGGCCTGGGCGGGGGTCAGCGCGTCGTTGCGGACCACGTCGCACTCGGCGCCGAGGTCGCCCAGCAGGTGGACCAGGTTGAAGGTGAAGCTGTCGTAATTGTCGACGAGAAGTATCATGGGAGGAAGATCATGGCAGCGAGGCGAACCGAACGGCGTCTTCGGCGGCGCGGAACAGGGCGCGGGCCTTCTGGCGCGTCTCCTCCCACTCGCCCTCGGGCGTGCTGTCCGCCACCACGCCGCCGCCGGCCTGGACGTGCATGACGCCGTCCTTCACCACAGCGGTGCGCAGGCCGATGCAGGTGTCCATGGTGCCGTTGGCCGCGAAGTAGCCGATGCACCCGGCGTAGATGCCGCGCCGCGTGGGCTCGAGCTCCTCGATGATCTCCATGGCGCGGATCTTGGGGGCACCCGTGAGCGTGCCGGCCGGGAAGCCTGCGACGAGGGCGTCGAGCGCGTCGAGGCCCGGGCGAAGGCGGCCTTCAACGGTGCTCGACATGTGCATGACATGGCTGAACCGCTCGATGGCGAAGCTCTCGGTCACGCGGACGGAGCCGAGCTCGGCGACGCGGCCAACGTCGTTGCGGCCGAGGTCCAGCAGCATGAGGTGCTCGGCGCGCTCCTTGGGGTCCGACAAGAGATCCTGCTCCAGTGCCTCGTCCTCGGCCCGGGTGGCGCCGCGGGGGCGGGTGCCGGCGAGCGGGCGGAGGGTGACCTTGCCATCCCGCAGGCGGACCAGGATCTCGGGGCTGGAGCCCACCACGGAGAAGCCGCCGAAATCGAGGAAGAAGAGGAACGGCGCCGGGTTCACGCGGCGGAGGGAGCGGTAGAGGGAGAAGGGCGGCAGCGCGAACGGGGCGGAGAACCGCTGGCTGGGCACCACCTGGAAGGCGTCGCCGGCAACGATGTATTCCTTCATCCGGGCGACGATGCCGAGGAAGTCGGCCTTGCTGATGTTGGACACGGGCTCGGGCTGCGGGGGCAGGGACACGGGCGGGGCGGCGTGGGGCAGGGGGCGCTGGAGGGCGGCCTGCGCCTCGGCAAGTGCTGCATGCGCGGTGGCCCAGGCGGCCTCGGGCGCCACGCCCTCCTGCGGGTAGATGGGGGCGGCCAGGGTCAGCTCGTCCCGCACGTTGTCGAACACGGCGTAGAGCGTGGGCCGCAGCAGCAGCGCGTCCGGCACGCCCAAAGCGTTGGCGTTCTTCTCCGGCAGGCGCTCCATGAGGCGCACCATGTCATAGCCGAGATAGCCCACGAGGCCGCCCAGCACGGGGGGGAGGTGGTCGGGGATGTCCATGCGCGTTTCGGCGATCACGGCGCGGAGGCTTTCGAGCGCGGGCCGGGTGTCGGGCACGAAGGCATGGGGAGCGCTGCGGGCGTGGCGGTTGAGTTCGGCGCGGCCGGCCATGCAGCGCCACACGAGGTCGGGCGCCATGCCGATGATGGAGTAGCGGCTGCGGGCAGTGCCGTTCTCGATGCTCTCGAGCAGGAAGCTGTTGGGCCGGCCTGCAGCGAGCTTGAGGTAGGCGGCCACCGGCGTCTCGAGGTCGGCGACCAGCGTGGTCCAGGCCAGCGCGCCGCGCCCGGCCACGTAGGCAGCGTGCGCGGCCGCCTGGCTGCTCTGGGCCGGTATGGCGTTCACTGGACGAGCGTCTCCAGCAGCGCCGCGTTCACCCTGGGCTTGGCCTTCTCCCGGATCGCATTCGTGTAGAGCGCCTCGATGTCCTGCGCCATCTGTTGCGTGAGCGCCGAGCGGAGCTGGTTCGCGCTGTCCGGGTCGGATGCGGGGTCGGGGGTCTCGACGGTGGCGAGGCGGGCCACGAGGTAGCCGAGCGGGGTGGACACCATCGTCGCCTCGTTCACCTTCAGGGCGAAGAGCGGCTGCACCAGCTCGGGCGGCACGCCAGGGGGCACGCCGGCGCGGCCGATGGGCGGCGTGCGGTCCAGGCGCAGGCCTGCGATGGTGGCCGCGTCGTCGAGCGAGCCGCCTGCGCGCACGGCGGCGAGCAGGCGAGCCGCCACCGCCTCCTGTGCCCGGCGCCGCACATCCTGCTCGTAGTCCTGCGCCACCTGGTCCCGCACCGTCTCGAACGGCTTCACGGCCGAGGCGGTCTGGTCCTCGATGGCGAGCGCATAATAGGAGGTGTCGGGGCCCTCGATCATGCGCGGGGGCTCGCCCTTGGTCATGGCGAACGCGTCGGCGATGATCTTCGTCCGCAGCGCCGGGGTGCCGGGGAGCGGGGCGGGCGTGCCTTCGGGCGTGTTGCCCTGCGCGTCGAGTGTGCCCGTAACGGCGCCGAGGCCGAGGTCGCCGGGCAGCTCGTCGAGCGAGCCGCCGGCGCTGAGCGCGTCCTCGAGCTTGTTGGCGCGGGCATAGACGAGGTCCACGGCCCGCTCTCGGGCCAGGCGCGCCTGCACCTGGTCTCGCACGGCCTCGAAGGGCTGCTCGCTGTCCGGGGTGATCTTGGTCACGCGGAGCACCTGGTAGCCGAAGGCGGAGCGGACGGGGCCGGTGACGGTGTCGGACGCGGCGGCGAACACCGCACCGGCCAGGTCGTCCCCCGGGATCTCCGCGCGCGCCGCGTCGTCGAGTTGCACCGAGGAGCCGCTCGCGGCCGTGGCGGCCTCCTGTATGGCGGCCCAGTCGGCTCCGGCGCGCCAGGTTTCGGCAAGGCGGGTGGCGGCGGCTTCATCCTGGCTCACCACGACCTGCACCGTGCGCCGCTCCCTTGCCCCGAACTCGGCGCGGTGCTGCTGATACCAAGCCTGCAGATCGGGCTCGGGCAGGTCCAGGGTGCGGGCGATGGTGTCGGGGGAGAGGATCACGGCCTTGATGCGGCGGTACGCCGGCGCGCTGTAACGGCCCGGGTCGTTCTCCCAGAAGCGTTTCAGGTCGTCCTCGGACGAAGCCGGCGGCTCGGGTGCGGCGGCGAAGGGCAGCTCGACCAGTTCGGCCACACGCTGCTCGCGGGCGAAGGCATACACCTGGTTCACGAGCAGCTCGGACGGCCGGGCGCCGACCTGCACGGCCTCGATGAGCTGACGCTGCCCGAGATCGGCGCGGATATACTCCAGGAAGCGGCCCTCGGTCAGGTTGTTGGTGCGCAACAGGCTGTCCAGGTTACGGCGCTCGAACTGGCCGGAGGGCCCGCGCAGGGCCGGCATCTCGAACACCTCCCGACGCAGCGCCTCGTCCGGCACCGCCACGCCCATGCGGGCCACCTCTTCGGCCAGCGCCGTCTGCATCACCAACCGGTCGAGCGCCTGGCCGGCGACGGCGCGGCGGATTGCGGGGGTGGGCTCGCTGCGGCCACCCAGGCGCCGGCTCACGTCGGCCATCATGCGGCGGTACATGTCCTGGAACTCGGGCGTCTCGACCTTGCGGTCGCCGACGGTGGCGAGCGATGTCTCGCGGCCCGAGTTGCGTGCGACGTCGGCCACGCCCCACGAGACGAACGGGATGATGAGCAGGACGAAGAAGACACGCGCGGCGCGGGTGTTCAGGAAGCGGCGGAACTGGGCGAGCATTCACGTGTCCGGTTGGGGCGCAGAGCGAGGGCGGGGCGCACCATAGTTTCCGGGCGTGGGCTTGACCAGCGGGGCTGCTAAGCCCGTGTTCGCACTCTATAAGGGGCTGCGGAGGGCCATGATGCGGCAGTTGATTGCGGGCAATTGGAAGATGAACGGGCTCCGGGCCGAGGCGCTCGCGCTGGCCGAGGCCGTGCGGGAGGGTGGGGCGGGGCTCGGGTGCGACCTGGTGCTGTGCCCGCCCGCGACGGTGCTCGGCCTCGTGTCCGACGCGCTCGCCGGGAGCGTGGTCGGCGTCGGCGGGCAGGATTGCCACGCGAACGATGCGGGGCCGCACACCGGTGACCTGTCTGCGTCGATGCTGCGCGATGCCGGGGCAGGCTGGGTGGTGGTGGGCCATTCGGAGCGCCGGGCCGAGCATGGGGAGACGGACCGGATGGTGCGGGCGAAGGCCGAGTCGGCCATCGGGGCCGGGCTGCTGCCCATCGTATGCGTGGGCGAGACGGAGCAGCAGCGGATGTCGGGCCAGGCCGAGCTGGTGGTGGCGGCCCAGGTGGATGGCAGCGTGCCGCACGGGTTCAGGGGTGCGGTGGCCTACGAGCCCGTGTGGGCGATCGGCACCGGGCGGAGTGCGACCGAGGCGGACGTGGTGGCGATGCACGCGACGATCCGGGCGCAACTCGTGGCCAATTTGGGCGAGGCGGGGCGTGCAATCCGAATCCTGTATGGCGGCTCCGTCCGGCCCGGCAACGCGGCGGCGCTGCTGGCGGTGGCAGAGGTCGGGGGCGCGCTGGTGGGGGGTGCGAGCCTCGTCGCGGCCGAGTTCCTGGGCATCGCGAGGGCTGCGCGGTGATGTAGGGCGGCCCTCGCCGGGATACTCATCGTGTTCGGCTCGCTCGACGCGATCGAGGGTCGGGACGAGTAGCGGCGTGCCGGTAAGGCCCTTCAGCAACCCCACATCATGGCCCGCCCGAGAGTGTCGGGTTGGGGGACCGCCGGTGCGGACACGAGCGTCATCGTGACGGCCGGTCCGCGCGGCCCTGGATCGCCACGCTTCGCTCGCGATGACGGGGACAAGGGAGGTGCGGGTCGGACCTCCTCGTGGTCGGGCGGCGGCCCAGAGTGCCGGGGCCGTGCCGCCCTTGCTGGCCCGCTCGTGCGAGAAGCCACCCGCCGCCGCGGCCTGGAGTAGCTGGAGGACCGGCCGAGGTCAGTCTTGCCGATGCAGTTGGCGCCGACGAACACCGTGAGCGGGCCGGCCGGCACGGTGATGGAGCGGAGCGACCGGTAGCCTTTTGCCTGGATGTCCCGCACCATCCAGGGCCGTTCGGAGGGCGGGCGCTGCATGGGTCAGTCGTTCATGCCCCGGATCGCCTCGCACACCGCCCGGGTCACGTCCACTGTCCGGGCCGTGCCGCCGAGGTCTGGCGTTACGAGGCCGGACGCGCAGACCTGCTCCACGGCGCGCATCAGCCGGGCGGCGGCGGCGGGCTCACCCAAATGCTCGAGCATCATGGACGCGGTCCAGAGCGTGGCGACGGGGTTCGCGATCCCCTTGCCGGTGATGTCGAAGGCGCTGCCGTGGATGGGCTCGAACATGCTGGGGAAGCGGCGCTCCGGGTCCAGATTGGCTGTCGGCGCGATGCCGAGGGAGCCGGCGAGGGCGGCGGCGAGATCGCTCAGGATATCGGCGTGCAGGTTGGTGGCGACCACGGTGTCGATGGTCTGCGGCTTCAGGACCATGCGGGTGGTCATGGCGTCGACCAGCTCCTTGTCCCACGTCACGTCCGTGTATTCGGCGGCGACCTCGCGGGCGATCTCGTCCCAGAAGACCATGCCGTAGCGCTGGGCGTTGCTCTTGGTGACCACGGTGAGGTGCTTGCGGGGCCGGGCGCGGGCCTGGTCGAAGGCGAAGCGCATGATGCGTTCCACTCCGCGGCGGGTAAAGATGCTGGTCTCGGTGGCCACCTCCTCCGGCAGGCCGCGATGGGCGCGTCCGCCATGGCCGGAGTATTCGCCCTCGCTGTTCTCGCGGATGATCAGCCAGTCGAGGTCGGCCGGGCCCACGCCGCGGAGCGGGCCCTGCACGCCGGGCAGGATGCGGGTGGGGCGGACGTTGGCATACTGGTCGAAGCCCTGGCAGATGGGCAGGCGGAGGCCCCACAAGGTTACGTGGTCGGCGATGTCCGGCGCGCCCACGGCGCCGAACAGGATGGCGTCCATGGGTCGAAGCTGGTCCAGCCCGTCCTTCGGCATCAGCTCGCCGGTGCGGCGCCAGCGCTCGCTACCCCAGTCGAACGTGGTCACGTCCAGCGTGAAGCTGCCGTCCCGCGAGGCCACCGCATCCAGCGCTTCCAGCCCTGCGGCAATCACCTCGGGGCCGATGCCGTCGGCGGGGATGGAGGCGATCTTGTAGTGGCGCATGCGGTTCTCGCTTCGGCGGCATGGGATTCGCATCCCTCGTAGCGCGGCGGCGCGCGATTGGGAACGCGCCGGCTTGCCCCGAACGGTGCCAGGCGGCACTAATCGGGGGCCGCGATGCCTCGGGAGACTTTCATGCGTCGATATCTGCTCGCCTTCCTGCTCCTCGCTGGCGCGGCCAACGCCCAAACCTTGCGCGTTGCGCTGCGGGAGGACCCCGATGCGCTGGACCCGACCTTGGCGCGCACCTACGTGAGCCGGATCGTGTTCGCCGGGCTGTGCGACAAGCTGTTCGACATCAACGAGAAGCTCGAGACCGTGCCGCAGCTGGCCACCGGCTATGAGTGGAGGAGCCCAACGGAGCTCGTGATCAAGCTGCGGCCGGGCGTGAAGTTCCACGACGGCGAGTCGCTCGACGCGGCGGCGGTGAAGTACACGCTCGAGCGGCACCTCACGATGCAGGGCAGCTTCCGCCGTAGCGAGATCAACGCGATGGAGAAGGTGGAGGCGGTCGACCCGCTCACGGTCAAGATCACGCTCAAGGCGCCGAGCTCGCCGTTCCTGGCGCAGCTCACGGACCGGTCGGGCATGATCGTCTCGCCCAAGGCGGCGGAGGCGGCGGGGAAGGATTTCGGCCTCAAGCCGGTGTGCGCCGGGCCGTTTCGGTTCGTCGACCGGGTGGTGGGGGACCGGATTACCCTCGAGCGGTTCCCGGGCTACTGGAATGCGGAGGCGATCAAGCTCGATCGGGTGACCTACCAGCCGATCCCGGACAGCACGGTGCGGCTGTCGAACCTGCAGGCGGGCTCCATCGACCTGGTGGAGTTCGTGGTGCCGACGGACATCCCGGCGGTCGAGAAGAACCCGCGGCTACGGATGGCACCGTCGGACAGCCTCGGCTACCAGACACTCGTGTTCAACACGGGCAACGGGCCGCGGGCGAAGGCGCCGATCGGGGCGGATGCGCGGGTGCGCCGGGCCTTCGAGGCGGCGATCGACCGCGAGGCGCTGGTGGGCGTCGTGTACAACGGCCTGTTCGCGCTGACGGCGCAGGGCATCCCGGCCGGCAGCCCATATCACAACGACGCGGTGAAGCCCGGCAAGCGGGACGTGGCGAAGGCCAAGGCGCTGCTCAAGGAGGCGGGGGTGAGCACGCCGGTGCCCGTGAGCCTCATGGTCTCCAACAGCCCCGATGCGCGCCAGGTCGGCGAGATCCTCCAGTCGATGGCCGGCGAGGCCGGGTTCGACGTGAAGATCACGTCCTCTGAATATGCCTCGGCGCTGGCGACGGCGACGCGGGGGGATTTCGAGGTGTTCCTGACGGCCTGGTCGGGCCGGGTGGACCCGGATGGCAACCTGTTCGCCTTCCTGCACAGCACGGGTGCCTTGAACGACGGCAAGTATGCCAACCCTGTCGTGGACCAACTGCTCGAGAAGTCGCGTTCGGTGGCGTCGCCCGAAGAGCGCCGGGCGATCTATGCGGAGATGATGAAGACCACCACCCAGGACCTGCCGATCATGTACATGTGGCAGCAGAAGAACCTGGTCGGCATGTCGGTGCGGGTGAGCGGGTTCAAGCCGGTGAGCGACGGCATGATCCGGCTGCAGGGCGTCAGTCTGGCTCGTTAGATGGGCCACCTTCGCCAACGGCTGCTCCAGGTCATCCCCACCGTGTTTTTGGTGAGCTTGCTGGTGTTCGGCCTGCAGCAGCTCATGCCCGGGGACCCGGCGGTGGTGCTGGCGGGGGAGGAGCGGGGGGACCCCGTGGTGCTCGCGCAGATCCGGGCCGAGCTGTGGCTCGACCGGCCGCTCGTGCTGCAATACCTGCACTGGATCGGCGGCGTGGTGACGGGCGATCTCGGGTTCAGCTGGCGCATCCGGCAGCCCGTGGCGCAGCTGGTGCTGCAGAAGCTGCCCGTGACGATGCAGCTGGGCGGGATGGCGTTCATCATCGCGATGTCGATCGGGGTGCCCATGGGCATCCTCTCGGCGGTGTACCGCAACAAGCCGCTCGACTACATCGCGAACCTGGTTGGGCTTGCCGGGCTGTCGACGCCGAATTTCTGGCTCGGCATCATGCTGATCCTGCTCGTGAGCGTGCAGCTCGGCTGGCTGCCGCCCTCCGGCTACGTGCCGCTCACGGAGGACTGGCGGCAGTCGCTGGCCACCACCATCATGCCCGCCTTCGTGCTGGGCAACGCGATCGCGGCGATCCTGATGCGGCACACCCGGAGCGCCATGCTGACGGCGCTGGACCAGG
This sequence comes from Acetobacterales bacterium, assembly GCA_038229135.1. Classification (GTDB taxonomy): domain Bacteria; phylum Pseudomonadota; class Alphaproteobacteria; order Acetobacterales; family Acetobacteraceae; genus JBBROS01. The sequence goes on from JBBROS010000016.1 coordinate 23,641, forward strand.
ACTACGTGCGGACCGCACGCTCGAAGGGACTGCGGGAGAGCCGGGTGGTGCTGCGGCATGCCTTCCGTAACGCATTGGTGCCGGTGGTGACCTTGGGCGCGCTCGAACTCGGCACGCTGCTGTCGGGCGCGGTGCTGACCGAGCAGGTGTTCAGCATCCCGGGCTTCGGCAAGCTGGTGGTGGACGCCGTGTTCAACCGGGACTACCCGGTGGTGCAGGGCGTCGTGCTGGTCACGGCGTTCCTCTACATCATGCTCAACCTGCTGGCCGACGTGCTGTATACCGTGATCAACCCGAGGCTCCGCACCGCATGAGTGTAACGACGGCCCCTGTCGCGCTCCCGGCGACCACCGCCCTGGCCGTCCCACCCGGCGCGCGCAGCCCGGGTCAGCTTGCGGTGGCACGCTTCCTGGGGCGGCCAGCCGCCGTGTTCGGGCTCGTGGTCGTGGTCCTGTTCGTATTCATGGCCGTGGCCGCGCCGCTCGTCTCGCCGTTCGACCCCACGGCCACGAGCTGGAGCCTGGTGCGCAAAGCGCCGAGCTGGGCGCACTGGATGGGCACGGACGAGAACGGGCGGGACGTGCTGGCCCGAGTGATCTATGGCGCCCGGGCCTCGTTGCTGGCGGGCGTCGTGAGTGTCCTGATCGCCGCCGGGATCGGGGTGCCGGTCGGGCTGCTGGCCGGGTTCGCGGGCGGCAAGATCGACATGGTGGTGGGACGCATCGTGGACGCCATGCTGGCCTGCCCATTCCTGATCCTCGCCATCGCGCTCGCCGCCTTCCTCGGCCCGGCGCTGACGAACGCCATGATCGCGATCGGGGTCACGGCGGCGCCGGTGTTCATCCGGGTCGCGCGCGGGGCGACCATCGATGCCGCGACCAACGAATATGTCGAGGCGGCGCGGGCGCTGGGCAACCCGCCCTGGCGCGTGGCGGTGCGGCACGTGGCGCCGAACATCGTGCCGCCCGTGCTCGTGCAGGCCACGCTCGCCATCGCGACCGCCATCATCGCCGAAGCCAGCCTGTCGTTCCTCGGCCTCGGTCAGCAGCCGCCGGCGCCGAGCTGGGGCAGCATGCTGAACTCGGCGCAGCGGTTCCTGACCCAGGCGCCGTGGCTCGCCATCTTCCCCGGCGCCGCCATCTTCGCCGCCGTGCTCGCCTTCAACCTGGTGGGCGACGGCCTGCGGGACGCGCTGGACCCGCGCCGGCGGTAGGTCCACCCTGTCCTCCAAGAAACGGGAGGGCGGCATGCGGGCTTGGGCAGTTGTTGAGAACGGGGCGGACCTGCAGGAGATCGAGCTGCCGACGCCCGAGCCCAAGGGCACGGAGGTGCTGCTCGAGGTGACGCATTGCGGCGTGTGCCACAGCGACCTGCACATCTGGGAAGGCTATTACGACCTCGGCGGCGGCAAGCGCATGTCGCTCAAGGATCGGGGCGTCGTGCTGCCGCTGGCGATGGGGCACGAGATCGTGGGCCGGGTCGTGAAGCTCGGGCCCGAGGCGACCGGTGTGACCGTCGGCGACGTGCGGATCGTGTTCCCCTGGGTCGGCTGCGGCCATTGCGCGCGCTGCTTGGCGGAGGAAGACAACATGTGCCTCGTGGGCCGCAGCATCGGCATCTACCAGCAGGGCGGCTACGCGACGCATGTGCTGGCCATGCACCCTCGGCATCTGGTCGACCCGGGCGGGCTCGACCCCGCGCTCGCGTCCACCTACGCGTGCTCCGGCGTCACCGTCTACTCGGCCATCAATAAGATCATGCCGTTGCCGCCGGAGGAGCCCGTGGTGCTTGTGGGTGCGGGCGGGCTCGGGCTCGCCGCCATCGGCGTGCTTCGCGCGCTGGGCCACCATGCGATCATCTCGGTGGACGTGGATGCGGCCAAGCGCGAGGCCGCGCTGGCAGCCGGCGCCTCGGCGGTGGTCGACGGATTGGGCGAGGGCATCACGGAGCGGATCGTCGCCGCCGCCGGCGGCCCGGTGCTGGCGGTGATCGATCTCGTGAACGGCACGCAGACGGCCGCTTTTGCGTTCGCGGCACTGCGGAAGGGGGGGCGATTGGTGCAGGTGGGCCTGTTCGGGGGCGAGATGACGTTGCCACTCCCGCTCATGGCGATGCGGGCGCTCACGGTCCAGGGGAGTTACGTGGGCAATCCGAAGGAGCTCCGGTCGCTCGTGGCCTTGGCGCAGAAGGGCGGGCTGCCGCCGCTGCCGATCGTGTCGATGCGGCAGGACCAGGCGAACGAGGCGCTGATGCGACTCCGATCCGGCAAGGTGCACGGGCGCATCGTGCTGCACGCGGATTAAACCAAAACGGGCTACGCCGGTGCGGGGCGGAGGGGTGCGAAGGTGGCCGTATCAGGCCGCCTGCAGCTCGGCCAGGGCTGCAGGCGGGGATGGGCTTTGAACTCGGCCTGGCCGCAAGCCAGGCATGTTGGACGCCAGTCGACGCATCAGCGGCAGCGCGTAGGACAGGCGCCGTTCCACGTCCGGCCCGATCGAGGCTCCCGGGGGCAGCGTTCCTTCGCGCAAGGCGGAATACGTCGCCCGGTCGACGTTGAGGATGCCGCAGCACTCCTCGACCGGCATGGAAAGGCCCTGCGCCACACGCTCGAACTCGGCAATACGTTCAATCAGCTTGGAAAGGTCGGATACACGCATCAAGGCGACTCCTCAATGCAGCAATCATAGGTCAGCCATGCGGCATTAGCTAGGTATTTAACGATTATATAACGTATGCAGAACTCGCGACATAGGATGACGCTCGGCCGCGGAAAGTCATTGCGGCAGGTCAGAGAAGCCGGAGACTTGGCCCGTCGTGCCGTATGTCCGGGCTCGGGTGCATGCGCCCGATTGGCACTACGTTCGGTGTGTATTCCGGTGCCGACCCGAGGGCAGCAAGGAAGCCCCGCCCCCACCGCAGCGCGCTGGTGCCCTCGAGGACCTCCCACGATTCCGCCCAACGGCGGGTCCGCTCGGACAGGCCCATCGCGAGGGCCTGGTCGATGGCATCCGCCATCTCGTCCATATCGTAGGGGTTCACGATCAGGGCGGAGCCGAGCTGGTGGACCGCCCCGGCAAATCGAGAGAGGACGAGAACGCCCGGATCCTGCGGGTCCTGGGCGGCGATGAACTCCTTCGCGACGAGGTTCATGCCGTCGCGCAGCGGAGTGACTAGACCGACCCGGGCCTCGCGCATGTAGCCCGCCATCGTGGCACGGGCGCCGGCGCGGGCGATGAGCCGAAGCGGCGTCCAGTCCGGGTCGCTGAAGGCGGAGTTGATGCTGCCCGCTTCGCGCTCCACGCGGGCTCGGAGGTCCTGGTAGGCCACCACGTCCTTCCGGCTTTCCGCGGCGACCTGAAGGAAGGTAATACGGCGGTGCAGGTGCGGCCTGGTCTCGAGCAGGCGGCGATAACCGGCCAGGCGCTGCGGCAGGCCTTTGGTGGGGTCCATGCGGTCCACGCCGAGGATCAACTGCTGGCCGCCCAGGCTCCGGCGCAAGCGCTCGGCTGGAACGGAACGCCAGGCATCCTCCGCCATTTCCGCGAACTCGGGGCCGTCGATCTCGACGGGGAATACGCCAAGGTGCACGCGGCGGCCGTGCACGGCCAGATATTCGGCCGAGGCGCGATGAACCCCAGGCAGGCGCAGCGCGGCTTCGGCGAAGTTCTCGAGGTCGGTCGCCGTCTGAAAGCCCACGAGGTCCGCCTCGATCAGGTCCGCCACGAGCGCCATCGAGTCGGGCGAGGTCTCGAGGAGCGCCGGGGCGGGGAAGGGGATGTGCAGGAAGAACCCGATCGGCGCCTCAATGCCCCGGGCACGCAGCATCGCGGGCATGCACATGAGGTGGTAGTCGTGCACCCAGACGAGGTCACCGGGTTGCAGCAAAGAGACGAGCGCGTCGGTGAAACGCTGATTCACGTCGCGATAGACCTCCGCGCTGCGACGGTCGAAGGTCATGAGCTCCGGCATCGAGTGAAGAAGCGGCCAGAGCGTGCTGTTGGCGAACTCGTTGTAGTAGCGCTGGTGTTCGTCCGGGCTCAGGTCGAGCGTCGCGTAGCGGACCGGGCCGGCGTCCATGCGGCGGGGCGCATCGCTCGGCGTATCGACGATCGTGCCGCTCCAGCCGAACCACAGTCCGCCTCGGCTTTCCATGAGCGCCTCGAGCGCGACCGCGAGCCCGCCCGCCTGCGCGCCTGCGGCTGCGGGAGCCGGCACCCGGTTGCTGACGACGACGACACGGCTCATTCAACCTCCAATGGGGCGACCTCCAGCAAGGCGACCGGCATGTCGGCCAGAACGGAAGCGATGGGTAGCCGCACCCCGAGGGACCCCGACCAACCGCCCAGCACGCAGGTTGCAGCCTTACCACCAAGAAAACGTAACAAGAGCAGGGCAGTTTCGTGCCAGGCCGTAACAGTCACTTTCGCATGTTCTTCCCCGAGCGGCAGCGCTTGCGCGCCACGCGTCACCACGACGATCGCGGCACGGCCTAAATGCACCCGGGCGAAGGCCAAAATGTGTTCGGCCGCCGGGCCTTCCACCTTCAACGGCAGATATTTGCCCGAACCGAACAGCTCGGGCTGCCTGGCGCGGTAGGCCAGGGCCCGGGCGATGACGGCCTGCTTGACCCGGCCGTCCTGCCAGTGTGCCAGCAGCGCGGCCGGGTCGGCGTCGTCCAGGGTGGCGGCGCGTCGCTCGTAGTCCACGGGACGGCGGTTGTCGGGATCGACCAGGGAGAGATCCCAGTAATCGGTGCCTTGATAGAGGTCCGGCACGCCGGGGCAGGTCATGCGGAGGAGGGTTTGGCTGAGGCCGTTGATGGCCGCGGCCGGGGCCAGGCGCTCGGCGAAGGCGGCGATTTCGGCGACGACGGGGCGGGAGGGCTCGAGACAGGCAGCTAGGAAGGCCTGGCTGGCGGCCTCGTAGGCTTCGTCGGGGGCGGCCCAGGTGCTGCGGCGCTTGGACTCGCGCTGGGCTTTTTGCAGCCAGGCACCGACGCGGTCCCGATAGGTTTCCAGTGCGGCCGCGTCGTCCGGCGCCAACCCCGGGGGCCAGGCGGCGACCAGGGTCTGGTAGAGCATCAGCTCGTCGGCGGCGTCCGGCGCCGGGCCCTCGAGATCCCGCTTGCTGGGCGCGTTGAGCCGGGTCCAGCGGGCGACGGCCGCTTCCCACTCCGCCGCCCGGCCACTCAGGGCCGCGAGGCGCATGCGGGCGTCTTCGCCACGCTTGTGGTCGTGCGTGGCGGTCGCCAGCAGCGCGCGGGGGAAGCGGCGCTGGCGCTGCTGGTTGAGCGCATGGAACGCAGTGGGCAGCAGCGCCCACTGGCTGGGCTCGCTGCCGACCTCGTTGCGGCTGATGAGGCGGCCATAGCGGTAGAAGGCGGTGTCCTCGACGGACTTGGCCGCCGTGGGCGCACTGAGCTGCTGGAAGCGGACCATCGCGCGCAGCCAATCCTGCCGGCGCGTCCCGGCAGGGGCCTGGCGCAGCCCGGTGCCGCTCACGAGCCGGCCCACCAGCTCCAGCAGCTCCCGGTCGGCCGCGCGCACGGTGCGGCGTGCGCCGGACATGGCCCAGTCCATCGCCCGCTGGTCCCGCTCCGACACGCCCGCCACGCCGGCGTAGATGCGATAGGTGTGGAAGTGCACGAGCAGCTCCACGAGGGCCGAGCGGATGCCGGTAAGCGTGAAGTCCCGCGTCGCCGGATCCCGCCGTGCAACGCGGTGCAGGGCGGCGGCGGTGTTGAACAGCTCGCTCGAGAGGCTTTCGCGCAGGATCTGGCGTCGGGCGTCCTGCGCTTCGGGTTCGAACGCGGCGGGGCGGCCGGTCTGCGTGGCCCACAGCGTGGTGAACGGGGCTTCGCCAGCCGGGTCGTGCAGCAGGGCGCCGACGTCGTTCATGAAGTCGTAGCCGGTTGTGCCGTCCGTCATCCAATCGCCATCGAGGTGTTCGTGGGCGAACAGGATCTTCTCCACCCAGAGCACGGCGCGTTGGTCGCGGAGGCCTTCGGGGCGTTTCGGGGTGAGCGCGTCGAGGCGGCGGCGCAGCTTGCGGCAGTAGTCGCGCGGAAAGGCGAGGCCGTCGACGTGGTCGATGCGGACGCCGTCGATCAGCCCCTTCTCGTATAGGCGGAACACGGTTCGGTGCGTGTCCTCGAACACGCCCGGCACCTCCTGGCGCACCCCGGCTAGGCCGTTCACGTCGAAGAAGCGGCGCCAGTTGATTTCATCGGTCGCGGCTCGCCACCACGACAGCCTGTATGCTTGCCGTTCCAGAAGCCGATGCAGGCGATCCCTGCCTTCCGGGGTGCGTGCGTCGTAGGCCCGGAGCGCCTCGGCCATCGCCGGGGCGAATTGCGGCTCGGACAGCTCACGCCGTGCTGCGGCGGCGGCCTCCCGGACTTCGGTGCGTCCGCCGCTGCCGAGCTCGGCGAAGCGGCGCGCCGGCTCCTCCAGCACGCCGCCGGGGGTGAGCAGCACGGCGGCATAGTCGCGAGGGTTGATGGGGAAGTGGTGCACGAAGTAGCGCGCAGTAAAACGGCCCGTGGCCGCATCCCAGTGCAGCGCGATGTCGCCGGCCTCGAGGCACTCGCCGTAGGGTCGGCCCAAAAACGGGGCCAGCAGGCGGCCGCGCATGGACGAGTCCGGCGGGTCCCAGTCGATGTCGAAATACTCGGCGTAGGGCGAGTGCCGGCCCCACTCCAGCACGTCGAGCCACCAGGCGTTGTCGTGGTCGCCCACGCCCATGTGGTTCGGCACGATGTCGAGGATGAGGCCCATGCCCTCGGCACGCAGGGCAGCCACCAGGCGATGCAGGGCCTCTTCACCGCCCAGCTCCGGGTTGATGCGGTTGTGGTCGACGATGTCGTAGCCGTGCGTGGACCCGGCGCGGGCCGTCAGCAACGGAGAGGCGTAGACATGGCTGGCGCCGAGCTTCGAGAGGTAAGGGACGAGCGCCGTGCCGTCGTCGAGGGTGAACCTGCTGTGGAACTGCAGACGGGCCGTTGCGGTAAGGGGCTTCAAACGCCGACATCCGTATGAAGTGGGGCGAGGCGGGCCAGGATGGCGGGGTCGTCGAGGAGCGTCGCGGCGGCCCCTGGCAGGCGGCGGCACCAGTTGGGGTGGGCGCCGGATGTGCCGGGCAGGTTGGGCTGCTCCGTAAGGCCGAGCGCGTCCTCCGCCGGGACGATCACCAGGTCGCAGGCGGCGGTGGCCATGTGGCGCAACGAGGCATCCACCACGGCAGCCGGGTTGCTGGGCGGCGGCGGCTCGCCCTGGGCGGCACCGCTGTGCTGCATCGCGGCCCAGAGCGTCGTGCGATCCGTGATGCGCTCAGCGGCCTCCTGCGCCGCGCCGCCCTCGTCGCCCGAGACGCCGAGCTGGCTGCGCCAGGCCAGGTCGTGTCCGCTCCACCAGCCGGCGATGGTGGCCAGGTCGTGCGTGCTCGTCATGGCAGCGGCGGAGCGCGACCAGGAGCGTGGGTCGGTGAAGAGGTTGTGGGCCTTCTCGAACCACAGCACGCGCATGCCGAGCATGCCGGCGCCTGCCATGGCGTCCTGAAAGCCATCCGGGATGGTGCCGAGGTCTTCGCCAAGCACGATCGCGCGGTTCCGGTGGCTCTCGAGGGCGATGAGGCGGAGCAGGTCCTGGGTCGGCATGGCGAGGTAGGCGCCCTGCCGGGCGGAGGCGCCGTCGGGCACGACCCAGAGGCGGGCGAGGCCGAGCGCGTGGTCGATGCGGACGCCGCCAGCGTGGCGCATGGCGTGGCTGAGCATCTCGATGAAGGCGCGGTAGCCGTGGGTGCGTAGGCCGGAGGGGCTGAAGGCCGCGAGGCCCCAGGCCTGGCCCTGGCTATTGAGAAGGTCCGGCGGGGCGCCGATGCTCATGCCGAGCAGCGTTTCGGCCTGGCGGCTCCAGCAATGGCTGCCGCCGGAATCGGCACCGACGGCGAGGTCGGCGACGAGCCCGATCGGCATGCCTGCGGCCCGGGTGGCGCGCTGCGCGCTGGCGAGGCTCTGGCTCGTGCGGAATTGCATCCAGGCATGCAACGCCACCTCGGGCGCGTGCGAGGCGGCGTAGGCGCGGACGGTCTCGCCCGCGGGGTCGTGCAGGGCCTTGGGCCAGGTCCGCCAGTGCCATCGGCCCTGAGCGAATTGCTCGGCATGCAGCGCCTCGAACACGGCGTGGCGCTCGAGCGCGCTGCCCTCGGCCTCGCGAAACCGGGCGAGGGCGGCGTGATCGGCCTCCGAAGCGGCCTCGAAGTCGCGGCGATGCGCCTCGAGCCGCAACCGGGCGGCAGCCGGCCAGTCGACCAGCTCGAGCGATTCGAGCCGCGCGGCCTCCTCGCCCTCCAGCTCCAGCCCGGCGTGCAGCACGTTCAGCATCACCCGGCTCGAGGGCGAGTAGGGGCTGAAGCGGTGCACGTCCGCGGAGAACTGGGCGTGCACCGGGCTGATGGCGATGCCTCCCGCGCCGGCGCGGACGGCGCTCGCGGCGAGCGCCTCGATGCCGCGGAAGTCGCCCAGGCCACCGTCGCCAGCACGCCGCAAGCCGTAGAGCTGGACCGCCAGCACCCAGGGGCGGCGCCCCGGTGCGGCGTCCTGCACCGTGATGCCGCGCGTAGGGGCGACGGCGAGCACGGTCTCCTGCCCGCCGATGACGAGGTGGTGGTAGCCGGGCACGTCAACGGCCGGAAGCGTGCCGTCCTCGGTGTGGCCGTCCGAACGGACCCCGTCCTCGAGGGTCAGTTCCCAACGCCCGTTGCCATGCACACGGATGGGTTGGCCCACGAGTGCGGTGGTGAGCTTGAGCATGCCCCCCGTCTGCCGTGCCAGGCGTTCGCGGCTGTCCGCCATGTCCCGGGGCGAGCCAGCCGGCAGGTCGAGTGCTGCGAGCACGGCGCGGAGCGTGTCCGGCGCCACCTCGTGCCATTGATGGTGCACGTCCTTCCATCGCGGGGCTACGCCGGCATCTGCGGCCAGGTCGGCGAGGTCGGCGTCGGTCATGCGAGCGTCACGATGCAGGCGCCTTGCGGCAGGTGGGTCGGGGTGGCGCCGGGGGTTGCGGCCAGCGTGTCGCCGCGGACGGTTGGCGCTGCGGCGGCGCGGCCGAGGTTGATTGCGATGGACAGCGTGCGCCCGGTGCCGAGCGTCCAGGCCGCCTGCACGGCGCCGTCGCCGAGCACATCCACGCTGGCGCTGCGGGTGCCCGGGATGCCCGGGGCGACATGCTCGTGGCGCAGCCGGAGCAGACCCGCCATCCACTCGGCATGGGCCGGATCGGAGCGCTCGGGGCGGGAGCGGAGGTAGGTTTCCGGATCGTTCGGGTCGGGGATGGCGGCACGGGTCGCCTCGTCCTGGAAGGCGGCGAAGGCGGCGAACTCGGCACGCCGGCCGTCTCGAACCAGGCGGGCCAGTTCCTCGCCATGGCTGGTGAAGAACTGGAAGGGCGACCGGCTGGCGTGCTCCTCACCCATGAACAACATGGGGATGAAGGGTGACAGCAGCAGCAGCATGGTGGCGGCTCGGAGGGCGCCCGGGTCGGCCAGCGTGGTCAGCCGGTCGCCCATGGCGCGGTTGCCGATCTGGTCGTGGTTCTGCAGGCATACGATGAAGGCGGAGGTCGGTAGGTGGCCGCTCGGCTCGCCGCGGGGCCGCTCCAGATGCGGCGCCATCTCACCCTGGTAGGCGAAGCCCTCCGCCAGGCAGCGAGCGAGCAGGCGGGTCGCGTCGGTGAAGTCGCCGTAGTAGCCCTCCGTCTCATTCGTGAGCAGCACGTGCAGGCAATGGTGCATGTCGTCGGCCCATTGCGCGTCGAACAGCGGCTGGCCGGGCTCGGTGCGGAGCAGCCGGGCGGCGTTGTCCTCGTGCTCGAGCACCAGATGGATGTGGCGGCCTGCAGTGGCGGCGCGGGCCTCGCGGGCCAGCTCGTGGAAGAAGTCCTCTTCGGCGATGGCGTGCACCGCGTCGTAGCGAAGACCGTCGAAGCGGTATTCGTTGAGCCAAAAGAGCGTATTGTGCAGGAAGTACTCGCGCACCTCGGGCCGCTTGAAGTCGATGGCCGCCCCCCAGGGCGTGTGGCGGCCCTGGTCGAAGAACGGTTTGGCGTAGGCGTGCAAGTAAGCGCCGTCGGGGCCGAAATGATTGTAGACGACGTCGAGCATCATCATCATCCCGAGGCCGTGCGCAGTGTCGATCAGCGATTTCAGCTCGTCCGGCGTGCCGAAGCATCGGTCCGGCGCGAAGGGCAGCACGCCATCGTAGCCCCAGTTGCGCGGACCCGGCACGTCGGCGAGAGGCATGAGCTCGATTGCGGTGATGCCGAGTGCCTTCAGCTCCGGCAGCCGCGCCTCGAGGCCACGGAACCCACCCATCAGCCCGGCGTGGCACTCGTAGATCACGGCCTCGTTCCAGGGCCGGCCCGTCCAGCCCGGATTTTGCCACACATAGGCGGCAGGGTTCATCGTAAGGCTCGGCCCGTGCACGTCGTGTTGTTGCACGCGGGATGCAGGGTCCGGGACGAAAAGGCCGTCCGGCATGACGAAGCCGTAGGGCGTGCCGACAACGGTGCGCGCGGTGGCCTCGTGCCAGCCGCCGGGCTTGGCGCGCATGGGCATGTCGTGTTCGAAGATCCGGAGCCGCACCGTCTCGGCCGATGGCGCCCAGATGCGGAACCGCGTCGCGTCCGGCTGGAATGCGGCGCCGAACGGCAGCTCGTGGATGAAGGTCGTCATTCGGGCAGCAGCACCAGTGTGGCCAGGGGTGGGAGCGTCAGGACCAGGGATTTCGGCAGGCCGTGCGAACCCGCAAGATCGGCCTCGGTACGGCCCATGTTGCCGGCCCCCGAACCGCCATACACGGCGGCGTCGGAGTTCAGCGTTTCGCGCCACATGCCGCCGTGCGGCACGCCCACGCGGTAGCCGTGCCGCGGGACGGGGGTGAAGTTCACGATCACCAGTGCTGGCTTGCCGCCGTGGAGCGGGTGCCGGAGCCAGGCGAAGACGGAGTTGTCGGCGTCGTCCAGCACGACCCATTCGAAGCCCGCGCTGTCGCAATCGCCTTCGTGGAGGGCGGGCACGGAGCGGTAGAGGCCGTTCAGGTCCCGCAGCAGCGCCTGCACCCCGGCATGCATCGTGTCGTCCAGCAGGTGCCAGTCGAGCCCGGTGTCGTGGTTCCACTCGCGGTCCTGCGCGAACTCGCAGCCCATGAACAGGAGCTTCTTGCCCGGGTATGCCCACATGAAGGCCAGGTAGGCTCGCAGGTTGGCGAAGCGCTGCCAGTCGTCGCCCTGCATCTTCCGGATGAGCGAGCCCTTGCCGTAGACGACCTCGTCGTGGCTGAGCGGCAGCATGAAACGTTCGGTGAAGGCGTACACGAGGCCGAAGGTGATCTCGCCATGGTGCCACTTCCGGTAGATCGGCGGCTCGGCCAGGTAGTGCAGCGTGTCGTGCATCCAGCCCATGTTCCACTTGTAGTGGAAGCCGAGGCCGCCCTCGTCGGCGCTGCGGGTCACGCCGGGCCACGCGGTGCTTTCCTCGGCGATGAGCACGGTGCCGGGCGCGTGCTCGGCCACGGCGCGGCTCAGCTCCTGCAGAAGGGCGACGTTCTCGAGGTTCTCGCGGCCGCCAAACTGGTTCGGGACCCAGTCGTCCGCGTCCCGGCTGTAGTCGCGGTAAAGCATGGACGCGACGGCGTCGACGCGCAGGCCGTCGATGTGGAAGTGCTCGAGCCAATACAGGGCGGAGGCGATGAGAAAGCCGCGGACTTCGTTGCGACCGATGTTGAAGATGTAGGTGTTCCAGTCCCGGTGGAAGCCTTCGCGCGGATCTGCGTGCTCATAGAGCGCGGTGCCGTCGAAGCGGGCGAGCCCATGCGGGTCCGACGGGAAGTGGGCGGGCACCCAGTCGAGCAGGACGCCGACGCCCATTGCGTGGCAGCGGTCGACGAAGGCGGCGAAGGCTTCGGGCGAGCCAAGCGGCGCGCTGGGGGCGAAGTGGCCGAGCGGCTGGTAGCCCCAGGACCCGCCGAACGGGTGCTCCGCGATGGGCATGAGCTCGATATGCGTGAACCCCATACCGGCGGCGTAGGGGGCGAGGCGGTCTGCCAGTGCGGCCCAGCCGACGCTGCCGCGCTCGGCTGCAGGGAGCCAGGAGCCGGCGTGCACCTCGTAGGCGCTGATAGGCGCGTCCGGCCGTTGGGCGGCGGCGCGGCGCTCCATCCAGGCCGCGTCCGTCCAGCGATGCGGGGCGGCCGCGACGACGATGGAGGCGGTGGCCGGGGCGCGCTCGGCTGCGCGCGCCATGGGGTCGGCGCGCTGCGGGAGCGGCTCGCCCTGGGAGCCGACGAGGTCGAACTTGTAGAGCGCGCCGGGGGCCACGCCCGGGACGAACATCTCCCACACGCCCACGCCCTGGTGCTTTCGCATCGGGTGGCGTCGCGGGTCCCAATGGTTGAAGTCGCCGATGACGGAGACGCGGGTGGCGTTGGGGGCCCACACTGCGAAGCGGATGCCGGGGACGCCGTCATAGGTCGCCTCGTGGGCGCCGAGGGCGCGCCAGAGGGTCCGGTGAGTTCCCTGGGCGATGAGGTCCAGGTCGTGGCTGCCGAGGGTGGGGCCGAAGCGGTAGGGATCCTCGGCGTCGTAGAGGATGCCGTGGGTGGTGATCTGCAGATGGTGCGGGCCGGAGGTGGCGACGGCGCCTGCGAAGAAGCCGGCCGCGTCCACACGCTCGAGCGCGGTGCGTTCGCCCGAGGCGTCGACGGCCCATGCCGCGTCCGCGTCGGGCAGCCAGGCGCGTAGCTCGCCCTCATGCGGGCCGAGCACGGCGAAGGGGTCGCCGTGGCGGCCGGCCACGATGGCCTCGATGGTGCCCTGGTGCAGAGTCGTCATGCTGTGCGTCCCAACAGCCGTTCGGCGATGGCGTGGAAGCCCCCGAGCGGGATGGGGAGCCAGGTGGGGCGGTTGGCCGCCTCATAGCGGATTTCGTATGCGGCCTTCTCGAGCAGGAAGAGGTCGAGCAAGGGCTGCTCCGCCGCCTCCGACACCCATCGTGCAGGGGCCGCGTGCAGCACCTCGCGATAGGCCTCCAGGAAGGCGGTCGTCGCGCGGTCCCTGAAGGCGAGCAGCAGTGCCAGCCGCCGCTCGGACACGGGCTCCGACGAGGCCACGCGCCCTGGTGCCGCGGCGGCTGCCGCGTAGTCGAACGAGCGGAGCAGGCCCGCGACATCCCGCAGCGGGCAGGAATGGGCGCGGCGCTGCTCCATGGTGCGGGCGGGCTCGCCCTCGAAGTCGATGATGTAGGCGTCGTCCTGCACGACCAGGACCTGGCCGAGGTGGAAATCACCGTGCACGCGGGTCTGCAGCGCCCCGTCGGCCTCCGCGGCGAGGCGGCGGGCCTCGGCCTGCAGGCGGTCGCGGTTGGCGAGCAGCATGGCGGCCTGGTCGGCCGGTGCGCCCTCGAGCTTGGCCTGCGCCAGCAGGTCGAGCGCTGCACCGATCTGCGTGGCGGCGCCGTCACCCCAGGCGGCGAGCGTGGCCGGGTCGGCGGGGCGGGGCGTGAAGGCTGGGTCCGTGTCGGCGGCCGCGAGCACGCTGTGCAGCTCGCCAAGGCGCGTGCCGATGGCGCGGGCGAAGGCGGCGTAGGCGTCGAACGCGTCGTCCCCCGCCTCCTCCACGCTGCCGGACTCGTGCGTGGCGCCCGTGAGGGCCACGGCTTCGACGCTGCGGGCGAGGAAGTCGAGCGTCCAGCCCCAGCCATCGCCCTGGTTCCGGACGAAGCCCTGGGCCAGCGCAACCGTGTGCGGCGTGCCGTCGTCGTCCACGCGCACCAGCTCGCCATAGAGCGGCGCGGTGTTGCCGAAGCCGCGCTCGGTGAGGAAGCGCGTCATCTCCCCCTCCGGGTGCACGCCGGCCAGCACGCGGCGCACCAGCTTCAGCACGAGCGTGTCGGCGACGATCCAGGACGAGTTACTCTGCTCGGCCGACAGGCGGCGGATGTCGGCGCCGTGTGGGATGGAGACGCCAGCCATGAGGGCGGTGGGACGGAACTCGAGCCGGGCGCCCTCGATGGGCAGCTTGGCCGAGGCAGCCCAGCCGGCGAGCAGCCCGGTGGTGAGCGCATCGAGGGTGAACGCATCCGTGAGCGCGCCCACACGGGGGCCGCGGCGGACGCGGGTCAGGGCGAGCAGGCTGGGCAGCGCGCCCTGAACCTCGTCGTCCCAGGCGATGCCGAGCGGGAGCACGTAGCGCTCCGTGCGGCCGGGGAGCGCTGCCTCGACTTCGGCGAACAGCACGCCCGGTGCTTCGGGCAGCGGGGTGGCGTAGGCCAGGCGAACGGCGGAGAGCCGCTCCGTCTTCGAGGCGTACCAGCGCCTCAGCGGGAGGTAGGCGGGCAGCGCCTCCCGCTCGACAACGGCGCGAGACGACGGGGCAAGCACGTCGTCCACGCCCTGGCGCAGCACCAGGGTAGCGTATTCCGGCAGCGGCTCCGGCGGGGGCACGTGCCAGGCGGGCAGCGCCGTGTCGGTGGCGAGCAGGAACCAGAGCATGCCGTAGGGCGGCAGGCTGAGCAGGTAGTTGAGCTGGCCCACGGGCGGGAAGACCGATCCGCCGACGATGTCCACCGGCACGCGTCCGGCGAAGGCCGACAGGTCCAGCTCGACGGCCTGGGCGGTGCGGGAGAGGTTGCTCACGCACAGGATCGTCTCGTCCTCGAGCTCGCGCAGGAAGGCCAGCACCTTGCGGTTGGCGGGGTAGAGGAACCGCTGCGTGCCGCGCCCGAAGCTGTGGTGGCGGCCGCGGACGGCGAGCATGCGGCGCGTCCAGTTCAGCAAGGAGTGCGGGTCGGCCGCCTGCGCCTCGACGTTGACGGCCTGGTAGCCGTAGTTCGCGTCCTGGATCACGGGCAGGACGAGCCGCTGCGGGTCCGTGCGGGAGAAGCCGCCGTTGCGGTCCATGGACCATTGCATGGGGGTTCGGACACCGTCGCGGTCGCCGAGGAAGATGTTGTCGCCCATGCCGATCTCGTCGCCGTAATAGATGACGGGCGTGCCGGGCATGGAGAGCAGAAGGCCGTTCATCAGCTCGATCCGGCGGCGGTCCCGCTCGAGCAGCGGGGCCAAGCGGCGGCGGATGCCCAGGTTGATGCGGGCGCGACGGTCTGCGGCGTAGGTATTCCAGAGGTAATCGCGCTCCCCGGACGTCACCATCTCGAGGGTGAGTTCGTCGTGGTTGCGGAGGAACACGGCCCATTGGCAGCCGGCGGGGATCTCGGGCGTCTGGCGCATGATGTCGGTGATCGGGAAGCGGTCCTCCCGCGCGATCGCCATGTACATGCGCGGCATCAGCGGAAAGTGGAACGACATGTGGCATTCGTCGCCGTCGCCGAAATATTGCTGCGCGTCCTCCGGCCACTGGTTGGCTTCGGCGAGCAGCATGCGGCCCGGCGCGTGGCGGTCCATCTCGGCGCGGATGCGCTTCAGGATATCGTGCGTCTCGGGCAGGTTTTCGTTGTTGGTGCCCTCGCGCTCGATGAGGTAGGGCACGGCGTCGAGACGCAGCCCATCGATCCCGAGGTCGAGCCAGAAGCGCATCACGCGCAAGACCTCCTCGAGCACGGCCGGGTTGTCGAAGTTGAGGTCGGGCTGGTGGCTGTAGAAGCGGTGCCAGTAATAGGCGTTGGCCACCGGGTCCCACGTCCAGTTGCTGCTCTCCGTGTCCAAGAAGATGATGCGGGTGCCCGCATATTTCTCGGCCGTGTCCGACCACACGTAGAACTCGCGCTCCGGGCTGCCGGGCGGCGCCTGGCGGGCGGCCTGGAACCAGGGGTGCTGGTCGCTCGTGTGGTTGATGACGAGTTCGGTGATGACTCGCAGGCCGCGCTCGTGCGCCGCCTCGATGAAGCGGCTGACGTCGTCCATGGTGCCGTAATCGCCATGGACGCTCGTGTAATCGGCGATGTCGTAGCCGTCGTCGCGCCGGGGTGACGGGTAGAATGGCAGCATCCAGATGGCAGTCACGCCGAGCTCGCGCACGTAGTCGAGCTTTTCGATCAGGCCCTTGAAATCACCTACGCCATCGTTGTTTCCGTCAAAAAACGACTTTAGGTGCAGCTGGTAGATCACCGCGTCCTTGAACCAGAGCGGATCGGGATTCGTTTCAATCATGAAGCCTCGTCGGCGGGGCGGATGCGCCAGATGGCGTAGGGCCGCTCGGGTGGAAGGGTGACGACGCGGCTTCGCGCGTCCCACCGCTCATGGCGGTCCTCGAGCAGATCGGTGGCCTCGAGCAGTGCGGGCTCGGGGGAGAACCGCCAGTGCGGCACGTCGATGCGCGAGGACTGGAAGCGGTGCAGGTCCAGGTTGATGGCGACGAGCAGCACGTTCGAGCCATCCGGCGTGGCCTTCTCGAAGCACAGCACGAATGGGTTGTCCGCGTTCAGGAACGTGACCCCGAGATGGGAGTGCAGCGCCGGGTTGGCGCGGCGGATGGCGTTCAGCTGCGTGATCTCGGCGACGATGTTGCCCGGCCGGTCCCAATCCCAGGCGCGGACCTGATATTTCTCGCTGTCCAGGTATTCCTCCTTGCCTGGCACCGGCTCCGCCTCGCACAGCTCGAAGCCGTTGTAGAGGCCCCACAGCCCGGACAGCAGCGACGCGAGCGCGCACCGTACCAGGAAGGCTTGGCGCGGGGCGGTCTGCAACGGTATCGGATTGATGTCGGGGGTGTTGACGAAGAAATGGGGGCGGAAGAAGTCGCGTGGCGGCCCCTGGGTCAGTTCAACGAGGTATTGGGTAAACTCGTCCTTGGTGTAGCGCCAGGTGAAATAGGTGTAACTCTGGCCGAAGCCGGACTTGGCGAGGCGATACATCACCTTGGGGCGCGTGAAAGCCTCCGCGAGGAAGACCGCATCCGGATAACGGGCCTGAACCTCCTGGATGAGCCACTCCCAGAACGGCAAAGGCTTCGTATGCGGGTTGTCGACGCGGAAGAGTCGCACACCCTGCGCGGCCCAGTGCAGTACGGCGTCGGCCAGGGCCAGCCAGAGCGCGGGGACGGCGCCGCTCGCGTAGAAGTCGACGTTGACGATGTCCTCGTACTTCTTCGGCGGGTTCTCGGCGTAGCGGATCGTACCGTCCGGGCGCCAGTTGAACCAGTCCTTGTGCTCACGGAGCCACGGGTGGTCGGGCGAGCACTGGATGGCGAAGTCCATGGCGAGCTCGAGCCCGTGCTGGGCCGCGGCGGTGCGCAGGGCCTGGAAGTCCTCGAGCGTGCCGAGTTCCGGGTGCAGCGCGTCGTGGCCGCCCTCCTCGGAACCGATGGCGTAGGGGCTGCCAGGGTCGTCGATGGCCGGGGTGAGCGTATTGTTGCGGCCCTTGCGGTTGATGCGGCCAATCGGGTGGAAGGGCGGGAAATACAGCACGTCGAAGCCCATCGACTGTATCCGGGGCAAGTGGCGGATCACGTCTCGGAAGGTGCCGTGCCGGGCTGGGTCGTCGCTGAGCGAACGGGGGAACACCTCATACCAGGCCGCGAACCCGGCGGCGGCGCGCTCGCCGAGCAAGGCGTATGGGCCGGCGACTGCCTCGTGCGGACGGTCATCCGCCCGGGCCATGGAGCCGCGGGTCTCGTCGGAGAGCAGCACCTCGCGGCGGGCCGTCTCGCTCTCGGTCGCGAGCGCCTTCAGCACCGTGTCCAGCGCTTGCGACGTGCCTTTGCGGGTGCGGGCGGCGGCGGCGCGGATGTGCGCCTCGCCCTCCTGCAGTTCGAGCATGATGGGCACGCCGGCCTGGTGCTTCTTGGCCAGTTCGTCCGTGTAGGTGCCCCACACGTCCTTCCACGCGTGCACCGTGTAGTCGTGCGGCCCGAGCGCCAGCAGCGGGAAGCTGCCTGTCCAGCGGTCGTTGCCGAGGGGGGCCATGCGCGCCTCCGACCACTCCTCCCCGGGACCACGCCAGCGCAGGCAGGCAGCGACCTTCTCGTGGCCGTCGACGATGATGTCACAGGTGACGACAACCACGCTGCCGACCACCTGGCGTGCGGGGAAGCGGCCGTTCTCGACGGACGGGGACACGGCCTCGATGGCGACGCGCGGCAGGCCGGCAGCGAGTTCGGCCCGCTTACGGGCGAGCGGCGGGGCGGGCAGGGGCGCGCGAGCCTGGGCCTCGTAGAGATGCAGCCAGCCTGGGGCCACGACGATCGTGGCATGGGGCGAGAGGGTGGTGCCGCCCTGGTCGTGGAAGGGAGCGAAGGCGCCACCAACAGTGCCGAGGGGCCCGGCTGCGTGCAGCGTAGCCCGGCGCAGCGCCGTCACGGCAAGCACGGCTTTCGATGCCGCGCGCGGGTCCGGCGCGTCGGCACGCAGCACGGCATATGCGGGGCCGCCGCCTGCCGAGGCGAGGGTGGCATGCGGCATCGGCGCGAGGCGGCGGCGGAGCTGCACCAGCGCCTCCGCGTCGGGGGCGCCGTGGGCCGTGGCGCCCTGGGTCATCCAGCCATCGCCGAGCAGCGCGGCGAGGGTCTGTCGCGCCGGGTCATCGCCGCCATCGGCCACCACCCGGGCGACGCGGCGCAGGCGGGCGAGCTCGTCCCAAAGCCAATCGGCCTCGCCGTCCCACCAGGGCAGCGAACTCGCAACCAGGTCCAGCGTGCCGGGGGCAACCTTCTCGAGCACGGGCCATGGGAGGCCGGGCGTCCACCCGAAGAGCAGGGCATCGGGCGCCTCGGCGCGCAGGGCATGAAGGAAGGCCGGCACCGCCCAGCCCGGCAGCCGGTCGAGTCCGAGCAAGCGGACGGCGCCGAGCCGCTCGACGTGCGGCGCCCACCAGGTGGCCAGCGCTGCGGCATCGTCGAGGGTGCCGATTGCGGCAAGCGCGTCGAGTGCGGGCGGCGGCGGCTGTCGCGGGTCGATACTGGGGGCGGAGAGACGATGGAAGGGGCCGGGAACCGTCTCGAGCAACGCGGCTGGCGCGCGGTCGATTGACAGGTCGGCGACGAGGCGAACGCGCAGGCCGCGGGCCGCCTCGACGAAGTCAGGCTCCAGATCGAACGCTGCGGGGTGCGGCAATACCAACGCATCGAACCCGAGGGTCGCCGCGCGCCCGAGGGCGGCGGGCCAGCCATCCGGGCCCGCGCGGTATAGGTTGAGCGGGGGCAGATTGCCTGTCACTACGGCGTCGTCTCCGGTGGTCGTGCCGGGCCAAGCGCACCGGGCGGGCGTAAGTTGCCCCGGCCGGCGGTTTTGCGCGCGACTATTCGAGATGCACTCCGCCGGTGACCGCCTGGTAGGTGGCGATCGCCAGGGTGAGCGGCTCGAAGGGCTTCGTGATGACGAAGGCGGGCTCGAGCGCTTCACCGGTCAGCAGGCGCTCGGGGTAAGCGGTTACGAAGATGACGGGAGCATAGTGGTGCCGCATGATGCGGTTCACGGCTGCCATGCCGTCCCCGCCCGAGCCGAGGTTGATGTCTGCGAGGATCAGGCCCGGCCGGTGCAGCTCGGCAAGCTCGACCGCCTCCGCCTCGGAGCTGGCGACGCCCACCACGCGGTGGCCGCAGCCGGCGACGAGCTCCTCGATGTCCATGGCGATCACGGGCTCGTCCTCGATGATGAGCACGTCGGTTGCCGCCGCGTCGCGAAGGTGAGTCCGGGCTTCGGTCAGCTCGACGCCCGCATCGTCTTCGGGTGTCTCGACGACGAGGGCCGCCGTCTGGACCGGCAGCTCCTCGAGGGACGTGAGCAGCAGGAGCTGTCGCTGGCGTTGGCTGAGCCGGCCGTCGATGAAGGGGCTGGCCGGGCGGACATGGCCGAAGCCGCGGGTGATGGCGCGGTAGAGCGTGGTCCGCGCATCGAGCTCATCTGGCTCGTGGCTTGCCAGCGCCTTCAACGCATCCCCGACGAGCGCGTCGCCGCGTGCCTGGCTGCCGGTCAGTGCTCGTGCATAGCGGCGGGCATAGGGCAGCGCCCGGATCAGGTCTTCGCGACGGAAGCTGGTCATGAACGTCCTTTGGATACAGATAGGCGGCAGCCGGCCCGCTTTCCCGCCTGGATGTGCGAGGGCGAGGGTTGGGGCTGCGCTGGAGCACGTGATTGGACATAGCCGACGTCGACCTGCGCCGCCAAATCGGCGCCCTGCTGCCCGAGTTGCGCGCGTTCGCCCGATTCCTGGCACGCGACCGGGTTGTGGCGGACGACCTGGTGCAGGACGGCGTGATGCGCGCGCTGGCAGCACTCCATCAGTTCCAGCCCGGCACGAGCCTCAAGGCTTGGACCTTCACCATCGTCCGGAACGCGTTCTACGAGCAGCAGCGCCGGCGCAAGCGGGAGGCGGCGGCAATGCGGGGCCAGTCCGTGGCCGACGAGGGTGCCCGGCCTTCGCAGGATGCGCGGTCGGACATCGACGACCTGCAGCGACACCTCTGGCGCCTGCCGCCGTTGTTGCGCGAGGCCTTGATCCTGGTTGGCGCGCAGGAGCTGAGCCACGAGGAGGCGGCGCTGGTGTGCGGCGTGCCGGAGGGCACGATGAAGGCGCGGCTCAGCCGGGCGCGAACGGCGCTGGCGCGGTTGATGGCGGAGGAGGGTGGCTGAGCTCACGGCACCGCATGTGTGCGCCGGGCTGGTTACAACAACCGATCGGCCTGCAACCGAGTTGAGGAAAGTATAAGCCTCGCAATCTCGTGATCGAACCGATGCAACGCGAGGCCCGCCAGCGTCATTGACTGATTATCGAACGCAGCAGGGATGCCTCCATGACGATGATCCAGCCGATGACGCGCGAACCTAATCTTCAGTCCAGCGGCCCTTCGTTCCACGACCAGGTGATCGCGATCCTGCCGAAGCTCCGGGTGCAGGCGCTTGCGCTCACGCGCAACCGCGCCTCCGCCGAGGACCTTGTCCAAGACGCGGTCTGTAACGCGCTTTCGGCGCAGTCGAGCTTTATCCCCGGGACCAACTTCCAGGCATGGATGCATCGCATCCTGCGCAACCGGTTCATCAGCAACCTGCGCAAGCGTCGGGACACGACCGACATCGACGACGTGCCGGCGCACATTTTCGCGACCGAGGCGCCGCATGAGGATCGGCTGGCGCTCAAGGAGCTGAGCAAGGCGATGACGAAGCTTCCCGCCGACCAGCGCGAGGCGCTGATGATGGTGGTGGTGCACGGCATGAGCTACGAGGCGCTTGCCGAGGCGACCGGCTGTGCGGTGGGCACGGCCAAAAGCCGCGTGTTCCGGGCCCGGCGTCAGCTCGAGAGCTGGTTGCTCCGCGAGCCCAAGGCGAAGCTGCCCCCCACGGCGGACACTGTGCTGGCGCGAGTCCGCAAAGACGGCGCGGTGGAGAATAAGCGGGTTGTCAGTGCCGAATGAAAGCAGTCTTGTCTCTTTAGCATACGCGCACTTGCCGATTCCGTTCCATGGAGCGGCATGAGCGCCGGGCGGGTCAGACGGACATGAATAACTTCAGCATGACGCAACGTAAGAAACCCCAGCCGTCTCAGCAATCGCGGCCGGTCGATGCGGCATTTGATTTATGGTTGAACCGTGGCCTGCACCAACTGTTCGACGATGTGGCGAACGAGCCTGTTCCTGATGAGCTGCTGAAGCTGATCGAGGAGGATCTGAAGAAGTGAGCGACCGCCGGCCGGCGAGGCCGGCGGCCTGGGCGGCAGGCTTTCCATGAGCCGATGGCTGCCTAAGCACCTGTTTGCAGGCTTGCCGGCACGCGTTGGGCTCGTGGTCGTCGTATCGTGGCTTCCGGCGATCTTGTTGATCATGACGGATAACCGCTCGACGCTCGGGCTGACGGCGGCGGTTGTCGCCGGCACTGCCTTTACGGTGATCGCGGTCGAACGGTTGGTCGCGCGTCCTCTTCACAAGCTGCGGTATGCAGTCGATGCCTGGCGTGACGGAACGCCGTTCGTCCTGCCGGACAGCCGCACGATGCCGTCCGAGCTGCGCGGCTTGGGCCTGAGTTTCAAGCGCGCGACCCGCGCGCTCGGCAGCCGCGAGACGCAACTCGCCACGGCGCTGGTCCGGCAGGAGCTGGCGATGCAGGAGATCCACCACCGGGTGAAGAACAACCTGCAGATCGTAGCCAGCCTCCTGAACCTGCAGGCCAGCCGTATTCGGCTGCCGGAAGCCCGGGCCGAGTTCCAGTCCGCGCGCGATCGGGTGCGGGCGTTGGCTACGGTGCACCGGCACCTTTATGCGCACGGCGAGATCCACACCATCAACATGCGAACGTTCCTGCTCGAGCTGTGCGGGCAATTGTTCACCGCGATGGGCGAGACGGAGGGGGAGCGCCTCAGCCTCGAGATCGAGGCGCCGGAGCTCGAGATGTCCAGCGACCAGGCCGTGCCGATCTCGCTCATCGTCACGGAGGCCGTCACGAACGCGATCAAGTATGGCTACCCGGCCGGGCGCCGAGGGACGATCGTTGTGCGGCTGCGTGAGGTGGGCGACGAGGCGGAGCTCGTAATCCAGGATGACGGCGTGGGCATAACGGCCGGCAAGGCCGAGACGGCGGAGGGCACGCGCGATGGGATCGGCATCCAGCTCATCCACGGCTTCGCGCGGCAACTCGGGGCGAGGTTGCTGGTGGAGCAGGGGGCCGGCACCCGCTACCAGGTCACGCTCAAGCTGCGGCGGGAACGGCTCGAGGGTCCGGCCTTGGGGTGAGCTGCCCGCTTGCGGAACATCGCGCGCCGCGGCACACACGAGCGTGTGGAGGGATCGCCGATGGACGCAGGGCTGCACGCGAAAGTCACCGAATGGCGGCGGCACTTGCACGCCAACCCGGAGCTGACCTTGCAGGAGGCCGCGACCTCGGCCTTCGTGCAGCGTGTGCTGACCGAACTCGGCGTGCCATTCGTGGCCGGGGTAGGCGGGCACGGCGTAGTGGCCACGCTGAAGCGGGGGCTTTCCAACCGGAGTGTCGGGCTGCGGGCGGATATGGACGCGCTGCCGATCACGGAGGAAACGGGGTTGGCCTGGGCCAGCACGAGCCCGGGGGCCATGCACGCGTGCGGGCACGACGGGCATACGGCGAGCCTGCTGGGGGCTGCGGCGCTGCTCGCGCAGGATGCCGACTGGACGGGCACGGTGCAGCTCGTGTTCCAGCCCGCCGAGGAGGGCGGGGGTGGGGCCAAGAACATGATCGCTGACGGCCTGTTCGAGCGGTTCCCGATGGAGCGGATATTCGGCTACCACAACTGGCCCGGCCTGGAGGCCGGCACCGTCATGGTGCATGACGGCCCGGTGATGGCGGCAGGTGCGCGGATCGAGATGGTGGTGCAGGGCCACGCCGGGCATGCCGCGCTGCCGCATCTCACGAGGGACCCGATGCTCGCGGCTGGGCACTTGCTGGTGGCGTTGCAGTCGATCGTGGCGCGCAACGTGAGCCCGCTGGACAGCGCCGTCGTGTCCATCTGCACCGTGGAGGGCGGGGTGGCCAGCAACCAGGTGCCAAGCCGCGTCGTGCTGCGCGGAACGATGCGAAGCCACCGAGCCGAGGTGCGGGATGCGGTGGACGCCGCAATCCGGCGCGTGGCGGCCGGCATCGGGGCGGCGATGGACGTGTCGATCGGCGTCGACATCCATCATGGCATCGGTGTCACCTCGAACAGTGCGGCCGAAGCGGCGCTTGCGGCAGACGCGGCGGAAGGAATGGGGGCGGCGGTTCGCCGGGACCTGGCACCCAGCATGGCGGGCGAGGATTTCAGCTGGTTCCTGCAGGAGCGTCCGGGCGCGTTCGCCTGGATCGGCAACGGCCCGTCGCGGCCCGGGGCCGAGCTGCACAATCCCGGGTATGACTACAACGACGCCATCCTACCGGTGGCGTCCGGCTGGCTCGCGGCCACGGCGCGCCGGGCGCTGCAGGGGTAGCGCGCGCCACGATGAGGAGGCGGGGGCACGGCGGCGGCGGCTCGGGCTGGTTGTTGGGACAGACGGTTGCGACCCGGGCTGCCACCCGACCGATTGCGGCGCTCGGGCTGGCAGGCATCGCGTTCGGCATCCTGCAGGCCTGGAGCCTGGCGCAGCTCGTGGGGCCGCTGCTGGTGGGCGGCGCGGTGCGGGCGCCGGTGCTGTGGGGCGCGGTGTTCGCCATCGCGGCGCTGGGGCGGGCAGGGATCATGGTGCTGGCCGATGGGCGGGGCTTTGCGGCCGGTGCCGCGGCGCGGCGCCGGGTCCGGACCGGCTTCTTGGTGGGCGCGCTTGCCCGGGGCCCACATGCGGGGCCTGCGCCGGGCGAGGCGGCCGCGACCGCGATCGACCGGGTGGACGCGCTCGACGCCTATTTCGGGCGCTGGCTGCCGGCCTCCGTGCTGGCCTGGGCGGGGCCGCTGATCGTCATTCTGGCGCTGCTGCCGGTGGACTGGGTTGCGGCGGCGATCGTGGCGGGCGCGTGTGCGCTGGTGCCGGTGGGC
The DNA here is from genome assembly GCA_038229135.1 of Acetobacterales bacterium. Classification (GTDB taxonomy): domain Bacteria; phylum Pseudomonadota; class Alphaproteobacteria; order Acetobacterales; family Acetobacteraceae; genus JBBROS01. The sequence goes on from JBBROS010000016.1 coordinate 48,056, forward strand.
ATGGCGCTGGCCGGCCTGGGTGCCGCAGCGGCGTCGCGTGCGCAGTTCGAGGCGATGGCACGGCTGCAGGCGCGGTTCCTGGACCAGGTCCGCGGCATCGCGACTGTCGTGATGGCCGGGCGGGCGGAGGATGCGGCGCGGCGGCTGCAGCGGGATGCACACGAGCTGGCGGGGCGCACGATGCGGGTGCTGCGGGTGGCGTTCCTGTCCTCGGCGGTGCTCGATGCGGCAGCGGCGGGGGCGCTCGTGGTGCTGGCGGTGCGGGCCGGGCTCGCGGCGGAGGCAGGACGGCTCGAGCCGGTGGCGGCGACGTTCGGGCTCGTGCTGGTGGCCGAAGCGTTCGCGCCGCTGCGGGCGTTCGCCGCGGCGTATCAGGACCAGATCCATGCCCGTGCCTCCGCCGAGGCGCTCGCGATGGAGCCGCCCGCGGCGGCGGCCCCGGTCCCCCTTGTGGTGCGGACGGTGGCGGCGTCGGGCGTGACGGTCGCGTTCGAGAACGTGCGCTTCGCCTGGGACGAGGCGCGTGGCCCGGCGTTGGACGGATTGAGCTTCCGTGTGCCGCCCGGGGAGACGGTGGTGCTCGTAGGCCCGTCGGGTGCGGGGAAGTCGACGGTGCTCGAGCTGCTGCTGGGGTTCGTGCAGCCGCAGTCGGGGCGGATCACGATCAATGGGGCGGACATCTCGACCATCACGCCGGCCGCCTTGTCGCGCATGACGGCCTGGATCGGGCAGCGGCCGGCGCTGTTCGCCGGCACGATCCGGGAGAACATCCGCTTCGGGCGGGAGGATGCGAGCGACGAGGAGGTGGTGGCAGCCGCGCGGGCCGCCGGGCTCGACCACGTGGCGGCGCTCCTGCCGGAGGGGCTGGGCACGGTGGTGGGCGAGGGCGGCTACGGCCTCTCGGGCGGGCAGGCCCAACGCGTGGCGATTGCGCGGGCGTGGATCCGTCAGGCGCCGCTGCTGTTGTTGGACGAGCCCACGGCCCACCTGGACCCGGCGACCGAGGCGGACGTGCTGGACAGCCTGCGCCGCATCGCGCTCGGGCGGACGGTGCTGTTGGCGACGCATTCGAGTGCGGCGATGGCATTCGGCGGCCGACGGATCGTGCTCGAGGCCGGGCGGGCCGCGAGCGTCCAAGGTGCGGCATGAGGAGGGCGGCATGACGGCACTGCTGCGGGTGGCGCGGGTCGTGCGGCCGGAGGCGGCGGGGCTGGTGCTCGGGCTGGTGGCGACGCTGCTGTCGGTGAGTGCGCTGACCGGGCTCGTGCTGGCGGCAGGGGCGGCACCGGTGCTGGCGGGGGGCGTGGCGCTGGCCTGGGCGCTGCGGGGACTCGGCTTCGGGCGCGTGGCTCTGCGCTATGTGGAGCGGCTGGCGACGCACCGGGCGACGTTCCGGGCGTTGACGGCGTTGCGGGTCTGGGCGTTCCGCGGGCTGGCCCGCCAGGCAGGGGGCGGGCTCGGGTTCATGGCGCGCGGGGATGCGCTTGCGCGGGTGGTGGGGGATGTGGACGCGCTGGACGGGCTGTATCTCCGCGTGATCGTGCCGCTGCTGGCGGCGGTGGTGCTGCTGATCGACGTGGGGGTTCTGCTGGGCGCGAACGCACCGGGGCTGGCGTTGGCCGTGGCGGCGCTGCTTGGACTTTCGGCAGCCGGGGTGCCCTTCGTGGCCGGGCGCATGGCAGCCGGGGCGGCGGGCCAGGTCGCGCAGGCCGCGTCCGGACTGCGGGTGGCGGCGCTGGACACGCTGGAGGGCATGCGGGAGGTGCGGGCCTTCGGGAACGAGGGGCGGATGCTGGCGCGGGTGCAGGCGCGGGAGGGCGCGCTGCTCGGGCTGCAGCAGGACTTGGCTCATCGTGCATCGTTGGCGCAGGCGGCGTCGGGCGTGTGTGGGCAAGCGGCGCTGCTGCTGGTGGTGTTGCATGGGCTGCCGGGTGCGGTGCTTCTGCCGGCGGTGCTGCTGACCCTCGCCGCGTTCGAGGCGGCGGCGCCGCTCGCGCGGGCGGGCGTGCTCGCGGGCCAGGCCTCGGCTGCGACAGGACGGGTGTTGGCGCTGGCAGACGGCGAGCCCATGGCGGCTGTGTCGGGCCCTGTCCCGCCCAGGAGCGGGATCCGGTTCGAGGCGGTGAAGTTCGGCTGGCCGGGGCGGCCCGTGCTGTTCGACGGGCTCACCCTGGACATCCCCGCCGGAAGCCGGGTGGCGGTGCTCGGGCCGTCAGGCTCCGGCAAGTCCACGCTCGCGGCGCTGCTGCTGAAGGTGGCTGCGCCGGATGGAGGGCGCATCACCCTGGGCGGCGCGGACATCGCCGGGCTGGCGGATGATGCGGTGCGGTCGCGCGTGGCCTGGCTGAGCCAGTCCACGCACGTGTTCGGGGACACGGTTCGGGCCAACCTGCTGCTGGCCCGGCCCGGCGCGGACGACGCGGCGCTGTGGCGGGCACTTGCGCTGGCAGGTGTGGACGAGGTGGTCCGTGGGCTGCCGGACGGGCTGGATACCTGGATCGGCGCGGGCGGGGCCGGGCTCTCGGGCGGTCAGGCGCGACGGGTGGCGTTGGCGCGGACGCTCCTGTCCGACGCGCCCGTGCTGTTGCTGGACGAGCCGGCGACGGGGCTGGACGATGCAGCGGAGCGGGCGTTCTTCGTGGCGCTGAACGAGGCGCTCGACGCGTCGCCCGGGCGGACGCTGGTGCTGATCGCGCACCGGCTGCTGGGGGTGGAGCGGGTGGACCGGATATACCGGATCAGCGGCGGCAGCGCGGTCGCGGCGGCCGGGTAGGGGTTTTCCAACCCCGTCCTCGCTCCCCCAAGAGGAGGGGGAAAGCGGGTTCAGTGCCCGCCTTCGAGGTAGGCCGCCCGAACCTCGGGGCGGGCCAGGAGTTCCGCGCCGGTGCCGGCCATGGTGATGGCGCCGTTGACCAGCACGTAACCGCGATGAGCGAGGCGGAGGGCCTGGAAGGCGTTCTGCTCCACCAGCAGCACCGTGAGGCCGGTGGTGCGGTTCAGCTCCCGGATGGCGCCGAAGATGCTGCGGCAGACGAGCGGGGCGAGGCCGAGGCTCGGCTCGTCGAGGAGGAGCAGGCGGGGGCGGCTCATCAATGCGCGGCCGATCGAGAGCATCTGCTGCTCGCCGCCGGAGAGGGTCCCGCCGCGCTGCGTGAGGCGCTCCTTCAGGCGGGGGAAGAGCGTGAACACGAGGTCCCGCGTGGCCTCGTAATCCTTCATCCTGGCCACCTGCGCGCCCATCAGCAGGTTCTCGTGCACCGACATGCGGGCGAAGATGCGGCGGCCCTCGGGGGACTGGGCGACACCCTTGTGCATGATCTCGTGGGTCGGGCAGCGGGTGATGTCCTCGCCCTCGAGCACGATGGAGCCGTCGCGGGCCTGCGGGGAGCCGCAGATGGTCATCATCAGCGTGGACTTGCCGGCGCCGTTGGCGCCGATGAGGGTGACGATCTCCCCGGGATGGACCTCGAGGTCGACGCCCTTGAGGGCCTGGATGGCGCCGTAAAAGGCGGTGACGCCACGGAGCGAGAGAAGCGGCGCGGTCATTGCGCGGCCACCGTGGCGGCGACAACCGGGGCATCCGCATCGTCGTCGTCGCCTTCGCCGAGATAGGCGGCGATGACGACCGGGTCGTTGCGGACGGAGTCGGGCGCGCCATCCGCGATGCGCTTGCCGTGGTCGAGCACCACCACGTGGTCGCTAATGCGCATGACGACGCTCATGTCGTGCTCGATGAGCAATATGGCGCAGCCATCGGCCTGGATGGATCTGAGCAGGGCGGCGAGCTCGTCACTCTCGCGCGGGTTGAGGCCGGCCGCGGGCTCGTCGAGGCAGAGGAGCACCGGGTCCGTGCACATGGCGCGGGCGATCTCGAGGCGGCGCTGGTCGCCGTAGGGCAGCGCGCCGGCCGGGTCGTCGGCGCGGGGGAGGAGGCCGATGCGGGCGAGCCAGAGCCGGGCGCGGTCGATCGCGGTGTGCTCCGCCGCCGCGTGGCCGCCGAGGCCGAAGACAGAGAGCAGGCCGGAGCCGACATTGGGCATGAGAACGTTGTGCTGCGCCACGAGCAGGTTCTCGAGCACCGTCATGCCGGCAAAGAGGCGAATATTCTGGAAGGTCCGGGCCACCCGGGCCCGACGCGCGATGGCGTGGCCCTGCATGGTTTGCAGCGTGAAGGCGGCGCCAGTCGGGTGGCGCAGGAGGATGCGGCCGGAGGTGGGGCGGTAGAAGCCGGTGATGCAGTTGAACACCGTCGTCTTGCCGGCGCCGTTGGGGCCGATGACGGACGTTATCTCTCCTGGCCGGGCGACCATGTCGAGCGCGTTCACCGCCGTCAGGCCGCCGAAGCGCATCGTCAGCGCCTCGACCGTCAGCAGGGGCTCAACCACGGCCTTGCGCCACCAGCTCGGCGGCGATCTCCCGCCTCGTGCCCAGGGCCACGCTCGGCGTGCGGCCGCTGACCAGGCCGCGGGGGCGGAGCACCATGACGACCACGAGGGCGCCGCCGAAGATGAGCATCCGATACTCGGCGAGGTCCCGGAACAGCTCGATGCCGCCGATCATGACCAGCGCCGCGAGCGCCACGCCAAGCTGTGAGCCGAGGCCGCCCAAGACGACGATTGCGAGCACGATGGCGCTCTCGATGAAGGTGAAGCTCTCGGGGCTGATGAAGGCGGCGCGGGTTGCGAAGAAGGCGCCGGCGAAGCCGCCGAAGGTGGCGCCGATCGCGAAGGCGGTGAGCTTCGTCACGGTCACGTCGATGCCGAGCGAGCGGCAGGCGATCTCATCCTCCCGCAGCGCCTCCCATGCCCGCCCGAGCGCGACCCGGCGTAGGCGGAGCGTGACCCAGTTGGTCAGCAAGGCGAGGGTCAGGATGATGTAGTAGAGGAAGATGACGCGCTGCGACGGGCTCGCCTCGAAGTCGGGGAACCCGAGGGATTGCACGAAGTGGGCGAAGGTGCCCGGGTTGTCCGAGTTCTCGAAGCGCAAGCCGAACAGGGTGGGCCGGGCGATGCCGCTGATGCCGTTGGGGCCGCCGGTGATCTCGGTGGCGTTGAGGAGCACGATGCGGATGATCTCGCCGAACGCGAGCGTGACGATGGCGAGGTAATCGCCGCGCAGGCGCAGCACGGGGAAGCCGAGCAGGATGCCCCAGGTGCCGGCCAGCAGGCCGGCGAGCGGCAGGCAGGTCCAGAAACCGAGGCCGAAGGTTTGCGAGAAGAGCGCGTAGGAGTAGGCGCCCACGGCGTAGAAGGCGACGTACCCGAGGTCGAGCAGGCCCGCGAGGCCCACGACGATGTTGAGCCCCCAGCCGAGCATGACGTAGGTGATGACGAGGATCCCGAGGTCGAGCTCGTAGCGGGAGCCGATGAAGGGAAGGGCTACCGCAAGGCCGAGCAGCAGCGGCGCCACCCATCGCCCGGCGCGCGTGACGGCCTGGGCGAAGCGGCGGTTCGCCTGGTATTCGACCGTGCGGGGCTGGCGTAGCGTCAGGATGGCCAGGCGCCCGGCGAACACCAGCGCCACGACGAGGATCAGCAGCGCCGGGCGGCCGACGAGGTAGAGCGGGCCGCCGTTGCTCTCCGTCCGCAGCCCGATCATGGGGCCGAACAGGCCGAGGGCGACGAGGGCCGAGATGCCGGCGTCACGCAGGGCGGGGTTCATACTTTCTCGACATCCGAGCGGCCGAGCAGGCCCGTGGGCAGGAAGATCAGCACCACGATGAGGATGCTGAACGCCGCCACGTCCTTGTATTGCACGCTGAAATAGGCCGACCAGAACGTCTCGATCAGTCCGATTGCGAGCCCGCCCAGCACCGCACCCGGCAGCGACCCGATGCCGCCCAACACCGCGGCGGTGAACGCCTTCACTCCGGCCACGAAGCCGATGAAGAAGTCGATGACGCCGTAATAGAGCAGGAACATGAACCCGGCGACGGCGGCCAGCGCGGCTCCGATGACGAAGGTGAGGCTGATCGTGCGGTCCGTGTCGATGCCGAGCAGCCCGGCCATCTTGAGGTCCTGCTCACAGGCGCGCATGGAGCGGCCGAGCGGGGTGGCGGCCACGAGCCAGGTGAACACGCCGAGCACGACGAGCGTGATCAGCACGATCGCGATCTGCATCCAGGAGAGCTGCACCACGAACTCGTCCATGGTGAGGAGGGTGATGCCGCCCGGGATGACGGGCACGATGGGCTTCACGCGGGCGCCCTGGGACACCTGGGCGAAGTTCTGCAACACGATCGACATGCCGATGGCGCTGATGAGGGGGGCGAGGCGGAAGCTGCCGCGCAGGGGGCGGTAGGCCACGCGCTCGACCGTCCAGCCATACAGGGCGGCGATGGCGGCGGCCATGAGCAGGGTGAGGCCGAGCGCGAGCGGGACGGAGGTGACGCCGATGGCCGACAGGCCCAGGAGCGCGATGAGCGAGAGGAACGCGCCGATCATGAACACGTCGCCATGGGCGAAGTTGATCATGCCGATGATGCCGTAGACCATGGTGTAACCCACGGCGATGAGGCCGTAGATCATGCCGAGCGTGATGCCGTTGATGAGCTGCTGGAGGGCGTAGGCCAAGCGGATTTCCCTGTTGCGGGCACCGTCGAACAAGCCACAAGGCATGCGCCGGGGCAAGCAGGACGTGCAGTGCCACTAGCCGCGGTGCGCCGCCTGCCCTACATGCAGCGCCTGTTCGAGGAGAGCGTCGCGCGTGTTCACCGGCATCGTCACGGGCATCGGCACCGTCCGCAGCGTGGTGCCGCTGGGGGCGGGGCGCGACATGCGGATCACGCTGGAGGCCCCTTGGCCGGATACCGCTGCCATCGCCGAGGGGGCGAGCATCGCCTGTGCCGGGTGCTGCCTGACGGCGGTGGAGCTGGGGGCGGACTGGTTCGCGGTGGATGCGTCGGCGGAGACGCTGTCGAAGACGAACCTCGGCGGCTGGGCGCCGGGCGCGCGGGTGAACCTGGAGCGGAGCCTGCGCATGGGCGACGAGCTGGGTGGGCACCTGGTTTCGGGCCACGTGGATGGGCTCGGGCGCGTGGTGCACGTCGCCCAGGAGAATGGCTCCTGGCGCGTGGGCATCGAGGTGCCAGGGCCGCTCGCGCGATTCATCGCGGCCAAGGGCAGCGTCGCGGTGGACGGGGTGTCGCTCACGGTCAACGAGGTCGAGGGGGCCCGCTTCGGCGTGAACATCATTCCGCACACCTGGACAGCCACCACGCTCGGCGGCCTGGTGCCGGGGGCGGCGGTGCACATCGAGATCGACATGCTGGCGCGCTACGTGGCCCGGCTGCAGGAGACGGCCCCCATGGCGTTGAACTCATGAAGACGGCGACGCTGTCCGAGTATCTGAGCAGTGCTGCCGACCTCATCGAGGAGGCGCGGGCGGGGCGCATGTTCATTCTGGTGGACGACGAGGACCGCGAGAACGAGGGCGACCTCGTGATCCCGGCGCAGTTCGCGACGCCGGACGCCATCAACTTCATGGCCCGGCATGCCCGCGGCCTCATCTGCCTGGCGCTCACCCGGCATCGGGTGGAGCAACTCGGCCTGCCGCTGATGAGCCAGTCGAACGGCACGCGGCACCAGACGGCGTTCACGGTGAGCATCGAGGCCCGCGAGGGCGTCACGACCGGCATCTCGGCCGCCGACCGGGCGCGGACCATCTCCGTCGCGATCAACGCGGAGAGCGGGCGGGACGCGATCGTGACGCCGGGCCACGTGTTCCCGCTGATGGCGCGGGAGGGCGGCACGCTCGTGCGGGCCGGGCACACGGAGGCGGCCGTGGATATCGCTCGGATGGCCGGGTTGGCGCCGGCCGGGGTGATCTGCGAGATCATGAACGACGACGGCAGCATGGCGCGCCTGCCGGACCTTTGCAGCTTCGCCCAGCATCACGGGCTGAAGCTCGGCACCATCGCGGACCTGATCGCGCACCGCCGCCGCACGGAGCGGCTGGTCAAACGCGTGGAGCAGGGCACGCTGCACCACGCGGCTGGCGGCGACTGGCAGCTGCACGTGTATGCGACCACCATGGACCATGCCGAGCACCTGGTGCTGACGAAGGGGGACCTCTCGGGCGACCAGCCGGTGATGGTGCGGATGCATGCGGTGGACATCGTGAACGACGCGCTCGGCACGCATGAGTGGTCGACCCTGCACGGCGCCATGCGAATGATCGCGGCCGAGGGGCGGGGTGCGGTGGTGCTGATCCGCGATACGCGTCCGGATGCGGTGAGCGCCCGGGTGAAGCTGCTGGCCGGCAACCCGCGGCCGCTGCACTACTTGCGCGATTACGGGATCGGGGCGCAGATCCTGGTCGACCTCGGGATCCGGCACCTGGTGCTGCTGTCCAACACGCGCCGCACGGTGGTGGGGCTCGAGGGCTATGGGCTGGACATCGTGGACCAGCGCCCGATCGAGGGCACGGAGGGCCACGAATGAGCACCGCCGACGCGCCGCTGCCGGCCGCCCCCGAGGTGCCCGGCCCGCCCCCGCACGTGCTGGTGGTACGGGCTCCCTACTACCGCGAGGTGATCGACGGCATGACGCGCGGGGCCGAGCGGATCCTGCGCGGGGCCGGCGCCACCTTCGACACGCTGGACGTGGCCGGCAGCTTCGAGCTGGCGCAGGCCATCCGCATCGTGCTGCGGGGTGGGCAAAAGTTCGACGGCTTCGTGGCGCTGGGCTGCATCGTGCGGGGCGGGACGGATCATTACGAGTTCATCTGCCGGGAGAGCATGGCCGGGCTGATGCACGTGGCGCTGCAGTTCGGCTGCGCGCTGGGCAGCGGGGTGCTGACGGTGCACTCGCTGGAGCAGGCGGTGGCGCGGTCGGGGGAGGATGGGCACAACAAGGGGGCCGAGGCCGCCGCCGCATGCCTGCTGCAAGTGGCGGCCGCGCGCCGCTTCGGGGCCGCCTGATGGGCCGCGGACCCCGGCCGGACGGCAAGCGCCCGCGCACGGCCTCCCGGGTGGCGGCGGTGCAGGCGCTGTTCCAAAGCGAGCAGTCGGGCGAGACGGTCGAGACGATCATCGACCAGTTCGTGCGGCACCGCCTGGGCGCGCTGCCGGAGGGCGAGCCGGAGGGCTATGAAGAAGGGCGCGTGCCGGACGCCCACGTGCCGCTGTTCGGCCGCATCGTACGAACGGCGGTGGAACAGCAGGACCGGCTGGACGCGATGATCGCGGGCGCGCTGCCCGACGAGTGGCCCATGGCCCGGCTGGACCCGGTGTTGCGCGCCGTGCTGCGGGCGGGCGGCGCGGAGCTGTCCATGGAGGACGGGCCGCCGAGCCGGGTGGTGATCAACGAGTATCTGGACGTGGCGCACGGCTTCTTCGACGGCGATGAGCCGCGGATGGTGAACGGGCTGCTGGACCGGATGGCGCGGGCGCTGCGGCCGCACGAGTTCGTGCCGACCGCATGAGCGCTGCGCCCGAGGAGTTCGGGCGGATCGCGCGGCACTTCGCGCCGCTGACTGGCCCGGCGGGGCTGGGCCTGCTGGACGACGCCGCCGTGCTGGCGCCGCCGCCAGGGCGGGAGCTGGTGCTGACGGTGGATGCGATGGTGGCGGGGGTGCATTTCCTCCCGGACGATCCGGTGGATCTCGTGGCGCGCAAGCTGCTGCGGGTGAACCTGTCGGACCTGGCGGCGATGGGGGCGACGCCGCTCGGGTATTTGACCACGGTGTCGGTGCCGCGGGAGACGCCGGATGCGTGGTTTGCGGCGTTCGCTGCGGGACTGGCGGAGGACCAGGCGGCATTTGGAATGCAGCTGCTGGGCGGGGACACGACGAGCACGCCGGGGCCGGTGAGCCTGACGCTGACCGCCATCGGGCACGTGGCCCCGGGGCAGGCGATACGGCGCGCGGGGGCGCGTGCGGGCGACGAGCTGTGGGTGACCGGGACGATCGGGGATGGCGCGCTGGGGCTGCTGGCGCTGCGCGGGGAAGTCGCGGACCCCGAGGGGTGGCTTGCAGGACGCTATCGACTGCCGCAGCCGCGGATGGGGCTGATCGACGGTGGGCTCGTGCGGGCCGCGATGGACGTGTCGGACGGGCTGGTGCAGGACGCCGGGCACCTGGCGCGGGCGGCGGGGCTGGGCTGCGTGATCGAGGCCGCCCGTGTGCCGCTCTCGCCGGCGGCCCACACGGCGGACCGCCTCGCGCTCTGCCTCACGGGTGGGGACGATTACGAGCTGGCGATGGCCGTCGCGCCGGGCGGCGGGGCGGCGCTGGAGGCGCGCGCGGCGGCGCTGCGGACGACCGTGAGTCGGGTGGGGTGGTTCGAGGCGGGGGCGGGGGTCGTGGTGAGGGACGAGGCGGGAGACGTGTTGACCCTACGGTCGTCCGGTTGGAGCCACTTCTAGGCCGCTACAGCCCCTGCGCAACCGAGGCTCCGCTGCCGCCTACGCCGCCGGAGGGGGAGGCGGTGGATGCGCCGCTGGGGCCGGCGCTGAAGCGGCCGACGTTGCCCAGGAGCTGGCCCAGGAAGCTCGCCTCGCTGCCGGGCGAGGGGGTGGCGCGGCTGGCGATGGACACCTCGCGGCTGTCGTCCTGGTTCAGGCGCTGGACCGACCGGAGGACGCCGCCCTGGTCGAAGGTCAGCACCGTCACGTCCTGGGCCATGATCCCCGGGGTGCGGCCGACGCGGGTGCGGGTGGTTTCGCTGATGTAGATCCAGCGGTTGTCGTCGAACGCGGCGCGGGCGGAGGGGGAGCCGATGAGCGAGCTTGCATCGGCCTTGGTCGAGGTGCCGACCACGAGCTCCTTCAGCACGTCCGGGTCCACCTTGTTGCCACGCTGGGTGCGGGGCGTTTCGATCACGCTACAGGCGGTGAGCGTCAGAAGGAGGAGCAGGATGGTGCGCACGCGGTGTGTCCCCAAGGGTGAAGCGGGTCGTCGGGCGAGTTGCACCTGGGCGGGCCGGGCCTATGTTGGCATGGCCGCCGAGGTCTTTGGTGGCCGTGGCGTGTCACCAACACCGCACCGTGTCAATTCAAGCTTGGGCCCGGAGCCTGGGGAGACGGGGAATATGTTCGGCTTGTTCCGCCGCCGGCCGCATGAGCGTGCCGCCTATTCGCTCTACACGGACGCGGTGCGTGCCGCCCGGCGCCCTTGGTTCTACTCGACGCTCGGCGTGCCGGACACGCTCGACGGGCGGTTCGACCTCGTCGGCCTGCACGTGTTCCTGCTCGTCGACCGGCTGCACCGCGAGGGCGCGGCGGGCAAGGCGCTGGCGCAGGCGGTGTTCGATGCGATGTTCGCCGACATGGACTTCAACCTGCGCGAGATGGGCGTTGGGGACATGACGGTGGGCAAGAAGGTCAAGCAGATGATGACCGCCTTCCACGGCCGCTCGACCGTGTATGCGGCGGCGCTGGAGGCCGACGATGCGGCCCAGGGACAGGCCGGGCTCGAGGCTGCGCTGGCGCGCAACGTCTGGCGCGGCGAGGAGCCGGAGGGGGCTGCGGCGTCGCTCGCCGGGCTGATGCGACGGGAGCGGGAGCGGCTCGGGGCGGTCCCCGTGGCAGCCTTCGTCGCGGGCGCGCCGCAGTTCGCAGACCCGGTCCTGGCTTGACGATGGTGGCCGAGTTCTCCCGGCCGGTCGCGCTCGAGCGGATGCCTTCGACGATGATGGTGGAGGCGACTGCGCCCGAGCGCTCGGCGCTGGCTGGGCGGCTGCGAATCGTCGCTGTGGCCCGCCTGCGCTGCCGTTTTACGCTGCGCCGCGTGGGGGATGCTGTAGAGGCGGAGGGCGCGCTCGAGGCGCAGGTGGTGCAGGATTGCGTGGTGAGCCTCGAGCCGGTCGCGCAGGCCGTCTCGGAGGTGTTCCGCCTGCGCTTCGTGCCGGAGGGCGAGGAGCGGGACCTGATGGACCCCGAGTCGCCGGACGAGATCGGGCATGACGGGCGCACGATCGACCTGGGGGAGGCGGCTGCCGAGCAGTTGGCGCTGGCGCTCGACCCATACCCGCGCGCAGATGGGGCGGAGCTCGATCCGTCCGCGACGGAGGACGAGGGCGGGGCGTTCGCTGGGCTCGCGCAGCTACGCCGCGATTAGAGACTTGCTTGCAGGACGATTAGAGACTTGCTTGCAGCAAGGGTGCGCCTCTGCTAGACGGCGCGCCTTGCATCGAACAGCGTAATGCGGGCCAGCCACACCAGGCGGCGCCGCCCAGATAGCCCGGAGGGGCATTAAACCCATGGCCGTTCCAAAGAAGAAGACCTCGCCGAGCCGCCGGGGCATGCGCCGCAGCCATGATGCGCTGCCGACCGAGGCGCATGCGGACTGCAGCAATTGCGGCGAGCTGAAGCGGCCGCACCACATCTGCAGCCATTGTGGCCACTACAACGGCCGCGAAGTGCTGCGCGCCGAGGACCTGAAGGGCGCCGTTCGCGCCTGAATGGGCCGGCTTGACGGCCACGAAAGGGCGCAACCGTGCCTGAGCTCGTGACCAGCCAACCGTTCACGCTCGCCATCGACGCAATGGGCGGGGATCGTGCGCCTGGCGTGGTGCTGGACGGCCTCGAGATTGCGGCCGAGCGGCACCCGCAGGCGCGATTCCTGCTGGTGGGTGACGAGGCGGTGTTGGCGCCGCTCATCGCGCAACGTCGTCGCGTGGCGGCCAGCTGCACTGTGCGGCACACGGCGGCCATGATCCCGTCCGAGATGAGGCCGACGCAGGCTCTTCGCGTGCGCGGGTCCTCCATGCGCCTGGCCATCGACGCCGTGGCGGACGGGGAGGCCCAGGGCGTCGTGTCGGCCGGGAACACGGGCGCGCTGCTGGCGTTGGCCAAGATCGTGATCAAGACGCTGCCCGGCATCGCGCGCCCGGCCATGGCCGCTATCGGGCCCTCGGCGCGGGGCGACGTGGTCATGCTCGATCTCGGCGCCAACGTGCAGTGCGATGCGCGCAACCTGGTCGAGTTCGCCATCATGGGGGACGTGTTCGCGCGCACCGTGCTGGGGCTGACCTCTCCCAGCATCGGCCTGCTGAACGTGGGCGTGGAGGAGATGAAGGGCGACGAGCGGGTGAAGCAGGCCGCCGACGTGCTGCGCATGAGCCACCTGGCGGCGAATTTCCATGGCTTCGTGGAGGGCAACGACATCGCGAGCGGCACGGTGGACGTGGTGGTCACGGACGGATTCACGGGCAACGTGGCGCTCAAGACCGGGGAGGGCGCCCTGAAGCTCGTGGGCGACCTGCTGCGGCAGATCTTCCAGGGGAGCCTGGCCGGGCGCATCGCCTACCTGTTGGCAAAGCCAGGGCTGGACCGGATGCGCGTCTGGCTGGATCCACGGCGCTACAACGGGGCGGTGATGGTGGGGTTGAACGGCGTTGTGGTGAAGTCCCACGGCGGCACGGACGCGCTGGGCTTCGCGCATGCGGTGGATGTCGCGATGGACATGGTCGTGCACGGGTTCAACGAGAAGATCAGGACGGGGCTGGCGCAAATCGACCGGCTGGAGACGGCTGCCCCTAAGCTGGCGGCGGCCGTCTGATGCTGCGCGCGGTGCTCGCGGGCGTGGGCGGCTACCTGCCCGAGCGGGTCGTGTCGAACGACGAGCTGTCGCGCACCGTGGACACGACCGACGCCTGGATCCAGGAGCGGACGGGCATCAAGCAGCGGCACATCGTCGGCCCGCACGAGACCTGCGCCTTCATGGGCGAGCATGCGGCCCGCGCGGCGCTGGCGCAGGCGGGGGCCACGGCGGCGGACGTGGATTGCGTGATCCTGGCCACCAGCACGCCGGACCAGGCCTTTCCGGCCACCGCCGTGCGGGTTCAAGCGGCGCTGGGCATGGGCCATGGATTTGCGTTCGACGTGGCGGCCGCGTGCAGCGGGTTCGTATACGGGCTCTCGATCGCCGACGGGCTGATGCGGGCCGGGCAGGCGCGGGGCGTGCTGGTCATCGGGTCCGAGGTGTATTCGCGCATCCTGGACTGGACGGACCGCGGAACCTGCGTGCTGTTCGGCGATGGTGCCGGAGCCGTGTTCCTGCGCGCGGAGGAGGGTGATCGGGGCGTGCTCTCGACGCATCTGCACTCGGAGGGGTCGTTGGGCGACCTGCTGTATGTGGATGGAGCGGTGGGCCGCCCGGACCGGTCGGGATATTTGCGGATGAACGGGCGGGAGGTCTTCCGCCATGCCGTGAGCAAGCTCGCCGCGGTGGTGGACGAGGCGCTCGTGGCCAACGGGCTGGCGAAATCCGACGTGGACTGGCTGGTGCCGCATCAGGCGAACCGGCGGATCATCGACGCCATGGGCAAGAAGCTTGGCCTGGCGGCGGAGCGCGTCGTGGTCACGGTCGATCGGCATGCGAACACCTCGGCGGCCTCCATCCCGCTCGCCTTGGCCGAGGCTGTGGGTGATGGGCGTATCCAGCGTGGGGACCTGGTGCTGCTGGAGGCATTGGGTGGCGGGATGACGTGGGGCTCGGCGCTGGTCCGGATGTAGCTGCGCCACGCTGTTGCCGTTGCGCCACAACCGAGTGAGAATGGTTCAAAGTCAAGCGCTTTGCTTGACCTGCTGCCGTGCTCTCCGTAGCGTGAGGGCTATGAGGACGGTAACCCGCGCGCAGTTGGCCGAGACGATCTATGCCCAGGTCGGGCTGTCCCGCAACGATTCGGCAGAGCTGCTCGAGACAGTGCTCGAACGGATGTCGCTTGCACTCGAGAGTGGTGAATCCGTTAAAGTCAGTGGCTTCGGAACCTTCTCTGTACGACAGAAGGGGAGGCGGATTGGGCGCAACCCGAAGACGGGCGTCGAGGTGCCCATCCTGCCCCGGCGCGTGCTGACGTTCCGGCCGAGCCAGGTGCTCAAGGCGCACGTGAACCATACCGCCGTGCCGGCGACCGACGACGTATGAGTGGCTCGCTGCTGCCGGACGACCCCGTTGAAGGCGTGGGCGAGGGTGTTCGGGCCCGGGCCAAGAAGGCGCCCAACGCATTCCGCACCATCAGCGAGGTTGCGGACGACCTGCACATTCCGCAGCACGTGCTCCGCTTTTGGGAGACGAAGTTTCCCCAGGTGAAGCCGCTCAAGCGGGGCGGCGGGCGGCGGTATTACCGGCCAGACGACATCACGCTGCTGCGGCGGATCTCGGACCTGCTCTACATCCAGGGCTACACCATCAAGGGTGTGCAGCGCCTGTTGCGGGAGGGCGGCGGGCAGCTTGCCGAAGACATCCCGCCGGCGCCTGCGGCCGAGCGTGCTGCTGCCGAGGCGGAGCGTGCCGCACCGCTGCCGGAGCCGCTCGAGCTCGGCCAGCCGGTCGTCGACGATGCAGCCGAGGTGCACCGGCTCCGGGCATTGCTGACCGATGCTCTCAATGAACTGGTGGCCTTGCGTCGATTGCTGCCCTGACGGCGGCTGCCCACCATGACTTTTCGATGACGCACTCACAAACCGGAGCGGCCCGGTCTAGGGTGCCGCTCCACGTGGGGAGGCTTGCATGCGTTCGGCTCTATTCGGATTGGCCTTGCTGGGCTGCACGGCGCTCGGCGCACAGGCGCAGGTGATCTATCCGATTGACCGCGCGGCGATCCTTGCCGGGAGCAAGTTCGATTTCAAGGTGGAGTTCGCGGGCGTCGTCGACCCTTCGCGCATGAAGGTGACGGTCAATGGCCGCGACCATGCGGAGGCGCTGGGCCGGGGTGCCACCTTCACGGCGCGGGAGGACAACAAGGACCAGTCCGCGGTGATGCTGCGGGATGTGAGGCTGGAGCAGACCGGCGCCTACGAGGTGGTCGCGACAGACGGGACCAACACGGCGGCGGTGAAGTGGGACGTGTATGCCGCTGCCGAGCCGCGGCGGGCCAAGAACGTGATCCTGATGATCGGCGACGGCATGAGTGTCGCCAACGTCACGGCCGCGCGGATCCTGGCCGGGCAGATCGAGCAGGGGAAGTACAAGCGCCTGCTGACCATGGATGGCCTGCCGCGGATGGCGATGGTTGGCACGTCGGGCTCGGACAGCATCGCGACCGACAGCGCCAACAGCCAGAGCGCCTACAACACGGGGCACAAGAGCGCGGTGAACGCCTTGGGCGTGTATGCGAGCCGGGCCGCCGACACGCTGGCGCACCCGAAGGTCGAGACGCTGGGCGAGCTGGCGAAGCGCAAGCTGGGCATGGCCGTGGGCGTGGTGACGAACACCGAAATCCAGGACGCGACTCCGGCCGGCGTGTTCGCCCATACGCGGCGCCGGGCGGATTACGTGCCGATCACGGACCAGATGCTGGCGTTCGACGCGGACGTGGTGTTGGGCGGCGGCTCGGCGTCGTTCCTGCCGCAATCCGTGCCGGGCTCGCGCAGGCGGGATGAGAAGGACATGATCGCGGCCTTCCGGGACAAGGGCTACGTGTTCGCCGACAGCCGGGATGCGCTGGCTGCGGCGGCGGAGCAGCGGCCCGGGAAGCTTCTCGGGCTGTTCAACCTCGGCAACATGGATGGGGCGCTGGACCGCTTCTACTTGAAGAAGGGTTCGGTGAGCCGCTTCCCGAACCAGCCGGACCTGACGGAGCAGGTGCATGCGGCGCTCCGTGTGCTGGAGCAGAAGCCGGAGGGGTTCTTCCTGATGGTCGAGAGCGGGATGATCGACAAGTTCAACCATCCGCTGGACTGGGAGCGGGCCGTGTACGACACGATCATGCTCGACCGTTCGGTCAAGGTGGTGCTGGACTGGATGGGCACGCGGGAGGACACGTTGCTGATCGTCGTGCCGGACCACACGCATGGCATGGGCATCGTGGGCACGGTGCGGGACGACGTGCAGAGCGAGCAGATGCGCGACAAGGTGAGCGTGTATGCCGAGGCCGGCTTCCCCAACTACCCGGCGCCGGACGAGCGCGGCTACCCGCCCAGCGTCGACGTGTCCCGGAGGTTGGCGTTCTTCTACTCGGGCTTCCCCGACTATTACGAAAGTTTCAAGCCGAACCTCGAGGGCGTGCGGGTGCCGGCGGTGCGGCAGGCCGGGGCGACCGCGGGGCCGTTCGTGGCCAACGAGCGGGGCAACGTGCCGGGCGCGCAGCTGCGCATCGGCAACCTCCCGCGCGAGGCGGAGCAGGGGGTGCACACGGTGGACGATGCGGTGCTGCGGGCGACGGGGCCGGGCAGCGAGCGGCTGTTCGGGTTCGTGGACAACACCTACGTGTTCCGCGCCATGGCGGAGGCGCTGGGCCTTGGGCGGCAGTAGAATCTTCCGCCGGGCGACGCTCGCGCTGCCGCTGCTGGCGGCGATGCCGGCGCGGGCAGCGGACCGGCTGCGCTTCGAGGCGCTGTACGCCGCGTGGGGCGTGCAGGGACTGACGTTCACGGCGGAGGCCAAGGCGCTCGTTGGGCGGCCGACCACGATGCTGGGCTTCATGGCGCCGCCGCTACGTGCGACCGCCGATTTCTTCGTGCTGACGCGCGAGCCGCTGAGTATGTGCCCGTTCTGCTCGAGCGACTCCGAATGGCCGCCGGATATCGTCGTGACCTATCTCCAGCACAGCCTTCCGCCGACGGCCCCGAGCGAGGTGCTCGAGGTGACGGGCGTGCTGGAGCTGGGCTCGTTCACGGATGCCGAGACCGGCTTCGTGAGCCAGGCGCGGCTGCGGCGGGCCAGTGTCCGGCGGGCCTGAGGCGGGGCTGGCACTCGAGGTAGGGGAGCTGGTCATTGCCTACGGGCGCGCCGGGACGGTGCTCGAGATCCCACGGCTGAACATCGCAGCCGGCGAGGTGGTCGCCATCGAAGGCCCGTCGGGGTCGGGGAAGAGTAGCCTGTTGCTGGCCCTGGCGGGGCTGGAGCGGCCGGCTTCAGGCCGGGTGGCGTGGGGCGGGGTGTCGCTGTGGGCCTCATCGACAGGCGCGCGGGAGCGGTGGCGACGGGAGCGGCTGGGACTGGTGTTCCAGGACATGCACCTGCTCGATGGCCTGTCGGCACTCGATAACGTGCTGCTGCCGTTGGCCTTCGATCAGATGCGGCTGCCACACGGCGCGCGGTCGGCCGCACGGGCGTTGTTGGTGCGGCTGGGGATTGGGGCGCCCGAGCGGCGGACCACGGTCATGAGCCGGGGGGAGCGGCAACGTGTGGCGATCGCGCGCGCCCTGCTGCGACGTCCGCGCGTGCTGCTGGCGGACGAGCCGACCGCAAGCCTGGACCAGGCGAATGCTGCCGACGTCTTCTCGCTCTTGTTGGACAGTGCCGCCGAGACCGGCGCCACGCTGCTCGTTGCAACGCATGACCCGGCGCTGCTGGCGCGCGTCCCGAGGCGGCTGCGGCTGCAGGCCGGGCGGCTTGCGGCATGAACCCGTGGCCTGTCGCGCTGGCGGCGCTGCGGCAGGGGTGGCGGGCAGCGCTGGCGATGGGGCTGCTGGTGGCGCTGGCGACGGCCATGGGGGTGGGCGTGGGCGTGCTCGACCGTGGGCTGCGTGAGGCGGCTGTGCGGACGGCGGACCTGTTCGACCTGATGGTGGGCGCGCCGGGCGGGGCGGCCCAACTCGTCCTGGCGGCGGTCTACCTGCAGCCGGACACGGTGCCGCTGCTCGAGCCCACCGTGGTCGCGCGGGTCCTGGCCGAG
Source organism: Acetobacterales bacterium (assembly GCA_038229135.1). GTDB lineage: Bacteria > Pseudomonadota > Alphaproteobacteria > Acetobacterales > Acetobacteraceae > JBBROS01. Next base: position 66,618 of record JBBROS010000016.1, read on the forward strand.
CCCGAGGCAGCGTGGAGCTCGCCGATCGGTTTCGGGGACCAATGGCGCGGGCACCCCATCGTGGGTGTGGCGCCAGCGTTCGTCACGCGCGGCGGCGGCCGGGCGTTGGCGGAGGGGCGGGTGTTCGTGGCGGACGAGGAGGCCGTGGTGGGGGCCGCCGTGCCGCTCGGGTTGGGCGGCAAGGTCCAACCGCAGCATGGGTTGGTGCAGGTGCCGAACGGGGGCCATGCGCATGCCGAAACCGAGTACACGGTGGTTGGCCGCCTGCCGCCGAGCGGGACTCCGTGGGACCGGGCGGTTCTGGTGCCGATCGAGAGCGTGTGGGAGGTACACGGACTCGGGCGTGGGCATCCCGAAGGCCCGGAGCGGGTGGGGCCGCCGTACGAGCAGCCGATGGGGGTGCCCGCGATCGTGGTGAAGCCGCGCTCGTTCGCCGGGGCGTATCAGCTGCGGGCACGCTACCGAACGGCCTCGAGCACGGCGGTGTTCCCGGGTGAGGTGCTGGCCGGGCTGTTCCGGACCATGGGGGACGTGCGTTCGCTGCTGTCCGGCATGGCGGTGGCCACGGCTGGGCTGGTTATCGGGGCGGTGTTTCTGGCCTATAATGCCATCATCGCCGGACGGCGGCGGGAGCATGCGATGCTGCGGGCGATCGGAGCGCCGGGACGCTTCATCCTGGCGGCGCTGTGGCTGGAGATGGGCGTGGTGCTGCTGGCCGGGGTGTCGCTGGGGGTGGGGCTGGGGTGGCTCGCGGCGCGCCTCGCCGCCGGAGCGCTGGCGCAGATGGCGGGCGCGCCGGTGCCGGTCGTGCTCCAGTGGGGCGAGGTCGGGCTGGCAGGGGCTATCTTGGCGGGCGGGCTATGTGCGGCGGTTCTGCCGGCGCTGCTGGGCGGGAGGGCCTCGCCAGGGGCTACGCTGAAGCAATAGGCGCTAGACCAGGCCGTGGCGCTCGAAGAGATCGATCAGCACCAGGTTCACGTTGAACTTGAAATCATCGGTCGCCCGGACCTGGTCGAGCACGCGCGCGAGCGGCCAGAGCTCGAAGCTCTCCACCTCGCCGTCGCGCGCCTCCGGGGCGAAGCTCTCGGGCAGCACGAGGTCGTAGCAGAACAGCCGGTCTCGCCGGAGGCCCTCGGGGCGGGCCATGGCGTAGTCCACCGTGGAGACGTGCCGCGCGCCCTTCACGAGCCCGGCGCCGAGCCCGGCTTCTTCCTCGGCCTCCTTGAGCAAGGTCTCCCATGGCCCAAGCCCGGCCGGCACGCCGCCTGCCACCAGGTGGTCCAGCTTGCCCGGGTCGAGCAGCTTGTCGGCCGCACGGCGGGCGACCCAGAGCCACGGGCCCTCGGGGCGCATCACGATTGCGTTCAGGTGAACGCCCACGGCGCGGAGGCCGAAGCCGGGTAGGGCGCCGCGGTCCACGTGTGCCAGCACCGGGCCATCCGGGGCGGCGCGGACGTCGAACGCCTCGTCGCGCCAGCGGAAAGCCCCGGCGTCGGCCAGGTCGCGGGCGAGTCGGGGAAGGGCGGAGGGCGTGAGGTCGAGGCCGGCGGGGCCCACGGTCAGCCCAAAGACCGCCAGCGCGGGTTCAAGCTCGGGCTCGATGAACCCCACGGTTGCCCCGTCCAGTTTCAGCGCTGCCCGGGCGCCGGGCAGGATGGCGTTGTTGCACGCGTCGACATGGCGCTGGAGATCCGGTGGAAGCATCGGACCAGTATGGGTTGCCAGAGCGATAACGCCACCGCCCGCACGTCCGCCCGGGGTTCCCATGGGGCCTGCGAACCGCCACATAGCGATCATGCGCCCACTCGACACCAGCCCGCCCCTCCTGCGCCCGAGCCGCAGCGGCTTCGCCACGATCCGGTCCTTGCTGCCCTACATCTGGCCGCCCGGCGACACGGTGAGCCATGTGCGCGTGGTCACGGCCGCCGTGCTTCTCGTGCTCGCCAAGGTCGCGACCGTTTACATCCCGATCGTCTACAGCCAGGCCGTCGATGCGCTCGCGCCGAAGTCGGACGCGCTCGTGCTGCCGCTCAGCCTCATCGGGGCCTACGTGCTGTTGCGGATCGCGTCGTCGGGCTTTGCCGAGATGCGCGACGCCGTGTTCGCCGCCGTCCAGCAGCGCACCATCCGGAAGGTCGCGCTGCAGACGTTCAAGCACCTGCATGGCCTGAGCCTGCGGTTCCACCTCGACCGGCAGACGGGCGGCCTGTCGCGGGCCATCGAGCGCGGCACGGGCGGCGTCGAGAGCGTGCTGCGGCTGGCGGTGTTCAACATCCTGCCGACGCTGTTCGAGGTGCTGCTTGTCACCGGCATCCTGTGGCACCTGTTCGACTGGCGGTTCGCGGCGGTCACGTTCTCGGCAGTTGTGCTGTATGTGGGGTTCACCTTCGGGTTCACGAATTGGCGGGTGCGGTTCCGCCGGACGATGAACGAGATGGACAGCGACGCGCAGACCAAGGCGGTCGACAGCCTGCTGAACTTCGAGACGGTGAAGTATTTCAACAACGAGGCGCATGAGGCGGCGCGGTTCGACGGGGCGCGGGCGCGCTACGAGCGGGCGGCGGTCAAGAGCCAGGTGACGCTCAATATGCTGAACCTGGGCCAGGCGCTGATCATCGCACTCGGGCTGGGCCTCGTGATGTACATGGCCGCCGCGGGTGTGCGGAACGGGTCGATGTCGGTCGGGCAGTTCGTGCTGGTGAACACGTATCTGATGCAGCTGTATCAGCCGCTCAACTTCCTGGGCTTCGTCTATCGCGAGATCAAGCAGGGCCTGGTGGACATGGAGCAGCTGTTCCAGCTGTTGGGCGTGAATCAGGAGGTGGCGGACCGCCCGGGTGCGGTGGCGCTGCCTCCGACGCCGGACGGGCCGGAGGCTGGGACGGTGGCGTTCCGCAACGTGGTGTTCGGCTACAACGCGAACCGGACCATCCTGAAGGGGGTGAGCTTCCACGCGGCGGCTGGGTCGAAGCTCGCGATCGTGGGGCCGACGGGGGCGGGGAAGAGCACGATCAGCCGATTGCTGTTCCGGTTCTACGACGTGAACGAAGGCGCCGTGGAGATCGACGGACAGGACGTGCGCGACCTGACGCAGCAGAGCGTGCGGGCGGCGATCGGGGTGGTGCCGCAGGACACGGTGCTGTTCAACGACACGATCGCCTACAACATCGCCTACGGGCGGCCCGGGGCGACGCAAGACCAGATCGAGCATGCGGCCCGGCTGGCGCAGGTGCACGACTTCGTGCTGCGGCTGCCGGAGGGATACGATACGCGGGTGGGCGAGCGCGGGCTGAAGCTGTCGGGGGGCGAGAAGCAACGCGTGGCGATCGCCCGGACAATCCTGAAGGATCCGCGCATATTGATCCTGGACGAGGCGACGAGTGCCTTGGACACGCGGACGGAGCGCGAGATCGAGACGGCGCTGCGGACGGTGGCGGCAAACCGGACCACGCTGGTGATCGCACACCGGCTGAGCACCGTGGTGGACGCGGACGAGATCCTGGTCTTGCAGGAGGGGCGGGTGGCCGAGCGGGGCACGCACGGGTCCTTGCTCGCGCAAGGCGGGCTCTATGCCCACATGTGGGCGCTGCAGGCCGAGCAGGCAGCCGAGCAGGAGATGGCGCAGGACCCGGCGCCCGCAGCACAGCTCGCGGCGAATTAGGAGTTAGCGAATGGACCAGCCGCCCCCCGACCTCAGCCACGCCGGCGCCGTGGTGGACAAGGCGATCGAATACATGCTCGGGCAGAACCTGCCTCCCATCGCGGTTGCGTCCGCGCTGCTGGGCGGCTCGCTAGGGCTGCTGGCGCGGACGATGGGGGATGAGGCGATCGTGCAGGTGCTGCAGCGGGCGGTGATGAGCGTGACCTCGGGGGAGCTGCGGTCGGAGTACGGGCCGCCCGACGGGGGGTGACCCCAACCGTCATCGCGAGCCGGAGGCGTGGCGATCCAGGTGCGACACAGAGCCGGTTCGGTGGCCCCTGGGTCGCCACGCTTCGCTCGCGAATGACGGGTCCTTTTCGTTGGTCGGCTTCCGGCGTCGCCGCCGAGGATGGGGCCGCCTTCGCCTCCGCGACGAGGATGGCCAGCTTGCGATGGTCGCCGTAGCCGGCCTTCTTGAGGTTGTGGTTCGTCAGTCCCTCGCCGAACACGAGGACCGCCTCCGCGTGGCGGTCCTCGGCAAGGACGATGGTTGGCCTCAGGCGGTGCGGTCGACGCCTATGCCGAGGGCGGCCTGGGCTGCGGCGAGGCGGGCGACCGGCACGCGGTAGGGGCTACAGCTCACGTAGTCGAGGCCGATCTGCTCGCAGAAGGCGATGCTCGCCGGGTCTCCGCCATGCTCGCCGCAGATCCCCATCTTGAGGGCGTTCTTGGTGCGGCGCCCTTTCTCGGCGGCGATCTTCACCATCTCGCCAACGCCCTCGAGGTCGATGCTGATGAACGGGTCGCGGGGGAGGATGCCCTGGTTGACGTAGTCCGGCAGGAACCGCCCGGCGTCGTCGCGGGACAGGCCGAACACGGTCTGAGTGAGGTCGTTCGTGCCGAAGCTGAAGAAGTCGGCGATCTCGGCGATCTTGTCGGCCACCAGGGCGGCGCGGGGCAGCTCGATCATGGTGCCGACCAGGTATTCGATCGTGTGGCCCGCCTCGGCGAACACGGCCTTGGCGATGGCGTCGACCTGGGCGCGGGTGATTTCGAGCTCGCGCCGTGTGGACACCAGCGGGATCATGATCTCGGGCACCGGTGCCTCGCCGGTCTCCTTGGCGATGGCGATGGCGCCCTCGAAGATGGCACGGGCCTGCATCTCGTAGATTTCGGGGTATGAGATGCCATGGCGGCAGCCGCGGTGGCCGAGCATGGGGTTGGCCTCGGCCAGGTCGGCGGCGCGGCGGCGGATGCTGTCCATGTCCTGCCCGAGGGCCTCGGCCACCAGCGCCAGCTCCTCCTCGCGGTGCGGCAGGAACTCGTGCAACGGCGGGTCGAGCAGGCGGATGGTGACGGGCAGGCCCTTCATGATGCGGAACAGGTCCGTGAAGTCCTGCCGCTGGAACGGCAGCAGCTTGTCGAGCGCGGCGCGGCGGCCGGCCGTGTCATTGGCCATGATCATCTGGCGCACGGCGCCAATGCGGGACGGGTCGAAGAACATGTGCTCGGTGCGGGACAGGCCGATGCCCTCGGCGCCGAATTTGCGCGCGGTCTCGGCATCGTGCGGGGTTTCCGCGTTGGTGCGAACGCCGAGGCGGCGGACGCCATCGGCCCAACCCATGAGCGTGCCGAAATCACCCGAGAGGGTCGGCTCGATCATGGCAACCGGGCCCACGAACACCTCGCCCGTGGCGCCGTCGAGCGTGATGACCTCGCCGCCGCGGATGGTGGTGCTGCCGACGGAGAGGGTTTGGGCGCCGTAATCCACGGACACGCCGCCGGCGCCGGCCACGCAGGGGCGGCCCATGCCGCGGGCGACCACGGCAGCGTGGCTCGTCATGCCGCCGCGGGTGGTGAGGATGCCGCGGGCGGCGTGCATGCCGTGGATGTCCTCGGGGCTGGTTTCGATGCGCACCAAGATGACGGCCTCGCCCTTGGCGGCGCGACTCTCGGCCTCGTCCGCGCTGAACACGACCACGCCGCTGGCGGCCCCGGGGCTCGCGGGTAGGCCGCGGCTGAGCACGGTTCGGGCGGCCTTCGGGTCCAGCGTGGGGTGCAGGAGCTGGTCGAGCGAGGCCGGCGCCACGCGCTTGATGGCCTCCGTGCGATCGATCAGCCCGGCATTGGCCATCTCGACGGCGATGCGCAGGCTGGCGGCCGCCGTGCGTTTCCCGTTGCGGGTCTGCAGCATATACAGCTTGTTCTGCTGCACGGTGAACTCGATGTCCTGCATGTCGAGGTAGTGCCGCTCGAGCGTTTCGCGCACGGCCACCAGGTCGGCGTAGGCGCTGGGCAGCGCCTCCTCCATGCTGACCTCGCCGGGGTTCGAGCGGAGCTTGCTGAGGGGTTGCGGCGTGCGAATGCCGGCGACCACATCCTCGCCCTGCGCGTTCACCAGGAACTCGCCGTAAAAGATGTTCTCGCCGGTGCTCGGGTCCCGAGTGAAGCACACGCCGGTGGCGCAATCCGCCCCCATGTTGCCGAACACCATGGCCTGGACGTTGACGGCCGTGCCCCAGCTGGCCGGGATCTCATGGAGGCGGCGGTACGTGTTGGCGCGCGGGTTCATCCAGGAGCCGAACACGGCCCCGATGGCGCCCCAGAGCTGCTCGTGCGGGTCCATGGGGAAGGGGCTGCCGCGCTCCTGCTGCACCATGGCCTTGTATTCGGTCACCACGCGCTGCCAGTCGGCGGGGCTCAGCGCCGTGTCCTCGATGACCCCGGCGTCGAGCTTCGCCTGCTCGATGATCTCCTCGAAGCGGTGGTGGTCGACCCCGAGCACGACAGAGCCGTACATCTGGATGAAGCGGCGGTAGCTATCCCAGGCGAAGCGGGAGTCGCCGCTGGCGGCCTCGAGGCCGCGGACGGTCTCGTCGTTGAGGCCGAGGTTGAGCACCGTGTCCATCATGCCGGGCATGGACACGCGGGCGCCGGAGCGGACGGATACGAGGAGGGGCTTGGTGGCGTCCCCGAAACGGAGGCCGACGGCTTCCTCGATGAGGGCGAGGGCGGCAGCGACCTGCGCGTTGAGCTCACCGGGGTAGCGGCGATCGTTGTCGTAATAGGCGGTGCAGAGCTCGGTGGTGATGGTGAAGCCGGGCGGGACGGGGAGGCCGATGCTGGCCATCTCGGCGAGGTTGGCGCCCTTGCCGCCGAGGAGGTTGCGCATGTCGGCGCGGCCCTCGTTGTGCCCGGCGCCGAAGCTGTAGACCCACTTGGTGAGCGTCTGCGACATGAGTGGTTCAGCCTTCGATGCGAGAGAAGTCCGCCGCAAGTGCCATGGCTGAGCCTACGCGCGCAAGCAGGCGCAGGCGGTTCTGGCGGCGGGCGGGGTCGGGGTCGTTGATCGTCACGGTCTCGAACAACGCGTCGAGCGCCGGGCGGAGTTGCGCGAGGCTGCGCATGGCCACTTCGAACCGCTCGCCGGCGATGGCCTGCTCGACCTGCGGCAGGGTGGTGTCGAGGGCGGCGGCGAGGGCCCGTTCGGCGAATTCCGTCAGGAGCGCCGGGTCGATGGGTCCCGTGTGGGGGCCGTCCTTCTTGTCCTCGATGCGGAGGATGTTCGCGGCGCGGCGGCCGCCTGCGAGGAGGTCGGCGCCGTCGGGCGTGGCCAGGAAGGCGGCGACGGCGTCCGTGCGGGCCAGCAAGCGGACGAGGTCGTCGTCGGCACCGGCGGCAAACACGGCGGCGAGCACGTCGTGGCGGGCGCCCTCGGCGCGGAGCTGGATGCGGAGGCGGTCGGCGATGAAGGCCAGGAGGTCCGCCACCGGGGCCGGGGCGGGGAGATGCGGCACCGCGCCCAAGGCCGGTGAGAGAGGGACCCGCAGCGCGTTCTCGCGGACGAGGCGGATGACGCCAAGGGCGGCGCGGCGGAGCGCGAATGGGTCGCCGGAGCCGGTCGGCAGTTCACCCACCGCGAAGAAGGCGGCGAGCTGGTCCATCTTGTCGGCGAGGGCCACGGCGACGGCGACGGGAGCGGTGGGCACCGGTCCGAGGGGCCGCGGGGTGCATAATGCTGGGCGATGGCATGGCTGACGTCCGGTGCCTCGCCGTCATGCACCGCGTAGTAGCCGCCCATGATGCCCTGCAGCTCGGGGAACTCGCCGACCATGCCGGTGGTGAGGTCCGCCTTGCAGAGGCGGGCGGCGCGGGCGGCGAGGGCCGGGTCGGCGCCGACGAGGGGGGCCAGGTGGTGGGCGAGGGCCTCGAGCCGTTTCACGCGGGCGGCCTGGGTGCCGAGCTTCGCGTGGAACACGATGCCCTCGAGGGCGGGCAGGCGGTCCTCGAGCCGGGTCTGGCGGTCGAGGTCCCAGAAATGGCGGGCGTCGCTGAACCGGGCGCGGAGCACGCGCTCGTTGCCGGCGACGATGGCCGCGCCTCCGTCGGTGGCTTCGATGTTGGCGACGAAGGCGAAGCGGTCGGCGGCGGTGCCGTCCGGGTTGCGGAGCGCCATGTAGCGCTGGTTCACGCGCATGCTGAGCTGCATGACCTCGGACGGCAGGTCCATGTAGGCCGCGTCAATGTGGCCGAGCATGGGGACGGGCCATTCGACGAGGCCCGTGATCTCGTCGACGAGGCCCTCGTCCGGCACGATGTGGAGTTGCGCCTCGGCCGCAAGGCGCTCGAGCCCGGCCACGATGCGGGAGCGGCGTTCGGCGGGGTCGGCGATCACGCGCCGGGCGAGCAGTCCCTCGCGCCAAGCCCCGAGGGTGGGGGCAGGGAAGGCACCGGGGGCGTGGAAGCGGTGGCCTTCGGTTTCGATGCCGCTGGCCAGGCCGTGGCCGTCATCCTCGGCGTCGGCCAGGGCGAAGGGCACGAGCTCGCCATCGAGCGTGCAAAGGATGCGGCGGAGCGGGCGGACCCAGACGAGGGCGGAGGTGCCCCAGCGCATGCTCTTGGGCCATGGGAAACGGCGGACGAGGGCGGGCACGGACTGAGCGACGAGGGTGGCAGCCCCGATGCCCGGTTTCTCGCGGATGAGCACGAGCTGGCCGCCTTCGTCCGTGAGCTGGTCGCGGGTGGCGCCGTGCTTGCGCAGGAAGCCCTCGAGCGCCTGGGGCGGGGCGCCGGCGCGGGGGCCGCGCTCGCTGGTGCGGGTGGCCGGGACCTCGGGGGCGAGGGTGGCGGCATAGGCGATGCGGCGCGGGCCGTGGAAGGTCTGCACGGCAGAGGGCGCGAGCGGGGCCAGTGCATCGCCGAGCAGCCGCGCGAGGTCCGCTGCCGCCCGAGGCTGCATGCGGGCGGGGATGTCTTCGCTGAAAAGTTCGAGGAAGAGGGCGGGCATCAGTAGGGCACTGCCGGTATGTCGGTCTGGGCGAAGTCGTTGCCCTTGTAGAGCAGCGGCTGACCGATGTGCTTGGCGAGAGCATAGGCCATGCAGTCGCCATAGTTGAGGCGGGCCGGGTGGCGACCTTTGCCATATTGCCTGAAGGCTTGGAGCGCGATCGTGGCCATTTCTGCGTTGAACGGCACAATCTCGATCGAGTATTTCGCCCGGAGACGCTCGAGCTCACCGGAGGCCGCGGCAAACCCGCGACTCTCGACCACCATGGTCGTCTCAAGCCAGTTCGGGGCGGATATTTTTCTGTCGCGGTCCCTAACTAGTGCCCGGGCGATCACGGCATAATCAGCCTCCCGCGTAAACACGGAGATCAAGGCAGACGTGTCGATGATCAATTCGGCAAGCCATTCTCGTCGTAGAGCCAGTCGTGATCCGAGGATGGCGGATCGTTGCCGAACAGTGCTCGGAAGGCGCGGGTGTCGAGGTCCAACCGCTCGAACTCCCGTTGCTGGCGGAGCTCTTCGGAGACGGTGATGCGCAGCAACCGCGCCATCTCGACCTCCGGAGTCGAGCTGCGCCGAACGGCCAACTCGGCCACTAGGGCGAACGTCTCGTCGTCGAGGGTGAACTGGTTTCCCATGGTGCAAATCTACGCTGCGGCCGCCGGGGCAGCAACGGCGTCCTCGCCCGCGAGCCAGCCTTCGCAGCAGCCGCGGGCCAGGGTTCGCACGCGGCCGATGTAGCTTGCGCGTTCGGCCACCGAGATCACGCCGCGTGCGTCCAGCAGGTTGAACAGGTGGCTCGCCTTGATGCACTGGTCGTAGGCGGGCAGTGGCAGGCGAGCTTCCAGCAGGTCGGCGCACTCGGCCTCGGCGTCGGCGAAGTGCCGGGCCAGGCGCTCGGTGTTGGCCGCCTCGAAGCTGTAGCGGCTGTATTCGCGCTCGTTGCGGAGGAACACGTCCCCGTACGTCACACCGGCGCCGTTGAAGTCCAGGTCGTAGACGTTCTCCACGCCCTGCACGTACATGGCGAGGCGCTCGAGCCCGTAGGTGAACTCGGCGCTCGGCAGCGCCACCGGGATGCCGCCCACCTGCTGGAAGTAGGTGAACTGCGTCACCTCCATGCCGTCGCACCACACTTCCCAGCCCAGGCCCCATGCGCCAATGGTGGGGTTCTCCCAATCGTCCTCCACG
>JBBROS010000017.1:0-76573 GCA_038229135.1 Acetobacterales bacterium
GATCCAGGGGCCGTATGCGCGTCTTGTCGGCGTTCTGGGCCAGCGGCGGGCTGGCGCTTGAGGGCGGGGGTTCTCGCTGGTGGCCCTGGATCGCCACGCTGCGCTCGCGATGACGGGTCTTGGGTCGCAGTGACGGGTATTGGGTCGCGATCACGGGTCTAGGGTGGGGGTGATGCGCCGATGGGTGGGTTGGGCCGTGCTGGGGCCGGATGCGGGTCTTCTCGGCGTTCTCGGCCCGCGGTGGGCTGGCGCTCGAGGGCGGGGGTTTGTGTTGGTGGCTCTGGATCGCCGCGCTGCGCTCGCCATTATGGAACCAGTGGCCGTTGGGGGAGGGAGGCGTGAAAAGGCCCCGGGGGTTTGCGCCTCCGGGGCCTTTTCGTTGTTGGGCGGGATTAGTTGCTACTGTTGCGGTTGCCGAAGAGGTTCAGCAGCAGCATGAACAGGTTGATGAAGTTCAGGTAGAGGCTCAGCGCGTCGTAGACGCTGCGGACCGCGGCGCCGTCCGTGCCTTCGGCGTAGGCGTGCTGCACGTAGTCGCCCTTTATGCGCTGCGTGTCGTAGGCGGTGAGGCCCACGAAGACCAATACGCCGATCACGCTGATGGCGAACTGCAGCGCGGAGCTGGCGATGAACATGTTGACCAGGCTCGCGATCACGATGCCGATGAGGCCCATGATCAGGAAGCTGCCCATGCGCGTCAGGTCCCGCTTCGTCGTGTAGCCGTAGAGGCTCATCGCGCCGAACGTGCCGGCCGTGATGAAGAACACACGCGCGATGCTGCCGCCGCTGTAGATGAGGAAGATGTTGGCGAGCGACGCGCCCATGGTGGCCGCGAACGCCCAGAACAGCGCCTGTGTCGCGGACTTGCTCAGGCGGTTGACGCCGAAGCTCAGCACGAGGGTGAAGACAAGCGGGGCGAAGATCGCCGCGTATCCGAGGATGGTCGGCTGCAGGCTGACGCCACGCGGGGTGCGGACGGCCTGGTAGAACAGCTCGATGAGGCTGGTGTTGCCGATCGCGTAGGCCACGATGCCGGTCAGCAGCAGGCCCGACGTCATCCAGTTGTAGACGCGCAGCATGTAGCCGCGCAGCCCGGCGTCGATGACAGCGCCGTCCGCGGCTGCACCGGGCGCGTAGGTCCGATAGTCGGGGACGAAAGCCATTGGTACATTCCTATGGTGATGAGGGCGGAGATGCCCTCAGCGCGTATGTTGGGCATGGACTATTCTGGATCAAGGAAAATCCAGAGCTGGACCGTGGTTACTCGTTGCGCAGCAAGGGGGCGGCCCTGGCGCGGAGGGCCGTTTCGGTGCCGGCGTAGCCGAACAGCAGCATCAGCGCGGTGCAGCCCAGGAGCGTGAGGGCGAGGGCGCCCGGGAGGAACACGTAGTCGGCCCGGAGCGCGAATCGCACGACACCCCAGCTTGCGAGCGTGCCGACCAGGGCCGCAAGCAGGCCGGCGGCCGCACCGATGATGCCGAACTCCACGAACCAGGCCGCGCGGATGGTGCCCGACGTGGCGCCCACGGCCTTCAGCACCACCGCATCCGCCGTGCGCCGGCGCTGCCCGGCCGCCACGGCGCCCATGAGCACGAGAGTTCCGGCGAGCAGCGTGACCGTGCCTGTCGCCGCGAGCGCGGCCGCGAGCTTGCCCACGAGGACGGCGACGGCGCCGAGCACGTCCGACACGCGGATGCCGGAGACGTTCGGCAGCGCGTCCGTCACGGCCCGCAGGATGCCGGCTTCGGAGCCGCCCGCGGCGCGGACGGTCGCGATGTGCGTATGGGGCGCCCGCTCGAGCAGGCCGGGGGAGGCGACCATGGTGAAGTTGATGCCGAGCGAGCGCCAGGCGATCTCGCGCAGGCTTGCGATCCTGAGGTCGATGTCGCGGCCCAGCACGTTGACGCGGATGATGTCGCCCAGCGCCACGCCCCAGCCGCGGGCGAGGTTGGCGTCGAAGCTGACAAGCGGTGGCCCCGCGTAATCCTGCGGCCACCATTCGCCGGCGACGAGGCGGGAGCCTTCGGGCACGGTTCGGCTGTAGGTGAGGCCGCGGTCGCCGCGCAGCGCCCATTGGGTTTCGGGCGTGGCCTTCACCTGGTCGGCTGGGATGCCGTTCACGCTGACGATGCGGGCGCGGAGGCTGGGCACCTCGTCGACGCGCTGGGTGCCGGGCTGGGCGGCGAGGATGGACTGGAAGCGGGCGAGCTGGTCGTTCTGGACGTCGATGAAGAAGAAGGTGGGGGCGGCGGCGGGGAGCTGGTCGAGCACCTGGGCACGGATGTTGCCCTGGATGAGGGCGACGGCGGCGAGGGTCGAGAGGCCGAGGCCGAGGCTGACGAGCATGAGGGGTGCGCCGGTGCCGGGGCGGTGCAGGTTGGCGATGCCGAGGCGGGCCCAGGGGGCGCGGGCGCGCGGGGCGTGGCGGGCGAGCCAGACGAGCAGCGCACCGCCGAAGCGGAACAGCACGAGCGTGGCGGCCGCGGCGGCGCAGAACCACAAGGCGAAGGCGCGGTCGGGCGAGGTGGCGACGAGCAGGCCCACCAGCGCTGCCACGATGCCGGCCTGGCCAAGCAGCAGCGCGGGGCCCGCACGGCCGACGCCCTGGGGGAGCACCGCGTCCCGGAACAGTGCGGCCCCGGGGATGCGGGCTGCGCGGGCCAGCGGCCATAGCGCGAACGCGGCCGCGACGAGCAGGCCGTAGCCGATGGCCAGCGCGAGCGGCGCCGGATAGAGCGCAAGGCGCGGCGGCACGGGCAGCGCGTCCCCGAACAGCCATACGAGCGCGGCCGCGACGCCAGTTCCCACGACGACGCCGAGCACGATGCCTAGCGAGCAAAGGACGCCGACCTGGATGAGGTAGGTGGCGAACACCGTGCGGACCGGGGCGCCGAGGCAGCGGAGGGTCGCGATGGACCGGGCCCGCGCCTCGAGCCACGCGCGGACGCCCGTGGCGACGCCGATGCCGCCGACGAGGAGTGCCGTAAGGCCGACGAGGGTGAGGAAGAGGCTCGTCTGATCCACGAAGCGGGCGACGCCGGGGGCGGCCTCCGTGCTTTGCCGGATGCGCCAGCTTTGGCCAGGGAAGGCGGCGCGAAGGTCCTGGACGATCGCCGGCACGTTCGCGGCGGGGGGGAAGGCCGCGCGGATGTCGTAGTTGACGAGGGAGCCGGGCTGGACGAGGCCGGTCTGGTCGAGCCGGTCCAGCGCGATCATGGCGCGGGGGGCCAGCAGGGTGGCGGAGGCGACGCGGTCGGGCTCGAAGGTCAACGCCGGGCCGGCTTGCAGGGTGGCGCGGCCGAGGCGCGCGGGCTGCCCTGCGGCGAGCGAGAGCCGCTCCATGACGAGCGGTTCGGCGATGACGACCCCGCCTGCGAGGGCCTGCGCGAGCGGAGTGCCGCCCTCCAGCGTGGCGGCGCCCACGAGGGGGTAGGCGCCGTCGACGGCCTTGAGCTCGACCAGCACACGCTCCTGGTTGGGGGCGATCAGCATGGAGCGCATCTGGACCACCTGGGAGGTGCGGGCGCCGCGCGCTTCGAGCCAGGTGCGGAGCCCCTCGGGGATGGGGACGCCGCCCGTCTGCACCTCGATGTCGCCGCCCAGCATGCGCCGCCCCTCGCTCGCCAGCCCGGCGTCGATGCCGGCGCGCAGGCTGCCGACGGCGGCGATGGCGGCGACGCCGAGGGCGAGGCAGGCGAGCACGATGCGTAGGCCGCGGACGCCGCTGCGGAGCTCGCGCCGGGCGAGGGTGAGGGCGATCACGAGACCACCCGGCCGTCGGCGATGCGCACCTGGCGGCCGCAGCGGGCGGCCAGCGCCTGGTCGTGGGTGATCAGGAGGAGCGTGGTGCCGTGGCCCTCGCGCAGGCCGAAGAGCAGGTCCATGACAGCGGCACCCGTGGCGGCGTCGAGGTTGCCGGTGGGCTCGTCGGCCAGCAGCAGGCGGGGGCGGGGTGCGAAGGCACGGGCCAGCGCCACGCGCTGCTGCTCACCACCCGAGAGCTGTCCGGGAAGGTGGGTAAGGCGGTGGCCCAGCCCCACGGCGCGGAGGGTGGCGGCGGCCTGGTCTGCGGCGTCCGCGCGGCCCGCCAGCTCCATGGGGACGCTGACGTTCTCGAGCGCCGTCATGGTCGGGATGAGGTGGAAGGCCTGGAACACGATTCCGACATGGGTGCGGCGGAATCGGGCCAGCGCATCCTCGGACAGGCCGACCAGGCTCTGGCCCGCGACCTCGACCTTGCCCGCGCTGGGCGCCTCCAGGCCGGCCAGCACCATCAGGAGGCTCGTCTTGCCGGACCCGGAAGGGCCGACGATGCCGACCGCCTCGCCGGCCGCGACCTCGAGATCGATGCCCGCGAGGATGTTGACCGGCCCGGCCGCGGAAGGCACCGTGAGCGAGAGGCCGTGGACCCGAACGATGGAGTCGGCGGCAGCGCGTGTGGCCGGGGCGGTGCGGAGGGCAGAGGGCGAGATGTCCATAGTGGCCCCATATGGCGTCGCACTGCGCCGCACCATAGCCGTTCTCATGATCCTTTTCGCGGCGTGGCCGGCGCAGGCGCGTACGCTTCGGCTGCTGGTGTTGGGGGACAGCCTGACGGCCGGCTACGGATTGCCGGCACCCGAAGGCTTCCAGGCGGTGATGCAGGCCGCGTTGCGCGCGAAGGGGCGGGACGTGGCGCTGGTGGACGCGGCCGTGTCGGGCGACACGAGCGCAGGCGCCCGTGCGCGGCTGGCCTGGGCGCTCGAGGATGGGGACCCGCCGGATGCGGCGCTGGTCGTGCTCGGCGGCAACGACGGGCTGCGCGGCATCCCGCCTGCCGATACGGAGGCCAATCTGGGCGCGATCCTGGACGTGTTCGCACAGCGTGGCATCCCGGTGCTGCTTTCGGGCATGGAGGCGCCGCCGAACCTGGGCGAGGAGTTCACCGGGGCGTTCCGGGCGGTGTTCGCGCGGCTGGGCAAGCGGCCCGGCGTGGCGTTCGACCCGTTCTTCCTCGAGGGCATCGCCGGCACCGCGGCGTTGAACCAGGCGGACCGCATCCATCCGAACGCGGAAGGGGTGAGACGCGAGGTGGCGCGGCTGGTGCCGAGTGTGGAGCGGCTGCTGGAGGGCGTGAAATGAGGCTGTTCGTGGCACTCGATCTGCCGACCTCGCTGCGGACGCGGCTGAGCTTCCTGTCGGGCGGCCTGCCGGGCGTGCGTTGGGTGCCGCCGGAGAACTATCACCTGACGCTGCGGTTCATCGGCGAGCTGCCGGGGTGGCGTGCGGAGGAGGTGGACCAGGCGTTGGCATCGATCCGGGCGCCCGGGTTCCGGCTGCTGCCGAGCGGGGTGGGGGCGTTTGCGAAGGGAGGGCGGGTGACCTCGTTGTATGTGGGGGTGGAGCGTTCGGCGGCGCTGGAGCACCTCCAGGCGAAGGTGGAGCGGGCGTTGCAGGAGGCCGGGGTGGAGCGGGAGCGGCGTCGGTTCGTGCCGCACGTGACGCTCGCCCGCATCGACGGGAATGGCGCGCCGGAGGAGAAGGTTGCCGGCTGGGTGCAAGCGCACAATCTGTTCCGGAGCGAGCCGGTGGAGGTGGAGCACTTCACCCTCTTCAGCTCGCTGCTGGGCAAGGAGCAGGCGGCGTATTGGCCGGAAGTGGAATACGGGCTGGCGATGCCGGTGCAGTCGGCGGCGGTGCAGACGGGGCTGTCCCGGTAACGCCGGGTTCGGTTAGGCCAGAGGCGCTCGAGGCGCTCGCGGCCGAGGTCCGGGCATGCACGCTTTGCGCCGACTTGCCGCTGGGGCCGCGCCCCATCCTACGGGTGAGCACGACGGCGACGATCCTGATTGCGAGCCAGGCGCCCGGCACGAAGGTGCATGCGAGCGGCACGCCCTGGACGGATGCAAGCGGCGTGCGGCTGCGGCTGTGGCTGGGGATGAGCGAGGTGGAATTCTACGACGGTGCGCGGATCGCCATCCTGCCGATGGGCCTGTGCTACCCGGGGCGGTTTGCGCAGGGCGGCGACCTGCCGCCGCGGCCGGAATGCGCGCCACGGTGGCGGGGGAGGCTGCTGGCGGCCATGCCGCAGCTCCGGCTCACGCTGCTGGTGGGCGGGTATGCCCAGGCGGACGCGCTAGGGCCGGGGCGGATGACCGACCGGGTGCGGGGGTTCCGGGCGTGTCTGCCGCGGTACTTCCCGCTGCCGCACCCGAGCTGGCGGACGGGGATCTGGGAGCGCAAGAACCCGTGGTTCGTGGAAGACGTGCTGCCGGCGCTGCGGGCGGAGGTGCGGCGGGTCCTGGGTTGAGGTGGTCGCCGTGTTGGCTGCTTCTGGCGTCTCCCATGAGGTGGCCACCGCCAAGGTCCCGTGATCGCGAGCCGTCGGCGTTGCGATCCAAGACGCGACGGGTCTGCCCTGTGCGGCCCCTGGATCGCCACGCTTCGCTCGCGATGACGAGGGCCTTCGCTCGCGGCGGCGAGGGGCTTCGCTCGCGATGACGAGGGAGCGAAGCCGAGTTACATCCCCAGGGCGCGGCGGTAGACGTCGAGCAAGGTCTCCTGCTCCTCCACCTCGGCCGGCTCCTGCTTGCGGATGCGGATGATCTGGCGGAGCACCTTCACGTCGAACCCGGCGGACTTGGCTTCGGCGTAGATGTCCTTGATGTCGGAGCCGAGGGCCTTGCGCTCCTCCTCGAGGCGCTCGATGCGCTCGATGAGGCTGCGGAGGCGGTCGGCCGCGATACCGCCGACGTTCGGGGTGTCGTCCTTGCCCATGTTGTCGAGCGTGTCGCTGTCCGCCTCGAGGGCGATCGCTTTGGGCATGGGGCGTGTCTCCGGCAAGGCGCGGCATCTACCCTGGCGGGGGCCTCAGGTCCAGTAGAGGAGGCGGGCCTGGGGCAGGTGGCGGGCGAGGGAGGCCTCGAGGATGGCGCGCATGGCCTTCATCTCGGGGGCGGGAAACACGTATTTGGTGCTGCCGAACTTCGTCATCTTCTTCGCCCGCTGGCCCTCGTCCATCTCGAGCGGGCTGCCGGGATACCAGCCCTCGAGCACGGTTTTCGATTTGGGCGAGAAGCGGTGGGTGATGAGCTCGGCCGTGAGGTCCGGCGTGAGGCCGTGGAGGGCTTCGGCCACGCTGGCGAAGAGGCGGTCGTAGGCGGCCGGGTAGTCGGGCAGGCGCAGGATGGGGGCGATGGTGAGGCCGACGGGATAACCGGCCTCGGCAACGGCGCGGAGAGCGGCAAGGCGGGCGGGCAGGCGGGGGGCGCCGCCCTCGTGCCGCGCGGCCTCGGTGGCGTTGAGGGAAAAGCGGATGCGGGTGCGGCCGCCATGGGCGAGGCCGAGCAGCGGTCCGACGGCGTCGAACTTGGTGGTGAAGCGGAGCTGCGCCGGGCCGGGGAGCGCGCCCGGCTGGTCCGGGGCGTTGCCGAACCAGGCGATGCAGGTGGCGAGGCTGCCGGTGATGTGCTCGATGGCGAGCGGGTCCGTGTAGCAGGAGCACTCGAAGGTGGTGCCTTCGGCGGCCCGGGCCTCCTGGACGGAGGTGACGCGGCCCTGGCCCAGGGCTGGGGGCAGCATGGCCAGGATCTCGGGCAGGTTGGCGTAGGCGCGGATGATGGGCGGGCCGGCCAGCGATCCGGCGAGGTAGCAGTAGGAGCAATGGGCCGGGCAGCCCTCGGCAAGGTCGAACCGCCAGTCGGCGCTGGGAGGGATGGGCTGCAGGCGGCGCCGGGCGGGGCTCGCGGCGACGATGGCCATGGTGGTCTTCGCGTCGCGGTAGGCGGGCGGCAGTCCGGCGAGGCGGTCGCTGGGCAGGCGGACCAGCTCGGCGCCCAGGGCGGCGGCGCGCTCGGCCATGGCGGCGCCCTCGGGCCACGCGAGGGCGGAGGGGGTGGCGAGGACGCGGCGGGGGACCCAGGGTCTCATGGACGGTTTCATTGGGCTTGGAAGTCGTGTGGGCGCGCCCAGTTGCGAGGCATGGACACTGCATTGCGACTGCCTCACGGAGCGTTCAACAAGGTCGACCGGTCGTCGGACCTGGCGTTCTACGCCCAGCCGCGGTTCGTGACGCATATCGACGATGCGGCGCTGGCGCGGCTGACGGCGGTGTATGCGGAGCTGTTTTCGCCGGGCGGGAGGTTGCTGGACCTGATGAGCTCCTGGGTGAGCCATCTGCCCGATGTGGCCTATGCGGAGGTTGTGGGCCACGGGATGAACGCGGCGGAGCTGGCCGCCAATCCGCGGTTCGGGCGATGGTGGGTGCAGGACCTGAACGCCGACCCGGCGCTGTCGCTCGAGGATGCGGGGTTCGACGGGGCCGGGCTGTGCGCGGGGGCGCAGTACCTGCAGCGGCCGGTGGAGGTGTTTGCGGAGGTGCGGCGGGCGCTCCGGCCGGGGGCGCCCTTTGTCGTGTCGTTCAGCAACCGATGCTTCCCGACGAAGGCGGTGGCGATCTGGCGGGCGCTGCCGGGGGCCGAGCAGCAGCGGCTGATTGCGGCCTACATGCGGGAGGCTGGGTTCGACGCGGTGGAGGGCCGGGCGGCGGTGCCGGAGGAAGGGGACCCGCTCTGGGTGGTCGTGGGGCGGGCGCCGCACGGCGAAGGCTCATGCTAGGCTTATAGGTTTCCTCCCGGCCTCATCCCGAGAGGGGATGGCAGAGTGGGCCATTTTAAAGGGAAATCTGGTCGGGGCGAGAGGATTCGAACCTCCGACCTCTTGCTCCCGAAGCAAGCGTACTACCAGGCTGTACTACGCCCCGAACCGAGGCCGGGCTTGTAGACCCTCGCTCGGTTGGGGTCAACGGATGCTGGCGGGCGTGAGCTGGGCCAGGCGCTCCAGCGCGGCCTGAACGGTAGGCACCACCTCGAACAGGGTGCGGACGGTAGGGGCAGCGAACCCTTGGGCGATGGCGGCGTCGATCATTGCGAGGTAGGGCTGGGCCCAGCCCTCGACGTCGACCACCAGGATGGGCTTTTCGTGCAGGCCGAGCTGACGCCAGGTGGTGATCTCAATGGTCTCGTCGAAGGTGCCGAGGCCGCCCGGCATCATCAGCAGCGCGTCGGCGGCGTCGAACATGCGCTCCTTGCGGTCGTGCATGGTGTCCGTCAGCACGAGCTCCATGGGGCCGGGGTGGGCCACTTCGCGGCGCTGCAGGAAGGTCGGGATGATGCCGAGCACGTCGCCCCCGGCCGCGATGGCCGCATCGGCGAGTACGCCCATCAGGCCCACCCGGCCGCCGCCGTAGACCAGGCGGTGCCCGGCTTGGGCCAGGGCGGTGCCGAGGGCGTGGCAGGCGGCGCGGAAGGCCGGGCTGTGGCCGAAACGGGAGCCGCAGAAGACGGCAACGGACAGACGGGGGACGGGGAGGCGGGCAACGGGGAGGCGGGCGACGGATGGGCGGGCGACGGGGAGGCGGGCGGGGTCGGGCATCGGGGGTCCTACGGACGGAATCGTGAATGGGTCCTTGGCGGAACGCGCGACATGGCGCAACGTCGCGTTTTCGTGAGCAGGAGGTTGGGGATGTTGAAGGCGGGTATGTTAAGGGCGGTTCTGGTCGGATTCGTGATGCTGGCGGGTGGGGCCGCAACTGCGCAGACGGTTGCGTTCAAGCCTGACGAGATCATCGCAACCCGGCAGGCCGGCATGGCGCTGACGGGTGGCATCAGCGATGCGATGAAGGTGGCGGTTGCGGCCGGGACGGAGCCCAAGCAATTCGAGGAGGCATCGAACGGCCTCGTGAAGTGGGCGGCGGCGTTCCCGGCGCTGTTCCCCGAGGGCACGCAGACGGGCCGCGACACGAAGGCCAAGCCCGAGATCTGGACGGACCGGGCGAACTTCGAGAAGGCTGCCGTGGCGTTCGGGCAGGCGGCGCAGGCGGTCGGCGCGGCGACGAAGGCCAACGACAAGGCCGGGTTCGCGACGGCCTATGCCGAGATGGGCAAGACCTGCGGCGGCTGCCACCGGCCCTACAAGAACCGCTAGCGTTCGGCGGGCCCTCTACGCGAAGCGGACGAGGGCCCACACGGCGGCGGCGCTGACGGCCAGGATGGCGGCTGCCAGCGCCGGGCTGGCGAAGCGCGGCTGTTGCATGGTGGCGGGCAGTCGCTTGCGGCCCGTGACCATGGCCCGCACCAGGTCGTGCCGCTTCACCACCGCGTAGGCCACGATGGCCAGGATGTGGAGCACGACGAGGCCGAGCAGCACGTTGAACGCGAGGGCGTGGATGCCGGTGATGGCGTCGCTGGTCTTGCGGCCGACGAAATGGGCGAGTGGGCCTTCGTCCGTGCCGTCGGCATTGCTGAAGAGGCCCGTGCCGGCCTGGATGGCGAGTAGCGCGAGCATGAACAGCACCATCCAGCCGCCGGCGGCGTTGTGGCCGATCTCGGTGTCGGGCTCGCGCTTGCCGAAGGTGGCCAGGTGGCGAAGGCCTTCGAGCGGGTTGCGGATGAAGTTGCCGAAGCGGGACGTGTCGCTGCCGACGAAGCCCCAGACGACCCTGAACAGCAGGAGCGCGAGCAGGGTGTAGCCCGAGAGGAAGTGCAGCTCGATCCAGTTCTTCTGGATGCTGACGTAGCTGAACGCAATCAGCAGGACGATGGCCCAGTGGAACAGGCGCGTGGGCGCGTCCCAGACGCGCATGAGGAGTTGGGGTATCCGCGGCTCGGTGCGGCCTAGCGGGACACGGGTGCGGCGGTCTGAAGCTTGCATCGTTCGGCCCTGGAGGGTGTGAGAGGAGTGTACCGGCTGGCGGCGCATGTGGGAAGCGGGGGTGGTGAGTGCAGGGTTGGGATTGGGCGGTGCCGGTCTGTCTTGTGCCGGTCTGGCTTGTGCCGGTCGGGCTTGTGCCGGTCTGGGTTGTGCCGGTCTGGCTGGTGCCAGCCGGGCTGGTGGCGGCGCTGGGCGGGTTCGGCGTCTGGTCGGCGCGGCGGTGGCAGGGCGCCGGGGGCCGGCGGGAAAGCTGGGGCTGGGCGGCGCTGGCCTTCGCGGCGGGGGCGGCATGGTGGCTGGCGTCCGGGGTGCGGCTGGGGGCGTGGCCGGCCGGGGGCGCCGGGCGGGCGGCGGTGGCGTGCGCGGCCCTCGGCGCGGCCTGGTTGACGCCTGCGCTGGTGCGGCACGGGGGGGTGTTGGCGGCGGTGGTGTTCATGGCCTGGTACGTGCCGGGTGGCGCGGTGGGCCGGGAGGAGGTGTGGCGCGTGGTGTTCGCGCTGTTGGCTGCGGCCTGGTGGCTGGCGCGGGCCGGGGCGGGGCGCGGCAAGGTCGCGCCGGCTGGGGCGGTCGCCCTGGGGCTCGTGCTGCTCGGCGGCGCGTGGCTCGGGGGTGTTGCGCTCGAGGCGCCGGGGGTGGCGCTGGGCGTGGGGCTCGCGGCGGCGCTCGGTGGGGCCGGTGCGCGTCGTGGCGGAGTGCCGGGCGAAGTGCCCGGCGAAGTGCCGGGGGCGTTGCTGGCGGTGGGCGTGGGTGTCACGGCGCTGAGCGTGGGGCGGGGGCTCGGGCGGTTCGGCGTGGTCGAGGTGGCGTGCCTCCTGGCGCTTGCGGCGCCGCGCCTGGTGGCGGCGCTGGAGCGGGGTCGGCTGCGGCGGCTGCGGCGGTTTGCGCCGGTGGGGGCGGTGCTCGGGGCGTCGTCCGCGCTGGTGGCGGCCGCGTGGGTCGGGGCGCGGGCGGTGCGGGGGTGAGGCGTGAAGGCCGGTCATGCGCCTCCCCGGCCCACCCGCAAGGCGGGGCAAGATCATGACAGCGGCGTTGCAGAGTCGGGGGCATCGCTCTACTTGCTCGTAGAATAACGAGGATGTGAGAATGGTGGCGCGGCTGTTGGTCGGTGCGGTGGTTGCGGTGCTCGTCGCGGTGGCGGCGGTGTTCGCACTTCGCCCGGCGCCGGAGGTGCGGCCGGTCGCCACCGCGCCGGCGGCTGCGCCTGGCGCGCCAGCGCCCGCCGTGGCCGGCATAGCGCCTGCTGCGGCCCCTCCCGCCGCGCCTCCCGCCGCCCCTCCCGCCGCGCCTGCCGCCGCCTCTGCCGCCGCCCCTGCCGCCGCGACTGCCGAGGCCAAGGTGGCCCCTAGCTTCGACGTGGTGCGCGTGTCCCCGGAGGGCTCGACCGTGATCGCGGGGCGGGCTGAGCCGGGGAGCGAGGTGGTGGTGCGCGAGGGCGGCACCGGGATCGCGCGGACGCAGGCCGACCGGCGGGGCGAGTTCGTGGCGTTGCCGGCGGCGCCGCTCGCGCCGGGGCCGCGGGAGCTGACACTGGGCGCGTCGAAGGGCGGCGGGGCGGAGACCAAGGCGGATGGCGCCGTGATGGTGGTGGTGCCGGCGCCCGCCGCACCCTCGGCCGCGCCGCCGCCCGCCCCGGTGGCCGTGCTGGTGCCCAGTGCCGCCCCACCCCGGTTGCTCTCCGCGGCGCCGGTGGGGCGTGTGACGCTGGACGTGGTGGACTACGACGCCGAGGGACGCATCCGCTTCGCCGGGCGGGCCGGTGCAGGCCGGGTGGTGCGGCTTTACGTCGACAATGCGCGAACCGGGGATGCGCGGGCGAATGCGACCGGGGCCTGGGCACTGACGCCCGAGGCGGCGGTGGCGCCGGGGGTGCACACTCTGCGGGTGGACGAGCTGGACGAGACCGGGCGCGTGCTGTCCCGGGCCGAGCTGCCGTTCAAGCGGGCGGCGCCTGCCGCTGTGGCGTCCTCGCCCGCGGCGGGTCCGGTGGCCACGCAGGTGGTGGTGCAGCCGCGGCAGACGCTGTGGCGGCTGGCGCGGGACGCGTATGGGCGGGGCGTGCGCTACACGGTGATCTACGAGGCGAACCGGGACCAGATCCGTGACCCGCGGCTGATCTATCCGGGGCAGGCGTTCATGGTGCCGGTGCCGTAGGGCACCTCGTCACGTCCCTCGCCCCCGCCCTCTTTCGGAGGGAGAGGGAGGTCGGCTACTTCCTGCCGCCTGCGTTGAGGATGACGTCCTTCACGCCACCTGCGGCTTCTTCGGCAACCACGACGGCGACATCGCCCCAATAGGGGTCGATCGAGCGGCGCGGGACTTCGTTGAGCTGGACGATGCGGCCGCGCTCGCCGCGGGGGTCGGCCACCACCCACTGCAGTTCGATCCGGACGGT
Organism: Acetobacterales bacterium; assembly: GCA_038229135.1. Lineage (GTDB taxonomy): Bacteria > Pseudomonadota > Alphaproteobacteria > Acetobacterales > Acetobacteraceae > JBBROS01. Next base: position 13,082 of record JBBROS010000017.1, read on the forward strand.
GCCGCCGGCGCCGGGAGCCGTGACGACGTCGCCCCGGAGCTCGAAATCGGCATCCTTCGGCGTGTCCTGGATCACGAGGCCCTTGTCGGCGAGCTTGAGGCGCATCTGCGTGGGCAGGGCGCGGTTGCCGTCGCCGGGCGCGCCGGTGACGCCGGAGAAGTAGATGCGGGCCGGGCGGTTCAGGAGCGAGGTGGGGTCCGACTGGCGCCGTGCGGCCTCGATGCGGCCGAGGAGGGAGGCGATGCCCGGGGCGGCCTGGGCGGCGGCGGCGCGGAGCACGCTGGGGTCGCCGGACGCCCAGGCTTGCGCGGGCACCGGGGCGCCTTCGTTCGTGCCCTGGGCTTCGCCCGCCGGGTTCTCGATGGTGTAGATCGGCACGACCTGGCCCTGGCGCATCTCGGCGGCGAGGGCGACGGTCCATTCGCGGTTGCGGCGGCCGCGGGCGGCCGGGACTTCCTGTTCGAGCAGGGCCGCGGCGGTGGCGTCGGCCCAGGTCTGGGCGGCGGCGTCGGGCAGGAGTGAAGCCGCGGGGGTGGCGACGCCGAGGCGGGAGGGCGGTGGCTGGGCCAGCCGGGCGCCGACCACGCCGGGGTTGCCGAGGAACGGCTGCGGCAGGTCGCCGCAGGACGCGAGGAGGAGCAGTAGGAAGAGGGCGCGCATGGCGGCGGCTATAGCACGATCGCGCTGACCTGGTGGCCGATCGGATGGCCACCGGCCAGGGTGCGGCGGCGGTGGCTCCAGAAGCGGGGGTCGGGCAAGGTGTCGGCGTCGACGATGTCCAGGGCGCCAAGCCCGGCAAGCCGGGGGGCGCCGAGCCCGGCAAGCCGGGTGGCGCCAAGCCCGGCAAGCCGGGCGGCGCAGTAGGCGGCCAGGTCGAACAGGTGGCGGTCGTCCCGGCCGGGCTGGAAGAAGCGCGCGGCAGCCGGGTCGCGGGTCAGGACGGCGTCGCGGAGGTCGGGGCCGACCTCGTAGCTGGGCTGGCGGATGCAGGGGCCGATGCTGGCCGCGATGGTGCCCCCGGTGGCACCCAGGGCCAACATCGCTTCGATCGTCGCCTCGAGCACGCCCGCCAGGGCGCCGCGCCAGCCGGCATGGACCGCGCCGATCACGCCCGAAGCTGCGTCGTGCAGCAGGACGGGAGTGCAGTCGGCGGTGATGATGGCGAGCGCGATCCCGGGGATGCGTGTGACCATCGCGTCCGCGCGGGGGCCGTCGCCCGCCGCCCAGGGCTCTGTCACGGTGATCACGTCCGGGCCGTGGACCTGGTGGAGGCCGACGATGTGGGCGGCGCCGAGATGGGCGGCGATGCGCGCGCGGTTCTCGGCGACGTGCGCGCGGTCGTCGCCGCCGGAGAGGCTGCCGTTGAGGCTCGCATAGGGGCCCTGGCTGACGCCGCCGTCGCGGGTGAAGAAGCCATGGCGGGCCGTGATGGCGTGGCTGGTGAGGGGCGTCATGGCTCGAATCCGGGTGGGAGTGGCAGGCGTGCCGAGGTGATGGCCAGCGCCTTGAACAGGCCGCCCATGCGCTCGGGCTCGGCCAGGCGCTGGGCGGCGGCGATGAGGGCGGCGGCCTGGCGGGGGGGCTGGGTGCGGGCCAGCGCCCCGCTGCGCTGGAACAGGCCGAGGCGGGCGAGGAACGGGCCCTGGCGGACGGGGCCGTGCACGTCCGCCCCGGCCGTGCGGGCGGCGGCGGTGAGAGCGGCGAAGTCCACGTGGGCGGTGAGGTCGGCGGTGCCGGGGTCCGCGAGCGGGTCGGCGGGGCGGCCGCCGCGGAGGGCTTGCAGGCTGTCGCCCGGGGCGCTGGCGGCGGGGCCGTAATCGAGGAGGAGGGCGGCGCCGCCTTCGGAGCCGATGCGGGCGCCGAGCCAGGTGGCGAAGGCGAGGGCGGGCTCGCACGACTCGAGCACGTCGCCGTCGGCGGCGGTGCCGTCATGCCGGGCGGGCAGTTCCACGAAGGCGCCGTGGGCCACGAAGCGCTCCGTCCAGCCCGCGCCGCGGCGGACGAACTGGCGGATGGGGAGGGCGTCGAGGAACTCGTTGGCGAGCAGGAGCATGGGGCCCTGGGGGAGCGTGCCGGCGTCCTCGTGCCAGGTGGCGTGCGGCAGGCGGGCGCGCTGCGCCTCGCGGAGGCGGGGGGACGTTTCGACCAGGTGCAGGCGGTGGGCGGCATGCAGGGCGGGTGCAACGCGGGCGAGGGTGCGCAGCGCGTCGGCCATGAGGGTGCCGCGGCCGGGGCCACATTCGACGAGCAGCACCGGGTCTGGACGGCCCATCGCCTCCCACATCACGGCGCACCAGGCGCCCAGCAGCTCGCCGAAGACCTGGGTGATCTCCGGGGCCGTGGTGAAGTCGGCAAACGGGTCCTGGGTGGCGTAATAGGCTGCGTTGGCGCGGGCCATGAAGGCGTCGAGACGCTCCATTCAGGCGGGGACGGTCGCGGGCCGAGCGCGGAGGATGAGGACGAGGCCGGCGACGATCATCGGGATGGACAGCAGTTGGCCCATCGTCAGCCCGGCGGCGAGGAAGCCGAGGAACCGGTCGGGCTCGCGGAAATGCTCGCCCACGCTGCGGGCGATGCCGTAGCCCACGAGGAAGGTGCCGGCCAGCGTGCCGAAGCGGGCGCGGATGGCGGGTCGGGCGCAGAGGATGGCCATGACCAGCAGGAGCAGGAGGCCTTCCATGCCGGCCTGGTAGAGCTGGCTCGGGTGGCGCAGCTCCGGCCCGGCGTTCGGGAAGGCCATGGCCCAGGGCAGGTCGGGCGGCGCCGCGCGGCCCCAAAGCTCGCCGTTGATGAAGTTGGCGATGCGGCCGAGGCAGAGGCCGATGGGGGCGATGACGGCGATGCGGTCGGAGAAGCCGAGCAGGTCGAGCCCCCGCGCACGGCAGAACAGGACGAGGGAGACAATGACGCCGAGCGCGCCGCCATGGAAGCTCATGCCACCCTGCCAGACGGCGAGCGCCTCGAGCGGGTGGGAGAGGTAGTAGCCGGGCTGGTAGAACAGGACGTAGCCGAGCCGCCCGCCCAGCACGACGCCGAGGGTGGCCCAGGTCAGGAAGTCATCGACGTGCTCGGGTGTGGCGACCACGGGCGGCAGGCGCACGAGGCGGCGCACGATGCGCCAGCCGAGGACGAGGCCCGTGATGTAGGCCAACGCGTACCAGCGGATGGCGAACGGGCCGAGCTGGACGATGACCGGGTCGATGGCAGGGAACAGGAGCGCCGGGATCATTTGAGGACGGGGGTCATACGTAGAGGTCTCCGGAGGCCAGATGGCGCTCGACATAGGCGCGGATGCCGGCCTCGAGCGGGGTGAACTGCACGGGGCAGCCGGCCTCGCGAAGGCGGTCCATGCGGGCCTGGGTGAAGGACTGGTATTGGCCCTGCAGCGCGTCGGGCATGGGCACGAACTCGAGGTCGCGCGGCCGCCCGGCGGCGTCGCACACGGCGTGCACGAGGTCGAGGTAGGTGCGGGCTGTGCCGGTACCGAGGTTGTAGAGGCCGGACGGTGCTGGGTGGTCCAGGAGCCATAGGATGACGTTCACGACGTCGTCCACGCAGATGAAGTCGCGGGCCTGGTGGCCGTCCGGCAGCTCGGCGCGGTCGGAGCGGAACAGGGTGGGTCGCCTTCCGGCGACCAGCTCGTCGTGCTTGACCTTCACCACGCTGACCATGCGGCCCTTGTGGTATTCGTTCGGGCCATAGACGTTGAAGAACTTGAGGCCGGCCCAGCGGGGTGGGGCGGGCCCGCCCCGGGCCGTGGCGGCTTGGACCCGCATGTCGAAGGCGTGCTTGGACCAGCCGTAGAGGTTGAGCGGGCGCAGGATGGGGAGCAGCGCCGGGTCGTCGTCGAAGCCGGCCGAGCCATCGCCGTAGGTGGCGGCGGAGCTGGCGTAGAAGAACGGCGTGCCGGTGCGGGCGCACCATTGCCAGAGACGCCAGGACAGCTCGACATTGGTTTGCCAGACGAGGTCGGCGTCCGTCGCGGTGGTCTCGCTGATGGCGCCGAGATGAATGACGGCCTCGAGCCGGGGAGCTTCCGGGCCGGCGGTCTCGAGCCAGGCGTCCAGGGCGGCGGGCCGGATGATCGTTTCGGGTGGGTGGCGGGCGAGGTTGCGCCATTGCCCGGCGTCGCCGAGCGTGTCGGCGACGGCGGTGCGGGCGCCGCGGGCGTGCAGGGCCGCGTGGAGGTTGCTGCCGATGAAGCCGGCGCCGCCGGTGATCAGGATCATGCGCGGGCTTATACGGGGGCAAGGCGCGCGCACAAAGGTGGGGCGCTTACAAATCGGGCTCCGGCGCGCCATGTGCGCCGGCGTCAATGCTTTCGGAGGGTTCGATCATGGCTGAACGACCGCGTTTCTTCGACGACCTGGCCGGTGTGGCCGGCGGCGCGTTCTCCGCGCTGGCCGGGCTGCGGGAGGAGGTGGAGAGCACCGTGCGCGCGCGGGTGGAGGAAGCGATCCGCAAGCTGGACCTGGTGAAGCGGGACGATCTGGAAGCCGTGCAGGAGATGGCGGCCAAGGCACGGGCTGGGCAGGCGGGGGCCGAAGCGCGGATGGCGGCGCTGGAGGCTCGGCTTGCGGTGCAGGAGGCACGCGGGGCCGATGCGGTGTCCAACACTTCAGTTCCGGGCGCGCATGGGCCGGGCGCTTCGAGCGTGGAGGCGGTGCCGGAGGCGCACGCGCCGATCACGGACGTGCCGCCGACGCCGCTCTGACCGACACATAAGTGTCGCTGCGCGGGCGGCGACCCTCGCGTCGTGCGGGCTTGCGGCGGCGCGATTCGGGTCGATAGGGTCATGGCAGGCCGGCCGTGCTGGTCGCGGCCGGACGGCCTCGCCACCTGGGCGCCCCCTCGAAAGGGGCGCCGTAACCGGGAGTTCCCCGCATGTCAGCGCTCGGCACTCGCACGCGTGAGACGGTATCGGCCAACCCGCTCGACATCATGGAGCAGGTGGTGGCGGCGAACGACTGGTCGTTCGAGCGGCATACCGAGGCCGAGATGGCGGCCGAGGCACCGGGGCAGTGGTGCGATTACGGGCTGTATTTCAGCTGGTCCGACGAGATCAGCGCCATGCACTTTACCTGCGCATTCGACCTGAAGGTGCCGGAGAAGCGGCGGCAGGCGCTGTACGAGCTGCTGACCTTGGCCAATGAGCGGCTGTGGATCGGGCATTTCGGCATGGACAGCGACGATGGCATGCCGGTGTTCCGGCACGCCGTGCTGCTGCGCGGCGCACCGGGGGCGAGTGCGGAAAGCCTGGAGGACATGGTGGACATCGCGCTGACGGAGTGCGAGCGGTTCTACCCGGCCTTCCAATTCGTGCTGTGGGGCGGCAAGTCGCCGGTGGAGGCGCTGCAGGCGGCGATGCTGGAGTGCGTCGGCGAGGCATGACGGGTGTGAGGGTCCCGCCGCTGCTGCTGGTGGGCGGCGGGCAGATGGGCGGCGCGCTGCTTGCCGGGTGGCGGGAGCAGGCACCGCCCGGCTCCACGATCGACTGCGTGGTGGTGGACCCGGCGCCGGGCGCGTCCCGGCTCGTGGGCCAGGGCGTGCGGGTCGTGCCGGGGCTCGATGCGGTGCCGGGCGGGTTCGTGCCGGAGTGCGTCGTGCTGGCCGTGAAGCCGCAGCTGGCGGGTGCCGTGCTGCCGGGGCTTGCGGGGTTTGCAGGGCTGGTCGTGTCGATCATGGCGGGGCGGAGCGCGGGGGGGCTTGCGGCGGCCCTGCCCCGGGCCGCGGTGGTGCGGGCCATGCCGAACACGCCCGCGGCCATCCGGCAGGGGATCACGGTGGCGTTCGCCGGCCCGGGCGTGGACGCAGGGCAACACGATCTTGCAGACGGGCTGTTGCTGGCGGTGGGCGAGGTGGCGTGGGTCGACGACGAGGCGCTGCTCGACCCGGTCACGGCCATTTCGGGTGGCGGGCCGGCCTACGTATTCCTGTTGGCCGAGCTGCTGGAGCAGGCAGGGGTGGCGCAGGGGCTGGAGCCGGGGCTGGCGCGGCACTTGGCGCGGGCGACGGTGTCAGGTTCGGGCGCGCTGCTGGCGGCCCGGCCCGAGGATGCCGCAGCGCTGCGGCGTGCCGTGACGAGCCCGGCCGGCACGACGGAGCGGGCTCTCGCGGTGTTGATGGACGAGGCAGCCTGGCCAGCGGCGATGCGCGCGGCGATCGAGGCGGCGACGGCGCGGTCTCGCGAGCTGGCGACGTAAGCGGGGCTTTCGCGGCGGCCCCGTTGCGCTATGTGTCTGCCATGGACAAACACGAATTCGACGAGGCCGTGGTCGCGGCCGTGTTCCAGCGGGCCGGGCTGGTGGGCTGGGCGGACACGAACGTGGCGGAGGCGGCGCGGGATGCCGGGCTCGACCTCGGGCGCGCGCGGGAGCGCTTCCCGACCAAGTCCGTGGTGCTGATGCGCTTCGGAGCGCTGGCGGACAGGGCGGTGCTGGAGGCGGCGCCGCACACCGGGACGCCGCGGGAAAAGCTGTTCGACCTTGTGATGGCGCGGATCGACCGGCTGCAGGCGCAGCGGGAGGGGGTGCTGGCGCTCATGCAGGCGCTGCGGTTCGACCCCGGGAGCGCGCTGCTGGTCTACGGCGGCACGCTGCGGAGCATGCGGTGGCTGTTGGACGCGGCGGGCGTGCCGAGCGCCGGGCTGGTGGGGCAGCTTCGCATACACGGGCTGGCGGCCGTGTGGGCCATGGCGGTGCGGGCCTGGGAAAAGGACGACAGCGCGGACCTCGGTGCCACGATGGCGGCGGTGGACCGGGCGCTCGACCGCGCGGTGCAGGCGGAGGCGAGCCTGCCCGGCGCGCGCACGCCTCCCTCGGCCGATATGGGCGTGGAGCCGCTTGACGAGACGATGGCGGCGGGCGCGCCCGAGCCGCCTATCACGAACCCGTCGGGCGATGCCGGGCCCGATGCGACCGTGCTATAAATTCTCGGAACGAGGAGAACGTCCATGTCCGACAACAATAACCCGATGAGCGGCGCCGTGCAGGCAGCAACGTCCGGCATGCAGCAGGCGGCCGCCTCGGCCCAGCAGATGGGTCAGGACATGACCCGCTCCATGATGGAGAAGGGCATGGCCGGGATGGCCGAGTTCACGAAGCTGTTCGAGACCATGAAGATGCCCGGGATGGGCGGGAGCATGGGCGGGATCGAGACGTTCCTGTCGGCGCAGCGGCGCAACATGGAGGTGCTGTCGGCGGCCAACCGCGTGGCGCTCGAGGGCGCGCAGGCGGTGGCCCGGCGGCACATGGAGATCATGCAGCAGACCATGACCGAGATGTCCGAGAGCATGCGGGAGATGGCGAGCCCGGAGAACCCGCAGGCGAAGGCGGCGCGGCAGGCCGAGATGCTGAAGGCGACCTACGAGAAGGCCGTGGCGCACATCAAGGAGCTGGCGGACCTGATCCAGCGGGCCAACAACGAGGCGGTGGAGATGCTGAACAAGCGCTTTGCCGAGGCGCTGGACGAGGTGAAGAAGCTGGCGGCCGACGGCGCCCAGTCGCACGGGTAGCGTGAGGGTGGCGCCGCGCGTCGCCGTGATCGGCGGTGGCGTGATCGGCGCGGCCTGTGCGGCCCACCTGGCCGAGGGTGGGGCGCATGTGACGGTGGTGGAGCGGGACACGTCCTATGCGCGGGCGTCGTCTTCGCTCTCGGCGAGTTCCGTCCGGCAGCAGTTTTCCACGCCGGTGAACATCGCGCTCTCGCAATACGGGGTCGAGGTGCTGCGCGGGGCCGAGGTGGGCCTGCGTGAGGCGGGCTATCTGTATCTGGCGAGTGCGGCCGGGGCGGAGGCGTTGGCGGCGAACCATGCGGTGCAGCGGGATGCGGGGGCGGACGTGGCGCTGCTGGACGCCCCGGCGTTGGCGGCGCGGTTCCCCTGGTTGAGCACGAGCGGCGTTGCTTCGGGCGTGCTGGGATTGTCGGGCGAGGGATGGTTCGATGGGCCGGCACTGGCCGAGTGGTTCCGGCGCCGGGCACGGGCGGCTGGCGCGGCGACGGTGGTGGATGCGGCTGTGGGGTTCGAGCGTGCGGGCGCCCGGGTGACGGCGGTGCAGCTGGGGGGCGGCGGGCGGATCGAGGCGGATTGGGTGGTGAATGCGGCGGGGCCACAGGCGCGCGGGGTGGCAGCCTTGGCCGGGGTCGCCCTGCCCGTGGAAGCCCGGCGGCGCTGCGTCTTCGTGTTCCAGTGCCGCACGCCGGGGGTGGGCGGGCCGCTGTTGATCGACACCTCCGGCGTCTGGTTCCGGCCGGAGGGGGACCGGTTCCTGGCCGGGCACTCGCCGGACGACACGGAGGAACTGGGGCTCGAGGTGGATTACGCGGAGTGGGATGAGGTGGTGTGGCCTGCCTTGGCTGCCCGTGTGCCGGCATTCGAGGCGGTGCGGGTTTCGAGCGCGTGGGCGGGCCATTACGAGTTCAACACCTGGGACCATAACGCGCTTCTCGGCGTGCTGCCGGAGGTGCCGAACCTGGTGTTCGCCAATGGGTTCAGCGGCCACGGCATGCAACAGGCGCCGGGCGTGGGGCGGGGGGTGGCGGAGCTGATCCTGCAGGGCGGGTGGCGAACGATCGACCTGGCGCCGCTCGGGGTCGGGCGGCTGGCGGAGGGGCGGCGCGTGGTGGAGCGGAACGTGATCTGATGCGGTTCCACGACGCAGCGGCGGTGGCGGCGGCGCTGCCGTGGGAGCGTCTGCTGCAGGCGCTGCGGGAGGCCTTCGCGGGGGAGACCGTGGCCCCGACCCGGCATCGGCATGCCTTGCCGGGGTCGGCGACGCTTCTGCTGATGCCGGCCTGGCGAGCAGATTTCCTGGGCGTGAAGATCGTGACGGTGCATCCGGGCAACGGGGCGCTGGGCCTGGATGCGGTGCACTCGCAATACCTGTTGAGCGAGGCGGCGACGGGGCGGCCGGTGGCGCTGATCGAGGGGGATGCGCTGACGGCCCGTCGTACGGCGGCGGCCTCGGCGCTGGCGGCTTCCTATCTGGCGGTGCCGGATGCGTCCCGGCTGCTGGTGGTGGGTGCCGGGCGGGTGGCGGCGCTGCTGGCCGGGGCGCACCGGAGCGTAAGGCCGATCCGGCAGGTGCGGGTGTGGAACCGGGGGGTGGCGCGGCGGGACGCGCTGGTGGCGGCGCTGCTTGCCGAGGGGTTTGCGGCGGAGGCGGCGGGGTCGCTCGAGGAGGCGGTGGGGTGGGCGGACATCGTCAGCTGCGCGACCCTGGCGACGGAGCCGCTGGTGCGCGGTGCCTGGTTGCGGGCCGGGCAGCATCTGGACCTGGTGGGGGCATTCACGCCGGCCATGCGGGAGGCGGATGCGGCGGCGGTGGCGCGTGCGGCAGCGTATGCGGACACGGAGGCGGCGCTGGGCGAGTGTGGCGAGCTGGCGGGCGGCGTTGCCCTGATGGGGACGCTGGCGAGCCTGTGCCGGGGCAGCGCCGTGGAGCGAGGGGCGGAGGGGATTACGCTGTTCAAGTCCGTCGGGACGGCGCTGGAGGACCTCGCGGCGGCGGTGGTGGTGGCGGACGTATAAAGAATAGTCGGCGCCGGGTGGTCGTCTCACAACGATTGGATCGGCGTCATCGCGAGCGCAGCGTGGCGATCCGGGGCCGACGGGACTGCTCGTTGCCGCCCCTGGAACCTCGTCCGCCCTTGAGACGAGGGGGCGTTCGCGTTTCGGGTCGAGGCTTGCCGTCACCCCTCCCGCGGCCTCTCCGGCTAGGGGAGCGGGGCAGAGTACTCCTTCTCGCTGACGTGCTCGAGCCAGGTGACGGCCGAGCCATCGAGCCGTTCCTGGATGGCGATATGGGTCATGCCAGTGGTTGCGGTGGCACCATGCCAGTGGCGTTCGCCCGGGGGGAACCACACCACGTCGCCGGGGTGGATGCGTTCCACGGAGGCGCCTTCGCGCTGCGCCCAGCCTGCGCCAGCCGTGACGATGAGGGTTTGGCCGAGGGGGTGGGTGTGCCAGGCGGTGCGGGCTCCGGGCTCGAACGTGACGTGGGCGGCGGCCATGCGGGCGGGTTCGGGGGGGCTCGCGATCGGGTCGATGCGGACGCGGCCGGTGAACCATTCGGCGGGGCCGGCGGTGGATGGGGTGTCGCCGGGGTGCTTGATGTCCATGGTCATTCTCCGAGGCTCGCCCCTGGCTGGGTCATGCTGGCGGGCACCACCCAGCGGTCGAAGTCTTCGCCCGAGACGTAGCCTAGCGCGATGGCGGCGACGCGCAGGGTCACGTTCTCGGCCAGCGCCTTCTTGCCGATGCGGACGGCGTGGTCGTAGCCGATATGCGGGTTGAGTGCGGTGACGAGCATGAGGCTGCGGGCCAGGTTGTCGGCGATGCGGGGGAGGTTGGGCTCGAGCTTGTCGAGCATGTTGGCGGCGAAGGAGCGAGCGGCGTCGGCCAGAAGGCTGATGGATTGCAGCACGTTGTGGATGATGAGCGGCTTGAACACGTTGAGCTCGAGGTGGCTCTGCGCGTTGCCGATGGTGATGGCGACGTGGTTGCCCATGACCTGGGCGCAGACCATGGTGAGGGCCTCGCTCTGGGTCGGGTTCGTTTTGCCGGGCATGATGGAGGAGCTGAGGCCGTCGGCGGGGATGATGAGCTCCGACAGTCCGGAGCGTGGACCGGAGCCGAGCAGGCGGACGTCGTTGCCGAGCTTGTTGAGGCTGGTGGCGAGCACGTTGAGGAGGCCGGACAGTTCCACGAAGGCGTCGTGGGCGCCCATGCCTTCGAACTTGTTGGGGTTGGGCGTGAACGCGAGGCCGGTGAGGGCGGCGATGCGGGTGCGGAACGCGGTGTCGAAGTCTGCAAGGCGGTTGAGGCCGGTGCCGACGGCGGTGCCGCCCTGGCGCAGGCTGAGCAGCCGCGGCATGGCGCCCTCGAGCCGCTCGAGCCCCAGCTCCACCTGGCGGGCCCACGCGGCGGCTTCCTGCCCGAGGGTGACGGGCACGGCGTCCATCATGTGCGTGCGGCCGACCTTGACGATGCCGGCCCAGGCTTCGGCGCGGGCGAGGAGGCTGGCGTGAAGCATCCGCAGCGCGGGGACGAGGCTGTGCTGCACGGCTTCTGCGGCGGCGACGTGCATGGCGGTGGGGAAGGAGTCGTTGCTCGACTGGCCGCGGTTGACGTGGTCGTTCGGGTGCACCGGGGCGCGGGTGCCGCGGGGCTGTCCGAGGAGCTCGTTGGCTCGGTTCGCGATGACCTCGTTGGCGTTCATGTTGGATTGCGTGCCGGAGCCGGTCTGCCAAACCGGGAGCGGGAACTCCGCATCGTGCTGCCCGGCGGCGATCTCGGCGGCGGCCTGCGCGATGGGGGTGGCGAGCTCGGGCGGCAGCTCGCCCAGAGTAGCATTGGCCTCGGCGGCGGCCTGTTTCTGGAGGCCGAGGGCGCGGATCATGATCGGGGGGAAGCGCTCGGTGCCGATCTGGAACAGCAGCCGGGCGCGCTCGGTCTGCGGGCCCCAATACCGGGCGGCGTCGATCTCGATGGTGCCGAGGCTGTCGGTTTCGGTTCGTGCTTCCGGGCGGGTCATGGCGCATCCTCCTTACGGGTCAAACGCGCCACGGCCCATGCGGCTGCTTCGGCCACCACGGGGTCCGGGTCGGCGCGGAGGCGCTCGGCTTGGGGGAGGAGCGTGGGCTCGGCGCTGTTCCCGATGGCGACGAGCACGTTGCGGACGAAGCGGTCGCGGCCGGTGCGCTTGATGGGGGAGCCGGCGAACATCGTTCGGAACCCGGCATCGTCGAGCGCGGCGAGCTCGGCCAGCAGGGGGGCGGCCCGGTCGGCCCGGGCGGCGAGCTTGGGGTGCGCGGGGGCCGTGGCGAAGCGGTTCCAGGGGCAGACGGCGAGGCAGTCGTCGCAGCCGTAGATGCGGTTGCCCATGAGGGGGCGGAGTTCGAGCGGGATGGGCCCGGCGTGCTCGATGGTGAGGTAGGCGATGCAGCGGGTGGCATCGAGGCGGTAGGGGGCGGGAAAGGCGTTGGTGGGGCAGGCGGCGAGGCAGCGCGTGCAGGTGCCGCAGTTGTCGGGGTGGGAGTCGTCGGGGGTGAGCTCGAGGGTGGTCATGATCTCGCCGAGGAACAGCCAGGAGCCATGGGCGCGGCTGACGAGGTTGGTGTGCTTGCCCTGCCAGCCCAGCCCGGCGCGGGCGGCGAGCGGCTTTTCCATGACGGGCGCGGTGTCGGCGAACACCTTGACGGCTGGGCCGAAGCGGGAGGCGATGAAGGCGGCCAGGTGCTTCAGCATGCCCTTCATGACGTCGTGGTAGTCGCGGTTGCGGGCATAGACGGAGAGGTTGCCGGCCTCGGGGCGCTCGAGGGTGGCGAGGGGGTCGGGGCCCGGGTTGTAGGAGAGGCCGAGGCAGATGACGGAGCGGGCCTCGGGCCAGAGGGCGTGGGGGCTGGCGCGCTGGTCGGCACGGTCCGCCATCCAGGCCATCTCCCCGTGCTGGCCGGCCTCGAGGAAGGCTTTGAGCCGTGTCGCCGCTTCGGGGGCGAGGGTGGCCGGGGCGAAGCCGATGGCGTGGAAGCCGAGGGCGAGGGCGCGGTCGCGGATGGCGGCTTGGGGAGGCACGGGTGGGTTGTAGCGAAGCCGCGTGGGCGGTGCACGCGTCCTGGGCAGCTACGTGCTCCGAACGGGCACGATGCCGCGGCTGGTGGGGTTGAGCGAGACGGCGGTGCCGGGCGGGAGGGGGGCGGTTGCGGCGGGGTCGGTCAGGAAAAGGTCTCCGAGCGTGGTGGCCACGGTGTATTCGGCGACGGCGCCCATAAAGGCGCTGCGGAGGATGGTGCCGGGCAGGCCGTGCTCGGAAGGTGGCTCGATCCGGAGCGCTTCGGGGCGGATGGCCACGTCCACGTCGCCGTCCTGGAACCCGCCCCGGGCAAGGAGGCCGGGCGGGACGGGCACGGCGAGCGGGCCGAGGTGCAGGATGCCGGATTGGAGCCGGGCGCGGGCCGGGTTGGCCTCGCCCATGAAGGCGGCAACGAAGGCCGTGTCGGGCTCGTCGTAGAGTTGGCCCGGCGTGCCGGCCTGGGCGATGCGGCCTTGGTTCATAACGATGATCTGGTCGCTGATGGCCAGCGCCTCCGCCTGGTCGTGGGTGACGTAGGCGACGGTCAGGCCGAGGCGCTGCTGGAGGGCGCGGATTTCGTCGCGCATGTGGCGGCGGAGCCGGGCATCGAGGTTGGAGAGCGGCTCGTCGAACAGCAGCACGGCGGGGCGCAGCACGAGGGCGCGGGCGACGGCTACGCGCTGCTGCTGGCCGCCGGAGAGCTGGGAGGGGAGGCGCGCCTCGAACCCGGCGAGGCCGACCTGGGCGATGGCCTCCCGCGCCCTTGCGTCGCGCTCGGCCCGGGGCAGGGCGGACAGGCCGTAGGCGACGTTCTGGCCGACGCTCATGTGCGGAAAGAGGGCGTAGGACTGGAACACCATGCTGACGTCGCGCTGGTCCGGCGGGAGGCCCGTGACGTCCTTCGTGCCGATGCGGACCTGGCCTTCGCTGGGCTGCTCGAGGCCGGCGATCATGCGCAGGCTGGTGGTCTTGCCGCAGCCGGAGGGGCCGAGGAGGGTGACGAGGGTGCCGGGCTGGATGTGGAGGGAGAGGTCCTGCACGGCGATGGCGGGGCCGTAGCGGCGCCAGACATGGTCGAAGGTGACGCCGGACGCGGTCATGCCACCACCCCGGCCGGGGTGCGGCGGCCGATGCGGATGCCGCCGACGAGGAGGGTGATGAGGCCGATGGCGGCGAGGAGGATGGCAACCAGGACGGAGGCGTAGGCGATGGCGAGGCCGTAATCGCCGTTCACGGCGCGCAACACGATGAACACGGTCGCCATCTCCGTCTGGCCAGAGGTGAGGAAAATCACGGCCGAAACGGTGGTGACACCGCGGACGAAGCCGTAGACGAGAGCGCTGGCGACGGCCGGGCGCAGGAGCGGCAGGAGCACGCGGCGGAGGGTGGCGCCGTTGCCCTGCCGGAGCATGGAGGACGCCTCGTCGAGGCTGGGGTCGAGCTGGGAGAACGCGGCCATGCCGGCGCGCAGGCCCACGGGCAGGTTGCGGCTGATGAAGGCGAGCACGATGATGACGCCGGTGCCGGTGAGCTCGAGCGGCGGCACGTTGAAGGCGCGGACGTAGGCGACGCCGATGACGGTGCCCGGCACGGCGAAGGAGAGGAGGGTGGCGGCCTCCAGCAGGCGTCGGCCGGCGAAGCGCTGGCGGGTGAACAGCCAGGCGGCGAGCAGCCCGATGCCGGCGGTGAGCGGTGCGGCGATGCCGGCGAGCTGGAGAGTGACGAACAGGCTCGGCCAAGCGGTGCCTTCCCATATGATCCCGCCCGGGCCCCAGCCCAGCCCGAAGGCGCGGCCGTAATGGGAGAGGGTGGGCGTCCAGTCCCGGCCCCAGACGCGGACGAAGCCGCCGGCCAGGACGAGCGCATAGACCGCGACGGTGAGCGCCGCCCAGGGCACGGCCACGGCCAGGCACAGGCGGCGGATGCCGAGGGGAAGCGGCTGCGGCAGCCCGGAATCGCCCTTGCCCGAGACGGACACGTAGCTGCGGCCCGCGGTGAGCCAGCGCTGGATGGCGAAGGTGGAGAGCGAGAAGGCGAGCAGGATCCAGGCGAGGACGGCCGCGCGCCCCGGGTCCGCCTGGGCGCCGACCACGGCGAAGTAGATGTCCGTGGAGAGCACGGCGTAGTCGCCGCCGAGCACGATGGGGTTGCCGAAATCCGACACGCTCTCGATGAAGCCGACGAGGAAGGCGTTGGCAAGGCCGGGGCGCATCAGGGGCCACGTGACGGTGCGGAAGGTGCGGGCACCGTCGGCACGCAGGGTGCGGGCGGCCTCCTCGAGCGTGGGCGAAAGGCCCTCGACCACGCCGATCATGACGAGGAAGGCGACGGGGGTGAAGGCGAAGACCTGGGCGAGGAGCACACCGGGCAAACCGTAGATCCAGAGCCCAAGATCGACGCCGAACAGGGCGGAGGCGGCCTGGTTCACGAGCCCGGCGCGGCCCAGGATGAGGATGAGGCCGAGCCCGATGACGAAGGGCGGGGTGATGATGGGCAGCACGGTGAGGGCCCGGAGCAGCTTGCGGAGCGGCAGCCTGGTGCGGGTGACGAGGAGTGCGAAGGCGAGGCCGAGGAGCGTGGTGCAGGCCGCGACCGCGAGCCCGAGGGCCAGCGTGTTCAGCGCCGAGCCGCCCCAGCCCCAAAGCCGGCGGTCGGCGAGGCGGGCGGCGAAGTTCAGCAGCCCGGCGTCAAACGCGCTGAGCAAGGCGAGGCAGATGGGCCAGAAGGTGAACAGCAGGACCACGATGGCTACGAGCCCGGCCGCGCCTGCCGTGAACGCGTCGCCACGAAACGCGCCGAGGCGGGCGGCGCCGCCGGTGGCGGTGAACAGGAAGCCGAACCCGGCCAGCGCGGCGCCGCCGCCCATGCCGAACTGCCCCTCGGCGAGCGGCCCGGCCAGGCGTTCGAGCCATGGCCACTCCCACCCGGCGAGGCCCACGGCAAAGCCCTGACCCGCCATGAGGGCGAGGCCCAGCAACCCGGCGGCGAGCATGGCGCCGCCGCCCAGCCGCCGCCCCGGCAGCATCGGCGCCACCGCGGCCGTGAGCCCGCAGGCGAGGACGGGCCACAGCCACGCATGGTTCAGCCGCGCCGCCAGCAGCAGGGCGGGGGCCGAGGCCGGGTCGGTGGACCAGAGGCCGAGCCAGTCCGGCGAGAGCAGGCCGTCCTGCTGCATGTGCCAGGGCAGCACCAGCAGCCCGATTGCCAGGACGAGTGGCACGAGCAGGTTGGGCATCGCCGCTAGCGGGGCAGGCTGCCGATCTCGCGGTCCCACCGCTCGATGAGGCGCTTGCGTTCGGCGGCGCTGCCGTAGCGGGCGAAGTCGTATTCGATAAACTTCATGTCGGCGAAGCGTGGCGCGCCTTCGGGCAGGGGTGCATCAACGTTGGCGGGCGTTTGGAACTGCTTCGTCGCGGCACCGGTAGCCTGGCCCTCCACGGAGAGCGCCCAGTCGGCGAACTTTCGGGCGTTGGCCAGGTTGCGGGCGCCGCGGAGGATGGACATGGAGCCCACCTCGTAGCCCGTGCCCTCGCAGGGGGCGTTGGCGCGGACGGGAAAGCCCGCGACGGCCTCGGTGACGGCGTCGTGCATGAAGGAGATGCTGGCCGCGGTCTCGCCGCGGGCGACGGCCTTGATGGGGCCGGTGCCGCTGCGCGTGTAGGAGTTGATGCTGGGGTGCAGCGCCTTAAGGTAGGCGAAGGCGCGGTCCTCGCCCATGAGCTGCACGAGGGTGGCGATCATGACGTAGGCCGTGCCGGAGCTGTTGGGGTTGGCCATCTGGACCTCGCCCCTGAAGGGAGCGGTGGTGAGGTCGGCCCAGCATCTCGGGGGCGCGATGCCCTTCTTGGCCATGAGCTCGGTGTTGTAGCCGAAGCCCAGCACGCCGGCGTAGACACCGATCGTCTTGTATTCGGCCGCCTCGGCCTGCTTGCGGGCCCAGGGTTGGAGCTTCTCGAGGGCGGGCGGCTTGTAGGCCTGGCTCAGGCCCTCCTCGGCGGCGGAGAGGTGCGGGTCCCCGGTGCCGCCGAACCACACGTCGCCACGGGGGTTCTAGCCCTCGGCGCGGATTTGCGCGAGGGCCTCGCCGGAGCCTTTCTGCGTCATGTTCACGCGCACGCCGCTGCTGGCCTGGAAGCCGGTGGCGAGGGCCTGGCACCACTCGATCTGCGCGGAGCAGTAGAGGTTGACCTGGCCCTGTGCGGCGGCGGGAAGGCTCCAGGCCAGGCCGGCGGCGAGCGCCAATATGGTTTTCATGCTGCGATCCCACCCTGGTGCGGCTCTTCGGCCGGCGTTCGTTTCTGTTGTTACAGGCCGGTGCGGACCTTGACCATGCGCAGAGTGACGATGCGAGCAGGGCCGAGCCGGGTCAGAGCGGTCCCTTGAACACGAAGAAGGCGCCGAGCGCGATGAGGCCGAAGCCGACGGCATGGTTCCAGGTCAGCGTCTCGCCGAGGTAGGCCACCGAGAACACGCCGAAGATGGTGAGGGTGATCACCTCCTGCATGGTCTTGAGCTCGGCGGCGGAGTACGCGCCGTAGCCGATGCGGTTCGCGGGCACGCAAAGCAGTATTCGATGAGGGCAATGCTCCAGCTGGCGAGGATGGCAAGCCAGAGCGGGGAGGCTTTGAACTTGAGGTGGCCGTATCAGGCGAAGGTCATAAACACGTTGGACGCGACGAGGAGCAGGACGGGGAGGATCTTGGGGGAGGACCAGGTCATGACGGGGTTCACTCGGGGTGCGTTACGTAAGGCGAGGACGACTCGATGGTGACGGTTGAGTGGGGCTGAGTGCCTGCGCTTGCGGTTACCCCTCCCCCGTCCCCTCCCGCAGGGGGAGGGGGGAAGAAAGCGGCCCGTGACAGGGGGAGGGGAGTTAAAGCAGCCCCTTGATGGTTCGCAGGTCCTGGACGAAGGCGGCGTATTCGCGGGCCTTCGCGTCCTCGTCGGGGAGGCGGAGGAGGTAGCTGGGGTGGACGGTGACGAAGCCCGTCGTGTTGCCTTCCAGAGGGATCGGGCGGCTGCGTTCCTTGCCGATGGTCACGGTGCGGCCGAGGACGGCGCGGGCGGCTGTGGCGCCCATCATGACGGTGATGGCCGGAGCGATCTGTTGGCGTTCGAGCGCGAGCCACGTGTTGCAGGCGACGATCTCGACGGTGCCGGGCTTCTCGTGGATGCGGCGTTTGCCGCGGGGGACGAACTTGAAGTGCTTGACGGCATTGGTGACGTAGACGGACTGGCGGTCGAACCCGGCTTCTGCCATGGCGCGGTCGAAGAGCTGGCCGGCGGGGCCGACGAAGGGGCGGCCGGCGAGGTCCTCCTGGTCGCCGGGCTGTTCGCCGACGAAGAGGACCCGGGCGTCGGGCGGGCCTTCGCCGAACACGGGCTGGGTGGCGGGTTTCCACAGTTCGCAGCGGCGGCAGGCGTGGATGTCGATGGCGGCTTGCTGGAGGGGGGTGCCGCCGACGGCCGGAATCGGGGCGGGCGCCAGGTTGGCGGGGAGGGCGCGTTCGGGGGAGAAATTGGGTTCCATGACCATGGTTTCCGTGCGGGCGTGGGCGGTGCGGATCAGCTCCGGGATGGCGGCGGCTTCGGGGAGGTTGCGCCAGTATTTACGGGGCATTTCGGACTGCATGGCGCCGATCTTGAGGCGGGCCGGGTTGAAGATGGAGCTGTAGTAGGTGCGCCAGTATTCCTCGAGGCGATCGTCGTCGGGGACGTCCGTGCGTTGGGCGCCGGGGTCGAAGCTCAGCTCCGTGCCGTTCCAGTGGACGGTGCGGTAGGGGGTGAGGATGGACCAGGTCATGGTGGCGAAGCGGCGGACGAAGAAGGCGGCGTTGGCTTCGACGATGTAGTGGTCGGGCTCGAACCAGGCGACGTAATGGGTGGCGGCTTCGCCCAAGTCGGGGCGGGGGACTTCGCGGAAGCGGACGAAGGCGCGCATCTTGTGGGTGTCGCGGCGGACGTTGGCGGCCAGCGCGTTGACGCGGTGCACGTCGGGGTCCGTGGTCATCTCCAGCAGGTGCTTCTCCCCGCCATGGGCGCGGTGGACCAGGCGGTAGAGCAGGGCGAAGCGGGCGGGCTCGCGGTGCTGGATGGCGGTCTCGGCGAGCTGCACCAGGGCCTTGGACACGTTGAACGTGGCGCCTGGGGCCGTGCCGCCGGGCGGGGGAGGCGCGGGTTCATCGGTGTTCTGTCCGAACAGGTCCGAGGGGTGGCCGACGGACCAGGTGGCGTCGTCGGGCGCGACGCCTTCCAGGGCCAGGGCGCGGGCGGCCTTGCGCCAGCCGTCCCAGTCGACTTCGTGGGCCAGGGTGATGGATCGCATGGGCCGACTACGCCGCGGCGGCGTGCGGGGTTCCGAACAGGTCGGGCTGGGCGGGCTTCGGCGTGAGCCGGGCGCGAAGGGCGTCCGCGTCCAGCGTGGCGCCCGGCGTGTGGTCCGCGGTCACGACGAAGGGCGCGATCTTGGCGACGGGCAGGCGGAGCCGGGCCAGGTCGTCCAGCCGGAGGCGGCGGTGGCGGCGGGCCTGGAGCAGGCGGTTGACCGTCTTCACGCCGAGGCCGGGGACGCGGAGGATGGCCTCACGCGGGGCGGTGTTGAGGTCCACGGGGAAGCGGGCTCGGTTCTGGAGCGCCCAGGCGAGCTTGGGGTCGATCGCGAGGTCGAGGTTGCCACCCGGGTCGAGGGCGATCTCGTCCTTGTCGAAATCGTAGAAGCGCAAAAGCCAGTCGGCCTGGTAGAGGCGGTGCTCGCGGACCAGGGGCGCGCGGGTGGGGGGCAGGGCGGCGCTCGCGTCCGGGATGGGGCTGAAGGCGCTGTAGTACACGCGCTTCAGGCCGTAACTGCCATACAGGTTCGTGCTGAGGTCCAGGATGTCGCGGTCCGTGCTTGCGTCGGCGCCTACGATCATTTGCGTGCTCTGCCCGGCGGGAGCGAAGCGGGGGGAGCGCTTCTCGGCGCGGGCCTCGTCGATGCGGAGGCGCATGCGGCCCATGGAGCGGCGGATGCCCTTCATGTCCTTCTCGGGGGCGAGCTGGGCGAGGCTGCTTTCCGTGGGCAGCTCCACGTTGATGCTGAGGCGGTCTGCGTAGCGTCCGGCTTCGGCCAGCAGCTCGGGGGAGGCGTCGGGGATGGTCTTCAGGTGGATGTAGCCGCGGAAGCCGTGCTCCTCGCGCAGCAGCTTCGCCACGCGGATCACCTGCTCCATGGTGTAGTCGGGCGTGGAGATGATGCCGGAGCTGAGGAACAGGCCCTCGATGCAGTTGCGGCGGTAGAAGCCGAGGGTGAGCGTCACGACCTCCTCGGGCGTGAAGCGGGCGCGGCGGACGGAGCTGCTGCGGCGGTTGATGCAGTAGAGGCAGTCGAACACGCAGGAGTTGGTCAGCAGGATCTTGAGCAGGCTGATGCAGCGGCCATCCGGCGCGTAGGCGTGGCAGATGCCCATGCCCTCCGTGCTGCCGATGCCGAACGTCTTGCCCTCCGAGCTGCGGCGTGCCGTGCCGGAGCTGGCGCAGGAGGCATCGTATTTGGCCGCGTCGGCCAGGATCTCGAGCTTCTGCAACAGGTCCATAAGGTGAACGTCTCCCACGCTGCAAGTGATTGCGCCAGGGTGATTTTCAATGTGGCCTGGGGTGCTTAAGGTGTTGTGATGATCGATCCGTCCAATTACGCCGCCATCGAGGGCGCTTCTGCGCCGGCCTTTTCGCAGGATGGAAGGCGGTTGTTCTTCCTCCGGGGGGCCGGGCAGCAGCAGATCTGGGCGCTCGACCTGGTCACGCGGGAGGCGGTGCAGCTGACCTCGCATGACGAGCGGGTGGGCACGCTGCGGCGGGCACCGGGGGATGACCGGGTGTCGTACACGATCGACGCCGGGGGAGATGAGCGGCACCAGGTGTGGCTGCTGGAGGACGGGGCGTCGCGGGCACTGACGAGCCACCCTGCGGTGGTGCACGGGCTGGGCGCGTGGTCCCCGGACGGGACGCGGCTGAGCCTGGCCGTGAACGACCGGGATGCGGCGCATTTCGACCTCGTGGCCCTCGAGGTGGCGACGGGCGCGCGCGAGCGGGTGCAGGAGGGGGTGCACGAGGCGGTCGCGGGGGGGTGGAGCGCGGACGGGCGCCTGCTGTTCGTGCAGGACCGGAACAGCGGGGACCAGCGGCCGTTCGTGGGCGGCGTGGCGGTGCCGCGGACGGGCCCGCTCCGGGCCACGAGCCTGCGTTGGGATGGCACCGGGCTGCTGGGGTTGATCGAGCATGCGGGCTGGATGGCGCTGTGCCGGCTGGATCCGGCGACGGGTGCGGTCGAGCCCGAGTATGCGCCAGAGGCCGAGCTGGAGGCGTGGGCGCTGTCCGCCACCGGGCTGCTGGCAACAGTCGAGAATGACCGAGGGTTCACCGTCCTGCGGGTGGGGCAGCGCGGGGGCGAGCGGGCCGTGGTGGCGCTGCCGCCGGGGGTTGTGTCGGAGGTGACATGGTCGGCCGACGGGGGGCGGGTGGCCATTGCCTGGAGCGGGCCGGGGGAGCCCTCGCGCGTGTTCGTGTGGGAGGCGGGGCGGCTCGAGTGTGTGGTGGAGGTGCCGTGCGCGCTGCCCTTGACGGCGTTCGGGCTGGTGCAGTGGTCGAGCTTCGACGGGGCGACGATCCCGGGCTGGTATGCCGTGCCGCCTGGGCCGGCGCCGGCTGCCGGCTGGCCGAGCGTGGTGTGGGTGCATGGCGGCCCGGCGTCGCAGAGCCGCGCCAACTTCCGCCCGGACATGCAGGCGCTGGTGGCGCAGGGCTACGCGGTGCTGATGCCGAACGTGCGCGGCAGCACAGGCTATGGCCGGGCCTGGATGGATGCGGACGATGTGGAGCGGCGTCTGGACAGCGTGCGGGACCTGGCGGCCGGGCACGCCTGGCTGGTGGCGCAACCCGGCATCGACCCGGCGCGCGTGGCCGTCATGGGCCAGTCCTACGGCGGCTACATGGTGCTGGCCGCCATCACGGAGAACCCGGAGCTGTGGCGCTGCGCGATCGACTTCTACGGCATCGGCGATTTCGTCACGCTGCTGGACACCACCTCCGCGTATCGGCGGGCGCACCGGGCGACGGAGTATGGGGACCCGGTGCGGCACCGGGCGCTGTTCGACCGCATTTCGCCGTTGCGGCACTTCGACCGGGTGCGCTGCCCGGTGCTGGCGCTGCACGGGCAGCGGGACCCGCGGGTGGGGTTCAGCGAGAGCGAGGCGGTGGTGGCGGCGCTGCGGGCGCGCGGGCTGCCGGTGGAGTTCGAGGTGTTCGACTATGCCGGGCACGGATTCCTGCGCGCGGCGGACCGGGCGCGGGCCTATGGCGCGGTGGGGCGGTTCCTGGCCGAGCATCTTTGATCCCGAGGCTGTTCGGGCGCTTCTGGGACAGCGGGCCGGCCGTGTTGGCCGTGTGCATGCTGTTCTGGGCGGGATCTGTCGTTACCGGGCGGGCGGCGGCCGAGCAGATCCCGCCTGCTTTGTTCACCGCGGCACGGTGGGCCGGGGCGCTGGCGCTGGCGCTGCCCTTCGCGTGGCGGCATGTGCGGGCGGATGCGGCGGCGCTGCTCGGGCGGTGGTGGCTGCCGGTGGCGCTCGGGCTGCTGGGCGTGGTGACGTACAACAGCCTCGTCTACCGGGGGCTGCACGACACGACGGCGGTGAACGCGCTGCTGCTGCAATCGGCGACGCCGGTGCTGATCCTGGTGGCGGCGTTCGTGCTGTTCGGGGAGCGGCCGGGGTGGCGCCAGGTGGGGGGCATCCTGGTGTCGGCGATGGGCGTGGGGGTGATCGCGGCGGAGGGCTCGCTCGAGGTGCTGCGGCACCTGCGGTTCAACCCCGGGGACGCGCTGGTGCTGGCTGCGGTGGCGAGCTACGCGCTGTATTCGGCACTGCTTCGGCTGCGCCCGGCGGTGCATCCGCTGAGCCTGCTGGTGGCGAGCATGGCGGCCGGGATGGTGGTGCTGGTGCCGCTGGCGGGGGCCGAGGCTGCGGGCGGGGCGCGGATGGTGGTGACGGGGCTGAGCGTGGCGTGCCTGGGCTACGCGATGGTGTTCCCGGCGTTCCTCGCCTACTTGCTGTATAACCGAGGTGTGGAACTGACGGGGGCCACGCGGGCCGGGCAGTACCTGCATCTGATGCCGGCCTTCGGGCTGGGGCTGGCGGTGTTGGCGCTGGGGGAGCGGCTGCATCCGTTCCATGCGGCCGGGATGGCGCTGATCGGGGCCGGGCTTTGGCTGGCGGAGCCGCGGCGGGGTTAGATCGTCCCGAGGACACGGCGCTCTCGGCACCCCCTCCCCCGGCCCCTGCTCGCACGGGGAGGGGGGAAGCGGGTCAATCGTCGTCCCGCGTGACCCGGGTCAGCACTTCGCGTTTGCCCACGTGGTTGGCGGCGCTGACGATGCCTTCGCGTTCGAGCTGGTCCATGAGCTTGGCGGCGCGGTTGTAGCCGATGGAGAGGTGGCGCTGGATGAAGCTGGTGCTTGCCTTGCCTTCGCGGGCGACGATGGCGACGGCCTGGTCGAAGAGGCCTTTTTCGCCTTCGGAGGCGCCGGCGATGCCGGAGAGGGCCGGGTTGGCGCCTTCGTCGGCGTCGCCTTCGGTCACTTCCTCGTCGTAGGCGGGTTCGGCCTGGTTGCGGAGGAACTGGACGATGTCCTCCACCTCGCGGTCCGCCACGAAGGGGCCGTGGACGCGGGCGATGCGGCCGCCTCCGACCATGTGGAGCAGGTCGCCTTGGCCCAGCAGCTGTTCGGCGCCTTGTTCGCCGAGGATGGTGCGGCTGTCGAACTTGCTGATGACCTGGAAGCTGATGCGCGTCGGGAAGTTGGCCTTGATGGTGCCGGTGATGACGTCCACCGAGGGGCGCTGGGTGGCCATGATGACGTGGATGCCAGCGGCACGGGCCATCTGCGCGAGGCGCTGGACTGCGGCCTCGACCTCCTTGCCGGCGACCATCATGAGGTCCGCCATCTCGTCGATGACGACCACGATGTAGGGCAGCGGCTTGAGGGCGAGGGGTTGTTCCTCGAAGACGGGCTTGCCGGTTTCGGAGTCGAACCCGGTCTGCACCCGGCGGGTGACGACCTCGCCGCGGGAGAGCGCGTCCGTCACGCGGTCGTTGTAGCCTTGGACGTTGCGCACACCGAGCTGGCTCATGGCGCGGTAGCGGCGCTCCATCTCGCGGGTGGTCCATTTGAGCGCCGTCACGGCCTTGGCGGGTTCCGTCACGACCGGGGCGAGGAGGTGCGGGATGCCCTCGTAGACGCTGAGCTCGAGCATCTTGGGGTCGATCATGATGAGGCGGCACTGGTCGGGGCTGAGGCGGTAGAGGATGGACAGGATCATGGCGTTGATCCCGACCGACTTGCCGCTGCCTGTGGTGCCCGCGATGAGGAGGTGGGGCATGCGGGCGAGGTCTGCGATGACGGGGGTGCCGCCGATGTCCTTGCCCAGGGCCAACGCCAGCTTGCCGGGGTGGCCGCGCCAGTCCTCGGAGCCGAGCAGCTCGCTGAGGAAGACCGTCTCGCGCGTGGCGTTCGGCACCTCGATGCCGATGACGTTGCGGCCCGGCACGGTGGCGATGCGGACCGCCGTCACGCTGAGCGAGCGGGCCACGTCGTCCGCCAGGCCGATCACGCGGGCGCTGCGGATGCCTGGGGCAGGCTCCAGCTCATAGAGGGTGACGACGGGGCCGGGGCGGATCTCGCGGATGGCGCCCTGGACGCCGTAATCGGAGAGGACGGATTCCAGCAGGCGGGCATTGGCCTGTAGCGCCTCCTCGCTCGGGCCGGAGTCGGCACGGCGCGGGGCGGGCTTGAGCAGGTTGAGCGGCGGGTATTGCCACCCGTTCTCCACGAGCGGGAGCGAGGCTTGCCCCGGGATGGTCGGGCGGCGCGGCAGGGTGCGGTTACGGGTCGCGGCGGGCGGGGGCGGGGCGGCGAGGGTCGGCGCGTCCTCGTCGTCGAAGGCCACGGCGGGCGACTCGCCGGTCGACTCTCCGGTCGACTCTCCGGGCGCCTCTGCTGGCGGCCTTGCGGGGCGGGGCGGAGACGTGGCCTCGGCCTCGCGTGCCACGGCGCGAGCGAGCGGGCCCGAGGGGCGGAGGGTGGGCTCGTCGTGCGCCTCGTCCTCGCGCCGGGCGCGGCGTCGGCTGAATGCGGCGGCGAGCCAGCCGCCAGCGGCGCTGGCGAGAGCACCGAGGGAGAGGGCGTGTCGCGGCTCGGGCTCGGGCTCGTACTCGGGTGGCGGGCCGGGGCTGCGCCGGGCGGTGACGAACCGGGCGGAGGTGCGCGCGGCGGCGACGGTGCCGGAGCTGGCGGCGCGCCACTCTCGGGCGGTGAGGCCGAGGGTGAACCAGGTGAACACGAGCGCGAGCAGGGCGGTGGCGCCGAGGGCGGCGAGCGGGCCGAGCGGGCCGACGAGCGCGGTGCCGGCGCTGCTGGCGGAGGTGGCCAGGATACGGCCGATGGCACCGCCCGGCCCGGCCGCAGGGGCGCCGAACCGCGCGAGCTCCGCGGGGAGCGGCAGGGCCGCGAGCAGGCATGCGAGGGCCGGGAGGGCCAGGAGCAGGCAGACGAGGCGCGCGGCGAGGCGCAGGGGCCGGTCCGTGGCGGTGCGGTAGGCCCAGGCGAGCAGGGCAGCGACGGTGACGCCCGAGGCGATGCCGAAATACTGGATCAGCAGGTCGGCCGCCATGGCGCCGGGCGGGCCGAGCATGTTACTGACGGGGCGGGCCGTCGCGGTGTTGAGCGACGGGTCCTGCGGATTGTAGGTGGCGAGTGCCACGGCCAGGGCCAAGCCGAGCACGGCGGTGGCGAGCCCGGCCAGGTGCGCGAGGCGCTGGCGGATCAGGCTGCGGATGGTCGGCGAGGCGAAGGTGGCGGCCATGTTTGCGCCTGTTCAGGGTGTTGGGACGTTATCCTGAACGAGGGCGGGAGGACAATGACGAAGGGAGCGGCCTTGCGAGCCGCTCCCCCTACACTTCCAAGATTAGGCCTGCCGGCCCCCCTCCCCCAACCCCTCCCGCAAGGGGAGGGGGGAAGGGGAGGGGGGGAGGAAGAGGCCCGGCCGAGCGCTAGCCCAGGCGTTCGCCGTGGAGGATCACGTCGAGGCCTTCGCGCTCCTCGTCCTCGTTGACGCGGAGGCCGACGATGACGTCCACGATCTTCAGCAGGACGAAGGTGCCGATGGCGCTGAACGCGACGGTGATGGCCACTGCGTAGACCTGGCTCATCAGCAGGGCCGTGCCGCCGAAGTAGAGGCCTTCGGGCTTGTCCGTGGTCGCGGACAGCGGGCCATAGGCGAAGACGCCGGTGAGCAGCGCGCCGATGATGCCGCCCACGCCGTGGACGCCGAACGCATCGAGGCTGTCGTCGTAGCCGAGCATGTGCTTCAGCGCCGTTGCCGACCAGAAGCACACCACGCCGGCAACGAGGCCGATGATCAGTGCCGGCCCCGGCAACACGAAGCCCGACGCCGGGGTGATGGCGACGAGGCCCGCGACGGCGCCCGAGATGACGCCGAGCACGGAGGGCTTGCCCTTCGTGACCCATTCGGCGAACAGCCAGCCGAGGGCTGCCGCTGCGGTGGCGATCTGCGTGACCGTCATCGCCATGCCCGCGCGGCCGTTCGCGCCCAGCGCCGACCCGGCGTTGAACCCGAACCAGCCCACCCAGAGCAGCGCCGCGCCGATGACGGCGAAGGCCAGGTTGAACGGGCTCATGTTGTCCGTGCCGTAGCCGACGCGCTTGCCGAGCACGAGCGCGCAGACGAGGCCAGCCACGCCCGCGTTGATGTGCACCACGGTGCCGCCCGCGAAGTCGATGGCGCCGAAATCGGCCGAGATGAAGCCGAGCGGGTTGAACACCCAATGGGCGACGGGCGCGTAGATCAGGATCGACCAGAGGCCCATGAACAGCATCATCGCCGAGAACTTCATGCGGTCGGCGAAGGCGCCGGCGATGAGGGCGGGCGTGATGATGGCGAACGTCATCTGGAACATCATGAAGACGCTCTCGGGGATGGTCGTCGCCGAAGCGGCGTCGGTGCCGGCCGCGAGCGTGAAGGGCTTGTCCCAATTGGTGGCGAGGCCATTCAGAAGCACGCGGGAGAAGTCGCCGATCCACTTGTTGCCGTTGGTGAAGGCGAGGCTGTAGCCGACGAACATCCACAGCACGGTGACGAGGGCGCAGACGCTGAAGGACTGCATCATGGTGGCGAGCACGTTCTTCTTGCGGACCATGCCGGCGTAGAAGAGGGCGAGGCCCGGGATGGTCATCATGAGCACGAGGGCGGTGGAGGCGAGCATCCACGCCGTGTCGCCGCTGTCGATCTTGGCCTCCGCGGCGGCTGCGGCCGGGGCGGCGGCTTCGGCGGCCGGGGCGCCTGCGGTCTGGGCGAGGACGGGGAGGGCCAGCAGCACGAGCGGCAGCGTCCAGAGCCCCATGCGGGCAAGTCGGTTCATCGAGTGAAGTCCTTTCATGGATCTAGAGCGCTTCGGCGTCGGTTTCGCCGGTGCGGATGCGGATGGCGCGGCCGATGTCCATGACGAAGATCTTGCCGTCGCCGATCTTGCCGGTGTGGGCGGCTTTCATGATGGCTTCCACGACCTGCTCGACGAGTTCGGCCGTGACGGCGACTTCCACTTTGACCTTGGGCAGGAAGTTCACGTGGTATTCGGCGCCGCGATAGATCTCGGTCTGGCCCTTCTGGCGGCCGAAGCCCTTGACTTCGCTGACGGTCAGGCCCTGGACGCCGAGCGGGGTGAGCGCCTCGCGGACGTCGTCCAGCTTGAAGGGTTTGATGATGGCCATCACGAGCTTCATCGATGCGTCCTCTTTCCAATTCCGGGCCGGGCGCTACATCCTCGAGGAAAAGCGGGGTCGGCTTCTCTGGTCCTTTCAAGAAGCGTGCCGCAGGATGTCAGGCCTGGGTGAGCGGGTATGGCCGCGTGTCCCCGTCGGCGCGAGGCACGGCGGGCGGATGAGGCTGCCCATTGCTTGGGCAGGCTCACGGTGGCGTGAGTGGCTTTTGTGCCACTCTCGGGTGCACAGGTTTTAGGCAGAAGCGGGAGAGCGGAGTGGAGTTCGACGTTTGCGTGGTGGGGGCGGGGCCGGTGGGCGGGACGCTGGCATGCCGGTTGGCGGCGGGCGGGGCACGCGTTGCGGTGGTGGACCGTGCCGCGCTGCCGCCGATGGAGCATCCGGACTTCGACGGCCGGGCCTATGCCGTCGCCGCGGGCTCCCGCCGGTTGCTCGAGGAGGCGGGGCTGTGGGCGCGGCTGCCCTACCCGGTCGGGCCGATCCTGGACATTCGCGTGTCGGACGGGCGGGTCGGGCGGCGAGCATCGCCGTTGCACCTGCACTTCGATCATGTCGAGGCGGGCGCGGGGCCGTTCGGATGGATGGTGGAGGCCCGCAGCCTGCGGGTGGCGCTGAACGCGCGGCTGAACGATGGGGCCGGGGTGACGGTGTTCGCGCCGGGGGATGCGGTGGTGGAACGCGGGGCGGACCGGGCCAAGGTGCGGGTGGGCGGGCAGTCGTTCACCTGTGCGCTGGTGGTGGCGGCCGAGGGGCGCCAGTCGCCGCTGCGGTCCCAGGCGGGCATCGGCGTCACGCGGGTGCCGTACAAGCAGCGGGGGCTCGTGGCGGCCATCGCGCATGAGCGGCCGCACGAGGGGGTCGCGCTCGAGCACTTCCTGCCGGCCGGGCCGTTCGCGCAGTTGCCCATGGCGGGCACGGCAGAGGCGCCGAACCTGTCGGCCATCGTCTGGACGGAGCGGGAGGGCCTGGCCGAGCGGATCGTGGACCTTCCGGAGCCGGCGTTCGCGCGCGAGGTGCGGCGGCGGCTGGGCGGGCATCTGGGCGAGCTGCGGCCCGTGGGGCGGCGCTGGCTGTATCCGCTGGGGGCGCTCCATGCGGCGCGCTACATCGACACGCGGCTCGCGCTCGTGGGGGATGCGGCCCATGGCATCCATCCCATTGCGGGCCAGGGCCTCAACCTGGGCTTTCGGGACGTGATGGCGCTGGCCGACGGGGTGCTCGGGGCGCTGGGCCGCGGCGAGGATCCGGGGTCGGACGCGGTGCTGCGGGGCTACCAGTTGCGGCGGCGGCCGGACAACCTGGCCATGCTGGGCGCGACCGACGCGCTCGACCGGCTGTTCAGCACCGACCTGCGGGTGGTCCGCACGGTGCGGGACCTCGGCATCGCGGCCGTGCATCGGCTGCCCGGCCTCAAGCGGGCCTTCATGCGGGCTGCCATGGGGTAAGGGGGCCGTGCTAGAAGCAGCGGCGCATTCCTGGGACGGGCGATGATCCGGCGGCTGTTCTTCCTCATGTTGATCGTGGCGGGCCTCGTGGGCGTGGTGCTCGTGGGCAAGCTCGTGTTCATCCGGCCCTCGCCGCTGCAGCAGGCGACGGCGCTGGTGAACGCGAACGACCCGTATGGCGCCCAGCCGATCCTGCGCGCGCTGATGCGCACGGAGCCGCGCAACGTGGACGCGCACGTGCTGCTGGCGCGGAGTCAGCTGATGACGTCGGACTGGGTGGCGGCGGAGAAGGAGATCAAGATCGCCCGCGCGCTGAAGTACGACCGGGCGGTGCTGACGCCGATGCTGGCGCGGACATACCTGATGCAGGAGAAGCACCAGGAACTGCTCGTCGACATCCCGGCCAGCGGCGCGAGCCCGGACGAGGTGGCGCGCAACATGGTACTGCGGAGCATGGCCTTCCTCGGCCTGGGCGACCTCACGCGGGCGCAGACGAGCCTCGATGCGGCGACGCGGGCGTTGCCCGACGACCCGGGCGTGCTGATGCAGGGAGCGCGCCTCGCGCTGGCCCGGAAGGACGTCACGAACGCGGACCGGCTGGCGACGGCGGCGCTGGCGCGGGACGGCCGGAACGTGGACGCGCTGATGCTGCGCAGCGACGTGGCGGTGCAGCGCTGGGACAACTCGCGGGCGCTCGGCTACCTGAACGAGGCCGTCGAGCAGGCGCCGTACTCGCCCTACGTGCGGATGCAGCGTGCGGCGCTTAACCTGAAGCTCGGCCAGGACCGGCTGGTGCAGGAGGATGTGGACGCGGTGTTCGACCTCGGGCCGCGGGACACGTCGCAGGCGCTGTACTACAATGCGATGCTGATGATGCGGGCGAAGAAGTATGCCGACGCCGGGGTGGAGTTCGACAAGCTCGGCCCGGCGATGGAGCAGTATCCGAAGGCGTTCTACTATCGCGCGGCCGTGGCCATGGAGCTCGGGCAGACGCAGACGGCGCGGGAGAGCCTGGACCGGCTGCTGCGGCTGACGCCCACGGATGTGGACGGGGTGCGGCTCGCGGCCGAGGTGGAGCTGAAGTCGGACCGGCCGGACAAGGCGGCGGCGCTGGTGGGCAAGGCGATAGACGCCGGGCTGAAGGATCCGCCGTCGCACAACCTCCTGGGACGGGCCTTTTTCATTCTGGGGCGGCGGTCGGAGGCGCTGGAGCAGTTCCGGATCGCCACGGTGATGGCGCCGGAGAACCGGGAGTTCAAGGCGCACCTGGCTGCGGCGCAGGCGGCGTTCGGCAGCGCGGGCGCGCCGGCCCCGGCGTCGGTGCTGGTGCCGGATGCGGCGCCGGGGCGGGCGGGGCCGGTCTCGCAATAGAGGCGTCATCGTGCTGTCATGGGTTGGACGCGTGGCTGAAACCGAGTGTGTCTATGCGCGACGTGGGGTTCGGGCTTTGGGAGGGTGCGATGCGGCGTCGTTCGGTGTTGGCGGGGTTGGGTTCGGTGCCGGTCGCTGCGGGCCTGGCGCGGCGCGAGGCTTGGGCGCAGGCGGCGCGCACCCGGGTGGTGTTCTGGCACGCCATGAACGGCGTGCTGGGTGAGGAGACGAACCGGGTTTGCGCCGGGTTCAATGCAGCGCAGGCGGAATTCGAGGTGGTGCCGGTGTTCAAGGGCACCTACCCGGAGGCGCTGACGGCGGCCATCGCGGCATGGCGGGCGGGCCAGGCACCGCATCTGGTGCAGATGTTCGAGGTGGGCACCGGCTCCATGCTGGCAGCCGGCCCCGCGGTGAAGCAGACGTGGCAGCTGATCGAGGAAACCGGCGTCAAGATCGACCCGGCCGCCTATGTTGGCGCGGTGAAGGGCTATTACAGCCTGCCGGATGGTCGTTTGGCCTCCATGCCGTTCAACTCGAGCACCCCGGTGCTGTGGTATAACAAGGAGGCGTTCGAGAAAGCCGGGCTCGACCCGGAGCGGGCGCCGGCGACGTGGCCGGAGGTGATGGAGGCGGCCCGGGCGGTGAAGGCGAAGGGAGCCGCGAACACGGCGAGCACGTCCAGCTGGTTCAGCTGGGTGCAGCTCGAGTGCTACGCGGCGATGCACAACCTGCCATTCGCGACCAAGGCGAATGGGTTTGAGGGGCTCGACACCGAGTTGCTGGTGAACGCGCCCGGCTTCGTGAAGCACCTCGAGCGGGTCATGGCCATGTCGAAGGATGGGCTGTTCCGCTATGCCGGGCGGGACAATGCGCCCGACCCGCTGTTCGTCTCGGGCGACACGGCCATTGCGTTCATGAGCTCCGGCACGCGCGCGGACATCGCGAAGAATGCGAAGTTCCGCTGGGCGGAGGCGAAGCTGCCCTACGACCCCGAGCTGACGAAGGCGCCGCTGAACAGCGTGATCGGCGGGGCGAGCCTGTGGACCATGACGGCGCCAGGGCGGACGCCGGCCGAATACAAGGGCGTCGCGGCCTTCCTGCAGCACATCGCGCAGCCGGCGCAGGATGCGGAGTGGCACCAGCGGACGGGCTACGTGCCGGTGACGCTGGGCGGCTACGAGGAGAGCAAGCGGCAGGGGTTCTACGAGAAGAACCCGATGGCCGACGTGCCGATCCAGCAATTGGCGCAGGGCCAGGTGACAGCGAACAGCAAGGGCTTCCGGCTCGGGCGGATGCCGGAGCTGCGGAACATCGTGTACGAGGAGGTGGAGCGCGCGCTGCAGGGCCAGCAGGGGGCGAAGGCGGCGCTGGACAGCGTCGTGTCGCGGGGCAACCGCGTGCTGCGCGAGTTCGAGCGGGCGAACAAGGCTTGATCCACCCGGCTTGAACCGCCCCTCTTGAATCGCAGGACCATCTTTCCCGGTGTGGCGCTGCCGCTGCTGCTGGTGGCGCCGCAACTGGCGCTGACGGGGGTGTTCTTCCTGTGGCCGGCAGGCGAGGCGCTGTGGGGCAGCACGCAGCGGCAAGACGCGTTCGGGCTGCGGACGGTGTTCGTGGGCTTCGAGAACTTCGCGTATCTGTTCGAAGATCCGCTGTACCTGCAGAGCATCGGTCGGACCGTGGTGTTCTGCGGGGCCGTCGCGGCGCTGGCCATGGGGGTGGCGCTGCTGCTGGCCGTGTTCGCGGACCGGGAGGTCCGTGGCCGTGGCGTGTATCGCACCTTGCTGATCTGGCCCTACGCCATCGCTCCGGCGGTTGCGGCCGTGCTGTGGCTTCTGGTGCTGCACCCGCAGGTGGGGCTGCTGGGGCGTTGGCTGAACCGGCATGGGGTGGACTGGGACTTCCGGCTGCGGGATGCGCAGGCTTTCGGCGTGGTGGTGTTGGCGAGTGCCTGGAAGCAGGTGAGCTACGACTTCATCTTCTTCCTGGCCGGGCTGCAGGCGATCCCGCGCAGCGTTGTCGAGGCGGCGCGAATGGATGGCGCCCGTGGCTGGCGGCGGTTCCGCACCATCACCCTGCCGCTGCTGGGGCCGACGATGCTCTTTCTCCTGGTGGTGAACGTGGTCTACGCCGCGTTCGAGACGTTCGGGACCATCCAGGCACTGACGCAGGGGGGGCCGGGGAAGGCGACCGAGACGCTGGTGGTGAAGGTGTATCGGGACGGGGTGGTGAACCTGGACCTCGGGAGCTCGTCTGCGCAGTCTGTCGTGCTCATGGCGGGCGTGGTGGTGCTGACGGCGCTTCAGTTCAGGTTGTCGAGGCGCCGCGACCTTGAGTAGGGGTGTGCGGACCGATTGGGTGACGCATACGGTGCTGGCGCTCGGCGTGCTGCTGTTCGCGCTGCCGCTGTGGCTGGTGTTCGCGGGCGCCACGCAGGATGCGGCGGCGATCTCGCGCGGGGAGCTTTCCCTGGTGCCGGACCCGGGGGGCTTCGGCATCTACGCGCAGGTGCTGGGCGAGGGCACGCGGGGCGGCACGAGCGTGGGGCGGATGCTGCTGGTGTCGTTCGCGATGGCCATGACGATCGCCATCGGGAAGATCGTGATCAGCGTGCTGTCGGCCTATGCCATCGCGTTCTTCCGCTGGCCCGGGCGGGGGCTGGCGTTCGGGGTCATCCTCCTGACGCTGATGCTGCCGGTGGAGGTGCGCATCATCCCCACGTTCAGCGTGATGGCGGGGCTTGGGCTGATCAACAGCTTCATGGGGCTGACCCTGCCGCTGATCGCGTCCGCCACGGCCACGCTGCTGTTCCGCCAGGCGTTCCTCGCGGTGCCGGATGAGCTGGTGGAGGCGGCGCGGATGGACGGGGCCGGGCCGTGGCGGTTCCTGGTGGACATCCTGCTGCCGGTGTCGGCGGCGAACGTGGCGGCGCTGTTCGTGATCCTGTTCGTGTATGGTTGGAACCAGTATCTGTGGCCGCTGCTGGTGGCGACCGACCCGTCGCTCGACACGGTGGTGATCGGGATCGTGAAGATGATCGGGTCCGAGACGGCGACGGAGTGGAACAAGGTGATGGCGACGGCGGTGCTGGCGCTGGTGCCGCCGGTGCTGGTGGTGGCGCTGATGCAGCGCTGGTTCGTCAAGGGCCTGGCGGACGCCGATAAATGAGCGTGCTGGTGCTCGAGGGGCTGCGGAAGTCGTTTGGCGCGGTAGACGTGCTGCGGGGGATCGACCTCACGCTGGCGGATGGCGAGATGCTGGCGATCGTGGGGGCCAGCGGGTGCGGCAAGAGCACGCTGCTGCGGCTGGTCGCCGGGCTCGAGGTGGCGAGCGCCGGGCGGATCCTGGTGGACGGGCGGGACGTGACGCACACGGACCCGGCGGCGCGGGACATGGCGATGGTGTTCCAGAACTACGCGCTCTATCCGCACATGACCGTGTTCGACAACATGGCCTACTCGCTGCGGGTCCGGGGGCTGAAGCGGGAGGAGATTGCGCGGAAGGTGGGCGAGGCGGCCGGGCTGCTGGGGCTGGAGGCGCTCCTGGCCCGGCGGCCGCGGCAGCTGAGCGGGGGGCAGCGGCAGCGTGTGGCGATGGGCCGCGCCATCGTGCGGGACCCGAAGCTGTTCTTGTTCGACGAGCCGCTCAGCAACCTCGATGCGAGCCTGCGGGTGCAGATGCGCGCCGAAATCCGGCGGCTGCAACGGCGGCTGGGGGTGACGAGCCTGTTCGTGACGCACGACCAGGTGGAGGCGATGACTTTGGGGGACCGGCTGCTGGTGCTGCACCAGGGCCGCCCGGTGCAGCTGGACACGCCGATGGCCGTGTTTGAGCGGCCTGCGGACACGTATGTGGCCGGGTTCATCGGCGCGCCGGCGATGAATTTTTATCGCGGGCAGCGCTGCGCGGAGGGGGTGCGGCTGGCTGGCAGTGCCGTAGTAGCAGCGCCGGGCGGGGCGGGGGAGGTGACGCTGGGCGTGCGGCCGGAATGCGTGGTGCTGCGGGCGGGGGGCATGGCTGTCGCGGTGGAGCTGGTGGAGCCGCTGGGCAGCGAGACGCTGGTGCATGGGCGACTGGCGGATGGGGGAGCAGTCACGGCGAAGCTGCCGGGGGCGGCGCCGGTGGGCGAGCGGATCGACGTGGCGTTCGAGGGGGCGGGGGTCCACCTGTTCGATGCGGTGACGGGGGTGCGGCTGGTCGGGTGAAAGCCGTCGATGCGGCGTCGCGGCGTTTCGGAGATGCGGTGATCGAAGGGCGTCACGCCGTTCGGCCCAGGTGCTCCGCCAACGCGTCGATGAACACGCGGACCTTGGCGGACAGGCTGCGATGGCTGGGATAGAGGGCGTGGACGTCGGCAGAGTCGACCTGATGCTCCGGCAGGAGCCGCACCAGGGCTCCCCTAGCCACCGCCTCCGCCGCATAGAAGTCTGGTAGGCGACCGATGCCTGCGCCGCCGATCAGTACGGTCTGCAGCACCGCGGGCTCAGGAATGACCGTCCCTGGTACGACCTCGATCTCTCTTACTGCGCCACC
Source organism: Acetobacterales bacterium (assembly GCA_038229135.1). Taxonomy (GTDB): domain Bacteria; phylum Pseudomonadota; class Alphaproteobacteria; order Acetobacterales; family Acetobacteraceae; genus JBBROS01. Next base: position 47,830 of record JBBROS010000017.1, read on the forward strand.
CGGTGCCTGGAACCGCCAGGCTGCCCTCCGGTCGACGCGTCCGATCAGCTCGTGCCTGCTCAGGTCTTCAACGGTTGTGGGCGTGCCGCGCAACGCGAGGTAGGCGGGGCTGGCGCAGGTCCAGAGGGCGACCGTCATCAGCCGGCGGGCGATCAGGTCGGAGTCGGGCAACGGCCCGACCCGGATGGCGACATCGAAGTCCTCGGCCAGCAGGTCGACGTTGCGATTATCGATGCTGAGCGCCACGCGCACGTCGGGGTAGCGGGCAAGGAACCCCGGCAGCATTGGCGCCAGCGGCCCTGCAGCGAAGGTGAACCTCACGCTCACCCGCAGCGTGCCGCGCGGCATGCCGATCAGCCCGGTCAAGGCGTTCTCGGCCTCGCCGACGTCGTCGAGAATGCGCCGGGCATGGCGCCGCAACAGGCGCCCGGCATCGGTCAGGTGCATGTGCCGGGTCGACCGCTCGATCAGCGCCGCGCCGGCGACCGCCTCCAGCCGCACCAACGAACGGCTTGCGGAGGATTTCGGCATGCCGAGCGCGCGAGCCGCCGCGGACAGGCTGCCGAGGTCTGCGATGCGCGTGAAGACACGAAGATCGGCGAGGTCGAACATGGCCCGAGCGTTCCACGGCGGGAACACGCTGTCCATCTTGTGCCCTCTAATAGCCTTCAAAGGAACGGGCCACCTGTCTGAAGCCATCTCGAAAGGACCCCAAAATGACCCAGACCGTTCTCCTTGCCGGCGCGACCGGCATGCTTGGCAGCCAGATCGCCCTTCACCTGCTGGATCACCCGGAGGCGCGCTTGCGCCTGCTGGTTCGTGCCGGGGACGCCGGCAAGAGGCGCGCTATGCTCGACCTCCTGCGCAAGCGCGGGGCCGAGGTCATCGAAGGCAACCTGACGGACCCTGCCTCGCTCGACCGCGCCACCCAGGGTGCGGACGTGATCGTCTCGGCCGTGCAGGGCGGACCCGAGGTCATCGTCGATGGCCAGGTGGCCCTTGCCGAGGCGGGCCGGCGCAACGGCGTGCGGCGCATCCTGCCGTCCGACTATGCGCTCGACCTGTTCAAGGCGACGCCCGGCGAGCACATGATGTTCGACATGCGCCGAACCGCGGATGAGCGGATCGCTGCAACCGGCATCGAGCACGTCCATGTGCTGCAAGGTGCTTTCATGGCGATGTTCGGCCCTGGCATGGGCACGTTCGACTGGGATGCCGGTAGCGTGACGTATTGGGGCGACGGGACGCAGCCGATCGAAGTCACCAGCGACGAGGACACGGCACGGATGGTGGCGCGTGTGGCGCTGGACCGGACCGTCCCGAGCGGCAAGTTCGCCTTCGCCGGCGACCATGTCTCGATCCTGGGTGCGGCCGAGGTGATCGAGGCGCAGACCGGACGCCTGTTCGCGCGGCGCCAGCTCGGCTCGGAGGCCGCGCTGCGGGCTGCCTTGGCAGCAGCGGCCAAGGACACGTCCTCCCCGTCGAAGCCGGTGATGCTGGCCTACCAGCTTTACATGCTGACCGGCCAGACCGCGCTGACCGACCTGCAGAACGACCGCTACCCCGGCCTGTCGCTGGAGAGCTTCGCCCAGTTTGCCGCGCGCAAGCTGCCCGGCCGGGAAGCTGCCTGAAACCGTCCCGATCCCCACCTTGCCCTGGCCACCGCATGACGTGGTGGTTCATGGCGCAGGACATCCAAGGAGCGCTTGCCATGGACGCCAACGTACCGACACCCCTGCCGCCGATCCCCGGATCGGTCCCGTTCATTCGTAATGCCGACACGGCGCCCGCCTACTGGATGGCGGACGTCCTGTGGATGGTGCTTGCCGACGGCAACGACACCGGCGGGCGGTTCTCGCTGATGGAGCAGTTGCTGCCGAAGGGCTCCGGCCCCGGTCCGCACAAGCACACCTGGTCCGACGAGACCTTCTACATGCTGGACGGCGAGATCACGTTGCTGATCGGCGACGAGATGAGAACCGCGCGCAAGGGCGACTTCGTCATGGTGCCGCGCGACACCCGCCACGCGTTCCGGGTGGATAGCGAGACCGCGCGCTTCCTGAACGGCTACACGCCCGCGAGCATGGAGGCGCTCGTCCTCGAGCGGGGGGTGCCGACGACCGAGCGCGTCCTCCCGCCCAAGGACATGGGGCCGCCGCCGGTCATGAGTTCCGTCCTGCCAGGGCGATACGGCATGGACGGGCTGCCCGGCCCGGACCCGCTGCGCCCCGACGGCCGCTGAGCCTTTGCGGGGCGGACACGCCGGGTGCGGCAGTCACTCCCGCACCCGGATCGGCGGGCCAGGCGTTCGGAATGGATCGGCAAGGCCGGCGCGCATTCTGCGCGCCGCGCACCCGCTGCCCCGCCCCCGAGAGGTGGATGGCGGACCGGGGGTTGCCTCAATGCCCCGGGTTGCTCGTCGCCAACGCCGCCTTCTGCGCCGGGGTGGCCTCTTTCTGATGCAGGGCCTGCCACTGCTTGTAGGGCATGCCGTAGACGATCTCGCGGGCCTCGGGGTCCGTCAGGGGCACGGCGCGGGCTTCGGCTTCCTCGCGATACCAGCGGCTGAGGCAGTTGCGGCAGAAGCCGGCGAGGGTCATCAGGTCGATGTTCTGCACATCCGTGCGGGTGCGGAGGTGGTCGACGAGGCGGCGGTAGGCGGCGGCCTCGAGTTCGGTGCGGGTGGCCTGGTCGAGTTCGGGCATGTGCGTCCTCCTGTAGGCGGAAGCTGGCGGGCGGCGGGCCCTGGATCAAGTGGCGCTCGCCGGAGGGCGGGCTCTGGATCAAGTGGCGCATGACCCGCATAGTGGCGACTCGGGGGAGCGTGGATGGACGACCAACAGGCGCGGCAGGCGCTGCGGGCGATGTTCGATGCGGCGGTGGCGAGTGCGGATCCGCATCGGGTCCTGGCGGCGCATCTGCCGGCGCGGCCATCGGGGCGTGTGGTGGTGGTGGGCGCCGGCAAGTCGGCGGCGAGCATGGCGGCGGCGCTCGAGGCGGTGTGGCCCGGCACTGAGGGTGTGGTCGTCACGCGCTATGGGCACGAGGTGCGGACGGCGCGCATCCGGGTGATGCTGGCCAGCCATCCGGTGCCGGACGAGGGCAGCGTGGCGGCCGGCGAGGCCATGCTGGCGGCGGTGCGGGGGCTCGGGCCGGAGGATCTGGTGCTGGCGCTGATGTCGGGCGGGGCTTCGGCGCTGCTGGAGGTGCCGGCGCCTGGGCTGACGCTGGACGATTTGCGGCGCGTGAACCGGGCGTTGCTGGAGAGCGGGGCGCCGATCGGGGCGATGAACGCGGTGCGCAAGCACCTCTCGGGCATCAAGGGCGGACAGCTCGCGCAGGCGGCGGCCCCGGCGCGGGTGCTGACGCTCGCTATCAGCGACGTGCCGGGCGACGACCCGGGGACGATCGGGAGCGGGCCGACCGTGGCGGACCCGAGCACCTGGGCGGACGTGCGGGCGATCGCGGCGCAGTACGGCCTGGTGCTGCCGCTCACGGACGGGCCGGAGACGCCGAAGCATGTGCCGGGCGAGGTGCGGATGATCGCGACGCCCATGATGGCGCTGCACGCTGCCGCCGAAGTGGCGCGGGCCCATGGCATCCTCCCCTTGATCCTGGGCGACGCCATCGAGGGCAACGCGCAGGAGGTGGGGGTTGCGCTGGCGGGCATCGCCCGGAGCGCGCGGGCTCACGGCCATCCTGCGCCGGCGCCGTGCGTGCTGCTGAGCGGGGGCGAGACGACGGTGCGCCTGCCGCCGGGGCATGCCGGGCAGGGGGGGCGCAACACGGAGTGCCTGCTGAGCCTGGCCGGGGCACTGCACGGGGCAGCGGGCACCTGGGCACTGATGGGCGACACGGACGGCATCGACGGCAACCAGGATGCGGCGGGCGCCGTCGTCTCTCCCGACACGCTGTCGCGCGCGCACGCCGAAGGCATGGACCCGGCCCGGCTGCTCGCCACGCATGAGAGCTACACGCTGTTCGACCGCCTGGGCGACCTGGTCCGCACCGGGCCCACGCTGACGAACGTCAACGATTTCCGCGCCATCCTGGTCGCGTAAGAGGATTTTCCCCCGATGGCTCCACGCATTCGCATCCGCCGGCGCCGGCGCACCAAGATCATCGCCACGCTCGGCCCGGCGAGCAGCTCGGCCGAGGTGCTGGCGCGGCTGTTCCATGCCGGGGCGGACGTGTTCCGGCTCAACTTCAGCCATGGCACGCATGAGGACCACCTGGCGCGGATCGTGATGATCCGGGCGCTCGAGGAGCAGGTGGGGCGGCCGATTGGCATCCTGGCGGACGTGCAGGGGCCGAAGCTGCGCGTGGGGCGGTTCCAGGGCGGGCGCGTGGTGCTGCAGACGGGGCAGGGGTTCCGCCTGGACCTCAGCCCGGTGCCTGGGGATAGCCGCCGCGTGGCGCTGCCGCACCCCGAGATCATCCGCGCGGCCGGCATCGGGACGAGCCTGCTGCTGGACGACGGCAAGCTGCGCCTGCGCGTGACGCATGTGCGGGACGACCACCTGGAGACGGAGGTGGTGACGGGCGGGCCGCTCAGCGACCGCAAGGGCGTGAACGTGCCGGACGTGGCGCTGCCCATCCCGGCGCTGACGGAGAAGGACCGGATCGACCTCGATTTCGCGCTGCTGCACGGGGTGGACTACATCGGCCTCAGCTTCGTGCAGCGGGCGGAGGACGTGGAGGAGGCGAAGGGCATCGCCGCCGGGCGGGCCTGGATCATGACCAAGATGGAGAAGCCTCAGGCGCTGGAGAACCTCGACGCGATCCTCGCGGCGAGCGACGCGGTGATGGTGGCGCGCGGGGATCTGGGCGTGGAGCTGCCGCCCGAGGAGGTGCCGCTGGCGCAGAAGCGGATCGTGCGGGCCGCGTGGCAGCGGGGCATCCCGGTGGTGGTGGCCACCCAGATGCTGGAGAGCATGATCAGCGCGCCCTCGCCCACCCGCGCGGAGGCGTCGGACGTGGCGACGGCGGTGTTCGACGGGGCGGATGCGGTGATGCTGAGTGCGGAGACGGCGGCCGGGCAGTATCCGTTCGAGGCGGTGAACATGATGGACCGGATCGTGGAGCGGGTGGAGCGGGACCCGGGCTGGCGGGCGGGCATCGACGCCGGGCGGCCGGAGCCGGAGCGGAGCTCGGCGAGCGCCATCTGTGCCGCAAGCCGCCAGGTGGCGCACACGATCGGGGCGGCGGCGATCGCGGCGTTCACCTTGGGCGGCAGCACGGCGCTGCGTATGGCCCGCGAGCGGCCGGATGCGCCGGTGCTGGGCCTGACGACGAGCCTCTCCACAGCCCGGCGCCTGGCCGTGGTGTGGGGCGTGCACGCGGTGCAGACGCCGGTGACGCATTCCATGACGGAGACGGTGAGCGTCGCGTGCAGCCTGGCGCGGGCGGAAGGGTTCGCCGCACCCGGGCAGGAGGTGGTGGTGGTGGCCGGCATCCCGTTCAACCAGCCGGGCACGACGAATGCGCTGCGGGTGGAGGCGGTGCGCTGAATTGCCAGGCTTGCTGACTGCACCCTGGATCGAGCGGGCGCCGGGAGCGCCCTATTTCCGCACGGACCACGGCCAGACATGGACGCCGATCGGGGGCAACGAAAGCATCGCGTGGTTCGAGTTCCGCGGCCTGGTCGGGCGGTGGGACCTGGACCAGGTGCGCGCGCACCTGCGCTGGCTGGCGGCCAACGGGGTGACGTGCCTGCGGCTGATGATGGAGGACGCCGAGACGGGCGCGTTCTTTCTCGAGCAGCCGGCGGGCGTGTTCAACCCGGTGGTCGTGCAGATGTGGGACGACCTGTTCGCGCTGATGCGGGAGGCCGGGCTGCGGGCCCTGCTGACGCCGCTCGACACCTTCTTCCACTTCGTGCGGTGGGACATCCACCCTTACAACCAGGCCAATGGCGGCCCGTGCGAGGCGCCGACCAGCCTGATGTGCTGCCCGGGCGTGCGTGGGCTGATCAAGGGTCGGCTCGAGTTCGCGACGAGGCGCTGGGGCGCGGACGGGACGATCTTTGCCTGGGACCTGTGGAACGAGATGCATCCGGTGCAGGGGGAGGATCGGCCGGGGATCTTCGAGGACTACATCGGGGATGTCGGGCCTTGGCTGCGGGCGCTCGAGGAGGAGGTGCATGGGCGGGCGCACCTGCAGACGGTGAGCATCTTCGGGCCCGAGCTGCGCTGGAAGCCGTGGCTGAACGCCCCGCTGTTCCGCGCGCGGGAGCTCGATTTCTCGAACAGCCATATGTATGAGGAGGGGTCGATCGACCATCCGCTGGACAGCGTTGCGCCGGCGCTGTCGGTGGTGGGGCTCGTGCGGGAGGCGCTGGCCGAGATCGAGGATGGGCGGCCGTTCTTCGACACCGAGCACGGGCCGATCCACACGTTCAAGGACCTGCGGATCACGCTGCCGGAGGCGTTCGACGACGAGTATTTCCGCCACATGCAATGGGCGCACCTGGCGGCCGGCGGGGCAGGCGGCGGGATGCGCTGGCCGAACCGGCACCCGCACGCACTCACACCCGGCATGCGGGCGGCCCAGGGGGCGCTGGCGCGGTTCCTGCCGCTGATCGACTGGCAGCGCTTCGACCGAAAGCCCATCGAGGCGGGCTGCGACGATCGGGGGGTCGTTGTGGTCGGCTGTGCGTCGGCGGACCAGGCCGTGCTGTTCCTGCTGCGGCGGGCGGTGGCCGAGGATGGCCGGGTGGAGCCGGCCTTGCGGCCCGGGCCGGGGCTGGCGTTGCCGGTTTCGGGCCGGGTGCGCTGGGCGGACGCCATCACGGGGGAGATGGTGAGCGAAGGGCGGGTCGAGGCCGGGCGGGTGGTGGCGCCGCCGTTCGGGGCGGCGCTGCTGGGGGCGGTCGGGCCCCCCTGACCTACCGCTCGCGCCGCCAGATCTCCTCCTGCAGGGCGCCTGCGAACAGGAGCCAGCCGATCAGGGGCAGCATGGCCTTGGCGGCCGTGCGGTCCACCTTGGCGGCGCCGACGACGCCCGTGATGGCGCTCGCCGTCATGGCGCCGACCACGGCCAGGGCCTCGCCGTTCTTGTGGCGGCCGAACATGGTCCAGGGGTAGATGGCGATGCCGGCAACCGCACCGGTCCAGCCGAGGCGGGCGGTGAGGCGGGCCTTGGTGGCCGGGCCGGTCCAGAGGCGGGAGCCGGCGTAGGCCAGCAGCGCGTCGAGCGCCATCCAGGCGGCGCCGATGGTGGGGCCCGAGGGGCGCCAGCTCGGCTTCTCGAGGGCTGCATACCAGGCCATGTTCAACGGCTGGTCGGGCGAGGGGCGGTGGCGCGCACCAAGGATGGCGGCGGTGAGCACGGCGCCGGTGGCGAGCAGGGTGGCATCGGTCTTGCGCATGGATTGATCCTCCTGCGGCTGCAACGCGCCAGGGGCCTGCGGGTGCCTTACCAGACGAGCACCTTGCGGCCGGTGCGGTCGGGGGCCAGGCCGGTTGGCTGCCACTCCTGCACCGGCATGTAGCGGGGGGCGAGGAAGCGGTAGGCGGCATCGACGGCCTTCCACACGCGCTCGTCGTCCGGCGCGCGTGGGCGGTCCCACAAGCGGAGCAGCGCATCCCAGGCCAGCAGGGAGCCGTAGAGACGATCCCGATGCGGCGCGATGGCGCTGCCGCGGTCCTCGGGGGCGCGGAGCGAGGCGGCGAGGTCCTCGGTGACCTGGTCGACCTCGTTGAAGCGCGCGACCATGTCGGATGCGGCGGCTTCGGCCAGGCGGAGGACCTGGACGAGGGTTTCTCGCCGGGCGGCAGCGCTGGCCCCGCCGGTGGCGGGCAACCGCATGAGCGCCCGGACCATGGCGAGCACGCGCACGAGCAGGCGTTCGCGCAGCGCCTCGACGTAGGCGAGCTCGGCGGCCAGCCGCTCGAGCCGGGCGGCCGCCTCCTCGCCCGTGGCGACCCCGATGGAGGCCGCGACTTGGCGCATGGCGTCGTCGAGCGGCACGTCGAGGCCGATCGTGTCGAACGCCCAGGCGAGCAGGCGCCGCTGCAGGCGCTGGGCGGCGATGCGGCGGTGGCGCGGCGCGGGCGTCCAACTCGCCTCGCCCGTGAGCACCTCGAGCGGCAGGGCGTCGCCGAGGCGCATCGCGGGCAGGATCCGGAGGCTTTGCTCGACCAGATGGAGCATGCGGCCATCGGCGCTGTCGGGGCGGATGGCGAGCATGGGGCCGAGCACGCGGAGCGGCACCACGATCTCCGCCGGGTCGAGCCGCATGGCGAGTGCAGGCAGGCGATCGCCTTGCGTGAGGCGGAACACGGCCTCGCCCATGGTGTCGAAGGCCGGGTGTTCGAAGGTTGCGTGGGTGGGTTTCTCGGTCATGGAGGCGCGAGTCTGGGCGCGCCGGGTTAGCGGGGGATTACCAGCGCTGCATTAGGGGGTTGTTGACCTCCGCCCGGCAAGGTCGTGGTCGGAGGCCAGGATGGCAGACCAGGATCTAGACGACGAGTCCGCATGGGGGCTGGGCCCGGCGGCGGTGCAGCCGACTCGGGTGTTGAGCCAGGCGGAGATCGACAGCCTGCTGGGCGATTCCGGCGGCCCCGCCGACCGTGCGCAACAGACGGGCATCGAGCGCATCGTCGAGAGCGGGCTCGTCAGCTACGAGCGGCTGCCGATGCTCGAGGTGGTGTTCGACCGGCTGGTGCGGAGCCTGACGTCGGCGCTGCGGAACTTCACGAGCGACGCGGTGGAGGTCGAGATCGACAACATCCAGTCGCTCCGGTTCGGCAACTACCTCAACTCGCTGCCGCTTCCGGCCATGCTGGCGGTGTTCAAGGCCGAGCAGTGGGACAATTACGGGCTGATCGTCGTGGACAGCGCGCTGATCTACTCGATCGTGGACGTGCTGCTGGGCGGGCGGCAGGGCTCGGCGATCATGCGGATCGAGGGACGGCCGTACACCACCATCGAGCGGACGCTGATCGAGCGGCTGATCCGGGTGGTTCTGGCGGAGCTGTCGGCGAGCTTCGAGCCGCTGACGCCGGTGACGTTCACGTTCGAGCGGCTGGAGGTGAACCCGCGCTTCGCGACCATCTCGCGCCTGTCCAACGCGGCCGTGCTGACCCGGCTTCGGGTGGACATGGACGACAGGGGCGGGCGGCTCGAGCTGTTGCTGCCCTATGCGACGCTGGAGCCGGTGCGGGAGCTGCTGCTGCAGCAGTTCATGGGCGAGCGGTTCGGGCGGGACCGGATCTGGGAGACGCACCTGGCCGAGGAGCTGTGGGAGACGGAGGTGCGGCTGCAGGCGGTGCTGGACGAGCAGGTGATGCGCCTGTCGGACGTGATGGGGCTCGAGGTGGGCAGCAGGATCGTGCTGCAGACGGCGCCGGGTGCGGCCGTTCAGCTGCGCTGCGGGGCGGTGCCGCTTTTCGAGGCGAGGGTGGGACGGCGGCACAACCGGGTCGCGGTGCGGATCGAGGCCGAGCTGCGGCGGACGGCGACGGCGGGCGCCGCGGCGGCGGCACCCGTGGGGAACGACTTGGTAACCGAGCCCGCGTAGCGTTGCCGCAACCGGAGAGCCAAGCGCATGGATGACCTGCTGACTGAGTTCCTGACCGAGGCGCATGAGAGCCTGGCGGGGTTGGACGAGGCGCTGCTGGTGCTGGAGCGGTCGCCCGGGGACAAGGCGACGGTGGGTCTGATCTTCCGGCTGGTGCACACGATCAAGGGCACCTGCGGGTTCCTGGGCCTGCCGCGGTTGGAGCGGGTGGCGCATGCGGCGGAGAACGTGCTGGGTGCGCTGCGCGAGGAAGCGCTGGTGGCGACCCCTGCGCTGGTGACGGACGTGCTGCGCTCGGTGGACGTGATGAAGGCGATCGTGGGAGCGCTGGGCGCCACCGGGGCGGAGCCTGCGGGCGGGGATGCGGCGCTGATCGCGGCGCTGGACGCGCACCTGGCGGGGGAGGCGGCAGCGCCGGCCGTCGAGGCGTTCGTCGCGGCAGAGGCCCCGGTGACGCCCGTGGTGGAGGCCGCCGCGGCGTCCAGGCCCGCGATCGCGGCCGCGTCCGCGGCGGCCGCACCCGTCGACATCCCCAGCACGGAGGCCGCCCCGGCTGCGGACAACCTGGCCTCGCAGACCATCCGGGTGAGCGTGAGCGTGCTCGAGGACCTCATGACGCTGGTCAGCGAGCTGGTGCTGACGCGCAACCAGCTGCTGCAGATCAGCCGCAGCAGCCAGGAGACGGTGTTCGCGGCCCCGGTGCAGCGCCTGTCGCAGATCACGAGCGACCTGCAGGAGGGGGTGATGAAGACCCGCATGCAGCCCATCGGGTCTGCGTGGAGCAAGCTGCCGCGGCTGGTGCGGGACCTCTCGCAGGAGCTGGGCAAGCCGATGGAGCTTCGGATGATCGGCGCCGAGACGGAGATCGACCGCCAGGTGCTGGAGCTGGTGCGGGACCCGCTGACGCACATGGTGCGCAACAGCGCCGACCACGGGCTGGAGCTGCCGGAGGAGCGCCGGGCTGCGGGCAAGCCGGAGACCGGCACGATCACGCTGCGGGCCTGCCACGAGGGCGGGCACATCACCGTGGAGATCAGGGACGATGGGCGAGGCCTGCCGCTGGGGCGCATTCGGGAGAAGGCGTTGGCGCGGGGGCTGGCGAGTGCTGCGGAGCTGGATGCGATGAGCGAGGCTGCGCTGTCGCGCTTCGTGTTCCACCCCGGCTTCAGCACGGCGCAGCAGGTGACGTCCGTATCCGGCCGCGGCGTGGGGATGGACGTCGTGAAGACGAACATCGAGCGGATCGGCGGGACGATCGACCTGCACAGCCGCCCGGGCGACGGGACGACGGTGACGATCAATATCCCGCTGACGCTTGCGATCGTGTCGGCGCTGATCGTCGAGAGCGGGGGGGAGCGGTTTGCGATCGGGCAGGCCTCGGTGGCCGAGCTGGTGCACGCGGACGCGGCCGCGGGTGGCGTGGGGCAGACGCGGATCGAGCGGTTGGACGGCGTACCGGTGCTGCGCCTGCGGGACAGGCTGCTACCGCTGGTCCGGTTGAGCGAGCTGCTGAGGCTAGAGGCGCCAGGGTCCGGGGAGCCGGGGCGGGTGGACGCCGCCGGGGCCTATGTGGTGGTCGTGTCCGTGGGCACGGAAACGCTGGGGATCGTGGTGGACCGGGTGTTCGACACGGAGGAGATCGTGGTCAAGCCCGTGGCGCCGGTGCTGCGGGACATCACGATGTTCAGCGGCAACACGGTGCTCGGGGATGGCGCGGTGATCATGATCCTGGACCCGAACGGGATTGCGCGGGCGCTGAACCTGGCTTCGGGCGGGGGCGCGCGGGCGCAGGCGGTCGAGCCGTCCCGTCGCGGCACCTCGAGCGAGGACGAGACGTCCATCCTGCTGTTCCGCGCCGGGTCGTTGGCGCCCAAGGCGGTCCCGCTCGGGCTGGTGGCGCGGCTGGAGCAGGTGGAGGCGTCGCGGCTCGAGCGGGTGGGTGGCCAGATCGTGACGCAGTATTGCGGTCGGCTGATGCCGCTGGTGCGGTTCGAGGACGGGCCCTTGTCGGAGCGGGCGGAGCATCCGGTGCTGGTGTTCACCGAAGGCGAGCGGAGCGTCGGCCTGCTCGTGGACGAGATCCTGGACGTGGTGCACGAGCACCTGGTGGTGGAGGGCGGCGGCGCGCGGGCCGGGCTGTTGGGCACGGCGGTGGTGCAGGGTGCGGCCACCGAGGTGGTGGACACGGTGCACTGGCTGTCGCAGGCCGGGGAGGACTGGTTCCACAAGCCGGCGGCGGCACGGGCGGAGCGGCGGCTGCTGGTGGTGGAGGACAGCGCGTTCTTCCGCAACATGCTGATCCCGGCGCTGTCCTCGGCAGGCTACGCCGTCACGGCGGTGAATGGCGCGGAGGAGGCGCTGGCGCTGCGGGAGGCGGGGCAGGGGTTCGACGCGATCGTGTCGGACATCGAGATGCCCGGCATGGACGGCCTGGCCTTCGTACGGCGGCTGCGGGCGGGCGGCGCATGGTCGGGGCTGCCGACGATCGCGCTGAGCGGGCGGGTGTCGCCGGCGGACGTCGAGGCGGGGCTGGCGGCCGGGTTCACGCACTACATGCCGAAATTCGACCGGGAGGCGCTGTTGGACCGTTTGGCGCGGTGCCTGGACGTGGCGGCCTCGCTGCAGGTGGCGGCATGAGCGCGGCGCGTGGGGGTGCGCTCGTCGTCAGCCTCATGGTGGGCGGGCAGCTCTGTGGCCTGCCGGTCGAGGCGGTGCGGGACGTGCTGAGCCCGCAGGCGATCACGCGGGTGCCTTTGGCCGCACCGGAGATCGCGGGGAACCTGAACCTGCGTGGGCGGATCGTGACGGCGATCGATCTGCGGGTGCGGCTGGGCCTGGTGGCGCCGGAGGGGCGGGCGATGAGCGTCGTCACCGAGCATGGGCCGGAGCTGTATGCGCTCCTGGTGGATCGGGTGCTGGAGGTGGTGCCGGCGCCCGAGGGGGGTGCGGCGCCGCTGCCACCCAATCTGCCGCCGGCATGGCGGCAGTTCGGGACGGGGGTGTATCGGCTGGAGGCCGGGCTGCTGATCATGCTGGACGTGCCTGCGCTGCTGTCGCTCGCGCCGCGGCTTGCCGCATGAGCGCTGCGCTGAGTGCGGCGCCGGGCCCCAGGGTCCGGGTGATGTTGTGCGACGATTCGGCGGTGATCCGGTCCGCGCTGGGCAGGATCCTGGGGGAGGACCCGGCGGTCGAGGTGGTGGCGCGGGCGGTGAACGGGCGGGACGCGCTGGACCAGGTGTCTCGCCGGCCGGACCTGGCGGACGTGCTGCTGCTGGACATCGAGATGCCGGTGATGGACGGGCTTTCGGCGTTGCCGCTGCTGTTGAAGGCGTCGCCGCGGCTGCGGGTGATCATGGCGTCCACGCTGAGCACGCGTGGGGCGACGGTGACGCTCGAGGCGCTGCGGCTGGGAGCGGCGGATTACGTGCCGAAGCCTGAGGCTGCGGCGCTGGCGGGGGATGGCGCTTTTCGGCGGGAGCTGCTGGGCAAGGTGCGGGCGCTCGGCCGGCGTGGGGCGCCGGTGCAGGGGACGGTGCCGGTTGCGCTGCGGCCCGGGTTTGCCGCAGCGCCGATGCTGCTCGCGATCGGGAGCTCGACGGGGGGGCCGCAGGCGTTGGCCACGTTGCTTCCGGCGTTGAAGCAGGCCGCGGGGCCGGGTGGGCTGGGGGTGCCCGTGGTGATTACGCAGCACATGCCGCCGGCGTTCACGGCGCTGCTGGCTGGGCAGCTGGCGCGGCAATCGGGGCTGCCCTGCTCGGAGGCGGCGGACGGTGTGCGGCTGGAGGCGGGGCATCTGTATCTGGCACCGGGCGGGCGGCACCTGGTGGTCCGCCGGGTGGCGGGTGTGGGGCGCGAGGCGGGGCTGGAGGCGCGGCTGGAGGATGGTCCGCCCGAGAATTACTGCCGGCCCTCGGTGGACCCGATGCTGCGGAGCGCCACGGAGGCGTGCAGCGGGCGGGCGTTGCTGGTGATGCTCACGGGCATGGGGCAGGACGGGCTGGAGGGGACGCGGGCGCTGGTGGGCGCGGGAGGCGTGGCGCTGGCGCAGGACGAGGCGACGAGCGTGGTGTGGGGCATGCCGGGGGCGGTGGCGCGGGCCGGGCTATGCCACGCGGTGCTGCCGCTGGAGGCGCTGGCAGAGCGGACGGCGCGGCTGCTGCGAGGTGGGCGATGAGCGCCGGGGGGACGGCCGGGATCGCGGAAATTGCCGCGCACGTCCAGGCGCGGTCGGGCCTCGCGCTGGGGCCGGAGAAGGCGTACCTCGTCGAGACGCGGCTGGCGCCGATCCTGAAGCGGGAGCAGCTGCCGAACCTGGGCGCGCTGGCGGCGCGGATCGGGCGGAGCGAGGCGCTGTCGCGCGCCGTGGTGGAGGCGATGACGACGAACGAGTCGTTGTTCTTCCGGGACGGGTCCCCGTTCAAGCACCTTCGGGAGCAGGCCCTGCCGGCGCTGCACCGGGTGCGGGCGCCGGGGCAGGGGCTGCGCATGTGGTCGGCGGCCGCATCGACGGGGCAGGAGGCGTATTCGATCGCGATCACCGTGCAGGAGGCGGCGCTCGGGCGGCCCGTCGAGATATTGGGGACGGACATTGCGACCGGGCCGCTGGAGCGGGCGCGGACGGGGCTTTATTCGCCGTTCGAGGTGCAGCGGGGGCTGACGGGCGAGCACCTGGCCCGGCATTTCGCACGGGAAGGGGACCAGTGGCGCGTGAGCCCGGCGTTGCGTGCCATGGTGGGCTTCCGCGAGTGGAACCTGCTGGCGGCGCTGAGCCCGCTCGGGCAGTTCGACGTGGTGTTCTGCCGCAACGTGCTGATCTACTTCGACGCGCCGACGAAGGCGCGGGTGTTCGGCGCGATCCGGCGGCAGATGGCGCCGGACGGGTTGCTGTATCTAGGGGCGTCGGAAAGCCCGATCGGGCTCTCGGACGGCTTCGTGAGGGCCGTGCAGGATTGTGGGGTGTATAGGTTGGCGTGAACGGCAGGCCGACCATCGCGCTCGCGGCGATGACGGCCAGGCCCGACGACATGGGAGGCTTCCTTGCCCAACACGATCCACCTGCACCGAGTGATCGCAACCAAGCCGGCGAAGATCTACCGGGCGTTCCTCGAGCTGGATGCGTTGGCGAGCTGGGTGCCGCCGTTCGGGTTCCTGTGCACGGTGCATGAGCTGCAGGCGAAGGTGGGCGGCACGCATCGAGCGTCGTTCCGCAACTTCACGACAGGGGAGACCCATTCGTTCGGCGGCACATACCGGGAACTCGTTCCGGACCAGCGCCTGGTCTACACGGACGTGTTCGACGACCCCAATCTGCCCGGCGAGATGGTCGTCACGGTCGAGCTGAAGGCGGTGTCCATGGGCACCGAGGTCCGCATCGAGCAGCGAGGGATTCCGGACGCGATCCCGCCCGAGGCCTGCTACCTGGGCTGGCAGGATTCGCTGCACAAGCTGGAGAAGCTGGTGCTCCCCGAGATCAGGCAGTGAGGATCGGGTCCGGGGGAGCCTACGGCAGATGCCCAGGTTCGTAACGATCGGGTATGGCGACCAGGCCGGGTATGAGCAGACGCCTGATCTGGTCCGCGACGCCGCACATGCGCATGATGCTGCCCTGAGGCGGGGCGGTGCGCTGATGGGCATTGCGGGCGAGGCGGTGCAGGTGCGGAACCCGCATGCCGAGGGCGTCCAGGTGGTGCAGGGGCCGTTCATGGCCTCGGCCCTGCCGATTGCCGGGTTTGCAATCATCGAAGCGGCTGATCTGGCGGCGGCGATCGCGATGGTTTCGGGTGTGCCCTGCGCAGTGGCGCATGGTGTCGTGGAGGTGTGGCCGTTGCAGGAGCGGTGAAGTCTGGCCGCCACAGCGGGGCGGACGCATTGGGCCGGCGGCGCAGGTTTGAACTGGCGTGGTCGGCGGCGTGCTGACACTCTGGGTCGAGAGCAGAGGTCCAGCATGCCCGACACCGCCCCACGCCAGACGCAGCACACGAGCCATCTCGACGAGCGCGACTTCAAGGCGGACGGGCTTCGGCCCTACTCGAGCTACCGCGACCTGGGCGTGGCGACGGCCACGAACGGGATGGCGACGGCGCATGTGATCCGCATGACGCAGCCGTTCCGGCCGGAGCTGGGCGGGTGGCACCTCCACGCGGTGCAGTTCCAGATGGTGTATGTGCTCAAGGGTTGGTTCTCGACCGAGTTCGAGGGCAGCGCGCCGCAGATGTTCTGCGAGGGGGCGTGCTGGACGCAGCCGCCGGGCATGCGGCACGCAGTGCGGGGGTGGTCGGACGATTGCGAGCTGCTGGAGGTGATCCTGCCGGCAGAGTTCGAGACGGTGAGCGTGTCCGGCCGGTGAGAGTTGGCTCGTTGTTGGCGAAACCAGCCCTGTTAAGGCGCGCGATAGCCATGACCCGTTGCCGAAACGGATTAGAACCAGTTTTGTGCAAGAGTCCCGGACGACTCTGGGGCGTAGCGGAGTACTCGGGATGACGGACGTGACGACAGAGGACCGGCATATCACCGGCATCGTCTATTCGGTCACGTGCACCGGCACAGGCGGGCCGACTTCGTATGAAGATTACGTCACAGTCTCGCCGGACGGCACGGCAACAGGTGCCGAGATGATCTATCTTACTGCCGCGGGCAGTAATGAGGACGGGACCGTGACAGCCGAGCAGCTCGCAACGCGCATTGCTATCGTGGCACGATCCTATTGCTTGCGGCTTCCGCTGACCGTTCGCGTCCGTGGCCCGAACCTGCCCGTCATAATGGATATCACCATGACCGTCTGAGACCGCCCGGCAAGAGGCAACCCCACCCTGGGTTGGTCCGTTCTCCCGCCCTCATGCCACACCCCCCCTCTCCCGACTCCGCCATCGCCCTCTGGATCGCGCGACGCGCTGCGGACGGGGACACGCTGTATATCGCCGAGACGGAGGCGCGGCTGGACCGGGTGGCGCGGGCGGCTTCCGTGTTCGCGCCCGGCGTGCAGGTTCTGACGGTGCCGCCTTGGGACGTGCTGCCGTATGATCGGGCGGCACCATCGGCGGGGCTCGTGGGGCGGCGGGTGCAGGCGCTGTGTGCGTTGGCGGCTGGGTCGGACCGGCCGCGGCTGGTGCTGACGAGTGCGGATGCGGTGCTGCAGCTTGTGCCGGCGCGCTCGGCCTGGGGCGATGCGGCGCTGGTGTTCGCGGAGGGGGATGCGCTCGACTTCGAGAGCGTGCGGCATCTCCTGGCCAAGCGGGGCTACCATCTGGACGAGCGGGTCGATGGGCCGGGCGAGGTGGCGTTCCGGGGGCATGTGATCGACATCTTCCCTGCGGGCGACGCTTCGCCGGTCCGGATTGCCATCGATCGGGGGCGGATCACCGGGTTGCACCGTTACGATGCGGCTACGCAGCGGTCCCTCGAGGCGCTCCCGAGCGTGTCCGTGCTGCCGGCGGTCGAGTTCCCGCTCGATCCGAACCACGCGAGCCTCGAGGAGGAGGCGGCGCCGCTCCCCTCGGGCCGGCTGGTGCCGTTGTTCGAGTATTGCCGCGGGTTCGGGCTCGTCATGGATGCCGCGGCGCCGGCGCAGTGGGAGGCGCAGCGGGCGCTGGTGGAGGACGCCTATGACGGCTATCGCCGCCTGCGGGCGGCCGACCCGGACCCGCGGGGCGTGTTGCCCAAGCCGGGACTGCTGTACCTGTCGCTCCAGCAGATGCGGGTTGCCTGCGCCACCGCGGTGCCGCCCTCGCCGGAGGCAGCGCCCGAGCCGGCGGCCCGGCGCGTGGCGGAGCTCGTGCGGCGGGCCTCGGCGCATGAAGGACCGGTGATCATCGCGACGCCGGGTGCGCCGGAGCGGCTGGCCAAGAGCCTGGCCCGGCGCGGCCTGGCGGTTCGGGCGGCCGCATCGTGGGAGGAGGCGGCGTCGGGCGGCGTGGCCTGCCTCGAGCTCGACCTCGAGGAGGGGTTCGAGGCCGATGGCGTGCTGGTGCTGGCGGCAGGGCATCTGGTGCGGGCGCGGGTGGCATCGGCGCTGAACGCGGGCGATGGCGCACCGCGACTTGGGGACGTGGTGGTGCACCTCGAGCATGGGGCGGCGCAGCTGACGGGGCTGAAGCGCGCGGGCGAGGAGGAGCGGGCGGCGTTGCACTTCGCGGACGGGGCGGAGCTGCTGATCGACCCGTGGGAGCTGGACCGGGTATGGCGTTATGGCGGGGAGGGCTCGCTGGACCGGATCGCGGGCGCGGCATGGCGGGCGAAGCGCTTGGTGGTGGAGGCGGAGATCGCGCATATGGCGCAGCGCCTGGCCGAGCAGGCGGCGGCGCGGGGGGCGGACACGGCGCCCGTGATGGGGCCGGACCAGTCCAGGCAGGGGCGCGGGGCCATGGACCGGCTGTCGCGGCGGTTCCCCTATGCGCTGTCCAGCGACCAGGCGGCGGCGAGCGAGGCGGTGCTCGAGGATTTGCGCCGGGGCGTGCCGATGAACCGGCTGGTGTGCGGCGACGTGGGGTTCGGCAAGACCGAGGTGGCGCTCCGGGCAGCCGCGGCTGCGGCGCTGGCGGGCTACCAGGTGGCGATCGTCGCGCCTACCACGGTGCTCGCGCGGCAGCACCTGGAGACGGTGCGGCGGCGGTTCGCGGGGACGGACATCCGGGTCGAAGCGTTGATGGGCACCGGGCCGGAGGGCAAGGCGGTGAGGGCCGGGCTCGCGGATGGCAGCGTGGGCGTGGTGGTCGGCACGCAGGCGCTGGCGGCCGAGGGGCTGCGGTGGAAGCGGCTCGGGCTGGTGGTGGTGGATGAGGAGCAGCGGTTCGGCGAGGGGCAGAAGCAGTCGTTGCTGGGGCGGCGCGGGCCGGAGGGGGCGGTGCATGCGCTGGTGATGACGGCGACGCCCATCCCGCGGACCATGCAGATGGCGATGGTTGGGCTGCGCGACGTGAGCGTGATCGCGACCGCGCCGGTGCGGCGGCAGCCGACGCGGACGCTGGTGGCGCCGTTCGACCCGGTGCTGGTGCGGGATGCGCTGCTGCGGGAGCGGTCGCGCGGCGGGCAGAGCTTCGTCGTGTGCCCGCACATCGTGGATTTGGCGCCGATGGCGGCGCTGCTGGCCCAGGAAGCGCCCAGGCTGCGGGTGGTCCAGGCGCATGGACGGATGAAGGCCGAGGCGCTTGAGGCGGCCGTGGTGGGATTTGCGGGCGGCGAGGGCGATGTGCTGCTGGCGACGAACATCATCGAGGCCGGGCTCGATATCTCGCGGGCGAACACGATGGTGGTGCTGCACTCGGACCGGTTCGGGCTCGCGCAACTGCACCAGATCCGAGGGCGGGTGGGCCGCGGCGGGCGTCGGGGGGTGGCGCTGCTGACCACGGACCCGGGGCGGACGCTGGCGGCCGGCACGATGGCTCGGCTGAAGGCGTTGGAGCGGTTGAGCAGCCTGGGGGCGGGCGTAGCCATCAGCGCGGCGGACCTCGACCACCGAGGCGCGGGGGAGCTGTTCGGGGACGTGCAGGCCGGGCACGTGTCGGCGCTGGGGACGGAGCTGTATCAGCATCTGCTGCTCCGGGCGGTGCGTGCGCTGCAGGGCGAGCCGCCGCCCCCGCCGCCGCCCGTGGTGCATGCGGAGCTGGCCGGGCGCATCCCGGAGGATTACGTGCCGGAGCCGGATCTGCGGCTGTCATTGTATCGACGGCTTGCCCGGCTGTGCGAGGCGGGCGAGCTGGACGAGTTCGAGGCGGAGCTGCACGACCGTTTCGGGGACTGGCCGGAACCGGTGGCAGCACTGCTCGCGGTGGCCCGGCTGCGCTGTTGGTGCAGCGGGCTGCACGTGGCCCGGCTCGACTCCGGGCCGCGCGGGGCGGCGCTGACGCCGATGAACGGCGGTGCGGCGGCGTTGGCCGCGCGGCTGGGGGGTGTGGAGCGGGAGGGGCGGGTGATCGTCCCCGTGGCCGGGGCCCCGGGAGAGCGGGCTCGGGCGTTGGTTGCGATGTAGTTGGCGGCTTCGATCGTCTCGCGTTCGTCGTGAACCGTCAGCGCGAGCGCAGCGTGGCGATCCAGGGCCGCACGGAGCAGGTCAGGCGGCCCCTGGATCGCCACGCCTTCGGCTCGCGAGGACGATAAGTAAGAGAGCGGCTCACTTCAGAAGCGCCAGCACCTCCCGGAACTTCGGATGCGTGGCGGTCCCCAGCCACTCGAACAGGACCATCTCGCTCGTCACGATCTCCGCCCCGTGGCGCTCCAGGCGGCGGAGGGCGGTGGTGTGGCTGAGGGTGGTGCGGCTGCCCACGGCGTCGGCCACGACGAACACCTGGCGGCCGGCCTCCAGCAGGCCGAGGGCGGTTTGCAGGACGCAGACATGGGCTTCGGCGCCGGCGAGCACCATGCAGGGGCGGTCCGGCAGGCGGGCCAGGCCGCCGTCGCGGCAGGCGTCGAAGCTCGTCTTGGCGATGGGGGCGGGGCCTTCGAGGCCGGGGACGGTGGGGCCGAGGCCGGCGGGGTTCTGCTCGGTGATCGCCACCGACACGTCCAGCAGAGCCGCCGCGCGGAGCAGGCGCCGGGTGGCGGCGAGCACGGCGGGGCCGCCCTCGATGGCAGGCATGAGCCTTGCCTGCAGGTCGATGACCAGCAAGGCCGAGCGGGCCGCCTCGATCGTTCGCATCGCGGCCTCCTCGTGGTGCGGGCGCGCAAGCTGCCGTATGGAGGAGCACAAGAGCAAGGGGGGCCGGATGGACCAGCACGGGAGCCGCTACGGGGCGGTCTATGCGCAGTGGCGGGCGGACCCTGGGGCGTTCTGGCTCGACCAGGCGCGTGCCGTCGATTGGGTCGAGCCGCCGCGCCTCGCGTTCGACCCGGCGCAGGGGCCGTATGGAAGCTGGTTCCCGGATGCCACGTGCAACACCTGCTGGAACGTGCTGGACCGCCACGTGCAGGCGGGCCATGGCAGCCGGATCGCCGTGATCCACGACAGCCCGGTGACGGGTAGCAAGCGCACGCTGACCTATGCCGCCATGCTCGAGGAGGTGCAGGCGGCGGCGCTGGCGCTGCAGGCCGTGGGCGTGGGCAAGGGCGACCGCGTGATCATCTACATGCCCATGATCCCGGAGGCGCTCGTCGCCATGTTCGCCTGCGCGCGGCTGGGGGCGGTGCATTCGGTGGTGTTCGGGGGGTTCGCCGCGCGGGAGCTGGCGACGCGGATCGACGATGCCGAGCCCGTGGCCGTGGTGACGGCCAGCTGCGGGATCGAGCCCTCGCGCGTGGTGGCCTACAAGCCGCTGCTGGACGAGGCGATCGGGCTGGCGGCGCACAAGCCGGCCGCCTGCCTCGTGGTGCAGCGGCCGCAGCTCGAGGCGGCGCTGACGCCGGGGCGGGACCAGGACTGGGCGGCGGCGCTGGGCGCGCAGCGGGGCCGGGCCTGCCCGTGCACTCCGGTGGCGGCCACGGACCCGCTCTACATCCTGTATACCTCTGGCACGACCGGGAAGCCGAAGGGCGTGGTGCGGGACAATGGCGGGCACCTGGTGGCGCTGGCCTGGAGCATCGGCGCCATCTTCGGCATCGGGCCAGGCCAGGTGATATGGACGGCGTCGGACGTGGGCTGGGTGGTGGGGCACACCTACATCGTCTATGCGCCGCTGCTCGTGGGCGCGACCACGGTGCTGTACGAGGGCAAGCCGGTGGGCACGCCGGATGCGGGGGCGTTCTGGCGGGTGTGCGCCGAACATCGCGTCACGGTGCTGTTCACGGCGCCGACCGCGCTGCGGGCCATCCGCAAGGCGGACGCGGAGGCGGCGCTGATGGCGGGGCATGACCTGTCGGCGCTCGAGGCGCTCTACCTGGCGGGCGAGCGGGCGGACCCGGAGACGCTGCGCTGGGCGCAGGGCATCCTCGGCCTGCCGGTGATCGACCATTGGTGGCAGACGGAGAGCGGCTGGCCGATCGCGGCGAACCCGCGGGGGCTGGGGCTGCTGCCGTTCCGCGCCGGGTCGCCCACGGCGCCGATGCCCGGGTTCGACCCGGCGGTGCTCGATGCGTCGGGCAGGGCCGTTGCGGCGGGGGAGATGGGCACCATCGCGCTGCGCCTGCCGCTGCCGCCGGGGGCTGCGCCGACGTTGTGGCGGGCGGATGAGCGGTTCCGGACTGCGTATCTGGACGAGTTCCCGGGCTGGTATTCGACGTCGGATGCCGGGTTCATCGATTCGGACGGCTATCTGTTCGTGATGGGGCGGACGGACGACGTGATCAACGTGGCCGGCCATCGGCTGAGCACCGGGGCGCTCGAGGAGGCGGTGGCGCTGCATCCGGACGTGGCGGAGTGCGCCGTGATCGGGGTGGCGGACGCGCTGAAGGGGGAGGTGCCGTGCGCCTTCGTGGTGCTGAAGGATGGCGGGGCCGGCTCCGCACTGGGCAGGCCCGAGGCGGAGGTGGCGGCCGAGGTGGTGCGGGTGGTGCGGGACGCGATCGGGCCTGTGGCGGCGCTGCAGCGGGTGCACGTGGTGGAACGGCTGCCCAAGACGAGGTCTGGCAAGATCCTGCGCGGCATCATGAAGCGCATCGTCCAGGCCGAGCCCTACGTGTCGCCGCCCACCATCGAGGACCCGGCGGCGCTGGACGTGATTGCGCGAGCCGTCAGGTGAGGCGCCTTGCAACGCTGCTGCTCGCGCTGTGGGTGGGGGGCTGCGCGGTGGCGCGGTTCGACGTGCCTGGGGCGGCCGACGAGGCGGCGTATCGCGGGGAGCACGGCTACTACGCTGAATACTGCGCCCTGACGCAGATCCTGAAGAAGCCTGGCTTCGGGGCGGACATCAGGGGCCAGGTGGGCGGGCATGCCGTGTTCTACCTCAACGGCGCCTGCCGGGAGCCGGGCTACCCGGTGTTGCGCGTGTGCTCCCCGGAGGACGGCGTGGGCCTGTCGATGAACGCGCATTTCCGCAACGCGAAATGGGTGGCGACGCCGGGGCGGGATTTCTTCTTCGCCGGCGAGGTGCGGAGGGCAGTGACGCACGAGGCGTATCGGGCGGTGCAGCGGGAGGCGCAGGCGCGGGGCATATATGATGGAGTGGTGTTCCACGACGAGGTGTTCGACGCCATGCCGGCCGGCTGGGCCGTGCGGGACTGGATGTACGAGATGTCCGTCGCCACCGATTACGGCATCGCGCTCGGCCGCGGGCGCTACTGCGCGCGGGTTCCCGTGACGCCCGGGCAAATGGCGCAGATGGTGGCGTTCCTGAACGAGCAGAACGCGCCCTATCGGGCCGGGGCGCCGTTCCGCTGGAGCGTGTTCCAGGACAACTGCATCCACCTGGCGCACAATGCGCTCGCGGCGGCCGGGCTGTGGGCGCCATGGCGGACGCACCGGCCGTTGCCCATCGCGGTGCTGGACTTCCCGGTACCGAAGAACGAGTTCGTGAACCTCATGCGGCGCACGAACGACGAGTGGCTGGCGGACCCTGGCGCGGTGTATGCGGACGTGCCGGCGCGGCGGATGCTGCTGGAGCACGGGCGGTTGCCGGCCTGGCCCGGCGCGTTGGCCGAAGCGCAGGGGGCGCTGACGCCGAACGACGTGTACGACACCGGCCTCTCGCTGATCTTCTATGACGAGCCGCTTCTGGGGCGATACCAGCCGCGGTTCGACCGCATCTTCGAGGAGGCGCGCTACCTGGAGTCCGGGGCCAACCGGGCCTGGTTCGCGGCGCGGGCGGCGCAGGCGCAGCGGGCCATGCGGCCGCTGGATTGGTGGCTGGCGCGGGAGCCTTATCGGAGCGACCCGGCGGGGTTCAGCCTCGTGTACGAGAGGTATCGGGCGGCGCTGGCCGCAGCATCCGGCGCACGCCCCTGACCGTGTCGGCCAGGCCCGTTGCGCGCCCGGGGAAGCGGTGGTGGCGCAGGGCGAGTTCGCCCAGGGCGACCAGGGCCAGCGGTGCGGTGTGCCAGCCATGGACGAAGGCCGGCCATGCATCGGGGCGGGTGAGCTTCAGGACGGCGGAGATGGCGAGCTCCAAGGCGAAGACCCCGCACCAGAGCCACGTGACGCCGCCCGTGTAACGCTCCATGGATGGGCCGAACGACGGGTTGACTTGGCGGGCGACGCTGGTGACCAGCGCCTCGCGCCCGGGGCCGAGGGATCGGGCGAAGTAGAAGAGCAGCATGCCATACAACAAAGCGTGAAACGCTCCGGCGTGGGCGAGCAGTCCGGCGGCGGCCGAGTGCATGGCGCCGAGGGCAGTGGCGGCTGCGAGCCAGGCTGCGGCCAGCCAGCCAGCGCCTGGCGCCCCGCCTGCGGTTGCAAGCACGCCCACGCAAGCGGCCTGGACGAATGCCGCCGCGAGCCCGGCCCCTTCCCCACCCAGGTGCACGGCCAGCACGACCGCGAACGGCGTCGCGAACGCCAGGGCCAATACGCGCGTTAAACGACGCATCCGTTTCCCTCCACTTTGCAGCGCCGAACGTGCTTCGCTATGATCCAGCTCGGGAGACGCCGTGACAGATTTTCATCTCGACCATCCGACCGAACTCGACACCGCTCCGGCTGCATCGCACGCCGATCCGGCGTTGCAAACCGGGCCAGAGCGGGCCTTGGCCGCGCTTATCGTCGGTGCACTGCAGCTCGAGGTCGCGCCCGAGGCGATCGGGCCCGAGGCTCGGCTGTTCGGGGAAGGGCTGGAGCTCGACAGCATCGACGCGCTGGAGCTGGCGCTGGCGATCAGCCGGGCGCACGGGTTCGAGCTGCGGTCGGACGATGAGCGGAACAAGCGCATCTTTGCCTCGTTGCGGAGCCTGTCCGCGCATGTCGAGGCGCACCGGACCCGCTGAGCGATGGGCGTGGGCGCCTTGGACGAACCAAGCTTGAGGCCAGGCGGCGAGGTGCTGCCGGACCGCGCGGCGGGCGCCGAGGCGCTGACGGACCGGGCGGCGGGCGATGTATTGTTCATGACCGAAGCGGGGCCGATCGGGCGTGCCGCGTTCCTGGCGGACGTGCGTCGCGTGGCGGCGAGCCTGCCGCCGGGGCGGCACCTCGTGAACCTGTGCGAGGGACGGTATGCCTTCGCGGTGGCATTCGCGGCGGGGTTGGTGGCGGGGCGGGTGGCGCTGCTGAACGTGGACCCGACACGGCTTGAGGCGTTGGCCGCGGCGTATGAGAGCTGCACGGTGGCCGTGGACCAGCCGGTGGTGTGCGGGTTGCCGACCACCATGGTGCGGCATGAGACCGGGCAGCGTGGGGCGGGCCGGGTGCCGCGGGTGCGGCGGGACCGGGTGGCCGCGATCGTGTTCACCTCGGGCAGCACCGGCTCGCCCGTGCCGCACCCGAAGCGGTGGGGCGCGCTGGTGGACCGGAGCCGGGCGGCGGTGGGGCCGCTGGGGCTTGCCGATGTCGGCGGGGGGGCAGGCAGCGTCGTGGGCATGGTGCCGCCGCAGCACATGTATGGATTCGAGCTGACTGTTCTGCTGCCGCTGCACGCGCCGGTCTGCAGCTGGTGCGGCCCGGCCTTCTTCAATGGTGACGTGGCGGCGGCCATCGCGTCCTGCCCGGCGCCGCGGAGCCTCGTCAGCACGCCGCTGCAGTTGCGCGCCCTGCTCGATGGCGGCATGGCGCTGCCGCTCGCACGGGCCATCAGCGCCACGGCTCCGCTGGAGCCGGCGCTGGCGGCGCGGGCGGAGGCGGCGTGGGGGGCGCCGGTGCTGGAGGTGTTCGGCGCGACGGAGGTGGGCAGCATCGCGAGCCGGCGCACCACCGACGGGCCGGAATGGCGGCTGTACGAGGGTGTGACGCTGGGGCCGGGGCCCGTGGTGATGGCTGCTGACGCGCCGGACGTGCTGCTGGCGGACGTGGTGGAGCCGGTGCCGGGCGGGTTCCGGCTGGTGGGGCGGCGGACGGACCTGGTCAAGATGGGCGGGCGGCGGGCGTCGCTGTCCGGGTTGAACGAGGTGCTGGTGGGGCTGCCGGGTGTGGACGATGGCGCCTTCGTGCTGCCGGATGCGGCGGACGGAGCGCGGGAGCGGCTGGTGGCAGTGGTCGTGGCGCCGGGGCGGACGGCGCTGGCGATCCTGGCGGAGCTGCGAGGGTTGATCGACCCGGTGTTCCTGCCGCGCCGCATCGTCCAGGTGGATCGGCTGCCGCGCAACGCGCTGGGCAAGCTGCCGCGCCAGGCGCTGCTGCAGCTGGTGGGGACGCCATGAGGGAGCTCGGCACGTTCACCATCGAGGCGTCCCACCCGGCGCTCGAGGGCCATTTCCCCGGCCGTCCGATCGTGCCCGGCGTCGTGTTGCTGGACCATGTGATGGCGCTGGCGGGCGGCGTGGCCGGGTTCGGGGCGGTGAAGTTCACGCGGCCGGTGCGGCCTGGCGACACCGTAGTGGTGCGGGTGGATGATGAGACGGTGGGGGGCGAGCGGTTCGAGGCGGCGGTGGGCGGGCAGACGGTGCTCTCGGGCACGCTGCGCCGGGCCGCGACGTCGAGCCTGGGTGGATGAGTTGGGCCGCACAACGGGAGCGGGGCGGGGCGCGGGTGGCGCGGGCGGCGCTGTGGTGCGCGCTGCGGGGCGGCCGGGTTCTGGCGCCGGCGTTGGTGTGGCCGGGGACGGCGTGGTTCCTCGCCACCTCGGGCGCGGCGCGGCGGGCCTCGCGGGATTACCTCGGCAGGGCGCTGGGGCGTGCGGCGGGGCCGGCGGACGTGGCGCGGCACTTCCACAGCTTTGCGCTGAACGTGCTGGACCGGGTGCAGCTGCTGGCGGGCGCCGAGCGGTTCACGATCCAGACGGAGGGGCTGGACCAGGTGCTTGCCACGCTCGCGCAGGGGCGGGGATGCATCCTGCTGGGCGCGCATCTGGGCAGCTTCGAGGCGCTGCGGGCCGTCGCGGCGCATGCGCCGGTGCCGGTCTGGGCGCTGATGTATCGCCGCAACCAGGGCGCGCTGACGCCCTTGCTGGACCGGCTGGCGCCGGCGCTGCTGGAGCGCGTGCTCGAGATCGGGGACACCGCGAGCATGATCCAGGCGCGCGAGTGCGTGGAGCGGGGCGAGGTGGTCGGCATCCTGGCGGACCGGGCTCCGGCGGGGCACCGGATGGTGGCGGCGCAGTTCCTGGGGGCGAAGGCGGAGTTCCCATCCGGGCCGTTCGTGCTCGCCGCCACGCTCGGGGCGCCGGTGCTGCTGTTTCATGCGGTGCGCACCGGGCCGCGGCATTACGTTGCGCGGTTCGAGCCGTTCGTGGAGCGGGTGGTGCTGCGGCGGGAGAGCCGGGCGGCGGACCTGGGGGCGCTGGTGCAGCGCTACGCGGATGCGGTGGGCGCGCTGTGCCGGCGGCACCCGTATGACTGGTTCAACTTCTTCCCCTTCTGGAAGGCGCCCCATGACGACGTCGCGGCGCTGGTGCCTGGGCCTCTGCCTGGTTTGGTGCCGCGGCGCGCGGGCTGACGGGTTCGACCTGGCGGCGCTGATGGCGCGGATGGCGGCGGCTGGGGAGCGGCGAGCTGCGTTTCGGGAGGTTCGGCGGTTCCGGGCGCTGGAGGGGGCGCTCGAGAGCAGCGGGACACTCGCCTGGCGGCGGAGTGCGAGTGGTGGGGGGAGGATGGAGAAGGTCACGCTGTTCCCGGTGCAGGAGCGGCTGGAGGTGGAGGGGGAGCGGGTGGTGATCACGGCAGGGCAGGAGGCGCCGCGGGTGGTGCCGCTGGGGGCGGCGCCGGAGCTGCGGGTGTTGCTGGACGCGGTGCGCGGGCCGCTGCTGGGGGATTGGGCGGCGCTGCAACGCGGCTTCGTGGCGACCCTGGGCGGCACGCTCGCGGGTTGGACGCTCGATCTGGTGCCGCGGGATCCGGCGGCCGCGCGCGTGCTGGGCCGGGCGCACCTGGAGGGTGTGGACGACCAGGTGCTGCGGCTGCTGACGGTTATGGCGAACGGAGACGAGCAGGACATGACGATCCAGCCAAGATGAGGCGCTGGGGCCTGGTGATCGGGGCGCTCGCGGCTTCGGTTCTCGCGTTGCTGCTGGCGGTACGGTCGATCGAGGTGCGGACGGACATGCTGGCCTTCCTGCCTGCGGGGCAGACGGAGGCGTCGCGGCTGGTGCTGGAGGAGGCGCGGAGCGGGGCGGCGACGGGGCTGGTGCTGATGGGCCTCGAGGGCGCACCCGCGCCGGAGCTGGCGCGGGTGGCGCGGGCCATGGCCGAGGCGCTCGGCAAACCGGGGCCGGGCGCGGGGCTGTTCGAGGTCGTGGCGGGCGGGGCGGGTGCGGTGCCGGCGGAGCTGTTCGCGCACCGGTATGCGCTGGTGGACACCGCGCTGGACGAGGCGGCGCTGCGGGCCGGAATGGAGGGGGTGCTGCGGCAGATGCGGGGCTCGGCGGCGCCGCTGGCCGTCCAGTTCGGGCTGCGGGACCCGACGGGGGCGTTCCCGGCGCTGCTGCAGGGCTGGATGCCGGCGAGCGCGGTGCGGGTGGTGGACGGGGCCTGGTTCGCGCCCGATGCCGGGGACGGGGCGGACCGGGCGCTGCTGCTGGCGCGGACGAAGGCGGGAGGGATGGACATCCCGGCGCAGGAGGCGGCGCTGGCGGCGATCGATCGGGCGTTCGTGGAGGCGGCGCCGGGCGGCGCGCGGCTGCTCGTGTCAGGCCCGGCCGTGTTCGCGCGGGATGCGGCGCGGTCGATCAAGGGGGATGTGGAGCGGATCAGCGTGCTGAGCACCGTCCTGGTGGCGGCGCTGCTGTGGTGGCGGTTTCGTTCGCCGCTGGTGCTGGCGGCGGTGGCGACGCCCGTGGTGCTGGGCGTGGCCGTGGCGGCGCTGGTGGTACAGGCGGTGTTCGGCCAGGTGCACGGGGTGGCGCTGGGGTTTGGGGCGACGATGCTCGGCGTGTCCGTGGACTACCCGGTGTTGATGATCGGGCACCGGAAGCGAGGAGAGGCGGCGTGTGCCACGCGGGCGCGGATCGGGCGGGCCTTCTGCCTTGCGGTGCTCGCGGCACTGCTGGGCCTGGGCGCGATGATCGGGTCCGGGATGCCGGGCCTGGTGCAGCTCGGGGTGTTCGCGGCCGTCGGGTTGGGGGCGAGTGCGGCGCTGACCTGGGCGGGGCTGCCCTGGCTGGTGGTGCGGGCGGACCTGGCCCCGGTCGCGGCTGGGGAGGCGGGGTGGGTCCGGCGCGTGGAGGGCTGGCGGCGGCATCGCTGGGCGGCGGTGGCGCTGGCGGCGGCGGCGTTGGCCTACCTGGTGGTGCACGGGGCGCGGTGGGAGGGGGACCTGCAGGCGCTGAGCCCGGTGCCGGC